>CAJEXW010000005.1 GCA_903994525.1 uncultured Chlorobiaceae bacterium
TTGCGAAGCTGTACGATCAAGGAATACAGAAAAGCAAATGGGCGGAGTAGTATGAAGAGTCGATTACTCATGGCTGAGTTTTTCTGAAAGAGTCATTGTATAGGATTGGAGTTCCTCTTCGCTGTGGAATGTCGGGAGTTCCAGAAGGTGGAGTGTGACTGTGGCTTTGCTGAACGGTTTTGGAATTTCAAATTGATCCCAACTTTTGAGTTTCCATGTGTTGCTGTAGCATATTGCAGCAAACAGCAGAGGAAAGTGGTTACTTGAGGCAAGTCGCAATGTGCCGAATTTGAACTGCTTCACCGGCCCGCGTGGTCCATCGGGAGTGAGTACTACAATTCCATTTTCGTTCAGTACAGTGAGCATGGCATCTTTTACTTTATCGCCCCCTTTTGAGCTGGAGCCCCGAATCAGGGAAAATCCGCACTGTGCAAGAGTGTCAGCCAACGCTTGGCCATCTTTGGACATGCTGACAACCGCTTCCAATTTTCTGGCCGGAAAAAGGGTATGGGCAAGCAGCCAACCAGCGATCATCTTTCCATGCCAGAAAGCAAAAATGGTTCCCGTATCATGCAGCTTCATCTCCTGACTCGGTGGCGCTATCGATATTCTGATGCTTGCATAGAGAAGCTTCAGGACGACAGGCAGGATACGACGGGAAATTATCGGAGAGAGTGGCATTTCGTTCAGGACTAATTGGCCGTCAGGGATAGTGAGAGCACAGGGATAAATTTAAAATTGTTTATTTTGTGCCTGCCGCGTTATAAAAATCTTGGGTTTAATTTAACAAACCACGTTGATAAACCACATACGGGAATAGAATCAACTCGACGGAAAAGTCATGAATGTTTTGATTATAGGGAGCGGCGCACGCGAACATGCTCTCTGCTGGGCCGCTGCAAAAAGTAGCAGAGTGACAGCAGTTTTTGTCGCCCCGGGGAATGGAGGGACAGAGCTGATGGGCGGCAATGTTCATAATGTGGCGCTGAAAGCTACAGCGATAGATGATTTGCTTGAGTTTGCCCGTCAGAACGCTGTTGAGCTGACGATCGTTGGCTCAGAGCAGCCGCTCGAACTTGGTATTGTAGATCTGTTTCGCAACGCAGGTGCAAAAATAGTCGGCCCAACTCGCGCAGCAGCCCGGCTTGAGTCAAGCAAGGTCTTTTCCAAAGAGTTCATGGTACGCCATGGAATTCCGACCGCGGCCTGCCAGGTTTTTCGGGATGCCACTGCCGCCAATACCTTTATCAAGCAGCCTCAGACCTCATATCCGCAGGTGATCAAAGCAAGTGGATTATGTGCGGGGAAGGGTGTTTTCATTGCACTGAATCAGGAGGATGCGCTGAGGGCGGTCGCAGATATCTTTGAAAATCGTATTTTTGGCCATGCAGGAGATGAGGTGGTCATTGAGGAGTTTTTGCAGGGTCTGGAGGCGAGTGTGTTTGTGCTGACCGATGGAGTCAAATACCGACTTTTTTTGCCTGCCCAGGATCACAAGCGGATTGGTGATGGCGATACTGGTAAAAATACGGGTGGTATGGGAGCGTATGCTCCAGCCTCACTGGTCACACCAGTGGTGATGCGGAAGGTGGAGGAGCTGATTATCCAGCCAACCCTGAAAGGGATGGCTCAAGAGGGTTATGCCTATACCGGCTTTCTCTATGTCGGGTTGATGATCGATAACGGAGAGCCATCGGTTGTTGAGTATAATGCTCGGCTTGGCGATCCTGAAACCCAGGTGGTGCTTCCTCTTCTGAAAAGTGACTTCATCGCCGCCCTTCAGGCAAGCATTGATGGTGCGCTGGATGAGGTTCCCTTTGAGATGCACCAGAAATCGGCAGCAACGGTTGTGATTGCTTCAGATGGTTATCCGGATGACTATGAAACGGGCAAGTCTCTCACCATTCCCACTGATGTTGCTTCAATGGATGAGAGCTATCTGTTTCATGCGGGAACGCTCATCAGTGCAGGCCAGCTTGTGACTGCTGGCGGACGGGTTTTGTCGGTAACTGCGCTTGGCGATACTCTGCGAGAGAGTATTGATCGCGCTTATCGTGTGGTTGAAAAGATCAGCTTTGAGGGGGCATATTATCGTACAGACATCGGAGCGAAGGGGCTGTAATATGAGACTACCCAGACGTAAATTCGAGATTATTCAGGAGCAGGCATTTCATGAGTTGCCTTATGAGTGTTGTGGGCTGCTTGTGGGAACGCAGGAGAGTGATCATCGAGGCAATATAGAGAACATTGTTCACGAGATTGCCCCATGCAGAAATTGTCTCTTTTTTGGTCGGGAGCAGGGATTTGAAATTGCACACCAGGAGTATCGGGACGTGGAGCGTGAAGCAGCACGATATGGTTATCGTATTCTTGGTTCATACCATTCCCATATTAACACCCCGGCCATTCCCTCACTGCATGATGTGGATTTTGCACATGCAGGCCATACCTTGATGATCATTTCGCTGATAAACGGGGAACCAAAAGAGGTGACCGCCTGGCTTCGCAGGCACTCAGGGGGATTTCACCAGGAGCAGATACGTGTTGTGGAGTAGCCTGCTGGTGTCAAAGTGGCTCAAAACTCTTTGATTATTTTGTACATTACCCTTTTTTAAAGCTCACCAAGTATTAAACCCGGAAATAAAGTGCCAAAACGGGAAGATATCAAGTCGATTTTAGTGATTGGGGCAGGCCCTATCGTTATCGGTCAGGCCTGTGAATTTGATTACTCCGGAACCCAGGCGTGCCGTGCGCTCAAGGAGGATGGTTATCGAGTGGTGCTGGTCAACAGCAACCCGGCAACCATCATGACCGATATAGAGTTTGCCGATGCAACCTACATAGAGCCGATTACTCCTGAGTATGTTCAAAAAATTATAGAACGTGAAAAACCTGATGCTCTGCTACCTACGATGGGTGGTCAGACAGCCCTCAATATTGCAGTTAATCTTGCCGAGTCAGGCATTTTGGAGCGTAACGGGGTCGAGCTGATCGGTGCAAAACTTCGGGCCATCAGAAAAGCTGAAAATCGTGAGTTTTTCAGCGATGCGATGAAGAAAATTGGCCTTGAAATGGCGAAAGGCTTTTTTGTCCGTAATGAAAAAGAGGCCAAAGAGGCGCTGGAAGAGATTGGACTGCCGATTGTCATTCGCCCCTCCTTTACGCTGGGTGGCACTGGTGGAGGTTTTGCCCAGACGAAAGCCGACTACTATGAAGCGGTTCGGAGAGGGCTTACCGAGAGCCCCATTAGCGAAGTGCTTGTTGAGGAGTGTCTTATTGGCTGGAAGGAGTATGAACTTGAGGTAATCCGTGATCTGGCAGATAATGTTATTATTGTCTGCTCTATTGAAAATGTTGATCCTATGGGGGTGCATACCGGCGACAGTATTACCGTTGCACCGGCCCAGACGCTCACTGACCGCCAGTATCAGGAGCTTCGTGATGCCTCGATACGGATTATTCGTGAAATCGGGGTTGAGACCGGCGGCAGCAATATCCAGTTTGCCATCAACCCGCGTGATGGTCGGATTGTGGTCATTGAGATGAATCCGCGTGTATCGCGCAGTTCAGCGCTTGCTTCCAAAGCGACTGGTTTTCCAATTGCCAAAGTGGCGGCAAAGCTTGCTGTTGGGTACCGGCTTGATGAGATTCTTAATGACATTACCAAGACAACTCCGGCCAGTTTTGAGCCCACAATAGACTATTGTGTTGTCAAGATTCCTCGCTGGGATTTTGAAAAGTTCAAAAATGTTGATGCTCGTCTCGGTGTTCAGATGAAATCGGTTGGCGAGGTGATGGCTTTTGGGAGAAACTTCAGGGAGGCGCTGCAAAAATCGCTTCGTGGCCTCGAAATCGGCCGCGCCGGGCTGGGTTCTGACGGCAAGGACATCATGAATGTGCTTGATATGACCCCGCAGCAAAAAAAGTTTGCTAAAGAGGATATCCTTGAGAAAATCAAAATACCGAAAGCGGACAGGGTGTTTTATCTTCGTTATGCTTTTCAGGCAGGTGCAACCATTGATGAGGTGCATCAGTCAACCGGTATTGACCCATGGTTTCTTGACAATATTCTCCAGATTGTAGAGCTCGAAGATGAGCTTCGTGAACTGGCCGCTGCTGACTGATTTGCCATGAGCTATCTTGACAGGATTTTAGAGGAGAAAAAGCGTGAAGTGGCGGAGCTTAAGAGAGACAATCCGGTACGCCGTTATGACGAGTTGCAGGGTTCGCTGAGGATGACCCGTGATTTCAGGCACGCTCTCATGCGTACAGGGGGAGGGTTGCGACTTATTGCCGAGATTAAAAAAGCATCTCCCTCGCGAGGCCTCATTGTCAAGGATTTCGATCCTCTTGCTATGGCCACTGGGTATGCGGCGCTTGGCGCTTCGGCTTTTTCGGTGCTTACCGATCGTCCCTTTTTTCAGGGATCTATTGATTATCTGCAACAGGTGAGCCAATCATTTTCTCTCCCTGTTCTGCGCAAGGACTTTATTATCGATGAGTTACAGATCGTTGAGTCTCGCCTGACTGGCGCGGATGCTCTTCTGCTGATTGTGGCGGCGCTTGAGCCCGTACAGCTCGGAGATTATCTGAAGGTGGCCGCATCCCTTGGTCTGCATGTGCTGGTAGAGGTGCACGACAGGGGGGAGCTTGACATTGCCATTGAAAAAGGTGCCTCGATAATCGGGGTCAATAACCGGAATTTAAAGGATTTTTCGGTTGATCTTCAGGCATCGGCTGCGCTTCGTCCCTTCATTCCCGCAGGGGTTGTTGCTGTGGCAGAGAGTGGTATGAAAACTGCCGCAGATATTGCCCTTATCGAGCAGGCATCGTTTGATGCCGTGCTGATAGGTGAGGGGCTGCATACCAGCCCCGAGCTTCATGCAATTACCTGGTCATAGCCCTGATTTTTGCAGCAGTGCGTGCAGGGTCAGCAGATTTGAAGAATGCGGTGCCAGCAATCAGTGCGTCGGCTCCAGCCGTTACCACATCCTGCGCATTCTCTTCGGTTATGCCACCGTCAACGGCGATGACCATTGCCGGATTTACCTTCAGGCGCATATCATGAAGCTGCGCGATCTTTCCAAGTGCAGAGGGGATAAACTTCTGCCCACCAAAACCGGGATTAACCGACATCAGTAGAACGAGATCAAGATCTGGTAGAACAGATTCAAGCGTTGATACAGGCGTGCCCGGATTAATTGAAACACCGGCTTTTGCGCCGAGGCTCTTGATGAACTGAATGGTGCGGTGCAGGTGAGGACAGGCCTCCTGATGGACCGTTATCTGGTGTGAGCCAGCCTTGACGAAATCCTCTATGTAACGGTCAGGATCTGCAATCATCAGATGGGTGTCAATAATCATCGGGGTGCATGCCGCAATGGCCTGAACGATAAAGGGACCAAAGGTGATGTTGGGGACGAAGTTTCCGTCCATGATGTCGCAGTGCATCCAGTCTGCGCCTGTTGATGTGGCAATCTCTATAGAGTGGGAGAGTCGGGTGAAGTCACCCGAAAGAATGGATGGAGCAAGAAGCGTGGATGGTGCTGACATGATGGTGCGTCCTTGATGGTGAAAAAAAGTAAGTGGTCAAATAATTAAAAAGCTTCGCCAATTCCAAAATTGAAGGTACAGTTCCCTATGTTCAGCTTCGAAATTCGCCAAGGATCTGTCTCCGCAGGGTCATGCAGTTTATAGGCAAAATCAAAACGAAAGGGACCAATAGGGGAACCTATTCGCAGTCCGACTCCAGAGTCCATTGCAAAGTCCCTTTTCAATGAACTATAGGTGAGCGAGTAGGGGCCGGTTCGATCCCAGATATTTCCCACATCGGTAAAAATAGTTATTCCTGAAGACTGATTGAACAGTTTAAAAAATTTCAGGCGGTATTCAAGATTCAGTTCAAGCTTTATATCAGCTCCAAAATTTGATGCAGCTTTACTGGTACTGTTGCCCGGCCCAAGAGTGTTGTAGAGCCATCCCCTCATGGAGTTTGAGCCTCCCGCATAAAATCTGCGCTCTTCAGGTGTTGATTCAGCTTTGCCATAGGGCATCATCCAGCCGATACGTCCCTTCGCAGCAAGTTGACCTTGCGGTGAAATGTTTTTGGTAATCCCCAACCCTGTATCAACCTTTAAGTACTGTGAATAGGTTATTCCCAGCACCTGTGGATCTTTATTGGTAAATCCTGCATACTGTTGGGTATCGATATAGGTATCAATCAACCAGGCAAGGCTTCCTGACTCTTCGAGGAGCAAGTCAATCTTCCAGATGCTTTTTTCTTGCATGACGCTTGCCCGATTGGTCGAGTTGAGGCGCAGCCTGAAACTCTGGTTCACATGAGTGCTCATCAAGCTGTCAATCGCTCCATTGACTGCGCTCTCGCTTGTTGGATTAATTCTGATATTACCGGCAAGATCTTTTTTGAAAAGCTGTTTAAAACCACCGAGGGAGTCTTTATTTACCCATTCAACTTCAAAAAAATCAAAATTCAGGCGCGAAGATGGGCTCAATCGAGCATTATAGGTTGCGCGGATCAGACCAGTTTTACTTGCAAGCAGCACAGGTTGTCTGGTAGCTGAGTACTCGACGGTTGTTGAGTAAAAGCTTCCTCTTTTTTTGAGTACTGGCAAAACAAGGCTGCTCTTCAGACTGAATTCGTAAGGGATTACCTTTGTGTATTGGCTTGCGTCAAGATTTGCAAGTACCCTGTTGTCGGAACTGCCCTGTGTGCCATATTCTGTAGAGGTACGGAATTGTTCGCCTCCCCCAAAGAGGTTCTTGTTTTCATAAGCAAGAGAGGCTCCAAAGAAGAGAGGTCCATACCGGTTATCCATCAGCACCTTTGGTTCAATCTGGTGCTTGGGAGCTGTTTCAAGCTTGACAGTTGTGTAGAGCTGGCCAGCACGTACCGAGTCCGGAGTTACGGAGATTGAAGAAAAAATATTTGTTGCTCCAAAATTCTGGAGGGTAAGCTGTTCGAGACTTTGGCGGGTAAAGTTTCCCGGCCGGAATTCAATTGCTCTGGAGATAAGCTCAGGAGCAACATTTTGCTTGCCGAGAATTTTTCCGCTTATCTTGTCATGCGTAAACGTTTTTATGACAGGTGCCGTCCCACTTTTGACAGGTTCTTTGACAAGCGCATGGATTGGCCCATATTTCAGCCTTTCCGGCATATTAAGTCTGAAGAGGATTCCTGCGCGAGTTGCGGCAGTGTCGACCTTGATGCGGATACTGTCTTCATGAAAAAATGGAAAACCGTACTCCTTGAAAAAAAAGACTGTACGATCGCGCTCTTCAATGAGCCGTTCAACAGAAAAAATCTCATGGAGTTTTAGCCTTTGTTGGCTAAGATACTCTTTTTTAAGCTTGTCGGGAAGTCGTTCCAGTCCGTTATAGTTGAGCGAATCTATTCTCGATGGTTCATGTTCACGGATAAGAATATCAATATCCAGCTTTTCCCGGCTCCCTCTGTGAGCAATGGTGTAATCGACATCAGTCTGGAAATAGCCCTTATAGGAATAAAGCTTTTTAATGAGGAAGATGTCTTTGGCAAATTCCACAGGATTGAATGGGCGGTGCACTCCACCAAACAGACCAAGCCCAAGGAAGGATCTGTTTTTGGTGGTGCCAATGATGAGCCGAAGTTCATCAGAACTGATCGCTTTATTGCCAGCAAAGCGAATGTCGCTGACGTATGCCGGCTGCTCTGATTGTTCTTTTCTCTCCTCTGCTGTCTGGCTGTGGACCGTCAAAGCACAAAAGACAATAAATACGATAAGAATGAAAGCTTTTGCCAAACATGAATCCCGTTTTGTCCTGCGTTTTCTCCGTCTATGTTAATTGCTCTTCATCATCGTAGCCAAACTCCTCATCGGTAGGGTAGTCAGGCCATATTTCATCCAGGCTTTCATACATGTCATCGCTTTCAGGAAGATCATACAGGTTCTCAATCACCTGTTGAGGCGCACCGGTCCTGTTTGCATAATTAATGAGCTCATCTTTCGTTACAGGCCATGGAGCATCGGCTATATGACGGGCAAGGTCTAAATTCCAGTACATACTATTACATTGATTGAGTTATTCAGGTTATGAGTGTTTATCGCTCTTTTCCAGGGAACTGCCTTGTGTGCTTATGAATGTTTCAGGGGTTGTATCGTTAAAAAAATATGCTGTCGGATTGACTTTAACATTATCTTTCTGTACTTCGTAGTGCAGATGGGGGGCTGTTGATATACCAGTGTTGCCAGAGAGTGCAATAATGTCTCCTCGACTCACTCTCTGCCCTTGGTGTACTAACAGTTTTGAGAGATGTGCGTACGTTGTTTTATATCCGTAACCATGGTTGATGGCGACTATTTGTCCGTACCCCTTGTCGTATCCTGAAAATGCTACAATTCCGTCACCCGTTGTCTGAACATTTGTTCCTTCAGATGCGGCAATATCAATACCCTGGTGAAAAAGAGAGAGATTGTAAATTGGGTGCAACCGCAAACCAAAAGAGCTGGTGATTGAACCTTTTACAGGTTTAATGTTGGGGAGGCTTGACACAAACGAGGTTGGATCGGGGTTATCTGCCAACTCTCCCGCTCCAGGGTCATTGCCATTCTGGCGATCAATTTGCAAGATCATCTGCTCTATCATCTGTTCTGCATTGGCCAGAAACGCTTCCGCTTTTTTTGTCTGTTCAGACTTTATTTTCCCTTTGTCGGCCCTCTTTTTTTCAGTGGCCCGCAGTGCAATTGGCCATAAGAGAGCCAACAGGAGAGACAATATTGAGACAGAGAACAGCAGACGTACTTTTAAGAGATCTCCTACACCAGAGTTTTCCGGGTATTGGTGCTCTTCAGACGCTCTTATAAACTGATATGTCGAAATCATGGAGTATCTGTATGGCGTGTCACTGGCAACGATGTTACCATTGTAATTATTGGGCAAATATAAAAAAACTTTTTTTTATAAGTCAATGATTAGTGGGCTTCCAGCCAGTTTTTTCCAAAGCCGGTATCGACCTCGACAGGAACGGTTTTAATGCCACAAGTTATTGCTGCCTCGATCATTGCCTGTTCAACAAGCAATGCCAGCGACTCTTTTTCTGCCGTGGAGGTCTCAAAGATCAATTCGTCGTGAACCTGCAGAAGCATAACGGAGCGCATCTGTTTTTCGCGCATTTTTGAATTGCAGAGGATCATTGCGCATTTTATGATGTCTGCGGCGGTACCCTGAATCGGGGTATTCATTGCGGCCCTTTCTGCTGCCTTCTGTACATTGGTATTGCGACTGTTGAGGTCAGGGATGTAACGGCGTCTGCCACAAAGAGTGGAGACGTAACCATTTTTTTTTCCTGTTTCAATAATGCGTTGGAGCGCATCGAAGAGGCCCGGGTATTTTGCTTTATAGGTATCGATAATGATTTTGGCCTCTTTCTGTGGAATATTGAGTCGTTTAGCGAGACCAAAAGGCATGATACCATAGAGTACCCCAAAATTTACCTCTTTTGCCTTGCGTCGCATATCGCTGGTAATCTGGTCAAAACCAAAAATCACCCTGGCAGTTGCAGTGTGGATATCTTCCCGGTTGCGGAATGCTTCGATAAGCTGAAGGTCTCCTGATATTTCCGCAGCAATGCGCAGTTCAATTTGTGAGTAGTCAGCCGACAGTAACCAGTTTTCAGGATTCGACGGGATAAATGCGCGGCGAATCTCCTTGCCGAGCGGTGTGCGGACCGGAATGTTCTGCAGATTCGGATTTGATGAGGAGAGTCGGCCTGTTGCCGTTATAAACTGGTTGAACGAGGTGTGTACTCTTCCAGTGACGGGATTGACAATTTTTGGAAGGGCATCAATATAGGTACCTTTGAGCTTTTGCAGGCTTCTGTATTCAAGAAGGTCACTTGCCATCGGATGAGCGGTAGCAAGCTCTTCAAGCACCTCGACATTGGTTGAAAAGCCGGTTTTTGTTGTTTTTCGTGCGGGGAGTCCAAGGACGTTAAATAAAATGTGCGATAGCTGTTTCGGAGAGTCGATATTGAATGGAGTGCCTGCAGCGCTGTAAATCTTTTCAGTCAAAAGCGCAAGCTCTTTTTCGGCAAGAGTGGAGGCTTGTGCGAGGTGTTCCGAATCAATACTTATGCCTGTGTATTCCATGTTGGCAAGGACGGAGACCAAAGGAAACTCTATCTTTTCACAGAGCCAGAGAAGCTCTTTTTCTGCTTTGAGCTTTTTACGGAACAGGCTTTCAAGCTGGAGGGCAAGATCGGCATCCTGACAGGCGTAGTCTGAGAGTTTTTCAGGATCAATGTCAAAAATATGGAGTTTTGCTTTTCCTGTGCCGACCAGTTCATCAAAGGTTGTTGTTCGATAACCGAGATATCGGGCCGCCATATCATCAAGATTATGCTTCTCTTCAGGGTTGAGCACATAGCTGGCAAGCATGGTGTCAAACCCAACCGGCGAAAGATCAATCCCGTACTTTTTCAGAACGAGGATGTCGTATTTGAGATTCTGGCCGCTTTTCGGAAGGGATGAATCTTCAAGCAGGGGTTTAAGGAGTTCTAGCGTCTCATTTCTGTCAAGGGTATTTTGCGAAAAAGATATAAAATGTGCTTTTCTCGCTTCAATGGAGATTGAGATGCCAGCCAGTTCAGCTTCAAAGGTATCAAGACTGGTCGTTTCTGTGTCAACAGCGATGCGTGAAGCTCCGAGCAATGACGAGATCAGCTTGTCCAGCTTCTCCTTTGTATCAACGAGCGTATAGTCCCCCTCCTGGGGGGAACGGAGCGCGGGTTGTATCTCTGCTGGCGGATCAACCGGGTATTCCTGGATTGACTCTTCTCCACAAGGGTTTTGTAACAGAGCCTCAAAAATCGTTGGTATTCTTAAAGCAATGGATTTGAATCCAAGCTTTTGCAGCAACGGCACAAGTTTTGTGCGATTCGGAAATCCACATGCAAGATCTTTCAGGGTAAAGTCAATGTGCAGATCGGTGCGTATGGTGACCAGTTGTGTGATAAGCTCAAGACGTGGCAGAAAATCTTCAAGGCTTTGTCTTGTTTTTGGGGTAATGTGGTCAAGATTGCTGTAGATATTCTGCAGCGAATGGAATTTATTGAGCAGTGTTGATGCTGTTTTTGGGCCGATACCTTTGGCTCCAGGAATATTGTCCGATGTGTCGCCTGTGAGCGCCAGAAATTGGGTGAAAAGCTCAGGCACAACTCCAAAGTGTTCAGCAATTTCGCTTTTTCCCAACAGCTCCAGCTCATTCTGGTTTTTACCCGGCCTGAGCATTTTTACTCCGTCATGGACAAGCTGGGCAAGATCCTTGTCAGGGGTAACAAGGTAGACTCGGCAGGTATCTTCAAACTTTTTTGCGGCGGTGCCGATAAGATCGTCTGCCTCGTAGCCGGGAGTTTTGATGAGTGGAATGTTGAAGGCATCCAGCAGTTCAAAAACCACATCAAGCTGCATGATCAGCTCTTCCGGTGGCGCTGCCCGATTGGCTTTGTAGGCAGGAAAAAGATCGTGCCGAAAGGTTTTCTCCTTGCTGTCAAAGACAGCCGCGAGATAGTCTGGCTTATAGATTTCAAAAATTTTCAGTAAGGCCGTCACAAAACCATAGAGCGCCCCAGTTGGCATTCCATCAGCGCTTGTCATACCGGCACGTTGGAGTGCGAAAAAGGCGCGGTAGAGCATTGCCATACCATCAATCAGAAAAAGCGAGGGTTTGTGCTTGTTAACCCCTGGTACATCAGCCTTCTTTGCCGTTTCTTCATGGGAGAAAAAGTCCAGTTGACGGTTGTTCATTCTGAAACGACTCCGTAGCTTCCCAGCACGTTGACCATGGTGGCAAACTCCCGGAGATGGTTGAGTGCGTTATAAATATTCGGATTCTCCTGATGGCCGATAAAATCAACATAAAAAAGGTACTCAAAAGCCTTTTTTCTGAATGGACGCGACTCGATTTTTGTCAGATCAATATTGCGCATGGCAAACGTTGCCAATGCTTTGAAAAGCGAGCCCTGTTCATTGGGAAGGGCAAATGCAATTGAAGTTTTGTAGTGAGACGTATCAAGTTTTGTCTCATTTTCCACGAGCTTCAGGGAGGGATGGTTTTTATTGTGCGTAATGCAAAAAAAGCGGGTGATGTTCCACTCTTCATCAGCCAAATTTTCTTTCATGATTTCCAGCCCGTAGAGCTCTCCTGCACGTTTGGAGGCAATGGCAAGCTTTGTTGCATCTTTTTCTGCAGCAACCATTTTTGCGCTTCCGGCTGTATCGTAAGCTGCTTCTGCTTTGAGTCCTCTGTGTACAGCAAAAAAATTCCGGCATTGGGCCAAAGCCTGAGGGTGAGAAAGTACCTTTAGCGCCCTCTCTACCGAGGAGCCCTGGATGCCGAGCAGACAATGTTCAACCTTCACAAACGTTTCTGCCGCAATCGTTACAGGATGTTGGAGCAAGAGGTCATAGTTCTGATGAATACTGCCGCCCAGTGAATTTTCAATCGGGATAACGGCATAATCGACACTTCGCTCTTCGACCGCGGCAAAGACTTCCTCAAATGATTCGCATGGTTTTGGCACTCCAATTCTGAGTGCGGCTATTTCACTATAAGCACCAGGTTCACCCTGATAGGCAATCATCAAGTTTGTCATTGTTTTTTCTTGTTGTTAACTTGCGCTAATAGCCTTTGATTTGGTTTTATTTAAAGAAAATAAATCTATTATCATAGAAGAGGTTACCGGAGCATTAACAAATCAGCAGTATTTCATCATGTCAGGACACAGCAAGTGGGCAACAATTAAAAGGAAAAAGGCCGCAACTGACCAAAAACGGGGCAGTCTCTTTACGAAATTGGTCAAGGAGATTACTATTGCGGCTAAAATGGGTGGAGGCGATCCCTCCGGCAACCCTCGTCTAAGACTTGCTATTGATACCGCAAGAGATAACTCGATGCCGATGGATAATATCCAGCGAGCCATCAAAAAAGGAACAGGGGAGCTTGATGGTGTTATATGGGATGAAATCACCTATGAAGGCTATGGACCTGCAGGAATAGCCCTGATTATTGAAACAGCAACAGATAATCGCAACCGTACGGTGGCTGATCTCCGTCATATAATGAGTCGCAATAATGGTTCGCTTGGTGAAAGCGGGAGTGTCAGTTGGATGTTTCAGCGCAAGGGCACTCTGGATGTTCTTAAATCAGTCGCGAGTGAGGATTTGCTGATAGAGACGTTGCTTGATGCTGGTCTTGAAGATCTCAGTGGTGGGAGTGACGACTATTTTACCGTTACCACCGAGATCAAGAATCTCGAAGTCGCAAAACAGATGCTTGAGAGTGCAGGAATAACTTACGAGAATGCAAAGAATGATCTTGTGCCTGAAAACTATATTGAACTTGAAGCGGAGGATGCCCGAAAAGTGATCAAGCTGATTGATGCACTGGAGAGTAATGATGATGTGCAGGTGGTTTATTCGAATATGGAGATCAGTGAAAGTGCTATGGAAAGCTTAAACGAGTAGATGATGGTTGTTCTCGGGATTGATCCCGGAAGTCTGAATACCGGTTATGGCGTTGTTGGTCATGATTCGGGCGGGTTTTCTCTTCTTGTTTGCGGGGTAATACGGTTGCACTCCCGAGAGAGTCATCCTGAGCGAATAGCTCAGATTTGTCGGGAGCTCGAGGAGGTGATTGTGGATTTTCATCCTGACAGGGTGGCTCTTGAAACCGCGTTTCTGAGCAGAAATGTACAATCAGCCCTGAAGCTGGGTCAGGTGCGTGGTGCGGTGATCGCGCTTGCGATGAGTCGTCATCTTGCACTGCATGAATTTGCTCCTCGTGAGGTCAAGTTGGCGATTACTGGCAGGGGAGCGGCAAGTAAAGAGCAGGTTGCCTTTATGGTGGCGCGTATGCTTCGTATTGCTCAGCCCCCCAAACCTTATGATGTTACCGATGCGCTGGGTATCGCACTGTGTGATCTGCTTCGGGGGGAAAGCCGTGATCAGGGCTTTCCTTCCGGGAAAAAGCGGAAAGGGGGCGGAAGTTGGTCGCAGTTTGTCACCGCATCTCCAAAGATGGTTATCCGTTAGTTTCAGTGAGCAAATAAGGAAGTTTTATATCTTGCAAAGAGCTGATATGACACAATAACTAAATGCATCATCGTGGAAGGTCGTATCTTTAATCTGCCGAATTCTCTCAGTTTTTTGAGAATACTGTTGATTCCCTGGTTTCTCTACTACTATCATCATGGTCATCTCAAGATTGCGATTACCATCATGGTTTTTGCTGTTCTTACCGACTGGTTTGACGGGCGAGTTGCCCGGTGGACCAACGAGGTCTCTGAAATGGGGAAAATTATTGATCCTCTTGCTGACAAACTCTGTCTTGCAAGTGTCGCCATCTATTTTCTTGTGGTTGGTCAGCTTCCGTTATGGTTTGTCCTCTTTGTTGTCCTCCGTGACCTTTTGATTTTTATTGGCGCTGGATATGTAAAACTTCGTCATTCTGTTGTAACAACCTCCCTCTGGCCGGGAAAATGGGCTGTGGGTTTCGTCTCCATGTTGTTTATTGTCATGGTATGGCCTCATCCCTTTTTCAAACTCTATCCCTTTAAGGCGCTTTTTTTATACCTTTCGACAGGAACACTATTGTACTCTTTTTCCCAATACTGTATAAGATTTTACAGGATTCATAATGGTTTGGATTATGGATCCTGAGCCAGCTTGCACCTTGGGAGGGGAGCCGCCTCTTTCGCAGAGTATAACATAAAGCAAGCCGCAGAGTTATTGACAACTTTACAGAGGAAGACGCAAATTCTTGGATTTTGTGTATTAACTTATTTTTTCTAAAGCGCTTGATGGTTCTGTAATGCTTCGGCTCACTCTGTCTGGAGTGTTGACAACTTGTTGGCAGTGTGTTGAAAACCGTTTGTGAAGCGCCAGATCAATGCTCTGAGCAGGCGCCTCATAAATGGTACTTACTTGTTTTTTGACACAATAGTGGCCATCAGGGAGGCTTCACAGGCAAGTTCACCCCGAACGTATGCTTTTGCATCAAACTGACAGACGTTTCTGCGGCGGTTTGTCACAACAGCTTCAATGACAAGAGTGTCGCCAGGAAGAACCGGTTTGCGGAAGCGGGCTTTGTCAATACCCATAAAATAGACCACGCTTTCCTGAATATTATCATTGCCATTAAGCATCATGATGCCACCGGTCTGTGCCATAGCTTCGAGGATAAGGACACCGGGCATGATAGGGTTTCCGGGAAAATGGCCCTGGAAGAAAGGTTCGTTGATGGTGACGTTTTTGATGGAGACGATTCTTTCGTCGAGTTTAAACTCCACAATTTTATCGATCAACAGAAATGGGTAACGGTGGGGAAGTATTTTTTGAATGGCATTGATATCAAAAATCACCCCTGCTTTTTTCTCATGCTGGTACTGCCGTGCCAGTTTGTTGCGATCGGCATATTTTTTGAGCTGTCGAACAAATTCAACATTTGATGCGTGGCCAGGCCGTGCAGCCAGCACCTGTGCCTGAAGCGGCATTCCAAGCAGAGCAATGTCGCCAAGAAGGTCGAGAAGCTTGTGACGTGCCGGTTCATTGGCAAAGCGAAGTTCGCGATTGTTGAGAATGCCATTTTCGCCGAGAAGAAGATTCTCTTTGCCCAGTGTTTTCCCAAGCGCCGCAAGCTCTTCGTCTTGCATGGCCTTGTCGATAATGACAATAGCGTTGTCGATATCCCCGCCCTTGATAATGCCCTGATTGGCAAGTCCTTCAACTTCACTGAGAAAACAGAAAGTTCGTGAAGAGGAAAACTCTTTGACAAACTCCTTGTCCAGATCAAAAAGGCCTGAGTGCTGTGAACCCAGAGCAGGATTTTTGTAATCCACCATCACCGTGATTCTAAAGCTGTCAAGAGGTAACGCTACGATATCAACGCTTTTTGCGGCATCATGGTATTCAATGGTCTCATCAATGACCAGGTAGTTTTTTGGCTCATCCTGCTCCTTGAAGCCAGCCGCCAGAAGCGCTTCGGCAAAGGGGTGAGAGCTTCCATCCATGACCGGAGGTTCCGGACCACTCAGCTCTATTCGGCAGTTATCAATCTGTAGACCGTAGAGGGCTCCAAGCACATGCTCGGTGGTATGTACTTTGATGCCGTTCAGTGCAATGGTGGTTCCTCGCAGGACATCAACGACATTATCGATAAGCGCTGGTATTTCAGGGCTGTTTTCGACATCGGTGCGGACAAAACGGTAGCCGTAATTTACCGGTGCAGGTTTAAACGTGATGGTACATTTTTCACCTGTGTGGAGTCCCGTGCCACAGAGAGAGACCTCTTTTTGAATCGAGCGTTGATGAATGAGCATAGTGTAATCGTTGCTCCTGGCCGGGTTGTCGGGCAGGAAATGAGACGCAAATTGTAATGTCAAGAAAACGTGCTGGTGGCCAAGATACAAAAGAAGTGTTTCCTGTTCAAATCAGGAACCGGAGTTGTACGCCAGTACCTCTTCTTTCTGGAAATGTTTTAGCGTTTTCTCAAGCAGCAGTGGATGGGTAACCGCGCTGCCAGCAAGAATGCTTCCTCCCCTGAATATATCACTGTTTCCTGAAAAATCAGTAACAATCCCCCCCGCTTCGCGCACCAGCAAGACACCCGCCGCAAAATCCCAGGGAGAGAGTTTGAATTCCCAAAAGCCGTCAAAGCGTCCGCACGCAGTGTAGGCAAGGTCAATTGCCGCCGAGCCTGCGCGGCGGATACCGGCAGAGTCGTGAATGACATCGCGCAACATACTAAGGGTGGAGTCAAGGTAGTGGTACTGGCTGAAGGGAAGGCCAGTTGCCATGAGAAAACTCTCTTTGTCTGTCCGGCTTGATATGGCAATTTTTTTTCCGTTCAGGTATGCTCCCTCTCCAGCTTCAGCAGTAAACAGTTCGTCAAGTGCCGGCTGATAGACAACGCCGGCAAGAAGTTTGTTCTTGCTGTCGCGTAGCGCTATGCTTATAGAAAAAACAGGAAAAGAGTGGATGAAGTTCAGCGTTCCATCCAGGGGGTCTACAATCCATGTCCGACCAGATGAACCGTTCATGACGGTGCCCTCTTCGCAGAGCATGCTGTCGTCAGGAAAGCTTGCGGCAATCGTTGAGCTGATTGCTGCTTCGCAAGCCTTGTCAACAACCGTGACAAAATCTTTGAACTGCTTGAGCTGGATTTCGGGATGAGATAGTTCGCCAAATTTTTCGAGAGTAATCGCCCCTGCCACCCGTGCTGCGTTGATGGCTACTTGCAGCTCTTCGCTTTCCTGTTTCATGTATTTGCTTCAAAATTGTGATGTTGTCGTGGGAATCAATATACTATTTCTTTGTTTGACATAAGGGGGGAGCGGATTTTAGTTCAAAGGACTCGTGTTATGCTCTGGGGGGTACTCTCTGCGGAGTGGTTTCCGGGAATTAACAGGAGCTGATATCTGTTCCTTGTTGGCATCATAGTTCAAAGGCTTTATCAATTTCATTCCAATTTTTATGAAACTCAGTATACCAACGCTTCTGCTGTGTATCGGCTTGTGTTTTGTTTTTGCCTATGCCGGCAGCACCTTTACTCCGGTGCCCGGCTCTGAGTGGTACTATTCCTTGCTGAAGAGGCCTTCCTGGAATCCACCGGACTGGTTGTTTCCTCCTGTCTGGACGATACTCTTTTTGCTTATGGGTACCTCACTGGCTCTGGTTGTGGAGCAGTGGGGCGAAAAAAAACAGATACAGGTGGCGCTGGTTGTTTTTGGTGTGCAGCTCCTGCTCAATCTCGGCTGGTCGGCCACCTTTTTTGGTCTTCACTCTCCCGTGATGGCGTTAGTGGTTATAGCGTTTTTGTGGATTGCCATTGTTTTGACGATTGTACAATTCAGGGCAGTTTCGCTCGTTGCGGCTTACCTCCTGATTCCCTATCTCTTGTGGGTGAGTTTTGCATCCTATCTTAATTTCATTATCTGGAAGCTTAACTGGGTCAGTTGATATTTTTTTATTCGGGGACGCAATGGTGCAGGAGACAAAACAAAAAGCGCAGTAGAGGCTGCGCTTTTTGTTTCAATATGGTAGGTGCAAAGCCGAGGCTTAGTCACTCTCCTGATCACGAAGATTCTCAAGCACGCCGAAATCTTCGAGCGTGGTGATATCTCCCTTGATTTCGTTGCTTGTGGCAAGCTCGCGAAGAAGGCGGCGCATGATTTTGCCGCTGCGTGTTTTCGGCAACCCTTTTGCAGCCCATCTGATTTCATCGGGTTTTGCAATGGGACCAATCTCCTTGGCAACGTGGTTGCGGAGCGCATCACGAAGTGCCATATCGCCGACATACTCATCTTTCAGTGTGACGAAGGCAACAAGAGCATTGCCTTTCAGTTCATCAGGACGGCTGACAACGGCGGCCTCTGCAACAGCCTCATGTGATACCAGAGCACTTTCGACTTCACTGGTGCCGAGACGGTGACCAGAGACGTTGACCACATCATCGACGCGTCCCATGATCCAGATATAACCATCCTCATCCTTGCGGGCACCATCGCCGGTAAAGTACATGTCCTTGAAGTCAGACCAGTAGGTTTTTTCATAGCGCTCGTTGTCGCCATAGATGGTACGAAGCATTGATGGCCATGGCTTTTTGATGACGAGATAGCCACCTTCGTTGGGTTCACATGGGGTGCCATCTTTTCGGACAACGTCAACCATAATGCCTGGAAGCGGTCGAGTGGCAGTACCAGGTTTTGTCGGGGTTGCGCCAGGAAGAGGTGAGACCATGATGCCGCCGGTTTCTGTCTGCCACCAGGTATCAACAATAGGACATCTCTCCTGTCCGACAACCTTGTGGTACCACATCCAGACATCAGGATTAATCGGTTCTCCCACGCTGCCGAGGAGGCGGAGCGAATTGAGGTTGTGTTTGGTGACCCACTCGTTTCCTGCGCGGATAAAGGCGCGGATAGCGGTTGGGGCGGTATAGAGAATCGTTACTTTATGGCGGTTGATGATATCCCAGAAGCGATCCCACTGGGGATAGTTCGGAGCGCCTTCATACATGAGCATGGTTGCGCCGTTGAGCAGAGGGCCATAAGCCATATAGCTGTGTCCGGTAATCCAGCCTACATCAGCCGTACACCAGTAAATGTCCTCATCCTTGATATCAAAAACGTACTTGAAAGAGCTTGCTGCATGGACCATATATCCAGCAGTCGTGTGCAGGATACCTTTTGGTTTTCCGGTCGAGCCGCTTGTGTAGAGTACAAAGAGCGGATGCTCGGAATCTACCTCCACCGGTTCGCATTCGTCGGACGCAAGACCCATGAGATCATGCCACCAATGGTCCATGCCGTCGTGCATGTGCACAGTTTCACCGGTTGCCTTGAGTACCATGACACTGCGAACCGAAGGTGTGTTGACAATAGCTTCGTCAACAATGTTTTTCAGGTTGATGGAGCCACCCCGTCGTCTCGAACCGTCTGCGCAGATGATCATCTTGGCGCGTGAATCATTGACACGCTCCGTAATGGCGTGAGCTGAAAAACCTGCAAAAATAACATTATGAACCGCTCCGACACGGGCGCATGCAAGAACAGAGATAACCAGTTCCGGCACCATGCCCATATAGATCGCTACCCTGTCGCCGGGCTTGATGCCTGCGATTTTCAGTACATTGGCAAACTTGCAGACCTGGCGATGCAGCTCTCCATAGGTCAGCACACGCTGGTTACCCTCTTCACCTTCCCAGATAATGGCGGCCTTGTTCTTTCTCCAGCTTTTGACATGGACATCAAGGGCATTATAGCAGATATTGGTTTTGCCACCGTTAAACCATTTTGCGTAGGGGCTGTTCCATTCCAGTATCGTGTCCCATTTTTTGAACCAGTGGAACTGTTCGGCAATTCCTCCCCAGTAAGCCTCCGGATCTGCCTCGGCTAAAGCATAGAGCTTTTCATACTCTTCCATTGAAGAGATATGGGCATTTTTCGAAAACTCCGCCGGAGGGGGAAATTTCCGCTTTTCAGACATTACAGAGCTGATCGATGTCTCTTGCTGAGTGTTGGATGTTGTTTCGTCTGTAGCCATTGATACCAGATTTTATGTGTTGAGAAAAAAGAAAAGCCCCACATCACAGGTACTCGGGAACATGGAAAATAATCAGTTGAAGTTGACATTAAAAGCCTGAGGGCAAGTTTCTTCTCTTTGGCTTCACTTTCTTTAAAAAATATTTTCAGCAACACTATGCACGTAAGACAGCTTACCTTTTTAATCTTATTTTACGGCGAAATTGACAAGTTTATCGATAACCACGATCTCACGAAGAATTGTTTTGCCATCAAGAAATCTGAGAGCAGTTTCGACTTTTTTTGCTTCAGCAAGCAAAAACTCTTTTGTGCTTTTTGCCGGGGCCAAAAAAGTGCCTCTCAGCTTTCCGTTAATCTGTACGGCTATGGTCAAAACCGCATCCTCGACAAGCGCAGGCTCGTAAGAGGGAAAAGAGCTCAGGTTTATTGATGTCGAGTGACCGATGGCCTCCCACAGCTCCTCCGCAAGATGTGGAGCGTATGGTGCAAGCAAGAGAAGCAGGGTCTCCAGAGTTTCACGATTGTTGCATCCACTCTTGTTCAGCTCGTTGACAAAGACCATCATTTCTGAAATAGCGGTGTTGAATTTCAGATTTTCCGTATCCTCGCCAACTTTTTTGATAGTTTTGTGCATACGCCTCAGCAACTCGTCGGGTATTGATCCAGAGGAGAGTGCGGTCATTTCACCGTCGAAGGAGGGATAAACCAGTCGCCACACTTTTCCAAGAAAACGGCTGATGCCTTCAATGCCGTTGGTGTTCCATGGTTTTACCTGTTCAAGCGGGCCAAGAAACATTTCGTAGAGTCTGACGGCATCAGCGCCATAACGCGTCAGAACATGGTCAGCGGGGATGACATTGCCGCGTGATTTGGACATTTTTTCATTGTCTTCACCAAGAATCATCCCCTGGTTGAACAGTTTCCTGAAAGGCTCTGTTGTGCTGACCACGCCGAGGTCAAAGAGCACCTTGTGCCAGAAACGGGCATAGAGCAAATGCAGGACAGCGTGTTCGGCTCCACCGATGTAGAGATCGACATTCATCCAGTAGCGCTCCTGCTCGGGATCGACAAGTTGCCGGCTGTTTTCAGGATCGATAAAGCGGAGATAGTACCAGCAACTGCCCGCCCACTGTGGCATGGTGTTGGTCTCTCTTCTGAATGGGCCGTGTTCATCCGTTCCGTAGAGCCAGTGCGGAATGTTCGCAAGGGGTGATTCACCGGTGGACGATGGATGATAGGCTTCCACTTCAGGAAGGAGAAGGGGAAGATTGGTTTCTGGTCGAAGAGTCCCGTCTTCATAATGCTTGATGGGAATAGGTTCACCCCAGTAACGCTGACGGCTGAAGATCCAGTCGCGCAATTTGTAGTTCACCTTTCTTGTTCCTGCGTTCTTCGTTTCAAGCCACGCTGCCATTTTCTCAAATGATTCTGCACAGGCAAGTCCGTCAAGCGAAATTTCGCTGTTGGAGGAGTTGACACAGATACTGTTTTTATCCTCAAAAACAGCATCCTGAACATTATGGGGGCTTTTAATCACCTCAATGATTGGGAGGTTGTACTGTTTTGCAAACTCCCAGTCGCGGCGGTCATGGGCCGGAACTGACATGATGGCTCCTGTGCCATAGCTGATCAGCACAAAGTCGGATATCCAGACCGGGAGCGGTTCGCCTGTTGCGGGGTTGATGGCGTAAGAGCCGGTAAAGACACCGGTTTTCTCTTTCTGCAGTCCGGTGCGCTCAAGCTCTGTTTTCAGCTTTGCCTGGCGGATATAGTTTTTTACCTCAACCAACTGCTGTGCAGTGGCAAGCTTTTCTGCCAGGGCGTGTTCTGGCGCAATAACAAGATAGGTTGCCCCAAAGAGGGTGTCCGGCCTTGTGGTATAGACTCGCAGTTTTTTATCATGGCATCGCAGCTCAAAATCAATCTCGACTCCTTCTGAGCGGCCGATCCAGTTGCGCTGCATCTGCTTGACATTTTCCGGCCACTCAAGTTCGTCGAGATCGGCAAGCAGGCGGTCGGCATAGGCGGTGATTTTCAGCACCCACTGTCGGAGAGGTCGGCGGATAACGGTATAGCCATCAGCTATTTTTTCTTCCACCTCCTCATTTGCCAGCACCGTCTTCAGCTCTTCGCACCAGTTGACATCCACCTCCGACATATAGGCGAGTCCTCTGTCGTAAAGCTTCAGAAAAATCCATTGGGTCCATCTGAAGTATCCTGAGTCGGTCGTGTTGATCTCGCGAGACCAGTCGTAAGAGAAGCCCATTGCCTGCAACGTGCTCTTGAAGCTGCGGATATTCTCTTCCGTGGTGATTTTCGGGTGTGTGCCTGTTTTGATGGCAAACTGCTCTGCGGGAAGTCCAAACGCATCCCAACCCATGGGATGGAGTACATTATAGCCGCAACTGCGTTTGTAGCGCGCCACAATATCCGAAGCGGTGTAGCCTTCGAGATGGCCGACATGGAGCCCGGTGCCACTGGGGTAAGGGAACATGTCGAGTACATAGTATTTCGGCTTGGCGGAATCATCTCCGGTTTTAAAGCTGTTTTCTGCCTGCCATCGGGCCTGCCACTTTGACTCTATTGAGGAAAAATCGTATTTCATGTATTCTTTTCGGGTAAAACGGGGTAACTAAATATTTAAAAAACTATAAGTGCTGACGGTGACATCAGGATCAGCGAAAACTTCACAAGTTGTTCAATAACCCCTGTTTTGCTATTCCCTCAATACTCCGGTAATGTTGCGGGAATTTAAACATAAAGAGGGAAAGAGAGAGAATAGTATTTTTGAGACGATAAATATTTTTTACTCTTCTGACAGAGGGGATTTCCTTCCTCGGAAATAATTTTTACACCTGTTTTTTGCAGCTTTGCTTTTAAATTGGCAGGATTCTCCGTGGCTTTTAACGTCCTTTGCTGCATTTTGATTTCAGGTAGCAGCGGAAGACTTTCCAGTTGGCGACTCTTCCGGGAGGTGCGAGGCATTCAGAGCCAGCACTCTGCAACTGACGGTGCAGAGTGTCATCCGGTTGGTCCCGTTTATGGAAGCTGATACACTGGGCTGAAGCAGTCAGTTGGCTATGGTCAAAGCTTGCGTGCTGTTCATTGGAGTCGCTGCGTTTATAGTGGGAGTGAAAAGCCCCCCTAAAGTGACAACCAATAATTTTTTCATGACATCACAACCATTAATCCTGAGTTACTGATTCCTTCCCGCGCTTCGGCCCATTCCCATATTTGGGTTGTACTGATCCCATACCCATTCAGCGACAGAGCGTAATTCTGCATCCGGCAGAGTGAGGGCTGGCATAAGGCCGAATCTGGTAATGGCTTGAGGATCAATTGCGTTGTCCTTGTTCGGTGATTTCAGGTAAGCAATGATGTGATTGACACCCTCTTTTTTTGTCTGGAACTTCAGATGGTAGCGACCAGCTAATGGTATAATCGGCGGCGCAGCTTTTGGAGGAGGAGCCATGGAATGGCAGACGCTACAACTCCTGCTAAAAATCTCTTGACCACTCAATGCTTTAGCCGACATGTTTGCCGGTGAAAACCCTGAGAGCAAACCGGACAGAATCCAAACGGAAAGAACTTTTTTCATGATACTTCTCCTGTTAGTGTTTCTCCATCTTATCGACAAGATCAACTCTTTCCCGGTAATGGATAGATGGTTATTGACAATATACCCCCCTTACCGGTTGTCAGGAGTGTCCGCCAACGACAACCCTCATAATCTTGACATTTAACACAACAAATCGAACAAGCTGCCACAGCAGGTTTTTCCGCCAATAGAGTATCCCTTTTGATGGTACCGGCGGATAAGCTTCATCGTAATATGCTTTAACTTTATTGGTGCCCATAGTATTTCATGTTTGATGTTATCATTATACAACAGTTATTCAGGAATTAACCACCAGAATGGATAACCCTTTGCTTTGTGGAAAAAGAGATAGTGCAGGATTACTTTCAGCCAGTGCCCTGCAAGACCTGCCTCTCCGAGAGAGTAGTTCATATCACGGCCCCAGTCAGGATATTTGTCCCAGTCAGGAACAACAGGAAAGAGGGTCATTGATGCGCCGAGTCCATCCAATGAGCCAAACCCTGCCGATACAACGCATGCGGCACCCATTCTGCTCATTGAGGCTGTATGGCGATGCTCTTTGGCCCCATGAATTTGTTCCGCAATATTAAGCGCTACAATTTTACCCATAACCCCTGCCGGCATACCGGTACGCGGCGCTGTCGGGAATATCTGACGACCACTCGGGCTTGCCATGGGTTTGGAAATAGGATGCGGAGGGGCAAAGGCTATGCCGGGAGCATAGATATTCTTATAGAGAGGATTCTGGTAAAGAGAGGGCCAGTCATCAGCCTCCCACTCCTCAAACGGTTTTGGCTCGTAATTTGCATCAACGTTCATAAACTTGTTTGGCGAAAACATCTTTTCGGTAATCTCAACACCACTCTTGTCATAAGCGCTGAGACCAGCTCCTGAAAATAGGGGGATGAGCATGGCAAAGTCAAATTCCTGCACCAACTCTCTGCCATCCAGCGTCTCATAATAAGCCTTGCCAGGTTCAACCTTGTAGACTCCGGCTCGTCTTATCCAGTTGATACCGTATTCGGCCATAAGGGATTCAGTGAAGACCTTCGTCGGGGTGTAATAGCCGCCTCTGTTAATAAACGCACCGGCCATGCCAAAATCACCCAGCTCATACTCATTGGAGATCCAGGTGATCTGCGCCATATTACTCAGACCCCGTTTTGAGATCTCCCAGGCCACATTCAAAATGTATTCAAAGGCTGCCCCCTGGCAGGTTGCCATTGCATGGCCCGTGCCGATCAAAATGCGCTGCTTCTTGCCAGCCTGCATCTTTTTGATATTGTCCTGAAGATGTTCCCATGCGTGGGCCGCATGGTCGTATGTACAAACGGAAAAAGTGTTCTTCTCGGGGCCGAGCCCCTCTGTGGCCTCAAAATTCAGCTTTGGCCCGGTTGCATTGACCAGAAAATCATAGTCAACCTTCTCGCGCTCTCCATTCCGCAAGCTGTCGGTATACTCAATGGTCACATACCCTTTCCCGATTTCACTATCTCCCTCCGGGTGTATTTCAACAGCTTTGGCCTGTTTAAGGATGATGCCCCATCGGTTATAAACTTTTTTCAGTTCAAAGCGGACGTCATCAATAGTCATCTGCCCTACACCGACCCAGATGTTTGATGGAACCCACTGATAGTAACGGTTTGGTGTTACAACGACAACCTCATGCTGTTTGCCAAGCTTCTTTTTGAGAAAAGAGGCTGCGGTATGTCCTGCTACACCTGCTCCTAAAACGACAACTTTTGCCATGGATACCCCAAGTTTTCAACGCTTCTGAATGTTGCTCTAATCATGCGTGATTGAGCCAGAGAAATAGGTAATGGTGAACAGGTCACTTGAATACTGGGCCGGACTCGACACCAACAGCCTTTAAAATTTTGGCAACAGGGCAAAAGCCGGTAAATGCCGCCTGAAACATATTGGCTCCCACAAAACCGGTAAACCAGAGCCAGTTCGGGTTGTGATAAACAGAGAGTAAAACGCTTGACAGCACAAAACAGCCTGCAACGGCAAAGACAATACGGTCGATATTCATAGCAGTGGGTATTAAAGGTTAAAAGGATATGGCTTATGGAGTTGTTTCAAGATTGCTGTTTATGGGTTTTGGTTAATCCTTGACACATCGGACTGAAAAACCGGTATTTTTATTGGCCTTCCCTTTTCGCAAAGCGGCATCGAAGTAGCCGAGCGAGCGGCACCATGCACTCTTGGCTGTAACTTCTGTTGAAGACCATAATCGGCTGTACTCACCTGGTGGCATGAAATGGCCGTCGGTATCCCGCCGGGCTCCACCAGGAAGAGCGTCAAAACCACTTTTATTGTTGGCATCAGTACTCTCCTCTTTCCAGCCGGAGGCTGATTTCAGCGCTCCACCGGCATTTTCAGTTCCGCCGAGCAGTTCAGTGAGTGCACTCCATTCAGCATCGGTGGCTACGTGCCAGCCTGCCGGGGCAAGGCCTCTCGGGTCGTTGACAGCATACCAGTTATAGAGCTTTCCGTAGGTTTTCCCGTTTTTCTGCCTGTTTTCGTTATAACACCAAGCGCCTGTTGTGAGTGTTGCCCACTTGGCAGAATCCTGTACTTCAGGAATCGGCTCGCCGTTCCGGTAGTGTGCCACATCAAGATTTTTGCCTGTCCAGAGCATGGAGCCTCTCCGCATGGCCGGATAGCTGTTGCCGTCAACATCAACAGCCTTTTCAGGTTGGCGGCTGCATCCTGCCGACAAAAGGATGAGAGCCAATAGCCCTGCCAGGAGAGGCAGTGTTTGTCTATTCATTATTCCTGTTTTTTGTTGCCGTAACAAGAAATACCGGATATGCGGCTGTTATGCCCGCTCTGTTTGTTTTGTTGAAGGTGTATATGGTCTCAAACGACTTCACCTCAAGACCGGCACCATGCAGTAACGCAGCAAGCTTCGCCCGGTCAAATCCGTGATGAACCTTTTCAAGCGGGTCGTCATGAAACAAACCATCTTCTGCGTCAAGATCAGCCAGTGCGAGAGTGCCGCCGGGAGAGAGCAGAGTGGAGAGGCGGTTCAGAAACCCTGCCGTGTCATCAATATGGTGAAGCGTCATGCTGCTGTAAATCAGCTCAAAGCTGCTGTTGTGCAGAGCGCACTCAGATAGTGATGAGAGATTTATACAGCTTGCCTCAATGCTCTCTATGCCCGATGTTCTGATTTTCTCCTTCAGCACGGCGAGCATCTCACGGGAGGTATCAATTGCCCGGAGGGTTTTCACCAACGGAGCAATTTCCATGGTGAGCAGACCTGTGCCGCATCCGAACTCCAGAGCATGCATGGTTTTGTTCGGGCTTGTTGCAGTAATGATTGCTTTGGCAACAGTGAGAGCAACCGCTCTGCGTTGAGGATTTGCGTCCCACTCGGCGGCTTCGCGATTAAATTTTTCTGAACTGTTCCAGGTGCCGGACATAGTGATAAGTGTAGAAATTATAAAAGAGTAAAAAGAGCCATCAGGGCTGTAAATCAGAGATGCACCCACCCTTCCGTTTAAGGGATGCGCCGCAGTGAGGGCACAGTGTCTCTCTGCAAGGCTCTCCCTTCAGGTGCGGCAGCTCAAAGCTGCATGCAGGACAAACACAAATATCAGGACGGTTAGTTGGAAAAGAGTCACAGAGAGAGCGTACAACTCCCCCCTGGATACAGAGTTGTTTGCCGCCAACAATGGCTTCTGCAACTTTTTTGCGGGCAGCTTCAAGAATACGGCCAAAGGTTGGGCGCGATACATTCATCTGCACCGCAGCCAGAGCCTGATATAAACCCTCCTTGTCCGCCAGCCTGATAGCTTCGAGCTCGTCAACAGTCAGCATCACGCTTTCCAGCACGTCGGGCGATACCCCTTCGGGCTGGAAACAGGTTACCTTCGGTAGCTCCCGGACACAGCGGCAGAGTGTAGGCCGTCCTGCTCGATTGGTTGTCATAGCCTGAGTTTGGAAAAATTAGGTTTTACCGGGTAACTGCTTTAACAATAAACTCAGGCGGATCCATAATGTGCTTTTTAACCGCACAGAGATTGGCTGCACTGATAACCGCATCCTTGTATTTTTCAGGAAAATCCGGTGGCAGCTCAATGGCGATTTCGATTTTTCCAATGCCCTTCCCCGACTCTTTTGAAAAATGTGATTGAACAAGCCGGATGCCCTCTGTCGGGATGCCTCTGCTCTGGCAAAAAGAGAGGACAAAAATACCTGCACAGGTTCCGATTGATGCAAGAAAAAGGGAAAAAGGCTCAGGAGCTGAACCCTCTCCACCAGCATATTCCGCCTGATCGGTATGAATGGTAAAGCCATTAAAGTCGGCATTCACCTTTTTCCCGCCTCCGAACGTCACGATCATTTCGCTATTCATGATAAAGAGTAGTGACAATAGTTGCTTTAAAACTTTAGTAACATTATAAGCATAAGCTCATAACAAAGCAACCCGCCAAGGCTGTTTTCGGTACTAATCGAAAAAATAATTCTGAATTATTTATCCAGGCCAGTACCGTTGAAATGAAACAAATAGTGGAGGTGATCTCTTTTCATGGTGAGTGAAAGATGACAAAACCGGAAAAGGGGGGCAGATTTGGAGGGTATATTGTGATTGACCGGGAAAAACAAAAAAGCAGTACAGCGTGAACTGTACTGCTTTTTCAGTATTGATAGTATTTAGTTGCTCTCTTTGGGTTTCTCCTGGTCAACCGCCTTGATGGAGAGGGCAAACTTGGTCTTGCCAGTGCGTGGATCCTTGCGCACATCCACCAGTTTCACCTTTACCTTCTCGCCGATCTTAAGATGATCGCTCACCTTTGTCACCCTGGTGGTACTCGATATTTCGGAGATGTGAACAAGTCCGTCAGTCTTGGGGAGGAACTCTACAAAGGCTCCAAGCTCATCGCGAATGTCGCGCACCTTGCCAATATAGATGGTTCCAACTTCAGGCTTGGCGGTAAGGCTTTTTATGGTGGCAAGCGCCGCGTTGGTGCCCTCACTGGTGGAGCAGGCGATGGTGACGGTTCCGTCATCATCGATATTGATCTCGGCACCGGTCTCTTCGGTAATGCTGCGGATGGTCTCGCCACCTTTGCCAATAATCATACCGATACAGTCAACCGGCACCTTGATGGTGGTCAGTTTTGGAGCAAAGTTTGCAAGTTCCTGACGGGTAGAAGAGATCGCCTTCTCCATTTCACCGAGAATGTGCAGTCGTCCTCGGCGTGCCTGCTCAAGAGCGGTTTCAAGAATATGATAGTCAAGCCCGTCAATTTTGATGTCCATCTGGCAGGCGGTAATACCATCTTTGGTGCCTGATACCTTGAAATCCATATCTCCGAGATGATCTTCATTGCCGAGAATATCGGAAAGAACCGCATAAGATGATCCCTCTTTAATCAGTCCCATGGCGATACCCGATACCGGCTTTTTAATCGGAACACCACCATCCATCAGGGCAAGCGTTCCACCGCAGACCGAGGCCATTGATGACGAGCCGTTCGATTCCAGAATGTCGGAGACAATCCTGATGGTATAGGGGAACTCCTCCTGTGTGGGAGCAACCATTTTGATGGAGCGTTCAGCAAGATTGCCGTGGCCGATCTCTCTGCGTCCGACACTGCCAAGTCTGCCACACTCACCCACGCTGAATGGCGGGAAATTGTAGTGGAGATAGAATTTTTTATCGGCGCTGTTGGTCAATGTATCAACTGATTGCGCATCTTTTTTGGTGCCGAGAGTAATGGTGACAAGTGCCTGTGTTTCACCCCTGGTGAAGAGCGCTGAACCGTGGGCTCTCGGGATGATGCCAAGCTCAATGCTGATAGGCCGAACCTGGTCGAGCGCTCTGCCGTCGAGCCGTTTTGCGTCATCAAGAATCATGTGGCGCATCACCTTTTTCTCAACGGCATGAATCTGCTCTTCAATAATATGCTGGTTGACACAGAGCGCTTTCTGAGGATCAGAAGCGATCTCTTCGCTGCTGATGGTCGACTTGAAGTTCTCGATAGTTGATGCAATGATTTCCCTATAGATCAGGGCTGTCTGATCAGCACGCTCTTCCTTGGCAAGGGGAGTATAGGCAAGCTCCTTGAGACGGGTTTCGCACAGTCCGCGCACCACCTCCGTAAGCTCCGCAGGTATTGAGAGTGGTGTAAACGGGCGTTGTGGTTTTGCCACTTCTGCTGCGATTTCGCTTTGAAGGGCACAGAGCTTTTTGATTGCCGTGTGACCAAACTGGATAGCCTCAACCATCTCGGCTTCAGATAT
The DNA here is from genome assembly GCA_903994525.1 of uncultured Chlorobiaceae bacterium. Classification (GTDB taxonomy): domain Bacteria; phylum Bacteroidota; class Chlorobiia; order Chlorobiales; family Chlorobiaceae; genus Chlorobium. The sequence continues at coordinate 29,952 of CAJEXW010000005.1, forward strand.
CTCTTTCATTTCACCTTCGAGCATACAGATGGTGTCGTTGGTGCCGCCAATACAGATATCAATGTCGCTTTCCAGTAATTCGTTGATATCAGGATTGATAATATAGAGCCCGTTGATTCTGCCAACCCTCACCTCCGACATCGCGTTGTGAAAGGGAATGTCAGAGACCATGATGGCGGCTGAAGCAGCCAGGCCGCCCAGTACATCAGCATCATTGATCTGGTCTGAAGAGATAACGGTGACAATAATCTGGGTTTCATAGAGGTAGCCGTCAGGGAAAAGCGGGCGGAGTGCCCGGTCGATCAGTCTGGCTGAAAGAATCTCCTTTTCGGAAGGGCGACTTTCGCGCTTGAAAAAACCACCGGGAAACTTGCCGGCAGCCGAATATTTTTCGCGGTATTCAACCTGGAGCGGAAAGAAGTCCTGGTTGGGGGGAGGTGTCTTTTTGCTTGATACAACCGTTGCAATCACCATCGTGTCGCCAAGGCGGACTACCACCGCTCCATCGGCCTGTTTTGCCATTTTGCCGGTCTCAATCGAGATTACCTTACCTTGGCCAAGATCAATTGCTTTGTTAACAATCATGAAAATTGTGTTGTAAAGAGTGATAAAAATGTTGCCCGGTTTTCGTCAAGCAATTCGCAAGTAAGCCAATATAACATAAAAAATCTCTTCCAGTACATTGTTCTCAGCTTGCTGTTATGCTCGAATCTTGACATTATCGATAAGTCTGACGTTGCCACAGAAGGCTGCGATGAGCAGTCGGTACTCTCTGCCCTGTTCAGCCTTTTCAGCCAGTTCAAAGCTCTTTTCGTCGACAAAAATGACGTAATCACAGCGGCAGCCGGGAGTGGAGCTGATCATCTCCTCAACCTCTTGTGCAATGCTCTGAAGGTTTTTTTCATCTCCTGCCATCCGTTTTTCAGCATGGCATAGCACCTGGTAAATGATGCCCGCTTTGTGGCGTTCATCACTTGAAAGGTAAATATTTCTTGAACTGACTGCCAGGCCATTTTCTTCCCTTACAATTGGGGCTGGTACAATGGTGATGTCCATATTGAGATCGGTCACAAGCTGGCGTATTATGGCGAGCTGCTGTGCATCCTTTTCTCCAAAGATAGCGCGATGTGGTTTCGTGATATTGAACAGTTTGCTCACGATCGTCGCCACTCCATTGAAATGCCCAGGCCTCTGCTTTCCTTCAAAGTGTTCACCAAGCTTCCCGCACTGCAGTGTTGTCTGAAAATGGTCAGGGTAGATGCTAGAGGCTTCAGGGGCGAAGAGATAGTCAACTCCGGCTGATCTGGCAAGAGCGACATCTTGCTCAAAAGGTCGCGGGTAACGGTGGAGGTCTTCGTCAGGGCCAAACTGGATCGGGTTGACAAATATGGTGAGAATAACAGTTCCAGCGCTTTCACGGGCAAGTTTCACAAGGCTAAGATGCCCTTCGTGCAGCGCCCCCATCGTCATGATAACTCCGATAAGCTGGCGGTTCAGGCGAAGCTTTTCAGCGATGACCTGCATCTCTGCGGGCTCAGTGATAATCTGCATGGTTCTCCTCTGATTGTATTGTTTTTTTCCCTGATGGATGGACAATAACCACAAACTCTCCTCTTGTCTTTCCATCGACAAGTTGTTGACGTATCTCCTCAATGGTTCCGGTAAGATACTCTTCATAGATCTTTGTCATCTCTCGTCCAATGAAAATTTGTGCGTCAGGCAGGAGATTGCTCACTTCGTCAAGGAGCTTGATAATTCTGTAGGGCGATTCGTAGACAACAAAAGAGGCCTGGAGTCCGGTAAGATATTCAAGACGACTTTTTCGCCCTTTTTTGTGAGGAAGAAAGCCTGCGAAAAAGAAATTGTTGACAGGAAGTGGACAGACCGATAGGGCCGCTGTAAGCGCACTTGCTCCAGGAACAGGAATCGTGAGAAGGTGTCGTTCATGCAGCGCATGCAGCAGCGCGTAGCCAGGATCACTGATAACGGGAGTTCCAGCATCGGTGATGAGAGCCACATCCACACCATCTTCAAGCAGGAGAATAATCTGGCCAATTGCCCTTGGCTCGTTAAAGTTGTGGTAACTGATCAGCTTTTTGCCCGAAATTTCAAGATGGTTCAAGAGAATTGAGGCGCGTCTCGTATCTTCACAAGCGATAGCTCCAACCTGCTTCAAGGTTTTTATTGCTCTCAGGGTAATGTCTTCAAGGTTGCCGAGCGGCGTTGCAACGACGTACAGTATTCCAGAATGTGATGGTTCGGTTGGCACAGGGAAGGTGGTGGTTGAACAAAAGGTTTTATGTAGATTGATGATGGTTTTAGTATAATAATAAAAGTACGATAAACAGCGTTCATGAGCAGATGAAGGATAAGGTAGAGTTACTGTCGGTCAGCGACTTGCGGGTACAGTTTCCCGGAAAAAAAAGAGGGATGATGGGGAGATCTCTCCCTGTTCCAGTGGTCAATGGAGTGTCGTTTACGGTTTTCAGGGGGGAGACACTTGGGTTGGTCGGTGAGTCAGGTTGTGGAAAAACAACATTGGGCAGAGCGCTTGTTCGTCTTGGCCATTCGGTTGTGGATGGCAAAATCTTTTTTGAGGGTCGGGAGATCTCCAGTATCGGTAATCGTCAGTTTCGCTCTCTTCGCAAAGAGATGCAAATGATTTTTCAGGATCCTTTCGGTTCGCTTAATCCGCGTCTGACGGTTGGTCAGACACTTGAAGAGGTGTTGCTGGTGCATGGTATTGCCCGTGGTGAAGCTGCACGCCAGCGTATTACGGAACTGCTTGATGTTGTCGGATTGAACAGGGAGTACAGTAACCGTTACCCTCATGAGTTTTCAGGAGGACAACGACAGCGCATCGGCATCGCCCGGGCACTTGCGGTCAATCCGAAGTTTATTATATGCGATGAGCCGGTCTCGGCACTCGATGTCTCTATCCAATCGCAGATTATCAATCTCCTCAAGGATCTTCAGCGTGATATGGGGTTGACCTATCTTTTTATTGCTCACGACCTGTCGGTTGTCGAGTATATCTCTGATCGTGTTGCTGTCATGTATCTTGGTAAAATTGTTGAGATTGCGGAATCGACAGAACTCTATACCAATCCCCTGCACCCTTACACCAGAGCACTTCTCTCTGCTATTCCCAACCCGGAATTTGGAGCAAAAAAGGAGCGGATTTTATTGAATGGCGATTTGCCGGCTCTGCTGGATATGCCTCGTGGCTGTGCCTTTCATACAAGATGTCTGGTTGCGAAAGCAGAGTGCAAACATCAAACACCAAAACTTCAGCTTCTCAACAATAACGGGCACCAGGTGAGCTGTCTCCTCTATGAATAACTCTCTGCCAGTAAAGCGGCGCGGCTGTCTCCGCAAAGGGTGTCTTGCCCTGATAATTATTCCTGCCCTGATTGTTGTCGGGCTCATTTGGGGGCTTCGCTCTTCCCGCTCCCTTCCCGACCGTTTTGTGCTGGTATTGCCCCTCAGTGGCGGGGTTGATGAAATTCGTAATGAGAGTTCATCCCTTCCGTTCATCCCGTCGCGGGGCCCACTCTCGCTTCAGGAGCTGCTTTTTGTGCTCGACAATGCTGTTGCTGATGAACGGGTAAAAGAGCTGTTGCTGGATATTGGAGGGCTACAGACAACTCCCGCCAAGATTGCTGAATTGCGTGATGCGGTTGAAAAGGTTCGGAAAGGGGGTAAAAAAGTGACCGCCCTTCTTCACTCTGCCGAAGACAGCGACTACCTTCTTGCTTCGGCATGTGATACTATTATTGTTGAGCGGGGGGGCTATCTTCATCTTGATGGTTTCAAAGCGGAGTCTCTCTATTATTCCACCCCTTTGGGAAAGATCGGGGTCCAGGTTCAGGCCGCACAGTGGAAAAAATACAAGAGTGGTATTGAACCATACGTGAGAACAGGGGGTAGCAAAGAGCACTTTGAGCAGACTAATGCCTTGCTTGATGAGGTGTATGATACTTATCTCACCACGGTTTCGAAACGGCGGAACATCAGCCGTTCCGCCTTCGAGGCAATGATCAACAATGAGGCACTTCTTTCGGCCAACAGGGCCAAAGTGCTCGGGCTGGTGGATGCTGTCGCCTCATCATGGGAGTTAGAGCGTTCACTGACAAAAAAAATAACCGGCAAAGAGCTTTCCAGCGATAATGAGGCCTATGTTTCTGCGGCAGAGTATCGCGCAGCAGTGACGTGGCCGAAGAGATCAACGACCGATGAAGCCATTGCGGTTATTACTCTTTCGGGTACTATCGTTCGTTCTCTTGGAGAGCTTGGAGAGGGGGTGGATGTGCAGACACTGAAAAGCTCCCTTGATGCCGCTCTGGAGAACAAAAACGTTAAAGCAATTGTGCTGCGTATTGACAGTCCTGGCGGTGATGCGCTCGCTTCGGCCGATATGCTTCAGATACTTGACTCGGCGGCCGTGAAAAAACCTTTTCTTGTCTCCATGTCGGGTGTGGCTGCTTCGGGTGGGTATATGACCGCTCTGGCAGGAAAAACTATTTTTGCTCAGCCGCTGACCATCACCGGTTCCATTGGCGTCTATGCCCTGAGGCCCAATATCAGCGGGCTTGCCGAAAAGATCGGCTTAAAACGTGATGTTGTGACCAGAGGTCGCTACGCTGATGCCAATACTCCGTTCAAACCGCTTGAGGGTGAGGCGTATCAAAAATTTGTTGCAGCCTCAGGGGAGGTTTATGAGGACTTTATCGGCAAGGTTGCTGCGTCAAGAAAAATGCAGGTTGCGGCTGTGGACTCTGTTGCCGGTGGCCATGTCTGGACCGGAAGCCGCGCCATGAAGGCCGGTCTGATTGACCGTATGGGTGGGCTTTTTGATGCAATTCAGGCAGCACAGCTTCTCGCAAAAATTGAACCAGGCAAAAAGCCGAAACTTCTTCTTTATCCTTTGCAGAAAAGCTGGATTGCATCGCTTTTTGATGGAAAAAGCAGCAGTTTCTCTGACAGAGTAGTCGTTGCCATCAAAAAGCAGGTGCTCAGGGAGGTTATTCCAGGTCAGCACTTCACTTCCATGCAGGAATTTTATGAGATGCTGGGGGAGTCAGGTCAGCTTCATCTCCTTGCAGTGATGCCTTGTGAGATTATTATTAACTGATCTCCACGCTTCCCCTGCGATCAGGAAAGCATGGAGACAGAGATCAAGAAGTGCTGAAGAGCTAAAATTTATAAGTCAATGAACTCTGGGCACGGATGATTTCACTTTCACCAGAACCCTTGAAGTCGGTTTTCCAGTCAGAAAGCTGGAAGCCAAGGATCAAGCTCGGCGTGATGTTGTGAAGCACTCTTGCAAAGAACACCCGGTTTTGAGAGCGGGCTTTGAGTGCGAGATCATCCTGATTTGGTTTGTCTATGCCTCCACCAACACTCAAGGATGTTGAGGTGTTAGCTCCATACTTGAGGGCTGCCCATCCCCCCGATGCACGAATTTTATGGAGATCAGCAATGGAGAAGTTGTTGATCCCCTGGGCGATACCACCCCAGTAGTCGTCAAGATTTGCTCCGGTAAAATATTCTCCGGCAAATGCCATTTTTTTGCAGAGAGGCAAGCTCAGTTCAACATTGCCTGACCATGAGTTAAGCGTTGTATGAGTGCCTGAGGTATCGGTATCCCACTCCTCCTGGCCGTAGTGGCCTGAAAATGCAAGCGTTGCGGGCTGATTACGCACCAGAAGAGGGGCTGAAAAGGCTATGCGTCCCTGCATTGTCGGCATTTGAGCATCCTTTCCTGGATCGGTATTGTAACCCAGGCTTTGAGGATCTGGTACACTATTTTTTTCTCCGATTGTTCTTGCTGCAGCAACGGCTATCTCAACATGGCTTTTCTCTCCAACTGAAAATCCTTTGGTGAGCCGAACCTGGGGATGGCGAGTGCCAATATTGCCCGATGCCCACATAATCGCAGAGTCATCGACAAAAGGGATTAACGAAGAGTGGAGATCCCATGTTTGCCCGGCAAGAATGCTGAAATCAGAAGCGGGCCAGTATGCCTTGAAATAGGCATGGCGCATTCGTGGAGTCATGTTGTTTTCAGTTCCGCCGCCAAGAAAGTCAAATTCGATAGTGCCAGTGAGTTTGATTTTTTCAGTGTCCGGGCCACTGAGGTTCAGGCCCAGCCGGGATGAACCAGCGGTCAGGTTCCACTCCCCGTCATGGCGGTTTTGATTTTCAGGCCATGCCCACAGGGCGATATTGCCCGGATAGATCTTTCCGTTGTCATAGGACGCATCAAAACGGGCAAAGCCGTAGAATTGAATTTTCGTACCGGAGGAGGTTGAAACCAGCGGAGAGGAAACCTCCTCGCTTTTTTTTGGAGTTTCTACAATAACTTTTGGAGCTTGACTTTGTGCATTCATGACATTTTTTAGCGCAGCCAGCTCCCTTTCAAGGCGGTTCATACGCGTTGTGAACGTTTCAGCAGCAAAGCCTGGACTGGAAGTGAGGAGGGATCCTGCAAGCATCAGTGCATAACCAAGTTTTCCTCTTTCATTCATAAGTAATTTCCTTCGATAGAGTTGTGCCGTTAAGTAAATCGCCCTGCCGCAAGCAGCGGGGAAAAGATGCTCAAAAAACGTCGCATCAAGCGGTGTTGAACTTAACGCGGGAAAGATTAAAGCAGTGATTTCAATAGCCGACTTGAAGCCTTAGCTTTTGCTCAATATATGACAGTGACTGAAAAAAATTTCAGTCGTTTTGTTTTTTTTGACCGGCAGCACCTTTCACTCCGCCACAAGAATGGCCATGAGCTTGTAACTATCAGTTCAAAAACTCCAGAAATCGCGGTCAAGGTTTCTGTACTGAATGGCCTGGATGAGATGTTTCATGCTAATCTGTTCGGAGCTGTCAAGATCGGCAATGGTGCGGCTGACTTTGATGATTCGATCGTGCGCCCGTGCTGAGAGGTTCATGCGATTCATGGCATCCATCAGCTTTTGGGAAGACTCTCGATCGAGACGGCAGAAGCTTTTGATCTGTCGTGTGTTCATTTGGGCGTTGGTATAGATTTTCGGTGATACCGTTGAGGCAAATCGTCTCTGCTGGATAGTTCGGGCGGATATGACCCGCTGGCGGATTGTTCTTGAGTTTTCGGCAAGGGGCAAGGCAAACAGGTCGGAGTTCTCAACTTTCGGTACGTCGATATGAATATCAATACGGTCCAGCAGTGGGCCAGATATTTTTGCAAGGTATCGCTGAATTATTTTTGGCGGGGCAGTCAGATTGCCGTCACGATCTTTTAGTGCCCCCGCAGGGCTTGGGTTCATAGCGGCAATCAGCATAAAGCCAGCGGGATATTTTGTGGTGATGGCAATTCTGGAGACGATGGCTTCACGATCTTCAAGCGGCTGGCGGAGCACTTCGAGAGCATTGCGGCTGAATTCCGGCAGTTCATCAAGAAAAAGAATACCGTTGTGTGCAAGACTTACCTCTCCTGGTTTTGCTGTTGCTCCGCCGCCGATCAACGCAACATTGCTCGTTGTATGATGCGGGCTGCGAAAAGGTCGCCTGACCATAAGCGGGTGATCTTTTTCCAGCAGGTTGGCGACCGAGTAGATTTTGGTGGTTTCGAGCGACTCGTCAAAGCCCAGAGGCGGAAGAATCCCGGGCAACCCTTTTGCAAGCATGGTTTTGCCGCTCCCTGGCGGGCCTATCATAATAACGTTATGGCCGCCAGCAGCAGCAATTTCCAGCGCTTTTTTTGCAGCGCCCTGCCCCTTGATATCGGCGAAATCAACCGGATACTCCTGTACTCCCTCAAAAAGCTCTGCCACATTGACGGTCACCGGTTTTGGGAGAATAAGACCAGCCAAAAGAGCTACAGTTTCATTCAGGCTTTCAACACCATAGACCTCGATGGCGTTGCCGTTTGATGCGCAGACCGCGACGGCCGCTTCGGGTGCGTTGGCCAATGGAAGAATCAGCCTTTTAATATGCTCTTTTGCTGCCATCATGGCCACCGGCAGCGCCCCGTTGATTCTTCTCAATGAACCATCAAGCGCAAGTTCACCCATAATCAGGGTATCAGCAAACCGGTTGCTGATAAGATCAAGTGAGCCCAGCAGCCCAACCGCTATAGGGAGGTCAAAAGCGGTACCCTCCTTTTTAATATCTGCCGGGGCAAGGTTGACGGTAATTTTTTTGGGGGGGATAATAAACCCTGAATTTCTGATGGCAGTCAATATTCTCTCCCGGCTCTCCCTGATTGCGTTATCTGGCAGCCCCACCACCGTAAAAGAGGGAATTCCTGCCGTAACGTTGATTTCAACAGTAACCTTCAGGGCATCAATACCAATCAGCGCAGCAGCGCTAAGGATGGAGAGCATGGCAAAGAAAGTGAGTGATTTCAGTAATTATACGCAAAGTAAGTAAATGATAACAATAATACGTTACTATTTCTTTTTTTCCCTGGATCTTGTCACCGTATTCTTTCCTCTTCCACTGGTTCATTCTCCGTTGTCAATTGTCCCTTGCTCCACTATCCAGTGGTCCGCAACCCGCCCGAAATGGCATTGACGGTCAAGAAGAGTTCCACGAGCAGATTTTCTGATTCCTCAGTTTTTCCTGCTTGCTGGAGTTCTCTCCATTGCCTGAGCAGCTTGATCTGCTGCAGATGCAGCATTTCAAGCCCTTCTCGTCTCGGGGCAATAAATTTGTTGACATTGATGCGCTGCGTTGCAAGAGGCTTGGAAAAAAGCAGTTCAATAAATTTTTTGGTACGTTGATATTCTGCCTCAATCATGCCGAGGATGCGTTCCCTGATACTTTGGTCGTTGACCAGTGATGCGTATTGACGCATAATCTGCAGATCGGCTGCTGCCAGACTTGTATCGGCATTGCTGATAATGTAGCGGATTGGTGGCCATGCGTAGCTCCGGTTACGGATCTCCTCGAAGGTTTCAGGGGTGTTTTCGTGAAGGTATTCAAGGGCACTGCCAACCCCATACCATCCAGAAAGAGAGAAGCGAGCCTGATTCCAACTGAAGACCCAAGGAATGGCTCGCAGGTCATCCAGACTTGTTTTTCCACTTCTTCGGGAGGGGCGGGAGCCAATTCGGCTTGATTCGATAAGATCAATAGGAGTGGCTTCGCGGAAAAAGGTGAGAAACCCATCCGCATGGATCAACTCCCTGTATGCCTGTCTGCTTTTTTCGGAGAGCAGATCCATGACTGGTTCGAGAGGGTGTGGCCGATGTTCCCCAACATGCTGTTTTATCAGTGCCCCTGCAGCTCCTGCCATGAAAAGTTCAAGATTATAGACGGCAGTAATACGATTGGCGTACTTTTGTGCTATGGTCTCGCCCTGTTCGGTAACGCATATTCCTGCTTTAAAGGAGCCAAATGGTTGTGCCATAATAAAGCGATGGGTTGGTCCAGCTCCCCGGCTGATGCTTCCGCCCCTTCCATGAAAAAAAAGGATGTCGGTGTCACACTCTCTGCCTGCCTGAAGCAATGCCTCCTGTGCCCGGTAGAGAGTCCAGGTACTGGCAAAAATACCTCCATCCTTGTTGCTGTCGCTGTATCCGATCATCACATTCTGCACTCTGGTTGCTCTGCCAGCTCTTCTTTTCTGTTCATCAAGGCTTCGCTGTGTGACGGGGTGGCTGAGAAACTCCCTGAGTATCTCAGCGCTTTTTCTCAAATCTTCGATGGTCTCAAAGAGCGGAACAACTGGCAGAATGCAGGCATCACCTTGATTGGTCGGAGTCATCAACCCCACTTCCCGGGCAAAAAGGTAGACTGAAAGAAGGTCCGAGGCGTTTCTGGTCATGCTCACAATGAGGGATCCAACCCCTTTGGTGCCATACCGTTTGCAGTGGTTCAGCAAGACCTTGTAGCAGGCAAGTACCGCTTCCGCCTCAGCTCCGGCGGTCATATCGGGATGGGTAAATGGTCGGGGTGACTCCAGCTCACGGTCAAGAAAGACTCTTCTGGCGCTTGCATCCCACTCCAGAAAAGTGTCTCCATTCATGCCAGCCGCATTCATGAGCTGGCAGACTGCAAGTTCATGAATGTGGCTGTTCTGGCGGATATCCAGCCTGCCGAGATGAAACCCGAAAGTCTGTATAATTCTGTAGACCGGCAGTACCTCGGTATCGGCAAGATGCTGCGCCCCAACGTTGAGCAGTGAGTGTCGCAGAAGCGAAAGGTCATCCAGCAGTTCATCGGAACTCTTGTAACGGCAGCTCTCATGATTCATGCTCACGTTTTCGAGGGTATCCAGTTCAAAAGGAAGCGATGCTATCATCAGGTTCAGAAACTGCCGCCACGGCTCATGACGATTTCTCTGGAGCGCATCAAAACCTGCTTTTCCGAGTTTGTTGCTGAGTGTTGCAATCCGGCGGGCAAGCTGTTCTTCCGGCCTCTGAAGTCGCTGGGAGAGGCTTAATTTGGAGGCAAGCTCGGTAAGATGACGCAGGGCAAGTTTCAGGGCATTACGGCGCATGTCGGCAAGTGTCTCTTCGGTAACCACTGCTGTTACAAGTGGATGGCCGTCACGGTCACCACCAACCCAACTGCCGAAGCTGAGCCTGGGCAACGAGTTGGGATCGGAGAGCTTGCCGGTGTTGAATCCACTCTCCTGCCATGCCTGCAGAAGGCGCTTGTCGAGCATGGGAAGCACTTCTGAAAAAATGTTGTGGAGGTAGTGAATCACATTTCTCCGCTCATCAGAGACATCCGGTTTCTCGTACAGGATCTCTCCTGTCCTCCAGAGCCTCTCCAGCACTACCTTTATCTCATTTCGAATATCAAGCTGTTCGAGCGGTGTCCACATCTGGTTCTCTCTCTTGACGACAAGAAGATAGAGTTGACGATGCTGTTCAAGCACAGTTTTGCGTTTTGCTTCGGTGGGGTGTGCGGTGAGCACGGCATCTATAGAGACCTGGGGAAGCAGGTCGGATATGGTTGTTTCTGAAATCCCGAGTTCCCTGAAACGCAGAAGTGTTCTGCCCCAGAGTCCGGTGAGATGGGCCAGTCCATGTTCAGCTTCAAGGGCGCGTCGATTCTGGGCAGCGGAGTTCTCTTCGGCCATGTTGAGGAGCTGAAAAAAAATGGAAAAGGCCTGGAGGGCGCGTTCGTTATCGGGATACTCTTCCAGAGGCTTGCCCGCATTCTGCCAGGGGAGATGGTCTGCCAGATCACTCTCACCAAGGTCACGAAGTACCTCCTGAAAGCAGTGAAGTAGGAACAAAAAATCGCGTTCAGCTTTTTCAAAATCAATGATACTGCTGGTGGTGGTGATCATAAGGTTACAAGAGTGCTTTTGGATAAATGCTGCATTTCCTTTAGTATTCTAAAAAAAGCAGGAAGTTACAAATGAAGTTTCTTTATCGTGACTGTTCAGTGTTCGAATTGGCCTGTCATTTCATAATAGGCCACCTTTTTCAGAGTTTCTGTTTGTTGGCTTTACTATTTATGCTTATCTTTTCCTATAATTTTCGGGTAAGTTGCTAACACCTAATTCACTACCTGCCATGGACAACAAATCAAATGGGAAGCTTCTTGCTTTAGCAGCAGGTGGCGCCGCCTTAATGGGGTCGTTTTTTTTCGGGGTCTCGTTTTTAACCGGTTATGAGGTGCCCGCCAAAAATATCTCTAATATTTTAACGCCATTAAAGGCTTTTGGAGGGTGGCTGACGTTGATTTGTTTTGCTTCTGCCGTCATCATGGGTCTTGGCAAAATGTCCTCCAGAATCAGCTCCAAATGGTTTTTAAGTTTTCCTCTCAGTATTATTGCTATTGTTGCAGTCATGTTTGCCTCTCTCTGGTTCGTACCTGGCGGGATACTTCGTTCCAATTCAGGTCAAGCCAATCTGGGACGTACTTCAATGATGGATGGTTCCTCAATCCGTTCTGTTGATCAGTTAAAGGCATGGCTTGAAAAGCCGATTTTGTCTGCGAATGTTCCTGTTGCCCCTCCAGGCTTTGATTTCCCGGGTGCAAAAGCTCTCTGGACTGCCAAATGCAATGTTTGTCATTCTCAGCTTTCCACAATGGACGTTCTTAAAAGCAAATACAAAAAGAGAGGCAAGATTGATGTGGTCGTCAAGTTGATGCAGGAGAAAGGCGGTGGTCCATCTGGTATGATTAATAATGAGGATGCTACAAAAATCATGCAGTTCCTGAATGAGGGGCTTGATAAATACTGATCAGCGTACGTTTTTCTCCGTAGTGTTCAAAAAGCCTCAGCGTTTCTCCCTGAGGCTTTTTGCTTTCCGCTTTATTCTTTGGCGCTGTAGTGGACGGTGACGGTCTCAGTAATCCCTCCCCGTGCTTTCCACTCAGTAATGACGGACAGTGATCGTGGCTGAAGAAGATCGGTAAGGTCGTCAAGGATTTTATTCGTAATGTTTTCGTAGAAGATGCCTGCATTGCGAAATTCAAGATAATAGTATTTCAGCGACTTCAGTTCAACACAGCTCTTGTCAGGCACATAGCGGAGGGTAATGGTGCCAAAGTCAGGAAGTCCGGTAATAGGGCAGACGGAGGTAAATTCCGGGTTGACAATTTCGATGGTATAGTCCCTGTCGGGATAGGTATTGTCGAAAAGTTCAAGTATCTCTTTTTTCATCGGGTATCAGGGTTTACTTTTGACAGGATGAGGGCTTTTTTCTGGTGCAAAATAGAAATCCATCGCGATTTTCGGTAAGTTCGCTTTTGTTTTGTTCGGTTTTTTCGAAGTAACAGTATGGCAATGATGCAGGTATCACAGGAGAGTGCGGGTTCCGCACTTCCATTGCTCTACCAGGAGCTGGCGGCTGAGTACGATCTGACGGAGACACACTATACGTTTGGGGGGCAATCGTTTACCTTTTTAAGTGTGCTCGACAGCTATGCCCTCCTTGACCGAATATCGCCAGAGGAGTTTGTTAAAGATGAGCAGATGCCCTACTGGGCGGAGATATGGCCATCGGCAATAACGCTCTCCTCATTTATTGCCGATGAGCTTCAGCTTGAAGGGCATCGTGTGGTTGAGATAGGTGCTGGTATCGGAATGGCTTCGATTGTTGCCGCGTGGAAAGGTGCGACGGCTCTGGCTACAGACTACTCACTTGAGGCGCTTCGTTTTATCCGTTACAATGGCCTCAAAAACAGGGCCACTCTCTCTTGTGAAAGGCTCGACTGGCGTCTGGTGCAGTGCAGGGAACAGTTTGACCTTTTGTTTGCAGCCGATGTGCTATACGAGAGGGTGAATTTGCTTCCCATTGTGACGGCGATTGACAAGTTGCTGGCACCGGGCGGGGTCGCCTACATTGCCGATCCACGCAGAAGAATGGCGGAACAGTTTCTGGAGCTGGCTGCTGAAAATAATTTTACCATATCTTCGATACCGAAAAAATATTCAGGGGGAGCCATGCCGATTGCCGTGAATATCCACAAGATGAGCAGAAGATGAACAATCATAGAGAGCAGCTTGCGGTTCGCTGGCGTTATGATGCTGGCCATGGGTACCTGGTGTGGCAGATGATGTTTACTGAAACAGGTGATCTCATCGGCCAGAAGCGCTCTTCAGCCAGCAGGCAGGCCCTTTTTTTTGGGATAGAGACCTCCACTGGTTGCCTGTTTCGTGATAACTATCTTTTAATGGATCATTATCATTCCCTCCCTGCTGGTGAGGGGTGGTTTACCGGAATTGAAACGGTGAGGGATTCCCTTGTTTACTGCTATGCTTGTCAGCCACACAGTCCCGAACACCAGGGGTTGTGGGCGCTTGATTTAAGGGCGGGAGAGGTGGTTTGGTCACGCCCGGATATTTCGTATATCGCCAATCCTGGCGATGAGTTTCTCGTCTGTCGAACCTCGCTTTTTAACGGATTTCCGGAGCGGGAGTTTTTGCTTGTCGACCCGTTACGTGGCTCTGTTCTCAACAAAGTAGCTCTTGAGAGTCATCAAGTTCATGCCATCAGGGAGAATGCTCTGCCGGAGGAGGATCGACAGCACATTATTCTGCCGGAGTTTATTATGGGGGGGATGGCCGAAGAGCGCCTTGCCTTGCTGGGGGTTTCCGTTTCGGATGCGTGTCGGTGCGAGTATCTTGTTCAGCGTTCAGTCACGGTTGCCGCATTACACGAACGGCCAGCCTCGTCGGGAGTCTGGCGCTCCACACTTGTTGTCTGGCGGTCAGATTGTCTGGTTTATGAGGAGTGTATGGAGGAGGCGGCAGAAAAACCCCGCCTGAACAATTTTCTGATCCAGGGCGATAATTTATATTATCTCAAGGGAAAAGAGGAGCTGATCTGTGTCGCGCTCTCATGAAGGATGCTGCGATATTTTCTTTGCCGCCTCTTTTTCAGGGAGCCGCTTTTCCTGTGGCTGGCTTTCTAGGTCATCTCATGAGCCACAGAAATTTATCATTGAATACGGTTCTTGCCTACAGAACTGATCTGGTTCAGTTTTTCTCTTTTCTTGTGAACCATTTTCAGCTCGACGATCTTGCCACTCTTGATCCCGAAAAGATCACGGCAGTCGATGTCAGGCTTTTTATGGCTTCCTTGATGCAGCGGGGAGTTCAGCCCCGATCCATTGCCAGAAAACTTGCTGCAGTGAAAAGCTTTTATCGATACATGAAAGATATTGGCTCTGTCAAAAATACTCTTTTCTCCTCTCTTGTTGCCCCCAGATATCCGCATCGGGTACCTGCATTTTTAACTGAGCAGCAGACACAAAAGTTGTTTGACAGGCTCTCTTCCTCCAGTTCATCTGAGCTTTCCATGAAGTGGGGGAGTACTCTCGAAGCCTCTTTTGTGCATAATCGCGACTGGAGCATTCTCGAACTGTTGTATGGCAGTGGGCTTCGTCTCTCTGAATTGACCGAGCTGACGATGGGATCGCTCGATCTGGAGAGAGGATTTGTCAAATTGACCGGTAAGGGGAGAAAACAGAGAATTGTTCCCGTGGGGCAACCGACCGTCGATGCGCTTAAAAAATATTTTGAAGTCAGGAGAAACTTCTTTAGAATAGGAGAGGATGGTGAGGTGCCAGCGCCACTTTATGTTTTTATAACCAAAAGAGGCAAAAAGCTTTATCCGATGCTTATCCAGAGATTGACCAGAAAATATCTTGCTGATGTTACTGAGCAGAACAAGAAAAATCCTCACTTGCTTCGACACTCGTTTGCTACCCATCTTTTGAACAGCGGAGCAGATCTCAAAAGTGTCAGTGAAATGCTTGGTCACAGCAATCTGTCAACAACTGAAATTTATACTCATGTTACTTTTGATCGCTTGAAGGAGGTTTACCAGAAAGCGCATCCCAACGCATAGATCTACTATGGGCACGGGATATTTTCTCTATTCCGGGTCTTGTTCCTTCATTACGTTCACCTTATTTCAACGGAGGTTTTTATGACAAAAGTTGTAACCAATGACACGGTCAATGTTACTGTCACTCTTCGCCATTCAAACAATCACAGCACCATAGAGGAGTATGCTCGCAATGCAGTGCTTGCACTGACAAGGGTTTATCCTGGTATCATCAGTTGTCATGTTATACTGGATCATCAAAAAAATGATTTTGAAAAGAACAAGCTTGCAGAGATAACTGTTCATGTGCCACAGAATGTTTTTGTGGCAAAAGAGGCTGGTACTGCTTATGAACAGACCATCGATACCTGTGTTGAGGCGCTGAGCCGTCAGCTTTTGAGGCACAAGGAAAAAATGCAATGATGGCATGATGAGGGGAACTGCGGGGTGCACAAGAGAATGCCTCGCAGTTTTTTCTGCTGGATTATTAACATATCGATTGCTGAGGCCATGAATTTTGATCAAAAAGGGTTAAAAAAGCGATCCATAACGGTTGCGGAATTTTTTGATACGATCGGCGACAAGTACGATATCAAACTGAAGCGACTCAATAGTGTTGATGAGACTAAACGCCGGATTTTCGAGCGTGATCTTCATCGTCCGGGACTTGCTCTTGCAGGTTTCACCAATCTTTTTACCTACAAACGGGTTCAGATTCTCGGTAATACAGAGACGCGATTTCTCAATCACCTTGATGAGTATGCCAGGAATCTGGCTTTTCAGAATCTTGTCCGCTTCAAGATGCCCTGCATCATTCTGACCAGTAATAACAAGCTATCACCAAGCTTGCTTGAAATGGCTACCAAAGCGGGTATCCCTGTCTACATTACCAGGTGCTCCTCCACCAAAACCATTTACAATATTACTGACTTTCTCGATGACCATTTTTCGCTTTATCAGCAGTATCATGGCTCAATGGTTGATGTGTACGGCGTTGGTGTTTTGCTGACCGGAAAAAGTGGGCTCGGGAAATCCGAGATTGCTCTTGATCTCATTGAACGAGGCCATGGGCTTGTTGCTGATGATGTGGTGGTTATTCGCCGGAAAGGGGAGTCGATGGCGCTCTCAGCAAAAAGAAACAATATTATCGACCATTTTATGGAGATTCGGGGTCTTGGCGTGGTCGATGTGAAGGCCAATTTTGGAATCCGGGCCATCCGGGAGGTAAAGGAGGTGCAGGTTGTTGTTGAACTCCTGGAATGGAACAAGGAGATAGCGTATGAACGACTTGGTCTGGATCTTAAGTCTACCAGGATTCTTGGTGTAGAAGTTCCACAGGTCGAGCTGCCCATCTTTCCTGGAAAAAATATTACAGTTATCATCGAAGTTGTTGCTCTTAATTTTCTCTTGAAGCGATACTCTAATTATGTTGCTGCCGAAGCGTTGACCAAAAGAATAAATAACGTAATCAATAGCGACAATACAGAGGAGGAGACTCATGATTGAGCAGGGCAAGTGGTTTTCTCCGCCAGGCAGCTCTCTGTACAGCCTTTTTTTGCTTACGGTGTTGATGGCGCTCTCCTCCTGTGGGGTGAAGAGTGGTGGAGATAGCAAGGCTCGTACAGCGATGGACTCCACGCTCGTCATTGCAATGCTTGGTGATGCTGATTATCTCAATCCCGTGCTTGGGAGCACTGTTACCTCAAGCAATATTATCGGTCTTGTCTATCCATCTCTTTTACAGAGTGAGTTTGATACTGAAACAGGGTTGATGAATTATATTGCTCTTGAAAAGAAACTTCGGAAAACGACATCCGGACAGGCGCAGAAAACACCGAAAGGGGCGATTGCCAGGAGCTGGAGTTTCTCTGCCGATCATAAGACACTCACCTACACGCTCCGAAACGATGCCTTCTGGAATGATGGCAAGCCTGTCGTGTCGGGTGATTTCAAGTTTACCTACAGGTTGTATGGTAATCCCGTTGTTGCCAGCGCCCGTCAGCAGTATCTTGCTGAGCTTGTAGGTGCCGACAAAGGGCAGGTTGATTTCGACAAAGCCATTGAAACCCCAAATCCTGCAACGCTGGTGTTCAGATTTTACAAACCGGTGCCGGAGCATCTTGCACTGTTTCATACCTCGCTGACCCCTCTTCCTGCACACCGATGGAAAAATGTAAAGCCGGAGGAGTTTCGCAACGCACCTCTCAATATCACCCCGCTCGGCGCTGGCCCTTATCTGTTGAAGAGCTGGAAGCAGCAGCAGGAGCTGGTTCTGGCTTCAAGCCCGAAGTCAACTCTTCCCAAGCCGGGAAATATTCCGTTGATCACCTTCCGGGTGGTGCCCGATTACACGGTACGCCTGACGCAGCTTCAGACTGGCGCAGTAGATGTGGTTGAAAACATCAAGCCCGAAGATTTTACTGCTCTTCTCAAAGAAAACAGTGGTATCGACGTAAAAACGGTTGGTCTCAGGGTGTACGATTATGTCGGCTGGTCCAATATCGACCAGAAAGAGTATCACAAAAGCGGCAAAGTGATTCCCCACCCACTTTTTGGTTCTGCCAGGGTGCGTCTTGCCCTCACGAGTGCCATTGATCGCGAATCAATTATTGATGGCTATCTTAAAGAATATGGTGTGATCTGTAATACCGACATCTCACCATCACTGAAATGGGCCTATAACGAGCGTCTTACGCCTCATGGTTTTGATGCGGCCAGAGCAACAGCGTTGCTTAAGGCAGAGGGTTGGCTTCCGGGATCGGATGGCATTCTGCAAAAACAGGGCAGACGGTTCAGTTTTGTGCTCTATACCAATTCAGGTAATGCCCGTAGAAACTATGCGAGTGTTATTATTCAGCAGAATTTGCGCTCAATCGGCATTGAGTGCAAGCTGGATGTCCAGGAATCCAATGTCTTTTTTGAAAACCTTCATCAACGCAAGCTTGATGCCTGGATGGCTGGCTGGGCTATTGGGCTGGAGATAGATCCGCTGGATGTGTGGGGTTCAGATCTCAACAAAAGCCGTTTTAACTTTACCGGCTACCAGAATCCACGTCTTGATCAACTCTGTGAGCTGGCAAAGCAGAAGATGGATCCAACCGGAGCAAAACCTTACTGGCTGGAGTATCAGGAGATTCTTCATCGCGATCAGCCGGTAACGTTCCTTTATTGGATGAAGGAGACCCAGGGGTTCAGTAAGAGAATTGAGGGAGAGGAGCTTAATATCGCTGGCTCTTTTTATAATATTGATGACTGGAGGCTGCGCCCTTCCGCCAACATTGCGCAGTAAAATGTTATGCTGAGATATATTTTTAAACGGTTACTGATTGCCATACCACTGATTTTCGGGGTGTTGACCCTCACCTTTTTTATCATCAGGCTTGCTCCGGGTGATCCGGCAGCTTTTTTTATTCAGCCAGGGATAAGCCCCAATGTTGCCGAGCAGATCAGGGCGCAGTATGGTCTCAATGACCCGCTGCCGGTTCAGTATGTCAAGTGGCTTGGCAATGTACTACAAGGGGATTTCGGGCGCAGTTTCAGCCGGGCACAGCAACCGGTTGTTGAGGTGATTGCCAGCGCACTGCCTATCACCATCACCATTGCCTTGCTGACGCTTGTTGCCAACTTTACGTTTGGCATTCTTATCGGCATTATTTCCGCCGTTCGCCAGAACAGCCTTATAGACCGTTTGTTAACTGTGACGGCCCTCTTTTTTTATTCGATGCCGGAGTTCTGGTTTGCCTTGATGATGATTATTCTTTTTGCCTTGAAGTTCCCCCTTTTCCCAACGTCAGGGCTGAACGAAATTGGGGCGGAGGGTTTTGGCCCTCTTGGTTTTGTGCTTGACCGAATTTGGCATCTTATCTTACCCGTCACCGTGCTCAGTATTAACGGGGCGGCAGGTATTGCACGCTATGTCAGGGGGAGCATGCTTGAGGTTATCCGGCAGGACTATATTCGTACCGCACGGGCAAAGGGTTTGCCAGAGAACCTGGTGATTTTCCGCCACGCTCTTCGCAACGCACTGCTTCCGGTAATAACCATTATGGGCAGTTCACTTCCTTTTATTTTCAGCGGTGCCCTTTTTATTGAGGTAATTTTTGCATTTCCCGGGATGGGCAGAGTAACAGTGGAGGCTATTTTTTCCCGGGATTATCCACTGATTATTGCCAACACCTTTATTTCTGGCTCTCTGATTGTGCTGGGCAATCTTTTTGCTGACGTGCTTTATGCAGTTGCAGATCCCAGAATAAAACTTTGAGCGACCGTTCAACCTGTAATCTCTTGCCTGTTTGAGAATAGAATTGCTGAATACACCACCTGATGCGGTCGAGTCAAGGATTGATGAACAGATACGGCCAATACGAATGGAGGATTTTGCGGGGCAGCAACGGCTGACTGACAACCTCAAAGTATTCATCTCTGCGGCCCGGATGCGGGGTGATGCGCTTGATCATGTGTTGTTATCCGGTCCGCCAGGCTTGGGCAAGACCACGCTTGCCTATATTATCGCTTCCGAGATGGGAAGCAGTATCAAGGCCACTTCGGGGCCACTGCTCGACAAGGCAGGCAATCTTGCAGGGCTGTTGACAGGTTTACAGAAGGGGGATGTGCTTTTTATCGACGAAATTCACCGCATGCCGCCAACGGTTGAGGAGTACCTTTACTCGGCAATGGAGGATTTTCGGATAGATATCATGCTCGACAGCGGCCCCTCCGCAAGGGCGGTGCAGTTGCGTATTGAACCCTTCACCCTTGTTGGTGCTACCACCAGGTCGGGCTTGTTGACCTCTCCTCTCAGGGCACGATTCGGTATCAACAGTCGCTTTGACTATTATGAACCCGAACTTCTTGAGCGGATCATTATCAGGGCATCGGCTATTTTAGGCATTGGTGTTGACACTGCGGCGGCAACTGAAATTGCCGGACGATCAAGAGGGACTCCCCGTATAGCCAACAGGCTGCTCAGGCGGGCCAGAGATTTTGCGCAGGTTGATGGTGTTGCCACAATCAGCAAGGCCGTTGCCATGAAAACTCTTGATTGTCTTGAAATTGATGAAGAGGGGCTGGATGAGATGGATAAAAAAATTATGGAGACCATTGTCAATAAATTTAACGGTGGCCCTGTCGGTATAGCCTCTCTTGCTGTCTCGGTTGGTGAAGAGCGTGATACCATTGAAGAGGTCTATGAGCCATACCTTATCCAGGCAGGTTATTTAACCAGGACGACCAGAGGACGAGTTGCTACTCGCCAGGCATTTATCCGTTTTTCAACCGCATCTGATACCCATGACTATCCCTTGTTCGATGCACAGCCGGATCAGTAAGATATGTATTTTTTTCTCCGCTGTTTTTCTCTCTCATCTTCTCTCCTTGCCACTGCTTGCCAATGGTACAGGCCGGTACGACTCTGTCGCTGATGATCATCGCCGAGAATTTGTTGCTGCGCTCTTGCAGAGTGCTAAAGGAGACAATCAGAACGCCGTTGAGCGCTATGCCAAGTTGTTGATGACTGATCCCGATAATGCTGCGCTCCACTATGCTCTTTCAAGAGCTTACATCGCTCTTGGAAGTATCGATTCGGCCCGAGTACATAGCGAAAAAAGTGTTCAGCTTAATCCTGACAATAAATATTATGTCACCTTGCTTGGGGGGATATCCCATCAGATGAATAATTACAGGCAAGCTGCCGATCGTTATCGTCAACTTGCCACTCTTGAGCATGGAGCAGGGAAAGAGAGGCTGCTTTTTACCCTTGGCCAGCTTTATCTCCAGACGGCCCAGTATGATCTCGCCATCAAGACCTTCAGAGAGTTGCTGCAAGACAACCCTCGTGCGCTCTCAGCATGGCTTATGCTTTTTGAAAGCGCAGTGCAGTCGGGCAACATTGCGGCATATCGTCAGGATCTGGCACAATTTTATACAGGCACCCATGCAACTCTCGATCAAAAAATAGAGTTGGCGCGGCTGTTTGTGGTTCGAGCCACCAAAGAGAGTGCTTATGTTGAGCCAGCAAATCTGATGATTACAGCTATTCAAAAGCATCACTCCGGAAATCCGCGATTAACCCTGACACTTCAGGTTTTGGAGGGAGAACTTCTTTTTCAGACAGGCAATACCAAAAAGGCTCTGTTTCTGCTTGAAAAAGTGGTTCGCTCAAAGAATTCTATAAAGGAGAAGTGGCTCTATTTGCAGGCGAACAGTACCCTTGCCCTCTGTTATGATAAATTGGGACAGTATCGCAAATGTATTCGTCTCTACGAGAGTATTCTTCGTGTCGAGCCCGATAACATTCTGATGATGAACAATCTTGCCTATATTTTTGCTGGTCAGGGCAGATCGCTTTCCCGAGCCAGAGAGCTTGCAACAAAAGCGGTTACCCGTGAGCCTGGCAACTCAAGTTATCTCGACACGCTTGGATGGGTGCTTTTTAAAATGGGCAGGTATCAAGAGTCAAGAGAGTTCCTTGAAAAAGCAGGAAGGCTCAATTCAGGAGAGGTTGAAATCCTTGATCATCTCAGTGCCGTGTACGAAAAGCTTGGCAACAGCCAGAAGGCAGGTGAGATTCTGGAGCGGGCCAAAAAGCTCAAAAGCAAATAAAAGCCAAGTCAGAAAAAAGGGAAGGCCACTTTCGCTGCGTAATAAAGCGAAAGTGGCCTTCGAATTGTGCGGGTGCCGCGAGAGCGTCTACTTCAGCTCATCGAAATGGCGTGCAGCCAGATATTCATAGTGTGCCCAACGCGCATCCACCTCTTTCTGGATGGCCTCATAGTAGCCCTCAGCAAGAGCTTTATGGCTCTTTTTGAGCATTCTGAAGCGATTCTCCATATCGAGGAACTGTGCAACCGGAATTTTTGGCTTTTTCGAGTCAAGAATCAACGGGTTTTTGCCCTCCAGTAACAGTTGAGGGTTATAGCGATAGAGAATCCAGTGACCTGAGTCAACCGCTGCCTTCTGATTGTCAAGAGCGGTAGCCATGTTGATGCCCTGCGCAATACAGTGCGAGTAGGCTATAATAATCGACGGCCCGTCGTAGGCCTCTGCCTCAAGGAATGCTTTCAGTGTCTGTTCATCTCTGGCACCAAACGCCACCGACGCGACGTAGGCATTACCATAGCTCATCGAAATCATGCCAAGATCCTTCTTTGTTACGGTCCGTCCCGCCGTTGAGAACTTTGCCACGGCAGCTTTTGGTGTGGCCTTTGATGCCTGCCCACCGGTGTTGGAGTAGACCTCTGTGTCGAGCACAAGAAGATTGACATTCTTATCGCCAGCCGTTACGTGGTCAACGCCACCATAGCCGATATCGTAGGCCCATCCATCGCCGCCGACACCCCAGACACTCTTCTTGACCAGCATATCTGCCAGTGAAAGCAGGTTACGTGCATCAGAAGAGGTTATCGGCACCAGCTTCTCTTTTAACAGAGCGACACGCGCTCTCTGCGCTGCAATTTCAACCTCATTGGTTTCATGTGCTTCAAGAATCTCCTTGACCAGAGTTTCTCCGACCTCTGAGGCCACTCTCTTCAGGAGCTCACCGGCATACTCCCGCTGCTTGTCAATAGATATTCTGAACCCGAGTGAAAACTCTGCTGCATCTTCAAACAGAGAGTTGGACCACGCCGGACCGCGACCACAGGAGTTGGTGGTGTAAGGAGTCGTCGGAAGGTTGCCACCATAGATTGATGAGCAGCCTGTGGCGTTTCCGATGACCAGGCGATCGCCGAACAACTGGGTCAAGAGCTTGACGTAGGGGGTTTCACCGCAGCCGGTGCAGGCTCCGGAAAACTCGAAGAGTGGCTGCTGAAGCTGCTGCTCCTTGATCAGCCGGGTGTTGATTTTGCTGCGATCATATTCAGGTATTGAAAGATAGAACTCCCAGTTTTCAGCTTCTGATTTGCGCAGAGGCAACTGCGGGCTCATGACCAGCGCTTTTGCGCCGCTGCTCTTATCCTTGCCGGGGCATATCCGCGCACAAATTTCACAGCCGGTGCAATCTTCAGGGGCAATCTGTATCGTGTAGCGCATCCCATCCCAGCTTGTCCCTTTGGCCGCAGTGCTTTTGAAGGTGGCTGGCGCATCTGCCAGATTCTCGGGAGCATAAACCTTGGCGCGGATGGCTGCATGAGGACAGACAAAAGCGCATTTTGCGCACTGGATACATGCTGAAGGTTCCCAGACAGGGATTTCATCAGCCAGATTGCGTTTTTCAAATTTTGCAGTGCCGGTCGGGTAGGTACCATCTGCCGGAAAGTCACTGACGGGAATGTTGTCGCCATCGCCGGCAATGATTCTCGCCAGGACGTTGCTGACAAATGCAGGCGCATTGCCAACCACCGTTGGCCTCAGCTCCTTGATACTGTCAGCCGTCGAACCGAGAGTGACCTGATGCAGATTGGAGAGAGTTTTGTCGACCGCCTGAATATTCTGGTTCACCACCTCATCACCTTTCTTGCCGTACGTATGCTTTATGGCGCTCTTGATCTTTTCTACAGCCTCCTCACGGGGCAGCACACCGGATATGGCGAAAAAGCAGGCCTGCATGATGGTGTTGATGCGCTGGCCCATTCCGCTGGTGTGAGCAACCTTGTAGGCATCTATGGTATAGAGTTTTGCCTCTTTGCTGATCAGATGTTGCTGTACAATCTTTGGCAGTTTTTCCCAAAGTTCATCAGCCGCATAAGGAGAATTTAACAGCAGCGTTCCCCCTTTTCGGAGATTTTTAACCAGATCGAGCATTTCGAGGAAGATCCAGTGGTGGCAGCCGATAAACTGAGCCTCGGTTACAAGATAGGCCGAACGAATCTGTTCCGGCCCAAATCGCAGATGCGACGTGGTGATAGAACCTGATTTTTTGGAGTCGTAGACAAAATAACCCTGGGCAAAATTATCGGTGTTTTCACCAATAATCTTGATACTGTTCTTGTTTGCGCCCACTGTACCATCCGATCCAAGGCCGTAGAAGAGAGCCCTGAACATCTCATCCGCTTCAATAGCAAAGGAGGGATCGTAGTCGAGACTGGTGTTGGTGACATTGTCGTTGATGCCAACGGTGAAGTGATTTTTGGGTTTTACCGTTGCGAGGTTGTCGAACACCGCTTTCACCATCGCCGGAGTGAACTCCTTTGATGAGAGGCCGTATCGACCGCCAATAATGGTTGGCACCGATTTCAGCAGGCCATTCTGCACCGCCTCATGCAGCGCATTGACGGTGTCGAGGTAGAGTGGCTCGCCTGCGCTGCCGGGCTCCTTGACACGGTCAAGCACCGCAACAGAAGTAACCGAGGCTGGAAATGCCTTGACAAAACGATCAACATCAAAAGGACGGAAGAGACGGGGATGGATAACCCCCACCTTTTCCCCCTGTTTATTGAGATATTCCATGGTTTCACGTGCTGTTTCAACACCTGAACCCATCAGGACGATGACCCGTGTTGCATCGGGAGCGCCATAGTATTCGTAAAGCTTATAGTGCCGTCCGGTCAGCTCGCCAAATTTGGCCATTGCTTTTTCGGTAATCTCAGGGCAGGCATTGTAGTAGCCATTGACGGTCTCTCTCGCCTGGAAATAGACATCAGGGTTCTGGGATGTTCCGCGAAGCACCGGTGCATCAGGGCTAAGACGGCGATCGCGGTGAGCGATGACCAGATCGTCGTTGACCATCTCCTTGATAATCGTGTCGGGGATCACCTCGATTTTGGAAATTTCGTGTGAGGTTCTGAAGCCGTCGAAGAAGTGGAGAAAAGGCACTCTCGACTCAAGCGTTGCAGCCGAGGTAATGAGAGCCATATCCATCACCTCCTGCACTGAGCTTGATGCCAGCAATGCAAA
Source organism: uncultured Chlorobiaceae bacterium (assembly GCA_903994525.1). Lineage (GTDB taxonomy): Bacteria > Bacteroidota > Chlorobiia > Chlorobiales > Chlorobiaceae > Chlorobium. The sequence continues at coordinate 55,058 of CAJEXW010000005.1, forward strand.
GCCTGTGCCCCTCACCGACATGACATCGCTGTGGTCGCCGAAGATCGAGAGTCCCTGTGCGGCAAGTGCACGGGCCGAGACGTGAATGGCGCAGGGGGTCAATTCACCTGCAATCTTGTACATGGTCGGAATCATGAGCAGCAAGCCCTGTGATGCCGTAAAAGTCGTGGTCAGAGCGCCAGTCTGCAACGCTCCGTGAACGGCCGCCGCTGCGCCAGCTTCACTCTGCAATTCATCAACTTTCGGTACGGTTCCCCAAATGTTTTTTTTCCCCTCGGCAGACCACATCTCCGAATACTCACCCATCGGTGATGCCGGGGTAATGGGATAGACACAAATTACTTCACTGGTGCGATAAGAGATATGAGCTAACGCTTCATTTCCCTCCATAGTTTTAAAAGTGCGGGTCATACGGGCAGTCACCTGATTTGTATTGATGAAAGGCATGCGTAAGTGTGCAGTGTACTGGCGTGCAGGCCATCAACCAACAGCAAGCGTCGCTTGATAAGAAAACAGGCCAATGTGTCGAGAAAGATATTAAAAAAAATGATTTTTGATAAATTTAATTAGATTCCGGTTTTTCCCGTTGAGAGGCCCTCCGGTGGTCGGGGCAGTTCATTTTGCATTGTCCTGGTTAGACCTGCTCTTTCGTTTACTTTATCAACACACCTATTCCAGGACAAGAGGTTTATCATGGACGCGGTACACTCCGAAAACATTGTTTATGGCAGAAATGCCGTCCTTGAGCTTCTCCAGCAAAAGCCCGAGAGCATTGAGAAGATCTATTTTCAGTTCAACACTTCTCATCCAAAACTCAAGGAAATTGTTATCACTTCACGCCGTCTGAAGCTTGTCAGCGGCAAGGCGCGGCTCGAAAAGCTCTCGGATATTGCAGGCACCACGAAACACCAGGGGGTCTGTGCGCTCATCAGCGCCGTCACCTACTATTCGCTTGAAGAGGTTCTTGCAAATCCCCGCAACACCTTCCCGCTTTTTGTGGTGCTGCAGGGGCTGGATGATCCGCACAATATCGGGGCAATTATCAGAACCGCCGAAGCCGTGGCGGCCGATGCGGTGGTGCTTGTTGAGGGTAAGGGGGCACCGGTGAATGCGGTTGTCCATAAAGCGGCTGCCGGAGCGCTCTCCCATATCAGGATTTGCAAAGTAAAGAGTCTGGTGCGTGCTCTGGAGTTTCTGCATCAGTGCAATGTCCAGGTTATTGCTGCCGACATGGATGCCGAGCTGAATTATACCGATGCCGATATGAAAAAAGCGACGGCCATTGTCCTTGGTATGGAGGGAAGCGGGCTGGCACCGGAGGCAGTCAAATTCTGTGACCATGTTGTGCGGATTCCGATGGCAGGCTGCGTTGAATCGCTCAATGTCAGTGTCACTGCCGGGGTGCTGCTCTACGAGGCAATGAGGCAGCGACTTGCGTAACTTGCCCTGCCCTTTGATTTGAAGGGATTCCAAAAAATAGTACCTTGAGCATAAAATTAAATAGAACACAGCAGACTCCATCAACACACATTCTCTCTTTTGACCATGACTATTCCTGCCGCTCTTCGCTATACCAAAGACCACGAATGGATTACACTGCTTGAAGATGGCAGTACTGCGCTGGTTGGTGTCACTGACTTTGCCCAGCACGAACTTGGCGATATTGTTTTTGTGGAGCTGAAACCGGCAGGAACCATTCTCAAAGAGCATGAGGTGTTCGGGACGGTTGAGGCGGTCAAGACGGTCGCCGATCTTTTTGCGCCTGTTGCCGGTGAAATTCTTGAGGTGAACACAGGGCTTGACAATGCTGAAATTGTCAATCAGGATCCCTATAACGCAGGTTGGCTGATCAAGCTGAAAGTTGCCGATCCTGCCGCAGTAGCCGCACTGCTTGATGCAGGGGCATACTGTCAGTTGACCGGGGAGTAACCTATGCCGTTTATCGTCAATACTGCGGATGAAAGAGAGGCGATGCTTCGTGCCACGGGTGCCAGCTCTTTTGATGATCTTCTTGCCGATATTCCTGAAGAGATTCGCCTGAAGAGGGCGCTTGAGCTCCTTCCAGCCGTGGATGAGCTTCAGGTGCGCAAACTTCTCGAAGGGCTTGCGGCGGCTAACCGGAACACCTCCGACTACGTCAGCTACCTGGGCGGCGGCGCTTATGACCATTTTATCCCTGCGGCCATCAAGAGCATTGTCTCCCGCAGCGAGTTTTACACCGCCTACACTCCTTACCAGGCAGAGGTTTCGCAGGGAACCCTGCAGGCGATCTACGAATACCAGAGTCTGATCTGCCGTCTTTATGAGATGGATGTCACCAATGCGTCGATGTATGACGGCGCGACGGCTCTTGCCGAAGCGGTGTTGATGGCCATGAATGTTACCGGTCGCAGTCAGGTGGTGGTGGCAGGCAAGCTGCATCCTTCTAACAGCTCCGTCCTGAAAACCTACCTTGAGGCTTCGGGCCATCAGGCAGTCATTCAGAATGTGCTTCAGGATGGTGCAGGCGATCTTGCCTCACTCAAAGCGCTGGTGAACGAGAGTGTTGCCGCCGTTGTGGTTCAGCAGCCCAACTTTTATGGTTGCCTTGAGGATGTTGAGGCTCTTGGCACCATTGCTCATGCAGGGGGAGCGCTCTTTGTGGTCTCTGCTGATCCACTCTCTCTGGGTCTGCTTGCGGCTCCGGGCAGTTATGGAGCTGATATTGCGGTGGGTGAGGGGCAGCCACTGGGCACGCCGCAGAGTTTCGGTGGCCCCTACCTCGGCCTTTTCAGCGTCAAACAGCCTCTTGTCCGAAAGATTCCGGGTCGTCTGGTCGGTATGACGAAGGATCGTGATGGTGAGGATGGCTTTATTCTGACGCTCCAGACTCGCGAGCAGCACATTCGTCGCGAAAAAGCAACCTCAAATATTTGCAGTAACCAGGCGCTCAATGCGCTTCAGGCCGCAGTCTATCTTTCACTGCTTGGCAAAGAGGGACTTCGTGAGGTTGCCACCCAGTCGGCACAGAAGGCGCACTATTTAGCTGGTAAAATTGCTGCAATACCAGGTTTTTCATTGAAGTATTCGTCGCCCTTTTTCAGGGAGTTTGTGGTTGAAACGCCTATTCCTGCCGCAATTGTGGTCCAGCGGATGCTCGAACAGAAGATCTTTGCCGGTTATGATCTGTCAGCTCATGGTGAGACCGGGCTGCTGGTTGCCGTGACGGAGAAGCGGAGCAAGGTGGAGCTTGATGGTTTTGTGGCCGGGCTGGCCGGGTTGTTGTAGGGTTGTTTTTTATAGGAGGTATGGGAGTTATAAGTTTTTCAGCTCCCTTCGCAAGGTTGGGAGCTGAAAAAGGGGATGATGTTAGATGAGTCCGAGGGTTTTTAGCTCCTGGTCGATGATCTTTTTGCTTTCGCCTGACAGTGGAACCAGTGGTAGACGGTAGTTCTCTTCAATCATACCCATGCAGGCAAGGGCGTACTTGACCGGCACAGGGTTGCTCTCAATAAAGTTCAGTTTTAACAGCTTGCGATAGCGGCGGTTGATTGAGCGAGCCTCTTCGAGGTCGTTTCGCCTGACCGCTTCAATAAGTTGCTTGATCTGCTGTGGTATTTGGTTTGCCGCAACCGAGATTGCGCCATCTCCACCCATTGCCATAAAGGGGAGAATCAGCGAATCCTCACCCGTCAGCACCGAAAAGTGGGCAGGGCGCTCCTCCAGCAGTTCAGAGATCTGGCTGATATTCTCTGAGGCCTCTTTGACTGCCGCAATATTTTCAAAGTCGCGGGCAAGCCTGAGGATGGTTGATGCCGTCACATTGCAGCCGGTTCTCCCCGGAACATTATAGATGATAATCGGCACTGAGACAGCCTCGGCAATATGGCGATAATGCTGGTACATCCCCTCCTGCGACGGCTTGTTATAATAGGGTGCAACCGAGAGAAGTGCGGCAGCTCCAGCCTTTTCAGCATTTTTGGCCAGCTCGACAGCGTGCTTTGTATCATTGGTGCCAGCTCCTGCCGCCACCATAATCTTACCTGCCGCCTCATCCTTAACGGTTCGGATAATTTCAGCCTGCTCATTCCCGGAAAGTGTTGGTGACTCACCTGTTGTTCCACAGGTGATGATGATATCGGTTCCCGCTTCAATATGAAACTGCACCAGCCTTCGCAAGGCATCGGTATCTATTGATCTGTCCTGTCGGAAGGGTGTCACCAGTGCAACGGCGGATCCTGAAAGGTATCGTGTGGACATAGGTTTTTATCCCGGTAGTATTGAAAATCGTTTTGTTTTCTCCGACGCACAGGCGCGTGGCACTGTTCTCGCCGCAAGGGAGAATATACAGAGAAAGGTAAATTGTAAAACTGATTTTATCGTAAAATCCGAAAACTCTTGCCAGAATTTCAGCAGGATATTGAAGATGCCGCTTGAACCTCCCTTCTTGGCAGCACGGAGAAGATTCTTGCAACCTTTATTGAGTTTCAGAAGCACCTGTATCGGAGGTCCGCAGCCTGAGGAAGAAGTCAACAAAAGAAAAACCCCCCGGCAAAGCGGAGGGTTTTTTTGTATCATTCGCAACCGGCAGAAATCAGCAGTTGCGTACAGTCGAAGAGTTGCGATCCTTGATGGTGGTCTCGTCGAATTCGTCCCAGTTGTGCTCGTCGTGCTCGCGCTGGTAACCAGCCTCTTTCAGACCGAAGCTCATGTCGGCAACCATCTCCGGACGCAGCTCCTTGAGGTTTTTCACCTCGGCCTGCGTCAAAATTCTTGACTTGTCGAAGCCAAGGTCAATCTCGATCTTGCGATTCTTGGTTTTGACGCGGTCAATATCGTAGAAGCGCTTGGTAATGGTTGTCTGTGCAAACGCCTTTAAACAGCCAAGCATGTATTTGCGGACGTAAGGGTCCTTGATCCATGGGTAGCCAAAGAAGGTTTTGCGTGCGTAGAAGCGTGCATAGGATTTCAGCACCAGCTTCAGTACATCCTCACGCTCCATATTATCGGGCTTGATGATCGGGGTCACAAAGTTGTACTTGGAGTAGTCGCGTACCTCCACCCTGTCACCAAGCTCTTTGAAGAGATCAGAGAAAGGCCATGGAGTGTAGATGGTCCAGTTGGCCATGTCAGGATCCCAGTCCTTGCAGAGCTGAAAGGTCTCCTCAATAGTTTCAGGGGTCTCATGCTCCAGCCCCATCACAAACTGTGCCTCGGCTACAATACCGTTTTTCTGCAACAGCTTGATAGCAAGCTTGTTCTCTTCAATGGTGGTCTCTTTGCGGAAGCGGTTGAGGTTCATCTGGCTTGCAGCTTCGGTACCGAGTGAGACGTGGACGAGGCCTGCCTTGCGGAAGAAGGGCAGCAAATCAGCATCACGCATAATGTCGGTCACGCGGGTGTTGATACCCCAGGTAACGTCAAGTTTGCGGTCGATAAGCTCCTGGCAAAGCGAGACAAACTTCTGCTTGTTGATGGTTGGCTCCTCATCCGCAAGGATAAAAAAGCCAACTTTGTGCTGCTTAACCAGTATCTCAATCTCATCGACAAAGTTTTTCGGGCTGCGGGCACGGTAGCGGCGCCAGAACTGCCACTGGGAACAGAAGGTACAGGTAAAAGGACATCCTCTGGCAAAGTTCGGTACGGCAAGCCGACAACCAAGGGGTGTATAGATATATTTATCCCAGTCGTAGAGGCTCCAGTCGGGACTGAGTGTATCAAGATCTTCGATAACGGGGTGAGCTGCGGTCGCAAATACCTTGCCATCATCATCCAGGTAGGCAATACCGGTAATATCACCTCTGTTTTTTCGGTCAGTTCCTGCGGCAATCTCCTTGATAAGGTTGACCGTCACCTCTTCGCCTTCACCACGAACAACATAATCGGTTTCAGGTGCCTCACTCAGTACCTGCGGGTACATGAAGGTTGAGTGAATACCACCCATAATCGTCCTGATCTTAGGACTCACCTTTTTTGCAAGCTTCATGATTGCCTGCGCCTTGAAAATCGACGGAGTGATATTGGTTGCCATCACCACATCCGGCATGTTCTTGCGGATGATAGCTTCAATCTGGTCGTCAGGAATGTCGTCGGCCATGGCATCAACAAATTTAATCTGATCGAATCCAGCTTTTTTCAGGGCACCACCAATGTAGGCGACCCAGCTTGGCGTCCAGTTACCGGCAATCTCGGCTCCACCTGAATGATAATTTGGTTGAACCATCAATATTTTCATCGGTCTCCATCCTCCAGATATGTTTTTTGACAAAATTGGGATTGCAAAGCTACAAAAAAGCATCCCGCATAGATTCACAAAAAGTAATGAACTGACAATTTACAATTTATTTCTAAAAACTTCATAGCGTTTTCATGCTCTATAACCCCGATGGCAGTGGAAAAATTCCCGCGATTTTCTTAACGGTGGCTTGCGTTCATCAGCATGGTGTGATAAAAGCCAAAACTGATCTTTTCACGCTTTTTTACCTCCATGCGATCCTTGTCCATTGCCCGTTTCATCTCTTCGTCGCGGATCATCTGGATTGTGGTGCGGCGCTCTTTTTTGGGGAAGTAGCCTCCGGCCCAGTGCATCAGAGCAAGAAGGTTGTTGTAGGGAGCATAGGTGAAAATAATCGTTCCTTTGGTAAGGCGGCTCAGGTTAGCGAATGCCTGGGCAAATCCTTCGGCAGGGTAATGGATCAGCACATCAAAACAGACCACAGCATCATATTTTCCGCTGACCGACTCAATGGTGTTGACCTCGAATTCGATGTTTTTCGCTACACCCTGCTTGATTGCTTCACTCTTGGCCTTGTCAACCATCTGAGAGGCAATATCGACAGCTTTTACCTTGTAGCCTGCTTTGGCAAGCCTGATACTGAAGAGTCCTGTGCCGCAGCCTGCATCAAGCACTGTTGCCCCTTTCGGGAGCCCAAGTTGTTGCAGCCATTCAAATGCCCTGTCCATCATGACTGCGTGGCCCTGGCGAACTGTATTGCGTACGGAAGAGAGTTTATCGTCTCCATAGATAGATGCCCACCGCTGAAAGCCCTGCCCGTTAAAATAGGAGCGGAGCATTTTTTTATGTTCTTCAGCATTGAATGGCGAACTGCTCATGGTATAAGTTTTGACTTTTGCGTTAAAAATTCAAGGTTTGTGAAGTTCGTTACACATCAATCCCCTCAAGGCGATCTTCAAGGTCGGAGTAGATCTCCTGCAGCTTTTCGATCATGTCGGGGTCGGCACTCCACATGCCGCGTCCACTTGCTTCGAGCATACGACCTACAATGTTCTTAAAGGCCTTCGGATTCACCTTCATGAGGCGCTCGCGCATATTGGGATCCATGGCGTAGGTTTCGGCAGCCTCCTTGTAGACCCAGTCGTCAACACCTTTGGTGACGGCATCCCAGCCGAGCATATAGGTGAAGCGGTTGCTGATTTCAGCGGCCCCGCTGTGCCCCTGGTCAAGCATGGTCTCAAACCATTTCGGATTGAGCAGTTTGCTGCGGAACTCCACCTTCAGTGCCTTGTCGGCATCGTCAATCTTGACGTCGGCTGTAAAGGTCTCAACGTAGTTCAGTTTGACATTGTCACCTTTCGGATTACGACGGCGGGCTGAAAGCTGCAGTGCTCCCGATGAGGAGAAGTAACGGTCAATATCGGTAATACCGAACTCAGCCGAGTCGACCTGCTGTACCACCCGGTCAACGGTGCTGAGCAGCCCTTTCAGAATGTCGGTCTGCTGGTCGCCGTAACGGTTGCCACCGTATGCGAAACCGGTTCGTTTGATGAACATGTTGTCGAGATCATCCTCCGACTCCCATGCTGAATCTTCGACCAGCTCCTCAACCTGTGAGCCGTAAGCACCCGGTGCCTGGGTGAAGAGACGCGATGTTGCGCTCTCAAAATCTTTGCCCTCTTTCAGGGCGGCATCAACATGTTTTTTGATATGGTTCATCTCGTGGGGCTCAATGGCTTTGGCCGCCTCTTTGACCAGTTTGTCGAGATGATCGACCAGAACGCCAAAGGTGTCGCGGAAGATTGAGCTGATCTGGATCAGCACATCAATTCTTGGACGACCAAGCTTGTCAAGTGGTACAAGCCGATAGTGGCTGATTTTGCCCTGTCCATCATAGGCTGGTTCGGCTCCCATGAGGTGAATAATAACGGCGACCGCTTCACCTTTGCTCTTGATGGTATCAAGTCCCCAGAGCACCTGGGCTATGGTTTCGGGATACTCCCCGTTATTCTCCTCAAGGTGTCGGTTAAGAATGGTCTCGCCAATCTGTTTGCCACGTTTAAAGGCCAGTTCTGAAGGAATGCGCCATGGATCAATGGCGTGAATATTGCGTCCGGTTGGCAGAATGCCAGCGCCATCACGAACCAGATCGCCGCCTGAACCCGAGGGGATATACTCGCCGCACAGTGCGCGAAGGAATCCTTTCATCTCATTTTGGTTATCCTCAAGAGCCCGCTTGAGGGCAAGGCCATCCTGCAGCGCTCCGTTGATCGCCTCAACCATATCGGCTGAAATTTTTGCACCGTTGGTCAGCTTGTTAAAGAGATTTGTCGGGTTGCTTTTGCCAAAGATGGTCTGCTCGATAAACTCTTTGGTGTGCCCATCGACCGTTTCACGTGCGGTCATCGCCTGCTGTTCACCTTTACGGGCCCGGGTGGCCAGTGAGGCGTATTCCCCATAGGTTCTGTCTTCACCAATGGCCTGCATGATGATTGATGGCAGCGATTTTTCGTTGCCACGTACCTTCAGGTACTCGGTGATGGTTGTTACCTGGGTCTCAAGCTTTGGAGTTTCACCAAAAACGTGCAGCGAGTTCGAAATCAATCGTCCCTCAAGCTCCATCATGTAGGTGTAGAGGCGGCTGATATACTCCTGGAAATTCTCTCCCTGAACGCGAGGGCAATCGTCCGTCAGGTTGAGCTGCTGTGCCTTGGTGATAATCACCTCTTCAGTCTCGGCATCCGCAGTATTTTGCAGCCCGCGTTCACGGTAATCGTTCAGCATCTCCTTGAAGGCAGGCAGCTCCTTGTAGAGACCAGCGCGTGCCAGCGGAGGGATGTTGTGTGAAATCATGGTGGCGTAACCGCGACGTTTGGCAATATTGGCCTCGCTCGGGTTATTGATCGGGTAGATATAGAAATGGGGTACTTCTCCAAGCAGAATGTCTGACCAGCAGTCGCCGGTAACGCCGAGCTGCAAACCTGGCATCCATTCGACGGTGCCGTGCATACCGACGTGCACCATGGCGTTGGCCCCAAAAATGCGGCTGATCCAGCGATAGAAGGCAATATACTGGTGGTGCGGGGTATTCTCCTTGTCGAACAGCAGGCGCATAGGGTCGCCCTGGATGCCGAGGCGAGGCTGAACTCCGATAAAGACATTGCCGAGGGTGATACCACCGATAAAGAGTTTGTCGGGCTTGATTGGCGCTATTTCGCCGGGGAAGCCGCTCCAGCGTCCCTCAATTCGCTCTCGCTCCCTGCTGCTGGTGATACTGTTGAACTGTTCGCGGTCGATGGAAAAGCAGTCCTGCTCGTGTGCCTGAATTTCGTAATCGGTCGCCCTGTCGAGCATTGAAAGCAGTGCTTCAGGTGATTCGGGCAGTTCTCCGATATCATACCCTTCAGCGCGTAGCGAAAGCAGAATGTTGTAAATACTTTTGGGGACATCCAGCAGGGCCGCGCTGGCCTTTTTACCCATACCCGGTGGATAGTCGTAAACCACCAGCGCAACTTTTTTGTCACGGTTCGGAATCTGGCGAAGCTCGGAGAACTTTTTGGCCAGTCCTGCAAGTCTTTCGAGGCGGTCAGGGACCGTCTGCAAGCGCCCATCCTTGATGGCTCCGAGCACAACCGGACAGACAGCGCCATCCATTTCAGGCAGCGAGTAGGTCATTGCAGACTGAAGAGGCACCACGCCCTGCGACTTCCAGGAGGTGAAATCCTGAATGAAGAGTGGTTGCGAAACTACATAAGGGGCATTGATTTTTCCAAGAATCTCCTCGCGTGCGGCTGATGAAGCGCCAGGTGTGGTTGCTCCGGCGGGGCCGCCCACAAAGCCAAAGCCCATCATGTTGACCAGCATGTCGATGTTGTTGTGCGTAAACCACTCTCTGGCGGCTACGTGACCCTCGACACCCATCACAAAGACCGGCAAAGGGTTAAGTCCTTTCGCTTCGATGGCACGAATCGTATTGTCAATATATTCTTTCTCCTGCAAGAGGTGCTTGCGGAAGAAAAGCAGGCCAATATTGCGCTTTTTTGTTGCGTTTCGGTCCCGTTTGTGAAGCCATTTTTCGTAATGGTGCAGATCTTTCTGGTACTCCGGAGCATCAGGGTGGTAGAAGCCCATGGTCGGAACCTCCTGTACCTTTTCAACCTTGACATCAACCTCAAAATATTCGGCGATGATGTAGTTGAACATTGCGGCAAGGTTGTCACCGGTCGGATTCATCCAGTAGGTATACACCTGCATCCAGTTTTTGAAATCCTTGGCTTTTTTGGGGATCAGCGGCAGCATGGTGCGCATGATCTTCAAAAGCTTCATATAGCCGTACAGAGCATCTTCGTCGCGCCCCTTCACCAGCATTTTTGCAACTTTCTTGACGATATCAGGCATGCCACTTCCATCGCCCGAGACTACATAATTACCAATTTTTGTCATCTGCATCACTTCAGGCATCGACTCGTAGGCAAAGACAACCTTTACCTTCGATTGATCGACCTGCTCCTGTAGCCAGTCTGCCTGTCCCTTGAACTGAATCAGGGTGGTAAAAATACAGTCGGCATTATGGATAGCTTTTGCTGCTTCAGGGTTCTGATGTTCAAGGTCTTGATCAGTCCATTGTGTTAATTCTGCATGATCGGCAATCTTGGAGGTCACCTCGCGCCAAACTCGCTGATTGCATTGTTCCATCCCGACAATAGCGGCAATTCTGATTTTATCGTGCATAAAAATACAAAAAATGTACGTTTGTTTGTGGTTTTACAGGACTGCAAAATGTAATAAAATCCCTTGATGTAAACTAACGATTTAAAAAAAGAGCCAGCTCCCGATTGCTCGGAAGCTGGCTCTGGTTACACTTGTTTCGTTTTTGTCAGAAGGTTAGATCGAGACCAGCAACAAAATTGCGTCCAGGTGCGCGGAACCATTCTGCCTCTTCGTACTGCACATTGCCAAGGTTACGGCAGAGTATGCTAAACTCAGCTCCTTCAGCAGCCTGGTATTTTATCCCGGCATTCGTGACGATGAAGCCGCCTGGATAGTTTGTTCTCGTTGAGTTTGCATGTGCACTGACTGACTTGTATTGCGAAATGTACCGGCCGTTCAGATTAAGGGAGAGGTTGCTGAGTGGCTTCCATGTTGCACCTGCGGATGCAGTGTGCTCAGGTCTATAGGCCAGCCATGTTGGATCGGGATTGAGATGTTGAATATCATTTACATTTGTAACGTAGGAGCGGTTTTTGGCATTCATGTAAGTGTATGCCGCGTTGAGTGTCCATTTATTTGTAGGCCTGTAATTCAGGCTGGTCTCAATACCGTAGATACGTGCTCTTGTAATGTTTTGGTATTGAAACTGGTAACCTGGTGATATTACAGACTCAATGAGATCATTATAGTCGTTCAGGAATCCTGCTATATCAAACGATACCTTGTCGCCAAACTGTTTGAAGGCACCAAGTTCATACGCAGTCATGGTCTCTTTGTCCAAAGCAGGATTAGGCACTCCTGAATAAGGTCCTGCACTGCGAATGAATCGCTCGTAAAGGGTTGGTGCACGGAAGCTCTTGCCCCATGAAGCCCGGAATGAGAGATCGTCCATCGCCTTGTAGTTCAGGGCGATACGAGGACTGATTGCCTCGACTGATTTGTTAGCAATAGGAACCCAAGTGTAGGTTGGAGGAGAGGCAAGGTTGCTGACCTGTACCTGATCTTCATTGATCCCACTCCAGTCATAACGGAAAGAGAGCAGTGAAATAAGCTTGTTTGTGATCTTCCATTCGTCTTGCAAGAATGCAGCGTAACTATTTTCTTTAATAGCACCTAAGACTTTATTTCCAGATGCCGCCGGTGGCCATGCTGCGGTAAGTTGTGTTGTTTTTAAGTTAGTTATGTTGCCTTCAAGGCCAAAAAGCAACCTGTGGCTCTCAGTGACACGCCAGTCGAGTTTTGTGCCTGCACCAAAACGATCAGAATAGGTTTCGTTAAAGTTTCCAACTGGTTGAGTGATGACTGTAATTGGTGCACCAAAGAAAGGTAGCCCTGCAGGATAATACCCTACAATCATTGTCTCGTTTGGACCTGCAGGATTATATTCGTATCTGGTGCCATTATGAGTATAGAAAATGCGGGTATCAAGGCTGAGGTTGTCGCTCAGGAGGTTTACATAGTTCAGTCCTATCAACGCATTCTTGCGTTTGATCAGATCATCTTTAGCGTCATTGGACGCTATGTCGTAGGCCCGTTCAGGATGTGCTATAAATGTTGTCGGAGGTATAAAATCTGAAAACCATTCATAAGCGTAGCCGCCTAACGTTTCACTATAAAAAGCGCTGAGCAGCAGATACTGTTTGGCATCAATGTCGTAGCGTGCCTTCAGTTTTACGTCGCTCAGTTCAGTTTGGGCGTTCTGACGGTAGCCATCATCATTGCTATGGGTATAGAGAAGACTATAGTTCAACTTGCCACTTTTATTGCCAAGTCCTGCGTAGGTGTTCCAGAACCATGGGGTGTGACCATCAACAAGAAAAACACTTTGGTCGGTGGATGTGGGAGCGCCGTAGAATCCGCCGTTGAAACCGGTTTTTACCTCAAGTTTATCAGGAAGGTGGCCGAAGACGTTTACTACCCCGCCCATCGCGCTTGAACCATAAAGAGTCGCAGCTGCCCCTTTAAGGATCTCGACCTTGTCGGCGGCATTCATGTTGACTGATGACCAGGCAACTTCACCAGATTCCGGTGCGTTGATCGGAAAGCCGTCATATAATGCACTGACACGTGTACCGATAGCACCACCCTGGTAGGTATTTGATCCCCGAATCTGGATGTTTGATGTTGTCTGTCCTCCTGCACGTGTAACAACAACACCAGGAACATCTTCAATAACTTTGTCAAGAGTTGGGTTTGATTCTTGTTTGACCTTTTCCTTCGACACCACGTTGGCGGTAACGGGCACATCCAGTCGATCCTGCTTGTAGAGTGAAGCACCCACAACAACCTCGGAAGCCATGATCGTTGTTTGACCAAGTTGAAGATTGACCATTGTTGTTTCGCCTGAAGTGACGGTCAGTGTCTGGCTTGCCGGTGCGTAACCGACAATTGATATGAAGACTTTTTGTTGTTTTGCAGGAACATTCTGGAGGGTAAAGTTGCCGTTCATGTCAGTTGCCGTGCCCAGAGTGGTACCGGCAATGGTAACAGATGCGCCGAAAACCCCTTCGCCGTCTGACTTGTCGATAATTTTTCCTTTTACTGTTCCTGTATCAGCTCCATAGCCTGGAAAAGGGACCAGTAATGCTATCAGGCAAAACGCAGAAAGGACAAAACGGACAAGTCGAAACGCTTGCGTATGTTTTGTTTTCATGATTGTATGCTGGTTTAGTTGTTGTGATACGAACAAAGCAATAAAAGAGTGCTCTCTTTGGTCAGTGGTTCCCTGATAACGAAAGCGCAAAAATCTTTTTTGACACAATCTGAACAGCGAAAGCGTTACCGCTTTACCTCGAAAACGGGCATCACCTCAAATCTATAAAAAAATAAAAGAAAAACTTAAGCCTTTACCGTAAAAAGGAGCTTGTCAGCAAGGGTTTGTCCGTGACAATAACTCCCCGACTGTTATCGGGGAGCGCAAAAAGGAAGGGGATGTATTTCTCAGATAACGCCTATTTCTCTGCCAATGGTGCAGAATTCAGTGATGACTTTATCCAGATGTTCACGTTGATGGGTTGCCATAAAGCTGGTGCGAAGCGCTTCATGGCCGGGCATGACACCAGGGCGAATGAATGCGTTCACATAAACTCCGGCATCGAAAAGTTTTTTCCAGAAAAGAAGGGTTTTTATCTGGTCTTTGATAAGGACGGTGACAATGGCTGTCCGCGATGGCATAAGGGTAAATCCCTCTTTAAGAAGCGCCTGGCGAACGTAATCGGTGTTTGAGATCAGTCGTTCCGAGAGTTCTGGTTCGGTACGGATAATGTCAAGGGTTGTAAGTACAGCAGCTACACTTGCCGGCGTGGGGGAGGCACTGAAGATAAGTGAGGCTGCATTATGTTTAATGTAGTTAATGACAGAGCGGTCTCCGACCACATATCCCCCAAGTGAGCCAAATGTTTTGGAGAAGGTGCCCATGATAAGGTCAACCTCGTTGACAAGTCCAAATTCCGAAGGTGTGCCTTTTCCGTTTTTGCCTATAACACCAACTGCGTGAGCATCATCAATCAGAATGCGCGCACCATACTTTTCAGCAAGTCGTACAAGATTGGGGAGATCGACTATTTCTCCCGATACGGAAAAGACTCCATCAGAGACAATCAGTCGACCTGCTGTTTCAGGAATTGTCTGAAGCACACGCTCCAGATCATCCATATTATTGTGGTTATAACGAACCTGATTGGCCCCTGCGCCTTGTGCCATAATAGACGCAGCAACAAGGCTTGCATGGTTGTCGCGGTCGGAGACGATGTATTCTCCTCGCTGTACAAGTGTCGGTATGATACCTTGTCCCGTCTGGTAGCCTGTGCTAAAGAGAAGGCAGCGCTCTTTTTCAAAAAAGTCAGCAAGTTTTTCTTCCAGTTCAACATGCAGGTTTACCGTACCGGTCATGTAACGGGAACCACTGCAGCTTGTGCCATATTTTTTAATGGCATTTATCGATGCCTCTTTTACCCTTGGGTCAGCAGTCAGGCCGAGATAGTTGTTTGAACCAGCCATAACCAGCTTTCTTCCTCCAAAAGAGACGACAGGCCCTTCATTTTCGTCTATGGGATGAAAAAAAGGATAGATGCCTTGAGCCTTTACTTCGTCAGCAATGGTATAATCAACGCACTTTTTGAATAAATCTTTCGTTTTCTCCACGGGAATACAAATTTTATCTTCAGCTTTAACAGGCAAAGCTGGAATTTCTTGTTTCTGCGCTGCTCGCTTTTTGTTTTATTCTGCAGCGATCAGTTTTTCGGATAAGCGGATTATGCTTTTGAATCGAAATGTAATTAATTTTTTTTATTTTTTTTGTTAAAAGGGGATTCGTTTTTTTTGCGGCAAAAAGCGTTCGCATCAGAGCATTCCGCTGAGTCCCGGGATAAATTGGAGTCATGAGGGATATGAGTGAAACGATCTTGGTGACAGGTTCAACCGGTTTTATTGGCGCAAGGTTTTTACAGAAGCTTGCCGGTGAGGGGGCAACAATCAGAATTTTTCTGCGTCTTGAGAGCAAGGTTGGCATCTTGCTCGACTCAGTTGAGGTTGTTCGGGGAAGTTTCAGTGATGTGGAGAGCCTTGCTGAAGCAGTGCGGGGCGTTGATCGTATCATACATCTGGCGGGAGTGACCAAGGCACATGATGAGGCTGGTTATGTGGCTGGAAATGTAACTCCTGTCAAACATCTTCTTGCCGCAGTCAAGCTGTATAATCCGGGATTAAAGCGATTTGTCTATGTTTCCTCTTTGACTGCGGTTGGGCCTGCTTTGGAGGGTATCTCTGGTGTCAAGGAGTCTGATCGACCTCACCCGGTGAGCGCCTACGGGCGCAGCAAGCTTCAGGCTGAAATGGTTTGTATGGAACACTCCGCACGGACTCCGGTCACCATTGTCCGTCCTCCGGCAGTCTATGGGCCGGGCGACAAAGATGTCTTGCAGGTTTTTCTTATGCTCTCCAGAGGGTTGCTTGTCACTCCCGGTAAAGTTGGAAAGCAGCGCTTCAGCATGATTTATGTTGACGACCTTGTTGATGGCATCTTGATGGCTGCTCGTTCACCACAGGCTGTCGGTCGCGTCTACAATATCACCTCCCGCTGTTCCTGGTCGTGGGATGATGTCATAACGGCCAGCCAACCTCTGCTTGGCTTCGGCAGGTTGTGGAAGATATCGTTGCCTCAGCCGCTTCTTTTTTTTATTGGGTCGGTGATCGGTGCAGCGAGCTTTTTGGGCGGTACGCCACCGCTGATCAATCGCGATAAAGTGAACGAACTTGTCCAGGATTATTGGGTTTGTTCATCAGAGCAGGCTCAGCAGGATTTTGGCTTCACGGCTGGCACTACTCTTGTCGAGGGTATTGCCACAACCATTGAGTGGTATCGACTCAATGGCTGGCTGTGAAGCCTGCTGATCTACCCCAGTAATCTCTGCATGAGTTGCAGGAGAAGATATTTTTCGTCGGGATAAGGCAGCAAACCCTTCAGTGCGGCATCCGTATCTCGCAGCGCAATCAGTGCCCGTTCCGTATCCTGCAAAGAGAACGATCTGGTGTAGGTAAGGTAGTTTTTTACGAAATACTCCTGTTTGCCATACATTCCGAGGATTTTTGCAATGTCTGGGGCGGGTAGTTGACGAACTTCAGGAAGCGCAAGTTTCCATAATCGGATATAAAAGGTGGTAAGAAAACGGACAATGTTTCCGAGTCCCTCTTTTTGCCCCTCATGATCCATGATCATCAGTGATATGCCGCTGCAGAGGCGCAGGTTGCGCTCGGCCATCGCTTTTTCGAGTTCAAAAACATTGTATGTGCGCGAGATACCGACACAGTCATAAACATCTGGCGCGGTAATACGTTTGTTACCGTTTCGGGCCGAGGCATACAGGATTATTTTTTCGATTTCATGGCAAATCTCTCTTGCTGATGGCTGGGTATAGGCTGAAAAAGCTTTGAGGGCATCCGGTTCAAATTCCCAACCGAATGCTTTTGCTCTGGTGTAGGCGAAGAGGTCTGGAGCCTTGATGAGAGGAAAATCATGCCGATATTTTTTCAGGAAGCTGAACGGCGGTTTTTCAATATCTTTTTTGTCGAGGTTGTCTGCATCCAGAATAAGGACGGTAAACTCGGCGGGCTTTGCCAGGTATCGGTTGAGTTGATCTTCCTGCTGTTTTTGCTGCTCTTTGGTTGCAGGTTTTTTGATTTTTTCAAATTGCCGAACGATAATAAGCTGTTTTGGGGTAAACATCGGATATTCAGATGCTTTTGAGAGTAACTCTCCCATGGTTAGCTCTTGACCATAGAGCATCTGTGTGTTACTCAGCGCATCGTCCGGAGATGGAAAAAGCGCTGATTTTATCATTTCAGCAGCCTCTTCCTTCAGAAAGCCCTCGGAGCCGTAGAGCAGATAAATCGGCGCGATAACACCGGCAAGAATATTTTTTTTAAGTGTATCCATCCGGTATGTCAGGCATCAAAGGGCGCACGGCAGTGCGCCCTGAAGGGTTAACAAGTCAGAAAGGCAGATCATCTTTCTCATTTTCAAGCATTGAAACCGAGGGGACTGATATTTGCGATGAATTTCCTTGTGGATATTCATGATGGGAAGGGCTTGTCTGTGGTCGGTCATAACTTTGTGAGCCTCCATCATAGTTCCCTGCGACAGCTCCCTGTTCCCGTTGGGTGCCAAGCATCTGCATTTCGGAACAGACAATTTCGGTGGTATACTTTTTTTCGCCGCTTTTTGGGTCATCCCAGTTCCTTGTCTGCAACCGCCCTTCGACATAGACCTGCCGCCCCTTTTTCAGGTACTGAGCGCATATTTCAGCGAGTTTCCCCCAGACAACGATTCTATGCCATTCGGTACGTTCTTGCACATTGCCGCTGCTGTCCTTGAAGTTTTCATTGGTGGCTAATGTAAAATTTGCCACTGATTGACCCGACGTTGTCGTCCTTGATTCAGGATCATTGCCGAGGTGTCCAATCAGCATTACTTTGTTCAATCCTTTTGCCATGGTAGTTCGAGGTTCGTTGAAAAAAGCTTTCGGGAATGCCTTTCCCATAAATGCTACGCTCTATACTATAAAAATACGCCTTAATTTGCAAGCGATTTAGAATTGATAATCGGTCCGTCCTGGCACAAAAGGATAGTTTTGCTCACTCCATTTTCATCCTTAACCTCGACACAGCATCCATAGCAAATGCCTACGCCACATCCCATCACAGATTCCAGTGAAAGGTCGCAGGGTAACTGATGCTCGATACAAAATCCCGCCAGCGCTTTTAGCATTGCATTAGTTCCGCAGGCAAAAATTTTGAGAAGCCCCTTTTTTTTAAGATCGGGAAGTTCTTGATGGAGCAACTCGACGACGTTTCCCTTTAATCCGGCGGATCCATCATCGGTAGAAATTCTGCAGTTTGCAAGATCCTGGATGAGCAGATCTTTTTTTGTTCTCCCCCCGACCAGATGAATCACCTCTTTGCCGGTTGCAACCACTGTTTTTTCCAGAAACAACATTGGAGCTGTGCCAATGCCTCCCGAAACGAGAACAGCAGTATGGAAAGGTTGGCTCATCAAATCGAAACTGTTTCCCAATGGACCGAGCATCATAACTTCGAAGCCCTCAGGGGTGTTGCAGAGCTGGGTTGTGCCGAGTCCGATCGATTTAACCATAACTTCCACGAACGAGCTATAAACGTTGTGTATCGAAAAAGGCCTTCTGAGGAGTGGATGAGTTGCATCGCTCACCTTGATGTTGACAAAGTTCCCGGGTTTTGCCGTTGCCGCAATTGCCGGACACTCAAAGGTAATAATGTTGACATCGTTGCTGATACGGCATCTCTTGACAAGAGTGGCGCGGCTATCGACGGGAAAGTTTTGGATACGCATACTCAAGAAATAAATGACTCACCAAAAGTTAGTGACCTACTGCACACAGAGAGCTTAATTAAACGAGCAGAACGATCATTTGCAAGCAGTTTTGGATTTCGTCGCAAAGCTGATAAAGTGAATAACGTATCGACAGAGTTGAGAAATCAGAATCGTCAGCATCAAGAGTTTTAAACGAGAGCGCGAAGGGTGTATGTCAGAAGATCTTTTGTAGTGTCAGCACAGAGTTATATCTTTGAGGTCTTTTATTGTTTCATCTGCATTCCCAAAATAGAATATCTTGGTTCATGCGTATTTTAACTTTTACAGGTAAAGGCGGGGTAGGCAAAACCAGTGTATCAGCGGCTACTGCTGTGCGTCTGTCACAGCTTGGCTATCGCACCCTTGTCCTTTCTACCGATCCCGCACACAGTTTATCGGATTCGTTTAACCTACCCCTCGGCGCCGAACCAACAAAGGTAAAGGAAAATCTTCATGCCATTGAGGTTAATCCTTATGTGGATCTCAAGCAAAACTGGCAATCAGTACAAAAGTACTACACAAAAATTTTTATGGCTCAGGGTGTCTCCGGGGTTATGGCGGATGAAATGACCATTCTTCCAGGTATGGAAGAGCTGTTTTCTCTTTTGCGAATAAAGCGTTACAAAGCGTCTGGCTTATATGATGTCCTTGTGCTTGACACCGCTCCAACGGGGGAGACTTTACGCCTTCTTTCTCTTCCTGATACGTTGGCATGGGGGATGAAAGCCATCAAGAACGTTAATAAATATCTCATTAAGCCTCTGAGCAAGCCACTCTCAAAGATGTCAGATAAAATTGCTTTTTTTGTTCCTCCGGCAGATGCAATTGAGTCGGTTGATCAGGTTTTCGATGAGTTGGAGGATATTCGTGATATTTTGACCGACAACAAAAAATCGACGGTGCGCCTGGTGATGAATGCCGAGAAAATGTCGATCAAGGAGACAATGCGCGCTTTGACCTACCTGAACCTTTATGGTTTCAAGGTTGATATGGTTCTGGTCAATAGATTGCTTGATACCAAAGAGGATAGTGGATACCTTGAAAACTGGAAGGCGATTCAGCAGAAGTACCTCGGAGAGATAGAGGAGGGCTTTTCTCCTCTTCCGGTAAAGAAGCTCAGAATGTATGAACAGGAGATTGTGGGTCTTGAGTCACTGGAACTGTTTGCCAAAGATATGTATGGAGATTCTGATCCATCCGATATGATGTTTGATGAGCCTCCGATCAAGTTTGTCAGGAACAAGGATGTTTACGAAGTACAGTTGAAGCTGATGTTTGCCAACCCGGTTGATATTGATGTTTGGGTGACTGGCGATGAGTTATTTGTCCAGATCGGCAACCAACGTAAAATTATTACGCTCCCGATCAGCCTGACCGGTCTTGAACCTGGCAGTGCTATTTTCAAGGATAAATGGCTGCATATTCCGTTTGAACTTGATCGTCAGAATCACAGTCGTTCGCCTCAGGAGCAGAAGGAGTATGACAGAGGATAGGGAATCGGTAGTTCGAGGTATTTGTTTTGATCAATATTTATGTTTAAATTTTGTCAAGGTAGTCTCTTTCGTCTTAAATAATAATGGAGGCCTCTCTCAGGGAGCCCTCACTATCAAAGGAGAAATAATATGTCAGAATCGTACCAGAAACTTCGTAAGGATTTCAAAGAGCTTGAGTTTACAGATCGCCTTACCTTTCTTGCAGAGAGCGTTTTATTGACCGGACAGAGTGCCGTCGTCGGTGGTCTTAATCTTGCAGGGAGCCTCTTTGATACCGCGACCGGTACAGTTGGATCTCTTATCGATGCCACAGGCATTGGAAATGTGTTGGGCAATACAACGGGTGTGGTTGGTGAGACCATTGACAGAGTTGCCATTACGGTCAAGGACGCATCAAGAACGGCGAATCAGTTGTATGCCAGTGCCATTGAAACGGTTGAAAATGCAACCGGGAATGCAGCCACAGCGGTTGGTGATGCTGGTGTATCTGCCTCTGAAGTGGTCAAGAATTTTGCCGGTTCGTTCCAAAAAGGGGCAAAAAAATAGAGATTTGCCCATCTTTTGACAGGTAAAACCTGTAAGTTGGGTTCAAATCTTTTCTTTGTTTTTTTTGTTTATTGCTGTAGATTGAAGAAAGAGTATTGTTCTGAATATTTTTTACTTTCAAATAATTAAAATTCCAGGGAGGATTTATGAGTGGTGGAGGTGTATTTACCGATATTCTGGCGGCAGCCGGACGCATTTTTGAAGTAATGGTTGAGGGCCACTGGGAAACGGTAGGGATGCTTTTTGATTCTATGGGCAAAGGTGTCATGAGAATTAATCGTAATGCTTACGGTAGCATGGGTGGAGGCGGAAGTCTCCGGGGTTCTTCACCTGAGGTGACGGGTTTTGCTGTTCCTACTAAAGCTGTAGAGTCAAAGTTCGCTGAGTAAGCGTCTCTGAGATGATCTTTGTAAAGGCAGTGAAAAGCTTTGAAGGCTTTCACTGCCTTTTTTTTTGCTGAAATCTCACACAGGAGACGGGTTGCTTTCCTCTGGTTACTCAAGCAATTTCAGTTTCTTATAAAATTTTCATAGATTTGACTTCACGTTACTGACAAGTTTAAAGCTGAACGGGTATGGGCAATGGCTAATGTATCTTTGTATGTTTCGGGGCAGACCGAACAGGGTGATGTGGCTGAGTTTTTTCAGAAAGGTCTGATGGGTGCAGGTGAGGAGCCGATCGCTTTTTTTGAAGGTGTGTTTTATGAGTCACATCAGGAGAGGGTGGGCAATATTGCCTTTCAGGATTACCTTATCTATACCGATAAGGCCGTCTATCTCTGGGCAAGAGGTTCAAATAAAGACTATCTCGACAGGTTTAATCTTGGCTCTGTCTCGGTGAACAGCCGAAACAAGGATCATGATTTTGCTACACTCAATCTCAAGGTTCGGCGTGAGGATAAGGAGCCGGTTTATGTGATTTTCGACATGGTCGAGTTACGTGAAGCCGAACTCATTATTCGACTCCATACCCTCATTGAATCAGTTATCGAAGAGAATCTTGGGCTTAATTTCCGAAAAAATCTTCCCGACAAGGTCTCATCGCTTATTTTGAAGGCCTCAAGAAGTGTGTGTACTCCTCAATCTTTTTCGATTCGGCTTGATGCTCCCGCTCCATCGCAGCAGGAGAGCCCTATTGGCTATGGGCAGGATCTTCTGGAGCAATACAAGGCAAGTCTTGGCTATCCTCCGTCGCAGGATCCTCCTCGTCAACAGGGGGGAGAGCAGAAATCAGAAGGGTTTTCTGCTGCTGATGCCATCAAAGGGATTGAAAATATTCTTCCCACAGATCCTGCCGCTTTGAAAAAAGTTGCCGAGTCTATCAAGGAGATGATAGGCGATACTCCCTTTAAAATTCGTGATCAGATCAAGAATGATCTGCAGCATGTACCGGGTATGCTTACGGCGCTTAATGAACTGGTTAACAGCATAGCTGATAATCCTCAGGCTGAACGTTTTGTTATCAATATCGTTAAAACTGCCGTAAGAAATGACGGAATGATCAGCTCTGTTGGTAAGCTTTTGCGGCTTTCTACCAGTTTTAGTGACAATCCCAAGAGGAGGGGGCAACGACCGGCTCCCAGAAGCGGGGCTTCTGACTCAAGAACAGAGTCAACACCGTCCAGAGATCGTGATTTCCGTGATGATAGTGACTCTTTTTCGGGCAGAAAGAAAATCAAGATAAAAAGTGATGATGAAGCGACTCTGAATGATGATTGTTTCACTACTCTTGATTCTTGTTTTGAAAATGAAAGGGCTCCAGTTCCCCCTTCCAGAAAGGCGAGAAGGGTTGATGAGCCTGGCGAGAGTGATATTCCAACCCGTAAAAGTATTTCAATCCAGTCTCTCGATGATGGAATGCCCTCTCTAGTCAAAAAGATGATGAGTGGAGATGATTTCCCCGAAAAAGTCGTTGACTCTGTGGATCAAGGTAATGCCGATACTTTTTCCAGAAAAAAAATAGTGATCCAGCCAGAATCAGGCGAGGGTCTCGATTCGTCCAACAAGGGTGTTTCGGCACCACGGTTGGAGGGATATGAGAGTCAGGGAGCAGCCTCCTGATACACAGAGTTCATTCAAGATAAAGTTTACTCAATAGTTTTATTATTAAGCATGAGAATTATTCTTTACCTGGGTAAAGGAGGGGTAGGTAAAACTACCGTTTCAGCTTCATCTGCAACAGCAATCGCCCGCAAGGGAAAACGGGTTTTGATTATGAGTACTGATGTGGCTCATAGTCTTGCCGATGCCTTGAATACCGAACTGTCATCGACACCAGTGGAGGTTGAAAAGAATCTTTTTGCCATGGAGGTAAATGTTCTTTCAGAAATCAGGGAGAACTGGACGGAGCTCTATTCCTATTTTTCATCAATTTTAATGCATGACGGTGCTAATGAGGTCGTTGCCGAAGAGCTTGCCATTATGCCGGGTATGGAGGAGATGATCAGTCTTCGTTACATCTGGAAAGCTGCCAAGTCAGGCAATTACGATGTCGTCGTGGTTGATGCCGCTCCGACAGGCGAGACCATGCGTCTGCTGGGGATGCCCGAATCCTACGGCTGGTATGCTGACAAGATTGGAGGGTGGCACTCAAAAGCTATTGGTTTTGCAGCACCCCTTTTGAACAAATTCATGCCGAAGAAAAACATTTTCAAGCTTATGCCTGAAGTGAATGATCACATGAAAGAGCTGCATGCCATGCTTCAGGATAAATCCATTACGACCTTCAGGGTTGTGCTGAATCCTGAGAATATGGTCATTAAAGAGGCATTGAGGGTGCAGACCTATCTCAACCTTTTTGGGTACAAGCTTGATGCTGCTATAGTCAATAAAATTCTTCCGGCAAGTTCCACTGACAGCTATCTTCAGAGTCTTATCGATATTCAGAGCAAATATCTCAAGGTGATTGAAAACTGTTTTTACCCTGTTCCGATTTTCAGAGTTAAACAGTCAACCGCCGAGATTATCAATACAGAAAGGCTCTATACGCTGAGTCAGGAGATGTTTGGAGAGAAAAATCCCGCTGATATTCTCTACACGAATGACAAAACCCAGAGGCTGGAGAAGGTAAACGGGAAGTATGTGCTGAGTCTTTATCTGCCAAATGTTGAAGTCAAAAAGCTCAATGTCAATATCAAGGGTGATGAGTTGCTGGTAGATATCAACAACTTCCGCAAAAGTATTATTCTGCCGAATGTGCTTGTTGGTCGCAAGACCGAGGGGGCTGATTTTGATGAAGGCAATCTCAACATCACCTTTACCAACTAAGGGTCAGCCCGTTTTTCGCTTGCCGTGACTTGACGGAGTGCTTTAACCGGCATTCCGTCTTTTTTTTATCCTGATATGCTCTTTTGTTTTGATCAAGACGGACTGATCTTTGCAGCAACCAAGGTGTTGCCGAATATTTTTCCCGGTTTTCGGGTGCAGGGGGTTTGCAATATCCAAAAGGGGCACAAGGACAAACTTCCTCTGTTCAAGCTCCGGGTGTGGTATGGAGAGAGTTTCAGTGTTCATGGAAAGGTCGTCATAGAGCAGTATATCGAGATCGATTGCGCGTGGACTCCAGCGTGGATAGTTCGCGGGACGTCCAAGCTTCTGTTCGATGGTTTTACACTGCCGACGCAGCTCTTCAGGCGAGAGCGATGTTTCAAGCAGGATCACGCCATTATAAAAACGCCTTTGTTCAGCTTCACCAATGGGTTCAGTCATATAGATGGCTGAGACTTCGTTCACCGATGTCTTGTCGAGTTCATTGAGCAGATCTATTGCGCCCTGAAGGTTGATGAGGCGGTTTCCAATATTGGAGCCTATTCCAATGTATACCTCGTGTATCGCCATGATTCAGATGCGTGTAGTGGAGTATTCCGCTTCGGCATAGTCACAAATACCATTGACTGGCGGGTTGCGTTTGCGAACCCTGATCAAGACGTGATCAAGAATGGGAAAATCACGGAGGAGATCGTGTGCAATTTCGCAGGCAACGGCCTCAATCAAAAAATACTTTTTAAGGGTCAGCGCTTCTCGTGTTTTCTGGTATACTGAGCCGTAGTCAACCGTTTTTGTGATATCGTCGCTTTCTGCAGCATCAGTGAAGTCGAAGGTAAGTTCGGCATCGACCTCATATTTGGCTCCGATGGTGTGCTCCTCTTTGAGCACGCCATGGTGTGCATAAAAAACCATATTTACCAATCGGACGCATGAGCGGGCATGTCGTGTCATAGTGCTTTGTGCTGAATGTGATTGGGAGCAATATAGCAATTCCCGATTCCGTTGTATAATGGGTGTCGCAAATCATTTCACTGGCGAGCATCTTGGCAAAAGAGGGGCCAAAAAGGATAAAATTTACTACCTTGAAAAATAGTGTCAGTTTCTTTTCATTGATTCCGGCGAAGTGATTATGAATAACAAGGTTCTCAGTGAGTTTTATGAGGAGTGTCGTGCCAGGGCGGTTAAGCTCGCCCTGGAGGAGGACCTCTTTTCGGGTGATGTTACCACACGAGCAACGATTGAGGCTGATCGGGGAGGAAGTGCTGTTATCCGTGCGAAGGAGAGTGGTATTGTGGGAGGCATTAGTGTGGCTTTGCAGGTGTTTCAAGCCTGTGATCCTGATCTTGTAGTGGTTTTGCATCGTCGGGATGGCGACGCAGTACAGGCTGGTGAGCTGATTTTAGAGATAACAGGAAAGCTTGCGCCGATTCTTGTCGGTGAGCGGACTGTGCTGAATTTTATGCAGCGCATGTCGGGGATCGCTACCAGAACGAAATGCTATGTCAAGAAGGTCAGCCATACTGGCGCTAAAATTCTTGATACCCGAAAAACCTCTCCGGGACTCCGTTATTTTGATAAGGAAGCGGTCAGGATAGGGGGAGGGGTGAATCACCGATTTGGTCTTTTTGACATGATTCTCATCAAAGACAACCATATCGATGCGTCGGACGGAATTGCTCCGGCGCTCCATCGAGCAAAAGAGTATCGTCGGAAAAACGCACTGGATGTGAAAATTGAGGCAGAGGTACGCTCTCTTGATGAGTTAAGAAAGGCTCTTCCATGCCAACCAGATATCATTCTTCTTGATAATTTTACCTCTGAGTTAATGAGGGAGGCGGTCTGTTATGTCAGGGGTAGTGGGGTCAATGTTCTTCTTGAAGCATCGGGAAATATTGGATTGCACAATGTGGTAGAGGTGGCGGAGACAGGTGTCGATTTTATCTCTCTTGGTGAGCTGACGCATAGTGTCAAAGCTCTTGACCTGTCGATGACCATCAAGCTTGATTAAAAAAGTATGGAAATTGGTGTGGATATCGTTGATCTTGACCGGATTTTTGCCCTCTATGAGCGGTATGGTTTGAAGTTTCTCCAGCGCTTTCTTACGGAGGCCGAGGTGAATCTCTGCTTGCAAAAATCGCAGATAGTGGCCAGTATAGCCGGTCGATTTGCCGCCAAGGAGGCGGTTGTCAAGGCACTTGGAACAGGTTTTTCAGGAAAAGTACACTGGAAAAGTTTTGAAATTCTTAACGATGAAAAAGGGCGTCCTTATGTGTGCCCTGCTGCGTCGCAATGTGTGTCCTGGCGGTCAATCAAAATATCAATAGCTCATGATCGTCGTGCAGCGGTTGCTGTAGCTATCATTGATTCATTGTCATAAGAATAAGTTGAAGACTTCGCTTCTGAGCAGCTTGATGCGCATTGTCAGACATTATGCTGAAAGCACCATACCCCGGATTTTTTCCAGAGCAAGCTCCATATCTTCAGGCAACGGGGCGGTAAATGAGAGTTGTTCACGGCTTGTCGGCTGCTGAAACGAAAGGGTTTCGGCGTGCAGGGCCTGGCGCGGCAGCAGTTCAAGCAGGTTGCGGACGAAGCCTTCGCTTTTGCTGAAGGGGAGGGTGCGCAGTGAGGCACCTCCGTAGGTTTCGTCACCAAGGATCTGGTGGCCAAGGTGTTGCAGGTGTGCCCTGATCTGGTGAGTTCGTCCAGTATGCAGGGTCAGTGAGAGGAGTGAAAACCAGTGCAGGTTTTCGGTGACGTTGTAGTCGGTGATGGCGGTTTTTCCATCCTTTCCTTCAAAAGGGAAATTTGCCATTACTTTCCGGTCTTTTCTTGAACGTCCAATATTGGTTGTTATGGTGCCTGAGAGGGGACTTGGCACTCCCCAAACCATAGCTTTATAGATTTTTATCACTTTCCGATCGGCGAACTGGCGGGCAAGACGGTGGAGAGCTACCGGATTTTTGGCGACAATGATGAGGCCGGAGGTGTTCTTGTCGAGCCGGTGTACAATGCCGGGGCGCAGTTCAGACTTGTCGAGTTGTTCAGCATCTTTGCCGAGGTGGTGCAGAATGGCGTTGGCCAGTGTGCCCGTCCAGTTGCCGAAGGCCGGATGGACAACCATTCCCGGCTTTTTGTTGATCACCATCAGATCATCATCTTCATACATGATGTCGATGGGAATATTTTCCGGTGCCAGCTCCGGTGCGGGTGGCCGAAGAAAGGTCATCTGGATGAGATCGCAGGATTTGATGCGGTAGTTCGATTTGACGGTTTTGTCATTGACCAGCACCCGACCCTCCTCAATAGCCTCCTGCACCTTGTTGCGCGTGGCGTTTTCCACCTGGCGTGTCAGATATTGGTCAATGCGCATCGGGGTTTGCACCCTACTGACCTGAAGCGTTAGCTTTTTTGGTTCAAGAGGAGTTACTTCTTCTTCTTCTGATTCGT
Source organism: uncultured Chlorobiaceae bacterium (assembly GCA_903994525.1). Taxonomy (GTDB): domain Bacteria; phylum Bacteroidota; class Chlorobiia; order Chlorobiales; family Chlorobiaceae; genus Chlorobium. Next base: position 82,622 of record CAJEXW010000005.1, read on the forward strand.
TTTTTATCAACCTATTTTGCATTTTTAGGGGTATGAAGAGTACCGCCAGAACACTTGCTCAGTCAGTATAACAAAACCATACCATATCTGCTATGCTTTCCATACAACAGTTGCCGGAGGTCTATAATCGTTCAGTTGAACTTGCTGTTATTGGTTCTGGTCCAGGAGGCTATGAAGCTGCGCTGAGGGCAGCAAAGGCGGGCATGAAGGTTTGTCTTATTGAAAAAGCAGATTTGGGAGGCGTTTGCGTTAACTGGGGTTGTATTCCCACCAAAACTCTTCTGCGGAGCGCAGAACTTTTTGATAGTGTCAAGAGGGCACCAGTGTATGGTATTAAAGTGCTTTCAAGCGGTATAGATTTTCCTGGGATGGTCAAGCGCAGTCGGAATGTGGCGCTGAAACTCTCAAAAGGAATCGGGTTTATGTTGCGTCGTGCAGGCGTGGAGGTTGTACAGGGTGAGGCACTCTTCAGTGGAGCGCATGAACTTGATGTGTTTCGGGAAGGAAAACGTGTAGAAACGGTAAGGGCCGACAATATTATCGTTGCTTCCGGTGCCCGGTTTCGTCAACTGCCGGGGCTTGAACCCGATGGAAAGCGTGTCATTACAAGCAAGGAGGCACTTGCCCTTCCAGCCCTTCCTGCCTCATTGATTGTGGTTGGTGGTGGAGCTATCGGAGTGGAGATGGCCTGGTTTTATGCTATGGCCGGGAGTGCGGTTACCTTGATTGAACTCTTGCCACGGATTCTTCCTCTCGAAGATGCTGAAATTTCAGAAGGGCTGAAACGTTCATTTCAGAAGAGCGGTATTAGGGTGTTTACCGGTGCCAAACTTGATGGTGTGGCCGTGGACGGGGGGCAGGTCTCCGCAACTCTGGTAACAGAGGGGGGGGAGACGCAATCGGTCAGTGCGGATCATCTGCTTGTTGCAGTGGGTGTTACGGGGAATATTGACGGATTGGCTCTTGCAACAGCAGGTGTTCAGTGTTCCAGGGGATTTATTGTCACCGACGGATATTGCAGGACCTCTGTCGCTCATATTTTTGCAGTTGGAGATGTTCGGGGCGGTATGCTGCTTGCTCATAAGGCTTCGGCAGAGGCCGCCATAGCTGTTGATTCTATTGGTGGAAAAAAGCCTCGTGTCATTTATGAGAGCATGATGCCGCGTTGTGTCTATTCTGAGCCTTCCGTTGCAAGTATCGGGTTGAGTGAGGAGCAGGCGATTGACCGGGGGTATAAGGTAACAGTGGGTCGTTCCATGTTTGCAGCTTCGGGCAAGGCAAATGCCTACGGTAATCTTGACGGGTTTGTGAAACTTGTTTTTAATGCCGGGGACGGGAAACTGCTTGGTGGTCATATTCTTGGCCATGGCGCGGTAGAGCTTATTGGAGAGTTGACTCTTGCCCGCCGGCTTGAGGTAACTGCTGAACTGCTTGCAGGGACGGTTCATGCTCATCCAACCCTCTCTGAAAGTATTAAAGAGGCTGCTGAAAATGCTCTGCATGGATGACTTTATGAAAACCATTTTCTATTGTCTTTTCAAAAGCATAAATTAGGGATCAATAAATTTACTACCTAAACTGTAAGCCTTTTCCGGTGAATAAGTTCACAGGGTGGAGGTATCAACCAAACGACCAATTATGACTCAGACTGAACCAGTTGCAAAAAAAACTGCTGCAAAAAAAACAGTTGCGGCGAAGGCGAAGACCGAATCAGCAGTGAAGAAAAAGAAGTCGGGCCTGGCATTTCCTTTTACTGCAATAGTTGGTCAGGAGGAGATGAAACTCAGTTTGATTCTCAATATTATTGATCCGCGAATTGGAGGTGTGCTGGTGATGGGCCACAGGGGCACAGGCAAGAGTACCACTGTCAGGGCACTGGCTGAAGTTCTTCCTTTTATTGAGAGGGTTGCAGGCGATACCTACAATCGTACTGTTGAACAGTATCTGGAGGGTGAAGAGGGTAAAAAGGGTGGTAAGCCAATTGATCCGGCCACGCTTAAAGTTGAGCAGATTCCGGTTCCGGTTGTTGATCTTCCACTTGGAGCAACTGAAGATCGTGTTTGCGGTACCATCGATATTGAACAGGCGCTTACCAGCGGTGTAAAGGCTTTTGAACCCGGTCTTCTTGCCCAGGCCAACCGTGGATTCCTCTATATTGATGAGGTTAACCTGCTTGATGATCACCTTGTGGACGTTCTGCTCGACGTTGCGGCAAGCGGTAAAAACGTAGTTGAACGTGAAGGTATCAGCATTCGCCACCCGGCGCGTTTTGTGCTTGTGGGCTCCGGTAACCCCGAGGAGGGCGAGCTTCGTCCCCAGCTTCTTGACCGTTTCGGTCTTCATGCCCGTATCATCACGATTCTTGATATAGAAAAAAGGGTTTCTATTGTTAAACTTCGCCGTGAGTTTGACGACGATCCAGATGCGTTTATGGATAAGTACAACAAGGAGCAGCAGAAGCTGCAGAAGAAGATTCAGACGGCGAAAGATCTGTTGTCGAAAGTGACCATGACCGATGAGGTGCTGACTGATATTGCCAGGCTCTGTATGAACCTTGGTATTGACGGTCATCGCGGTGAACTCACCATTACTCGTACCGCTCATGCCCATGCGGCATACAAGGGAGAGACGGTTGTGACCATGCAGCATGTCAAGGAGATTGCAGGGCTCTGTCTGCGCCATCGTCTGCGCAAAGATCCTCTCGAAACTCTTGATGCCGGTGAAAAAATTGATCGCGAACTCGCTAAAATCCTCGGAGAAGCCGAAGCCGTATAATGATAGCTTTTACCGATATAGTAGGGATGGATCTGGCCAAGCAGGCCCTGATGCTGCTGGCCGTTGATTCTGAACTTGGCGGTGTTGTCATCCCCTCTGCTGTCGGGTCGGGAAAATCGACACTTGCCAGGGCATTTGCTGATATTCTTCCTGAAAGCACTCCGTTTGTGGAGCTGCCTTTGAACGTGACCGAAGATAGACTGATCGGTGGTGTTGACCTTGAAGCAACTCTTGCGACAGGTCTCCGCGTCGTTCAGCATGGTGTGCTCTCCAAAGCTCATCGGGGAGTGCTCTATGTGGATTCGCTCAGTCTGCTCGACAGCTCTGCGGTGTCGCACATTATGGATGCCATGTCGCGTGGTGAGGTGCTCGTTGAGCGTGAAGGGCTCAGTGAGGTGCATCCGGCAAAGTTCATGCTGGTGGGTACCTATGACCCTTCCGACGGTGAGGTGCGTATGGGACTGCTCGACCGGATTGGCATCATTGTGCCTTTTACTGCGCAGAACGATTACCGTGCCCGCAAGAAAATTGTCAAGATGGTGCTTGGCACACGGGATGCTGAAGATACTCGTGACGAGCTCAATATGCTTGCCGGTTTTATTAATGCAGCCAAGGAGCAGTTGCCGCATGTCTCCATAACTGACGATCAGATACGGGCGCTGATTCAGACAGCCATCAGCCTTGGGGTTGAGGGCAATCGCGTCGATATTTTTACTGTCCGCGCCGCAATAGCCTCAGCCGCTCTTGCCCAGCGTAGCGATGTCGATGAGGAGGATATGAAGCAGGCTATCAAGCTGGTGCTTATCCCTCGCGCAACCCGTATGCCGGAGAAGGAGGCTGAATCGAATGAAGCGCCTCCGCAAGAGGAGCCGCCACAGCAGGAGGAGCCTGAGGCAGAAGATCAGGAGGCACCATCCGATACCCCTGATGCCGAGGCTGAAGAGGAGCAGAAGGAGACTCCCGATATGATCGAGGAGTTGATGATGGAGGCAATTGAGATGGAGCTGCCAGACAATATTCTCAATATCTCGCTGGCTTCAAAGAAGAAGGCGACAACCGGAAGCCGTGGTGAAGCGCTGAACAACAAGCGTGGCCGTTTTGTGCGATCCCAGCCCGGTGATATGCGCAGCGGTAAAGTTGCTCTGATTCCGACGCTGATCTCTGCCGCGCCGTGGCAGGAGACTCGCCGCCGCGACAGCAAGATGGCTGGGAGACCAAAAACTGCGCTCCTTATCACCAAGGATGATGTCAAGATCAAGCGCTTCCGCGACAAGTCAGGCACGCTTTTTATTTTTATGGTGGATGCCTCTGGTTCCATGGCTCTGAATCGTATGCGTCAGGCCAAGGGCGCTGTTGCAAGTCTGTTGCAGAACGCTTATGTGCATCGCGACCAGGTGGCTCTTATATCGTTCCGAGGCAAGCAGGCCCAGGTGTTGCTGCCGCCATCCCAGAGCGTCGATCGCGCAAAACGTGAACTTGATGTTCTTCCGACCGGCGGAGGTACCCCGCTTGCATCAGCCCTCTATCTTGGGTGGGAGACCGCAAAACAGGCGCGTACCAAGGGAATTACGCAGGTGATGTTTGTGCTGATTACCGATGGTCGTGGCAATATTGGCTTGCAGGCAACCTTTGATCCGACGCCTGAAAAAGCCACCAAGGAGGAGCTTGAGAAGGAGGTGGAGGCTCTGTCACTCTCCATCCAGGCCGACGGTGTTGCCGCTATCGTTATTGATACCCAGATGAACTACCTTTCAAGGGGTGAAGCACCCAGGCTCGCCCAGAAGCTTGGAGGACGCTATTTTTACCTGCCGAACGCAAAAGCCGAACAGATTGTTGAAGCTGCTCTGAGCTTTTGATCGCAGCGGAGCTTTCCGGTATTTTTTACGGAAAGCTCTTTTTCGGAATTATCTCCTTCTTTTGTAAGTTAGAGGTATAGTCGTCAAGTTTCGGAATATGAACATGACCCTCTAACCTGTACCCCATGTCTACTCTTCGTAAGATCGTTGCCGTTGTTGGTCTTGAGCAGTATAACGCCGGTCTCTGGAAAAAAATCAAGGGGCTTCTTGCCAGCGAAGCCGAATTGACCCAGTTAAGTGATATTGATCTTGAAAAGCAGCACCCCGAAGCTGCCAGAGCAATCCAGGAGGCTGATTGTGTTTTTATGAGCATGATCAACTTCAAGGAGCAGATCGACTGGTTTAAACAGCAGCTCGAGTTGGCCACCAATGAGAAGACGCTCTTTATTTTTGAGTCTATGCCCGAAGCTATGGCTCTGACCAAGGTTGGAAGTTATTCTGTTGGCGATGGAAAGGCAGGGATGCCCGACATGGTTAAAAAGGTGGCGAAAATGCTGGTAAAGGGGCGCGATGAGGATGCCCTTTACGGCTATATGAAGCTCATGAAGATCATGCGCACCATTCTGCCGCTTGTGCCAAACAAGGCGAAGGATTTCAAGAACTGGCTGATGGTCTATTCCTACTGGATGCAGCCGACGGCGGAGAATATCGCCAACATGTTCCGGCTGATTCTTCGTGAATATTTTAATGAGCCGGTCAAGGTCGGTGCGATTGTTGATGTGCCGAACATGGGGCTCTACCATCCCGATGCGCCAGCATATTTTACGGATGTCAAGAGCTATAAAAACTGGCAGAAGAAACGCGGAATAAATATCGATAAAGGGCAGAAAATTGGACTCCTCTTTTTCCGAAAACATCTGCTGCAGGAGAAAACCTACATTGACAATACCATTCGAGTTCTTGAAAAGCATGGGATTCATCTCTTTCCATCCTTTGTGATGGGAGTTGAGGGGCACGTGCTTGTGCGGGACTGGCTGGTCAAGGAGAACATCGATCTGCTGATTAATATGATGGGCTTTGGCCTGGTTGGTGGTCCAGCAGGATCAACCAAACCAGGAATTGCGGCTGAAGCGCGTCATGAAATTATGACAAAACTGGATGCACCCTATATTGTGGCCCAGCCTCTTTTAACGCAGGGGTTCGATTCATGGAAAGAGCTTGGTGTCTCTCCGATGCAGATGACCTTCACGTATGCTATTCCCGAAATGGATGGCGCGATCTCTCCGGTGATACTTGGTGCCCTGCAGGATGGCAAGATCGAGACGGTGCACGAGCGCCTTGAGCGGCTGGCTCTTTTGGTCAGCAAATGGCTTCGGCTGCGGGCGACGGCCAATCGCGACAAGAAGGTTGCATTTATTGTCTATGACTATCCGCCGGGTCTGGGCAAAAAAGGGACAGCAGCGCTGCTTGATGTTCCGAGGACACTTTTTGCCATGCTTCAAAGGCTGAAAAAAGAGGGCTATAACGTAGGAAAGCTTCCTGAATCATCTGATGCCCTTTTTCAGTTGCTCGACAGGGCAACTGAATACCAGATCATGCAGCATCAGCCTGATGCCGTGAAGGTCAATTATGATGGATTCAAAGAGTTGACCACCTCAAGGGAGCGTGAACGAATTGAGGAGCGGTGGCAGAAATTTCCTGGTGAGATTGTGCCGATTGGCGATCATGATGTTTTTGTAGGAGGTTTGCGTTTCGGGAACATCTTTCTTGGTGTTCAACCCCGTATCGGCGTGCAGGGTGATCCGATGAGGCTCCTTTTTGATAAGTCAAACACACCGCACCACCAGTATATTGCCTTTTATCGCTGGATCAGCCGCGAGTTTGAGGCTCATGCCATGGTGCATGTGGGGATGCACGGGTCTGCTGAGTGGATGCCGGGTCTTCAGACAGGTCTTACCGGCGATTGCTGGCCGGATGCCTTGCTCGGGGAGGTACCGCATTTCTACATCTATCCGGTCAATAACCCCAGTGAATCGACCATTGCCAAACGGCGTGGCCTTGCCACCATGGTCTCCCATGTGGTGCCACCGCTCTCCCGGGCTGGCCTCTACAAGGAGCTGCCTGCGCTGAAGGAGCTGCTGGTCGATTTCCGAGAGAGAAATTTCGCTGCATCCGGGTCGTTTGAAGGGCAGGGTGACTGCTCGGGTATTGAGGAGGCGGTTATGCAGAAAGCGGAGTTGCTCAACCTGACGGACGATTGTCCCCGCTGTGAACAGGAGGGATTCAGTGACTATGTGAGCCGACTGTACATCTATATCAGCGAACTTGAGAACCGCCTTATCTCCAATTCACTCCATGTGTTCGGTGAGGCAAGCCCGCCGGAGGCGCAGCTTGTCACGGTCACGGAGACACTAAAAAATCGTGAAGAGGAGTCCAGAACGCTCCCTTCGCTGCTTATGAGCGCATCGGGCAAGAATGGCCATTTCAGCAGTTACGAGGAGCTGAGCAGTCGGTCGAGAAAGGGTGAAGAGGAGGCAATCCGCTTGAGGGAGTGGGTTGACGGTGCATGCAGGGACTTTGTTCAGCAGGCGCTGTTTGACCGCAAAAACGCCTTGTCGGCCTTTGCTGCGGTAACGGGAGGTGCCAGGCTTCCTGTTGAGTATACTCCTTTTGTTGAGCAGTTGATCAGGGAGGGCTCTCAGCTCCTTTTTGCTCTGCGCGATAATACGGGTGAGATGGATGCACTCGTGAAGGTGCTTGATGGTCGCTATATTTCCTCTGGGCCGGGGGGCGATCTGGTGCGTGACGGTGTAAATGTGCTCCCTTCAGGTCGGAATATTCACTCTATCGACCCATGGAGAATTCCTTCAGTGCTTGCCTTCAAAAAAGGCTCTCTCATTGCTGACAGTATTATAAAAAAGCATCTTGAAGAGAATGAAGGACAATATCCCGAAACCATTGCCCAGGTGCTCTGGGGACTTGATACCATCAAAACCAAGGGCGAGGCTGTGGCGGTGGTGATCAGGCTGCTTGGCGCGGAACCGGCGTACGATGCTTTTGGTAAAATCAGCCACTACCGTATGGTTCCGCTTGAGAAGCTTCGTCGTCCCCGCATTGACGTGCTTATGCAGCTCAGCCCGATTTTTCGTGATGCTTTTGGTCTGCTTATGGATCAGCTCGACCGACTTGTCAAGGAGGCGGCTAACGCTGATGAACCGGTTGAGATGAACTTTGTCAAAAAACATGTTGATGAGGCGCTTGCCTCGGGCATGGAGTTTGAGAGCGCTACGGCCCGTCAGTTTACCCAGGCACCGGGCGCTTATGGCACCTATGTTGATGATATGATTGAGGATTCAGCATGGGAGACGGAAAACGATCTTGATGATCTCTTTATTCGCCGCAACTGCAGCGCTTATGGCGGTGGCCGAAAAGGAGGGAATGAATCAGAAATTTTGCAGAAAATGCTTGGCTCTGTTGACCGGGTGGTGCACCAGGTGGACTCCACTGAGTTCGGTATCTCCGATATCGACCACTACTTCTCATCATCCGGTTCACTGCAGCTTGCCGCACGTCGCCGAAACACGAAGGGCGGTGATATCAAGCTCAACTATGTTGAGTCGTTTACTTCCGATATCAAGGTTGACGATGCCGAAAAGTCGCTCCGTATTGAGTACCGTTCAAAACTGCTCAACCCCAAATGGTTTGAGGGGATGCTCAAGCATGGCCACAGCGGTGCCGGTGAAATCAGCAACCGTGTCACCTATATGCTTGGATGGGATGCAGTCACCAAGAGTGTGGATGACTGGGTCTACAAAAAAACTGCCGAGACCTACGCCCTTGATCCCGAAATGAGGGAGCGGCTTGCAACCCTCAATCCGCAGGCAATCAAGAACATTGTTGGTCGTATGCTCGAAGCCCACGGTCGCGGTATGTGGAAAGCCGATCAGAATATGATTGATGAGCTGCAGGAGATCTATGCTGATCTTGAAGACAGGCTGGAGGGGATGACAGGGGAGGATTGATAGAGGTGGTATTAGCCGATGCCAATAGTAGTTATTTTGTGCTCAAGGGCAGTATGCAAAGTTGGGCACCCCGGTCAAACTTTTTTGATCCATTATGGTGACCCCATTTTTTACCATTATACAGAGATTGTCACAGTGTTATTTTTAAACATTCAACAGGAGATTTTTGATATGCTTCCGGATATGCTTCCATCTAATCCCTCAGACATGGTAAAAACCGCAGTAGGAGTTGCTGGCGGTGCCGCATTCATTGCTCCCGCTGCCCCGGTTATGGTGCCGGTTGCTATGCCCGCAGTGCATGGTCTGGCCGGTATTGCTGTGGTTGGGCTCAGTATTTTTGCTGTTGGTTCGCTTGTCGTTAAAGCGGCCAGCATGTTGGGCGGCATTGATAATTCTTCGAAATCAAAGGTTTAAGGTAATAGCAACTGTGGACTTCACAGTTGCTTCTCTCTCTCTGCTTTTTCTTGATTTTGTAAGGGACTTTACTACCCTGAGAACAAGTTGGCCCCGTTATGGTGCCCGGTGGTGCTTTTCACCTGCAACCTCTCCACGATTCATGATGATGGGGCTTGCTGTTGCAGTAGAATGTACTGATCTCTTGATCAGCCAATCCTTGGGACTTCTAAAGCGCTGGATTTTTCCTGTCTGATTTGCCGGCGAATATGGTTTGTATTCTGGGAACTTTTTCTTTAATATTTAAAGTTATCAAATATTTAGAGCACTCTGTAGAAGTGTTCAATAAAAAATGGTTGTAATAAGCAGTTTGTGAAGTAAATAGTACCAGCGCTTGATCTTCTTGTGTTGGAATGTGCCGAATGAATGTTGAGAGGTGGGATTATGTCACTTGATCACGCAAAAAAGTTTATTGCCGAAAGGCTTCAGTTTGATCCGGATTTTAGGGCTCGTGTCGCTGACTTCATTCTTTATCGCGGTTTTGTGGCTCGCACTGACGAGTTCAATAAGGGGTTGAATGAAGAAATTTCGCAATGTGAGGCGGAGAGGTATTGCTCCAAGGTAGATGGGTACTGCTCATATTTGTCAATCCATAAGGGGCATGAATGTTCATTTGCAGGCAGTCCGCATGGATATGAGTATTGGGTGGGCTAAAGTTATGATGGATTCCAGACGTATATTTTTTTGTTATAACAAGGCGATTAAGCCTAAAAAAAGGAGCAACTATGTCACAGGAGGAGACTTGCAAAGTGTTGGAAGAACATGTTGAGACGCGTGAGGAGAAAGTTACTCTTGCAGCGTACTACAGATGGAAAGAGAATGGTGAGCAGCACGGATGTGATCTTGACGACTGGCTTGAAGCGGAAAAGTCTGTTTGTGATTGAAACATTGCATTGCTGTTCTGGGCTTACGCAAGAAAGGCCTCGCTCATGGCGGGGCCTTTCTATAGTATAACGTTATACCATTTATTTCGAAGATCTTCATTGCAGAGGTGCAGGGATTAACTTTTCTGAGGGCCTCTCTTTGCAAAGAGAGGCTTTGTTTTAACGGGTTCAAACCTCCTGGAAGTATACTGTGGTTTTGGATTATGTCCCGAGAAAAAAGCGGAGACACTCTTTATAGTTTATGAGCGCGTCGTTGCCTTTTTGTGTTATACGGTAAATGGTTTGAGGTTTGCGCTCCTGAATCTCTTTATCGCAACGGATATACTTGGCCATCTCAAGCATCCTCATGTGAACGCTTAAATTCCCGTCTGTTGTTTCGACCTGCTTTTTGATCTCCACAAAACTTGCCTGATCGACGGTGTAAAGGTAGCAGAGAGCTGCCAGCCGTATCCTTGCATGAATAACTTTGTCCAGTAACTGATGGCTATAGTTGCCGGCGTTTTCGTCGGACTGACTGATTGCCGTTGCTTTTCTGTTTAGCATGAATTGGGAACGAAGCGCTTTATTCTCAAGTTCGACCCGCTTTTGCATACTGATGTCCGACAAGACGATCCGGTACTCCTCGCCGTCATTGCTAACAACCGCATCAATACGAACCGCACGGTTGCGCAAAAGATCGTTTTTGCCCGCACCGAAAGGATCAGCAGCAGAAGAGGAGTCACCATCACTCTGGAGTATGACCTCACAGGAGCCATGTTCTCTGGTGCTGAAGACCTGTGCCAGCAGCGTATTAAATACCGAAAGCTCTTCGGTCGCAATAAACTGCATCAAACGTTCGCCTTTCAATCGAGATCGATTTACTCCGAGTAACTTTGAAGCGCTCAGATTGGCTTTGCGTATTACTCCCTCCCGGTCGAGCGTCAGATAGCCAAGCGGCGCAAAATCGTAAAGCTCGGTGTAGCAATCCAGACTCTCCTCAAGCTCGGCTCTTGCCTGAAGCAGTTCATCCTGCTGCATCTCAAGCTCAATCTGATAAACAGCCAGCTCATGGATAATCCGTTGCATGTCAGCAGGAGAGGTAGAGAAGGCTGTATTTTTCCTCGGTGTTGCCGTAAGATGCTCTTCGGCCTGCTGGCGTAATAAGGAAAAATCGAATGAAGGTCTTCTTTTTTGTGTCATGAAGGTTTTTTCTGTGTTACAAACGTATCCGGATTAGCCCTGAAAGATTTGATTTCGGTAACCGTCATACAAACCTGAAAAGGGGTAACCATTCCAGATCGGAACCAGGGCCGAGCTTGGATCTTGATCCAGCGACAGCAATTGTGGCCATCTTGAAAAATGGCCACAATAACATCACCAACGGTTTGGTTGGTACGCAAGGCTAGAAATGCAGGGTGCTCGTTAAACGAAAAATCGGAGCCATTTTCCAGAACGGTTTTCCAACGAAGCTCGTTCGATGTTTTACCCTGCATCTCCTCTCCTGAAAACCCTAAAACACGTTCTGCTTCCCGATTCGCACGAAGAATTTTTCCGTCAGTGTCGAGAAGTAGAATGCCCTCGGATAGTCCTTCAAACAAAAAGTGGAAACGCTCGTCACTCTCCCGCTGACTCTCTTCGAGCTTTTTTGCAGCGCTGATGTCGGTAAAGGTGATTACCAGCCCAACTATCCTGTTTTCATAGGTGCGGTAGGGCATAATCTTAACGAAAAGCCACCGGCCACAACTTGCAGGAACCTCTTTTTCAGCGAACACCAGAGAGTGAAGCACCTGTCTGGCATCATCAGCCAAATCAGGATAATGCAGATCAGTCACGATATCTGTAACAGGACGTCCTACATCGCTGGCAATCAGTTTGATAATGGTTGCTGTCCGTTTGGTGAAGCGGCGAATGTTGAGCGCATCATCAAGAAACAGTGTCGCAATATCCGTACTGTTCAGCAGGTTTTTTAAATCGTTGTTTGCCTGCGACAAGTCATTCACCTTCGATTGCAGTTCATGGTTCACCGTCTGCATCTCCTCGTTCATAGACTGCATCTCCTCCTTGGAGGTGGTCAGCTCCTCGTTGGTGCTCTGCAGCTCTTCGTTGGCCGACTGCATCTCTTCATTGGTGGATTTGAGTTCCTCCTGTGAAGTTTGCATCTCTTCACGAATACTCAGAATCTCATCCAATGCATGGTTTAGCTCCTGCTGAAGCAATACGGGAACTTCTTCTGATTTGACAGCAAGAGTTTGAGCCTTTTTTTCGCTATCACTCGCAACGTTTTCAACATCAGTAAAAACAGTCAATACAAAACCTTGCAGGACATCCGGCTTTTCAAGTAGCTCAACTGTCACATTGATCGTCAGTACTCCACTGTTTGACCGGATTTTGACACCACTTTTGTTGATAACTCCCTTGTGATGGCGCAGATTCCCGAACAGAAGATTCAGCTCATAACGAAGTCCTTCACGCGCCATGGCAAAAATATTCCAGTTGGCTTTTCCCGCCGCAGGCTCAAGGTACTTGCCGGTAAGACCGCTGATATATGCGATATCTCCCTGTTCATTGGTCAGCACCGCTGCAGGAGTGTAATGTTTCAGAAGAAACTGATCGGCTATTTCCTGCAAGTTGATGACAGGCGTAGATGATTTTGATTGATTGGCTTCAACAACCTGAAGAGCGTGTGGCGTGTGAGTAAACGAAAAAGGTAATGCAAGTGGCTCTCGAAAGCTGGTGTTAAGCTTGGTGAACAGCCGTATTTTAGCATCAAGCGGTTTAAAAAGGTTGGTCAATGAACCCAAACTTTCGGCGCTTCCCAGAAAAAGAACACCTTCGGAATTCAGACTGTAATGAAAAAGCGGCAGCAGTTTTTTCTGCAGCTCTGGTTCAAGATAAATCAGCAGGTTCCTGCAAATCAGCAGGTCAATTTTCGTGAATGGGGGATCCATGACTACATTTTGGGGAGCAAAGACCACCATTTCACGAATCTCCCTTGATATTCTGTAACCGCGATCATCCCGATCGAAGTATTTGAGCAACCTTTCCTGTGAGACATCAGCAGCGATGTTCAAGGGATAAAGTCCTGTTCGGGCCTTGTCGATAGCATCTTTATCAAGGTCCGTTGCGAATATCTGCAGTCTGAAATTTCTTGAAGGTTTAACTGTTTCAATAACCTCCCTGAATGTTATTGCAAGGGAATATGCCTCCTCTCCCGTAGCACAGCCTGTAACCCACGCTCGCAGTCCCCCTCCAACCGGCCGTGAGGTCAGAAATGACGGAATTACCTTGATTTTCAATAATTTCCAACCCTCCGGATCCCGGAAAAAACTGGTTACCCCTATCAGCAGCTCTTTGAACAATAACTCTGTTTCATGCGGGTTCTCCTGCAAAAAGTGGACATAATCCGCAATTCTTTCAATCTGGTGGATTCCCATGCGTCGCTCAATCCGGCGGTAGATCGTACTTTTTTTATAGAGCGAAAAGTCTTGGCCGGTGTGGACACGCAAAAGAATAACCACCTTTTCCATGGCGCTCAGAACTTTCTCTTCCAGCGGAAAATCTTGTTTTAATGTCGAGGGAAGATGTTTGAGCCAAGCGAGGATCTTAACCGGAAGCTTATCAACAGGGGCAATGACATCAGCCATGCCAGTATTAATGGCACTTTGAGGCATGCTCTCAAACTTGGCCGAAGAGGGTTCCTGCACAAAAACAGTTCCACCTTTCTCTTTGATAGCAGACAAACCAAGAGTTCCGTCAGAGCCCATTCCTGATAAAATGAGACCAATACTCTGCTGTTGCAGGTCATCAGCCAGCGAGCGGAAAAAAAAATCAATGGGTAGCCTAAGCCCTCGTGGCTCAACGGGATCAATAAGGTGCAAGAATCCATGCAGCAATGACAACGTCTTGTTTGGAGGAATAACATAGACGTGGTTGACTTCAAGTTGCAGCCGATCAGTTATCTGAACGACAGGAAGAGTACTCACACGCTGGAGTAACTCAACCATCATATCCTTGAGTGTAGGATCAAGATGCTGAACAATCACAAACGTCACACCACACTTGGCTGGAACATTTCTCAGGAAAATCTCAAGCGCCTCCAACCCACCGGCTGAAGCGCCGATGCCAACTATCGGAAAAGGCGGCACGCCGGAATGAAATGCTCTTTTTTCATTAGATTGTATTGTCTTGCTGGCAGCATCGTGCTTTTTTTTTAACATGGCGCATCCTGTTTTTCGAGCATAAAAAAACCATTTTTTAAGCACAAAACCTCAGATTCTGACGAACGTTGAACCTCTGTTGTCACTGTCTCCTCTCCTTGCTGAACCGAATATGGCCCCTGTGTCACCAAGTTCCGTGAGAATCGGAAGTAGTAAAACTAAAATAATATCTTCCTTCCCTACATCGAAGTAGAGTAATTCGGTGCTTCTTTGGTAATCTTGACATCATGCGGATGGCTCTCTCTCAAGCCTGCCGATGTGATGCGAACAAAGGTGGTGTCGTTTTTCAACTCCTCAATGGTGCAGACTCCGCAATAGCCCATGGCTGACTTAAGTCCTCCGATCAACTGATAAACCACCTCATCAAGCAGCCCTTTTGACGGAATTCGTCCCTCTATTCCCTCTGGAACATATTTTTTCGATTCGCTCGATGCATCCTGGAAATAGCGGTCGCTGCTTCCGTCGGGTTCAGACATGGCACCAAGAGAACCCATGCCGCGATAGGTTTTAAATTTTCGCCCTTCGTAAAGAATTGTTTCACCAGGGCTTTCATCCGTTCCCGCAAAAATGCTTCCTATCATCACTGAATCTGCGCCAGCAGCAAGAGCTTTGGCTATGTCGCCGCTGTATTTAACCCCACCGTCAGCAATAATGGGTGTATTGGTTTTTGATGCCTCTCCAGCGCAGTTCAGAATGGCGGTCAATTGGGGCATACCAACTCCGGCCACAATTCTTGTGGTACAGATGCTGCCGGGACCAATACCGACTTTCACGCAATCAGCTCCTGCGGCAATCAGATCCCGGACGGCTTCAGGCGTTGCCACATTTCCTGCTATAACCTGCAAATCTGGCCAGGTGCTTTTAATCTTTTTTACCATATCAAGTACAGCCTTGCTGTGGCCATGAGCCGTATCGACGGCGATAACATCCACGCCAGCCTCAATCAGCGCTATAACCCGTTCCAGAGTATTGGGACTGATTCCGACAGCCGCGCCAACTCTCAGGTGTCCCTGACTGTCTTTGCAGGCATTGGGGAACTGTTTGCGAGTCTGGATATCCTTGAAGGTGATCAAGCCGAGAAGGTTCCCTTTACTGTCGGTAATGAGCAGTTTTTCAATTTTGTTGGAGAGCAGGATCTCCTCTGCTCTCTTCAGATCAACATTTTCATGTGCCGTAATGAGGTTTTTACTGGTCATGATGCTTGCAATTTTCGCATCAAGTTTTGGTCGTATACGAAGATCCCTGTTGGTGACAATTCCTTTGAGTTTTCTGTCTGGATCGCCCTCATGTTTTGGACGGCCAACAACAGGAATACCGGATATGGAGTGGCGATGCATAAGATCAAGGGCATCCTGCATGGTTGCATCCTCGTAAAGGGTAAAGGGATTTCGGATAATACCGCTCTCATATCGCTTTACTTTAGCCACTTCACGTGCCTGGTCGTTGATCGAAAGGTTTTTGTGGATAATGCCAATTCCACCGGCCCGGGCAAGCGCGATAGCAAGCCCTGATTCGGTAACAGTGTCCATTGCGGCACTGACCAGCGGAATTTTCAGCCCAATGGTTTTTGTCAGACGGCTTTCAGTTGAGGTCTCCTTGGGAAGCACTTTGGAATATGCGGGGATAAGAAGAACATCGTCAAAAGTTAGCGCTTCGTACAGTATTTTCGACATGGAGAGAGAAGGGTTTATTGGATTTCCAGCAAAGTCAATTTTGCCAATTTACAAAATGTGGGGGTAGAATGACAATCTTAATAACTCTTCTTGCCACCCGGCAGACCTCTTTTCTGAATGCAGACCAGGAGAAATACAATCGCTTTTGAAAAAAGGATTGTCTCAAAGAGAATACTTTTGAAAATCTAAAATAGAATGTAAATTGCGGTCCTTTTGTTATTAACGGAGTACGGAGAGGTCGCATAGTTGGTCTAGTGCGCTCGCCTGGAAAGCGGGTAGGGTGTTACAGCCCTCGAGGGTTCGAATCCCTCCCTCTCCGCCCAAAGAGGCTGTGAAAATCTTTTTTCTGGCTTTTTCCGAATGATTCACTATCTTTCGGGCCTGTTCTTTGTGAGTACGAACTGGAGGATTAGTCTAATTGGTAAGGCAGCAGTCTTGAAAACTGCCGGGTTCACGCCCTTGGGGGTTCGAGTCCCTCATCCTCCGCGCAAACATTATCAGGAGAGGTGGCCGAGCGGCTGAAGGCAACGGTTTGCTAAACCGTCATAGTTCTTATAGGGCTATCGAGGGTTCGAATCCCTCCCTCTCCGCACAACAAAAACCCCGCAGGTCGGGGTTTTTGTGTTTTAGGGGCATTTGAAATATCCGTGGGGATCAGCTATTTTGGCGTAGAGTCTTTCGTCAGCAAGGCTGTAAAAAAGCGGGACTAAAACAAAAGTTAACAACGTTCCTTCTGAATAAAGATGATATTACCGATTACAATTTACAGTGATGCTATTCTTCGGCAGAGAGCAAAGCCGTTAAAGGGGGTCGATGCGGGGGTTGAGGAGCTTGTGCAGTCTATGTTTGAGTCGATGCGCAATGCCTCGGGTATTGGTCTGGCAGCTCCCCAGGTTGGTTATTCTCTCAGGCTGCTGGTACTGGATGTCTCGTGCATCAAGAATTATGAGCAAGAACAGCCACTGGTGGTTATTAATCCCCATATTCTTTCAGTCAGGGGCTCATGCGAGATGGAGGAGGGTTGCCTGAGCGTACCCGGAGTGCAGGGGGATGTTGTGCGTCCGGCCGTTATTATGCTTAAATACAGGAATGAGCGTTTTGAGGAGCAGGTTGGTGAGTTTTCAGGGATGTTTGCCAGGGTGCTGCAGCATGAGATTGATCATCTTGATGGCACTCTTTTTGTCGACCGGGTACAAAAGCGCCATCGACGCAAGATTCAGAAGGAGCTTTCGCTACTTTCTTCGGGTGTGGTCAGTGCCGCCTATCCGGTTTCGATTCCTGACGTTGTTTCAAACTCTCACCCTTTGTAGAAGAGTATGATGAGAATAATGTTTATGGGGACTCCAAACTTTGCCGTTCCCTCGTTACAGGCGATTGCCGCAGAACAGGGCGCTTTTAAGCTTGTGCTTGTCGTCACCGGCAAAGACAAACCTCGCAAAAGTAAACATGCCGAAGCCGAACCCTCGCCGGTCAAACAGGCTGCGCTTGCGCTCGGGCTTCAGGTGCGTGAAGTTGATGATGTTGCTGCTCCGGATTTTGTCGAGCTGGTTTCGGCCTACAGGCCTGACGTTATTGTGGTTGCGGCCTTTCGTATTTTGCCTCCGGCGGTGTATGAACAGGCGGCATACGGAGCTTTTAATCTTCACGCCTCTCTGCTGCCAGCCTATAGGGGAGCGGCACCAATTAACTGGTCGATTATCAACGGGGAGCGTGAAACAGGTGTCACAACATTTTTTCTGCAGCAGCGGGTTGACACCGGCAACATTATTCTGCAGGATAAAACAACGATAGCTTCTGATGAGAGTGCCACAGATCTTGCTGGTCGCCTCTCGGAAATTGGGGCAAAGGTTGTTGTCAAGACGCTTCATCTGATAGCTTCAGGCACTCCCTTTGTCTTTGAGCAAAATGATACGCTTGCCTCAAAGGCTCCTAAACTTACCCGTGATAATACACGGATTGACTGGGCGCAGCCGGTTGCGATCATCCATGATTTTATAAGGGGGCTGGCAATGAAGCCAGCGGCCTGGACAACATTTCAGGGCAAAACTTTGAAGATATTTTGTGCCACACCAGGAGCCCTTTTTTCCGAAGATCTTTCAGTATTACCAGGAACGGTGTTGATTGCTCAGGGAAGGCTGTATGTGAAAACATCGGATGGCTGGCTGGAGCTGCTTTTCTTGCAACTTGAAGGGAAAAAAAGTATGGAGGCATCCGAGTTCGCAAGGGGTTTCCGCCAGAGTGCTGAATCATCCCGGTTTGTATAGCAGCTCTGCAATATCACAATTGCATTATTTGTTTATATTGAGTTACGTTGAGTTTTAACAAGAATCAAACGCCTCTTTTATGTCCTTGTCCAGTACAGAAGTCAGTCGTATCCGGAACTTCTGCATTATTGCACATATTGATCACGGAAAATCCACACTTGCTGATCGCCTGCTGGAGATAACACACACGCTCGATCGTACACAGATGGCTTCGGCCCAGGTGCTTGATGATATGGATTTGGAGCGGGAGCGTGGCATTACGATTAAAAGCCACGCCATCCAGATGAAATACAAGGCTTTGGATGGCAAAGAGTATACGCTCAACCTCATTGATACTCCTGGTCATGTCGATTTCAGTTATGAGGTCTCCCGCTCTCTTGCCGCATGTGAAGGGGCCCTCCTTATTGTTGATGCTACCCAGGGGGTAGAGGCGCAAACTATTGCCAATCTCTATCTTGCTCTTGATGCAGGGCTCGATATTATTCCTGTGATCAACAAAATTGATCTTCCCTCCTCCGATGTCGAGGGGGTTTCACGTCAGATTATCGACCTCATGGGAGTCAAACGTGAGGAGATTCTTCAGGTATCGGCAAAAGCCGGTATCGGTGTGAGTGAGCTGATTGAGGCTATTGTGGCTCGTATACCACATCCTGCCGACAACAAGCATCTGCCACTCCGTGCCCTGATTTTTGATTCGGTGTTCGACTCTTATCGTGGCGCTGTGGTCTATCTCCGTATTGTTGAAGGTGCATTGAGAAAGGGAGATAAAGTAAAATTTTTTGCCAGCGACAAAATTTTTCTTGCTGATGAGATTGGTACAATGAGCATGAAGCGGCAGCCAAAAAACCTGCTTGAATCGGGAGATGTTGGTTATCTGATCTGCTCCATCAAGGATGTCAAGGATGCCAAAGTTGGCGATACGGTCACGCTTGTGGAAAATCCCGCCAGCGACCGGCTTGCAGGGTACAAGGAGGTAAAGCCGATGGTTTTCAGTGGCCTTTATCCCATTAACTCCAATGAGTTTGAGGATCTTCGCGAATCTCTTGAAAAGCTTGCGCTGAACGATGCCTCACTGGTCTATACTCCCGAAACCTCAGTTGCGCTTGGCTTTGGCTTCCGCTGCGGTTTTCTTGGCTTGCTCCACATGGAGATTATTCAGGAGCGTCTTGAGAGGGAGTATGGGGTCAATATCATCACGACAGTGCCAAACGTGGAGTATCGCGTTGTGATGACGAATGGAGATATTGTCGTTGTTGATAATCCATCCAAGATGCCGGAGACAAGTCGGGTCAACCATGTTGAAGAGCCCTATGTGGCCATGCAGATCATTACCCTTGCTGATTACATTGGCAATATTATGAAACTTGGTATGGAGCGAAGGGGGGAGTACAAGAATACTGACTATCTTGATGTCTCAAGGGTAATCATGCATTTTGAGTTTCCTTTGGCTGAGATTGTTTTTGATTTTCATGACCGGCTCAAATCCATTTCAAAAGGTTATGCCTCAATGGATTACGAGTATGTTGGTTATCGTGAATCCGAGCTGGTCAAGCTTGATGTGCTGCTCAATGGCGATACTGTTGATGCACTCTCTATTGTGGTTCACCGCTCCAAGGCTTATGACTGGGGGAAAAAGCTCTGCCTGAAACTGAAAGGGATTATCCCGAAGCAGATGTATGAAGTCGCCATTCAGGCGGCAATTGGCAGCAAGGTTATTTCGCGTGAAACCATCTCGGCTATGCGTAAAAACGTGCTGGCCAAGTGTTATGGCGGCGATATCAGTCGCAAACGCAAGCTGCTGGAAAAACAGAAAGAGGGAAAGAAGAGGATGAAACAGGTTGGCAGGGTAGAGGTTCCGCAGGAGGCTTTCCTTGCGCTTTTGAACATTGATGAATAGTGAATGGTGAAAAGTGAATCGTCACGTATCCCGATAAAATTTTAGAAACGCTCAAAATAGTACAGCATTGGATATTCAGAAGGATAAACCCGAAAAAAAACATTCACGGGAGTGGTTCGAGGCTCTGGTCATTGCTGCGATTTTTGCCACAGTTCTGCGGGTTTTTGTGGTTGAATCGTATCGTATTCCAACGGGATCCATGGAGAGAACGCTCTTGGCAGGCGATTTTCTTTTTGTCAACAAATACGTTTATGGACCAAAAGTTCCTTTTACCGATATTCGGCTGCCGGGCGTTGACCATGTTAAACGGGGAGATATTATTGTTTTCAAGTTTCCCAAAGATCGCTCGCTGAACTATATAAAGCGTTGTGTGGCAATAAGTGGCGATACTCTTGAAATTCACGATCAAAAACTCTCAATAAATGGGAAAACGTCTGTATTGCCGGAACATGCGCAGTTTATCGGAGAGCGCGTCCCGGCGGGTGAAGGTGACTACATGATATTTCCCCAGTTTTCGAATTTCAATAAGGATAACTATGGTCCGATACGAATTCCCCGTAAAGGTGATGTGATACGGATGAATGCGACTACATTCCCGCTTTATAGTTCACTGGTTGCTGATGAAGGTCACGATGTGAGTCTTATGGGCAGGGAGGTATTTGTTGATGGTGCTCCAGTCCAGCAGTACACGGTGAAGGAGAACTATTTCTTTGCAATGGGAGATAATCGGGATAACAGTCTCGATAGTCGTTTCTGGGGATTTTTACCAGAAAAAGATCTTCTCGGACAGGCGTTGATGGTTTACTGGTCGTGGGATCCCGATATTTCTTTGTTGACCAATCCGCTTGGTAAACTCTCTTCAATACGGTGGAGGCGACCAGGATTGCTTGTTCATTGAACAAGATGCCACTCCGAAAGAATTTTTTCGGATATCGTCTCTGTTGATGAGAATCTTTTTGATGGGGAGAAGAGGAGTAGGTGAAGGTTATTGCAGGGGATTTCGAGGTTTGTGAGCGTAATGCGTTTGCTGTTTTTTGCTGTTGTATCGGCAGGTGAGAGTGTTACATGGTTGAGTTTGATTGAGTCAAGAATCAACCCGGCCGTTACAGATGAGATGTTTGTATTCCACGTATTGCCTGTAGCCTGGTTGACGGAGTGGGCGAGGTTGTGTTTAAACGCAGCATTCAGGTAGATGTTCGTGGAGGTATAAACCAGCAGATATGCGGCAGGGAAAAGTACACCAGGCGAAAGCATGAGAGCTTTAAACCAGTTGATGAAGAACTTTTTTTCAGTAATTTGCCTCAATATATTCACTTTTCAGCTCCGTCCGTTTCAGGTGAGCGATACCGGTTCTCTTTTCTTTAGAATACAAAATTTTTCTCTTTATTTGTCGTTGTATCAATACTAATTCAGGACTCTCAATTTATGCCAGTACACAAACGGCATGCACCCTATCTTCTCAAGCCTCTTTACAAGGAGGTACATGCCGATACGGAGACACCGGTTTCAGTTTATCTCAAATTGCAGCGTCCCTTTTCATGTCTGCTCGAATCTGTTGAGGGCGAGGAGCTTCTTGCCCGCTTTTCCTATATCGCCATAGATCCAGTCGCCATTCTCAAAGGATCCGTGGAGGGCCAGGCCAGCCTTGAGATTCTTGATGAAAAATTCAGTGATCTGCGTCAGGTTGCTGGCAAGGAGAGTGGCCTCCGCCAGCAGATTGACAGTGTTATTGCCGCTTTTGATACTGAGGAGATCCCAAGAAAAAAGAATGGTGCACCCCAGATGATCACCTCCGGTGTGTTTGGCTATTTTGGGTATGACGCACTGCATCTCGTTGAAAAAATTCCACTCCCTGAGCTGACTGATCCAGCGGCGATGCCGGATATTATGCTTCTTTTCTGTGATACGCTTGTCATCTTCGACAATATCATGAGGAAGGTGTTTATTGTTTCCAATTATCTTGATGAGAGGGATAAGCCACTTGCTCAGAAGAAGATAGAGCATATAGCCGAACAGATGTTCCGGCCACTTTCGCGTGAAGAGGTTGCCTTTCAGCCTGAAAAGCCGGAGCCGATACTTTCAAATACAACAAAAAAGGAGTATCTGGCCAAGGTGGTCAAGGCTAAAGAGCATATTGTTGCTGGAGATATTTTTCAGGTACAGATTTCGCAGCGTCTTCGCCGTCCTCTCAATACCCGTTCGTTTGATGTCTATCGAATGCTGAGAACTATCAACCCGTCTCCCTATCTCTACTATTTTAACATGAAAAAGTTTGAGATTGTGGGTTCATCACCGGAATTGCTCGTCAAGGTAGAGCGAGACAGTGCGGGACGGCGCATGGTGGATACGCGCCCAATTGCAGGCACAAGGCATCGTGGCCAAACTTTTGAAGAGGATGAACGCAATGCAAAGGAGCTGCTTGCTGATGAAAAAGAGCTTGCTGAGCATCTGATGCTGATTGATCTGAGCAGAAACGATATTGGGAGAATTGCCAAAATCGGTACGGTTGAGACCAATGAGATGATGGTTATTGAAAAATATTCTCATGTCATGCATATTGTCAGTAATGTGAAAGGGGAGTTGCGTGACGATCTCTGTTCAATGGATGCCTTCTGGTCCTGTTTTCCGGCTGGGACACTTACTGGTGCCCCAAAGGTGAGAGCAATGGAGATAATTTATGAGCTTGAGAAAGAGAAAAGAGGGCTGTATGGGGGTGCTGTCGGATTTCTTGATTTTAAAGGCAATCTGACCACCGCCATCGCCATCAGGACTATGGTTGTTGATGACAGAATGATCTATTTCCAGGCGGCAGGAGGCATTGTAGCTGACTCGAAACCCGAAGCTGAATATGAAGAAACGATGAATAAGATGAGGGCTGGCATCACTGCTGTCGACACTATTGCCGATTTAACGTAACGATTAATCATTAAAGAAGATATCTGATGCGAAACAAACCATCATTTATACAATATTTTCTGCTTGTTTTTGCAGGCATTGCCGTTGGTGCCCTGGTGTTTTCCAATGTAGAGTTTAACCTCTCTTTCAACGGTTCAAGCCTCTCAAGCAAACCCAATTTTGCCACAGCCACCAATAATATTGAAAATTATCCGATTCAGTCTCTCAAAAGCTTTAACGAAGCCTTTGTGCAAATTGCAGAGTCAGCTACTCCTTCGGTTGTGACCATTTTTACTGAAAAAACGGTGAACCAGCGGATGCAGTCACCATTTGATTTTTTTGGTTCACCCTTCGACGATTTTTTTGGAATGCCCGGGGAAGGTTCACCGAATCGTCGTAAAGAGGTGCAGCGCGGACTTGGCTCAGGTGTTATTGTGACTGCTGATGGTTATATTCTTACCAATAATCATGTCATTGATGGAGCGGATACCGTTTACATCCGCACCTCTGATAACCGGAAAATTTCCGCCAAGGTTATCGGCAGCGATCCCAAGACCGATATCGCCGTTATCAAGGTCGATGAAAAAAATCTTAAACCTGTTGTTATCGGCGACAGCGATAAACTGAGGGTAGGAGAGTGGGTTATCGCTATTGGCAGCCCACTTGGTGAAAATCTTGCAAGGACCGTAACACAGGGTATTGTGAGCGCTAAAGGCAGGGCAAATGTCGGGCTTGCAGATTACGAGGATTTCATTCAGACAGATGCGGCTATCAATCCCGGCAATTCAGGCGGACCATTGGTCAATATCAATGGTGAGCTTGTTGGTATCAACACCGCCATAGCAAGTCGCACAGGAGGCTTTGAGGGTATCGGTTTTGCAGTCCCTTCCAATATGGCGAAAAAGGTTTTAACCTCGCTCATTACAACTGGTAAGGTAACACGAGCATATCTTGGTGTTACCATTCAGGATATTGATGAAAATCTTGCCAGGGCGATGAACCTGAAGGCTGGAGAGGGCGCACTGGTTGGAACGGTTATTGATGGTAGTCCTGCGGCAAAATATGGCATCAAGACTGGTGATGTTATTCTTGATTTTAACGGAGTAAGGGTGACAAGCAGTGCCGTTTTGCGCAATGCAATCGCCAGTCAGTCTCCAGGTTCAACGGCTAAGCTCCGCGTTTTCAGGGATGGCTCCATGAAACAGTTCTCAATTCCTTTGCAGGAGCAGTCTGCGAAAGAGCCAGCCTCTAAACGTTCCGCATCAGATGATGCCGTGAGCACTCTTCTTGGTTTCAGGGGTGAAGAGCTTACAGCCGAGAGGGCACAGAAACTGAAGTTGAAGCCCGGAGCTGGCAAGGTCGTTGTAACTGCAATATCTCCTTCATCTAACGCCTATCGGGCGGGATTGCGGGCTGGTGATATTATCTATTCACTCAATAAACAGGATGTGCGTTCTTACTCAGAGTACAGCACTCTTGTCAGCAAGGTGAAAAAAGGGGATCTTGTATTTATTCTGGTTGGCAGAGGGGTCAGTAAAATATATTTTGCGTTTAATCTGTAAAGATTTTTTTGCCTGAAGGATTAAGAGTTGTACATTAAGACTGAAAAGTAAAGTCAGCGGCCCAGAGCTGACTTTACTTTTTTTTGTTTGCTATCCTGTCCATTTGCACACCGTGTGATGATGGAGTTATTTTCTTTTATTTTAAACAAAAACAGTACAAGAGATGACTGACAGAATTTACCTGACAAGCGATGGCTATAACCGGCTGAAAGAGGAGTTGCATTTGCTGGTCCATCAAACCAGAAGGGAAGTTCTTGAAAAAATTGCAGAAGCGAGGGCGCATGGCGATCTGAGCGAAAATGCGGAGTATGATGCTGCACGAGAGGAGCAGTCACATACGGAGGCGCGCATTGCTGATCTTGAAAACAAGCTGGCATCAGCAACTATTCTGGACCCAAAACAGATCAAGACCGACAAGGTCTATATTCTCACCTCTGTAAAACTTCGCAATCTTGATGATCGGAATGAGATTATTGAATATACTCTGGTCTCCTCAGAGGAGGCCGATACTGATGCAGGTAAAATTTCGGTGCGTTCTCCTGTTGGCAGGTCACTGATAGGCAGAGCTGTTGGAGAAAAAGTGCAGGTCGTTGTGCCCAAAGGCGAGCTGCATTATGAGATATTGGAGATTTTCGTTAAATAGGGGAAAATTAAACTATTCAATCCTATGGGGAAACGTCAGGTTATTTATCGTCAGGAGAGAATCGGCGGCAACCAGGAGCTGCTCAATCGTGAAATCAACCTGGTTACCAAAGAGGCAAGAGTATGGCATGGCAAGGTCATTGCTGTCGGCAGTAACGAAGTGGAAGTCAAGGATGCTCGTGCAGGAAAACACCGGTTTGCTGTGGATCAGATTGACCGGATCTATTATGATGTAAAAACTGAATATTAAGAGATGCGCAAAAAAATTGTTGTCGGCAACTGGAAAATGAACAATTCCATTGCTGAATCAGAAACACTGGCCGTCGAAGTTGTTGCCGCGCTTGGGGAAAACTTTTCGGGGTGCGAAGTTGGTATTGCCCCGACCTTTCTTGCTTTGGAAGCTGCAGGAAGGATAATTGAGGGCAGTGAAGTCCAGCTTGTTGCCCAGAACTGCCATTATGAAAATGATGGCGCATTTACCGGAGAGGTATCTGCAAGAATGCTGTTTGCCGCAGGTTGCTCATCAGTTATCATTGGGCACTCTGAACGACGCCAGTATTTCGGTGAGACCAATGCGACCGTCAATCTCAGAACCAAAAAGGCATTGTCGGAAGGGCTCAACGTTATTCTTTGCGTTGGAGAGACGCTTGAACAGCGCGAAAGCGGTGTCACCGATGCCATTATCTCATCCCAGGTGAGAGAAGGACTTGATGGCATCAGCGATATCAGCTCCATCGTCATTGCCTATGAGCCGGTATGGGCTATCGGTACCGGAAAAACAGCCTCATCTGCGCAGGCTGAAGAGGTCCATCTCCATATTCGCACGCTTGTTACTGAACTTTATGGTGATGATGCCGCCCAGGGGCTTCGCATCCAGTATGGTGGAAGTGTCAAGCCATCCAATGCTGCGGAACTCTTTGCCATGCCGAACATTGATGGAGGCTTGATTGGTGGAGCCAGCCTCAATGCTGCCGACTTCGCAGCCATCATCAAAGCCGCTTCCCTTTAAGTCACCTCTGATTCATTGAGAGTGGGTAAAATGTTGTATCCACTCTCAATTGACTTTCGCCGCCTCTTGCGACCTTTTCATTGAGCAGAAGTCCGGCCCGCACATAGTGCAGAAATCGGGATTTTTGCCGGTATGGCCGCTTTGGGCCATGCTTTGCGAGTGGACGGCACGTGTTTTCTCGGGGTCAAGAGAGAGGTTGAACTGATCCTCCCAGGCAAAAGCGTAGCGTGCGCGGCTCATCAGCTCATCACGCAGCCAGGCGACAGGGCTGCCCTTCGCCAGATCAGCACCATGGGCAGCAACCTTGTGGGCGATGACTCCTTCACGGACATCATTTTTATCAGGCAGGCCGAGATGCTCTTTCGGGGTGACATAGCAGAGCATGGAACAGCCATAGCTTGCAATAATCGCTCCACCGATTGCGGAATTGATGTGGTCATATCCAGCGGCAATGTCGGTAATCAGCGGCCCAAGGGTGTAGAAGGGGGCCTCATGGCAATACTCAAGCTGTTTCTGCATGTTTTCCTCAATGAGATGCAGCGGCACATGACCTGGCCCTTCAATCATCACCTGCACATCGTATCTCCAGGCAACTTCAGTCAGTTGGCCGAGTACCCTGAGCTCACCGAACTGCGCCTCATCGTTGGCATCAAGTATTGAACCGGGCCGCAGGGCATCACCAAGCGACACGGAAATATCGTACGCCTGCAATATTTGGCAGATCTCTTCAAAATGGGTGTAGAGGAAGTTCTCGGTTTTGTGGAATTTGCACCATTTTGCCATGATCGAGCCGCCTCTCGATACAATGCCGGTCAGCCGCTTTTCAGCATAAGGAAGATGTTCCTGTAGAATGCCCGCATGAATAGTAAAATAGTCTACCCCCTGTTCAGCCTGCTCAAGCAGCGTGTCGCGATAGAGTTCCCAAGTCAGATCTTCAGCTTTTCCACCTGCTTTCTCCAGTGCCTGGTACATTGGTACCGTGCCAATCGGAACGGGCGAGTTCCTCAAAATCCACTGGCGGGTTTGATGAATATTGGTTCCAGTGCTGAGATCCATCACCGTATCTGCCCCCCAGCGGCACGACCAGACAGCCTTTTCGACCTCTTCATCGATGGAGGAGCCAAGCGCTGAGTTGCCGATGTTGGAGTTAATTTTGACTCTGAAGTTGCGCCCGATAATCATCGGTTCAAGTTCAGGATGGTTGATGTTCGCGGGAATGATGGCACGCCCTTCGGCAATCTCTTTCCTGACGAATTCTGCAGTAATGGGCTTAACCCTGGCTTTGCCTCTTGAAAAAGAGGTGATCCACTCCTCCAGTTGCTGGTTTTCGCGGATCGCGACATATTCCATCTCCGGCGTGATGACTCCTTTTCGTGCATAATACATCTGCGTGATCGGAGTGCCCATCTGCACCTTGCGGGGAAATTCCCAGGTGTTGCGTATTCGCGGAAGTCCTTTCTCGGGATCAATCTTGACAGAGTAGTCAGAGTAAGGGCCGCTGGTATCATACATCGGAAGGGAAGAGAATTTCTGACCGTTGCAGAGGTAGCTTCTGCTCAGCGTCAGACTTCTCATACCTACTTCAACGGGATAAAGGGTGCCTTTTATGTAAATTTTTTCAGATGAGAACAACTCCCGGGAATGCTCGGGACAGCCATTATTTTCAGTGACGTTGGTCATAGGATATGGGTAAACAGTCAGGCTGTGCAGGTGAAGCGGGAATCGTGGCAGAATTGGAACACACAGAGCCAGCTTCATTTTTTCTTGCGTCAGCATTACCTGCATCACGTTACAAGGGTTTACTCTCAGCGTTTTTTTCCTGCTGTCGTCAAGGAAAAATTTTGCACCCCCAAGATGAAAAACTATTGTTCACGATACTTAAATTCAGGGTATTATACAAACGAAGGTTCGCCGGGCACGTGTGCCGCTTTTCTGCGGTATAGAGTCTGGTGAGAAGCATAAATTCGATAACATAGATGGATGAGATTAATAGTGATAGATTTCAAGGTCAACAGGCAGAGCTGCACGCTTTGCGGGGAGTGTGTTACCGACTGCCCGGCACGGATTATCAGTCTGGCTGAGGATGGCTATCCCACCATTGCTCCGGAAAAGGAGGGAACCTGCTACCGTTGCCAGCACTGCCTTGCCATCTGCCCGACGGGGGCGGTTTCCATTCTTGGCCACCAAGCCTCTTTTAGCCGCCCGCTGAAGGGGGCTTACCCTGATCCGGATGCCCTTGAGACGCTTATCAAGGGGCGTCGTTCAGTGCGTCGTTTCAAGCCGGAAAACCTTGATCCGGTGCTCTTCCAAAAGCTGCTTGATGTTGCATGGCAGGCTCCGACCGGGGTGAACTACCGTCAGGTGCGTTTTACGGTGCTCGACAGCCTCAACAAGGTTGCGCAACTGCGTGATGAGGTGATGGCTGGTTTGACAAGGCTGGTGAACAACAATGCCTTGCCGGAGGGGATGGGCTTTTTTGCCAACTTTGTGTCAATATGGGAGAAGCATCAAGCGGACATTATTTTTCGTGATGCTCCCCATCTACTCATTGCCTCTGCTCCACACTCTGTGGCATCTCCCATGCAGGACTGTATGATTGCCCTTGCCAGTTTTGATCTTTTTGCCCAGGCCAATGGAGTCGGCACACTCTGGAACGGCCTTGCAAAGTGGGCTATCAACGATATATTGCCGGAGACACGCCATCGCCTCGGTATTCCTGATGATCATCTTTTTGGCTATGCCATGGTTTTCGGTAAGCCGGCGGTGCACTATGCCCGCACGGTGGAGCATGGCCCTGCGCTCATTTTCCGGGCCCTTGAGGGGGATGGCTGTGATGTTCCTTTACGTTAATATTTCATAACTATGCTGACACAAACTGAATCACAACAACGAATCGTCCGCTTGCAGGAAAAGCTGCGGCACCAAGGTGCGCAGGCAGCCCTCCTCATTCTGCCGATTGATGTCTACTATTTTGCAGGTACTCGCCAGAACGCTGTACTCTGGATTCCGGCGGATGGTCTGCCGATGCTTCTGGTGCGCAAAAGTCTCTCAAGAGCAAGGGAGGAGAGCCCGATTGCCGATATCCGTCCGTTTCCGTCAAGCAAGGAGTTTGCCTCCGTTTTCAGCGAGGAGTATGCCAGTGTCGGTATGACCTTTGATGCCGTCCCGATCCAGCAGCACAGCTATTACACGCGGGCATTGCCGGGGCGCAGTTTTGTGGATATCTCGATGATCGTGCGTGACATCAGGTCAGTCAAGTCACCCTTCGAGCTTGAACTGCTCAGGAAGAGCGCCAGCAAGCTTGCATCGGTATTTGCCGGGGTGCCGCAATTTTTGAAAGCAGGGATGCGTGAGCTTGATGTGTCTGCCGAGATGGAATATCGACTCCGCAAGGCCGGGCATGAAGGATATGTTCGGATGCGTGCCTTTAATCAGGAGCTTTTCTTTGGTCTGGCGGTCTCTTCGGGAGGGGTCAATGGCGGCTTTTTTGACGGCCCGGTGACCGGCAAGGGGTTGTCGAGCGCGTCACCACATGGTGCTTCTTACGACTGTATTCAGGTAAACCAGCCGGTTCTTCTCGATTTCGCCGGGGTTTTTCATGGCTACATTGCCGATATGACGCGCATGTTTGTGATCGGAACGCTTGATCCTGAATTGCAGCACGCATTCGATGTCGCTCTCAATATTCAGGAGATGGTGCGTCAGGCCATGAAACCTGGTGTGATTGGTGAAGAGCTGTTTCTTGCCGCCGCTTTATTGGCCGAAAAGGCTGGACTTGGCTCCTGCTTCATGGGAATGCCGGGTGAACAGGCAAAATTTGTGGGCCATGGCGTTGGTCTGGAGCTTGACGAGTTGCCCGTGCTGGCCAAAGGGTTTACGGCACCATTGCAGCTCAACCAGGTCATTGCCGTTGAACCCAAGTTTGTGATTCCCGGCAAGGGGGTTATCGGCATTGAAAATACCTTTGTCGTCAGTGATGAGGGTGGTCTCAGGTTGAGTGATTTGCCGGACGGGATTGTGTTTCTGAAGCCGTAAGAGCCCATGCACAGTAATGCATCATTTTTGTGGGAGGTCTTGCAATGACCACCATCGGCAACTCTGAACGTGAGACGCAGAACCGCGTGCTTGCCCTGTTCACCAAAGAGCTTGGCTACCGCTCTCTCGGCAACTGGAAGGATCGCGAGGGGAACAGCAATATCGAAGAGTCTCTTCTCATGGCCGGCCTTTTGGGGAACGGCTACACGTCGGCGCAGAGTACCAAAGCCATCCATGAACTGCGTACTGAGGCAAATAATCCCAACCGTACGCTTTACGAAAACAACCGCAAGGTCTACAGCCTCCTTCACTACGGTGTTCCGGTAAAAGCGGCGGCGGGTGAGAAGAGTGAAACCGTCAGGCTCATCAACACCGACCACCCGGAGCTGAACGACTTTGCCATTGCCGAAGAGGTGACGGTGTATGGGCAGCACGACAAACGGCCCGATATTGTGCTCTACCTTAACGGGATAGCGGTTGGCGTGCTGGAGTTGAAGAACAGCAGGGTATCGCTGGGTGACGGCATCCGCCAAAGCCTTGTCAATCAACGCCCCGAGTTTATTGCTCCTTTCTTTTCAACCGTGCAGTTCATTTTTGCCGGAAACGATTCGGAAGGGCTGAAGTATGGGACGGTCGGCACGGAGGAGAAGTATTTTCTGCAATGGAAAGAGGATGAGGAGGATAACTCCCGTTTCAAGCTCGACAAATATCTGCTCAAGATCTGCCGGAAATCCCGCCTGGTCGAGCTGCTGCACGATTTTGTGCTCTTTGATGGCGGGGTAAAGAAGCTGCCACGGGTACATCAGTATTTTGGTGTCAAGGCGGCGCAGCACTCTGCCGAGGTGTTCAGGGGTGGCATTGTCTGGCACACGCAGGGGAGCGGCAAAAGTATTGTGATGCTGCTGCTGGCCCGCTGGATTCTGGAGAACAAGCCTGCCGCCCGTGTGGTTATTGTGACTGATCGCGATGAACTCGACAAGCAGATTGCCGGAGTTTTTACCGATGCGGGAGAAACAATCAGGCGCACCACCAGCGGCAGTGACCTGATGAAGCAGCTCAGCCTTCCTGCTCCGCGTCTGCTCTGCTCACTGGTACACAAGTTTGGCAGAAAAGGGGTGGATAATTTTGAGGAGTTTATCCGGGAGCTTGAATCACAGCCCGGCCATACGGTGGGGGATGTTTTTGTCTTTGTTGATGAGTGCCACCGGACACAGAGCGGCAAGCTGCATCGAACCATGAAGGCTCTCATGCCCAACGCGGTCTTTGTCGGGTTTACCGGCACGCCTCTCCTGAAAAAAGATGCGGCAACCACCCTTGACGTGTTCGGGAGCTACATTCACACCTACAAGTTCAACGAGGCCGTTGAGGACAGGGTGGTGCTTGATCTGGTGTATGAGGCGCGGGATATTGACCAGCAACTGGGCTCGAAGGAGAAAATTGACGCATGGTTCGATGCCAAAACGAGGGGGTTGAATGAGTGGCAGAAGGGCGCTCTTCGCGAGCAGTGGGGAACAATGCAGCATCTGCTCAGCTCCCGGTCACGGATGAACCGGGTGGTCAACGATATTGTGTTTGATTTCAGTGTGAAGCCCCGTCTCAGTAACCATCGAGGCAATGCCATTCTGGTTGCTTCAAGTATCTACGAGGCCTGCAAGTATTTTGAACTGTTTCAGAAGTCGGTGTTTAAAGGCAAGTGCGCGGTGATTACCTCCTGCAATCCGCAAACGAGAGACATTACAACGGAGGATACCGGAGCCAACACGGAGACGGACAAGGAGTCGATCTACAACACCTACATGGCGCTCCTGCAGAGTGTTGAGCCGGTACCGGGAAAGTCAAAAACAGAGAGCTACGAAGACAATGCCAAACGGCTTTTCAGGGAGCAACCGGCAACGATGAAGCTGCTGATTGTGGTCGATAAACTGCTGACCGGCTTTGATGCGCCAAGCTGCACCTGCCTCTATATCGATAAAAGTATGCAGGATCATGCTCTCTTTCAGGCCATCTGCCGCACCAATCGCCTCGATGGGGAGGACAAGGAGTTCGGCTACATCGTCGATTATAAGGATCTCTTCAAAAAGGTCAATGATGCTCTGAAGGTCTATACGGTTTATAGTTCAGAGCTGGATAAGAGCGATACCGGCGCAGGAGAATCTGACATTCTGATGAAAGACCGGCTGGCAAAGGGGCGGGAGCGGCTCGACAATGCGCTTGAGGCGCTTGCACTGATCTGCGAACCGGTTGAGCCTCCGAAAGGCGAGCTTCAGCACATCCATTTTTTCTGCGGCAACAGTGAAATTCCTGATGAGCTTGCAGCAAAAGAGCCGCTCCGCTCTGCCCTCTACAAGGCAACAGCCATGCTGGTGAGGGCCTACAGCGGTATTGCCGACGAGCTTGATGCCGCATGCTATAGCGCCACTGAGGTGCAGCGCATCAAAAAAACTCTCGACCGCTCGGTCAAGTTGCGCGAAATCATCCGCCATGCCAGCGGTGAAAGCATTGACCTGAAGGCTTATGAGGCGGATATGCGCCATCTCATCGATACCTATATCGAAGCCGATGAGCCGAGAAAGATCTCTCCGTTTGATGCTCTGCCGCTTTTGGAGCTGATTGTGAAATCCGGTATTGCGGAAGCGATCAACAACCTGCCCGAAGGGATCAAAAGCAGCAGGGATGCGATTGCCGAGACGATCGAGAACAATGTTCGAAGCAAAATCATCAAAGATCACCTGAACGATCCGGCATTTTATGAGAGTATGTCGCTTTTGCTTGATGAACTCATTGCGTCGCGCCGTCGGAAAGCCATTGAGTACGAGGCGTATCTCAAGCAGATGGCCGAACTGGCTAACCGCGTAGCATCAGGCCATGCTGAAGAGACTCCCGCGCAATTGAATACTCCCGGTCGCCGCGCATTGTACAACAACCTGAAGCTTGACCGGATTGGAGATGTTGACCTTGACCTGTCCGATGAGCCGACCGGCTATAAAGGGTTGCAGGATGAAAAATTGCTTCTGGCGATGATGCTGGATGAAACAGTCAAACGAGTCCGGCCGAATGGCTGGCGCGGTGTCAAACCAAAAGAGAATATTATTAAAGGGGCGCTTTTCGAAGTGCTGCAGGACGCTGACGAGGTGGAGCGGCTCTTTCTCGTTATTGAACGGCAAAGAGAGTATTGATGGTGACCAGAGTTGTTATCGGAGATATTCCTGTTGATGTGGTGCTGAAAGATATCAGGAATATCCATCTGAGTGTTCACCCGCCAGCAGGGAGGGTGCGTCTTTCGGCCCCCGTCGGCATGGATATCAACACCCTTCGCCTCTATGCCATTTCACGGCTGGGTTGGATAAAAAAGCAGCAGCGCAAGTTGTGCGGGCAGGAGCGCGAAACTCCACGGGAGTACCTGAATCGGGAGAGCCATTATCTCTGGGGAAAACGTTACTTGCTGAAAATTGTTGAGCGGGAAGCTCCGTCGGCTGTTGACGTGCAGCATAGCGCAATACTTTTGTATATCCGCCCTGATGCCAGTCAGGAGAAAAAACAGTCGGTGCTTGATGCATGGTATCGAAAACAGTTGAAGGCTGCCATTCCTGATCTCATTGCTTTATGGGAGAAAAGGGTCGTGGTGCGGGTCAATGAGTTTGGCATCAAGAAAATGAAGACGAAATGGGGCACCTGCAACCCTGATGCCCGGCGAATATGGGTAAACCTCGAACTCGCCAAAAAGCCGAAAGAGTGCCTCGAATACATTGTTGTGCATGAAATGGTTCACCTTCTGGAGCATCACCATAATGAACGATTCATTGCCCTCATGGATGCCATTTTGCCAAAATGGCGCTCACTGCGCGACGATCTGAATCGCCTGCCGGTCAAGCACGAGGAGTGGGAGTATTGAGCACCATCGGCAATTCTGAACGTGGGAGGCAGAACTGCGTTATAACCTGTGGGGGAGAGAGACCAAATGAATATATTCTTGAGGCCCGATGATCAATTGCTCATTGCTGAGGAGCTTGGGGCTAAGGTTGAGGTAGTGAACTGTAGTTTCCGATATTGATAAGGGTATACATTTCTTTCATTCTGATTAACTTATACCATAGGAGCCGGAGGGTTTGGGACATATATTTCAACAATTTCTGGTAACCATGTTGCGGGAGGTATTGTTATGGAACTTCATATAAGTGATGAAAAAACCAAAGAACTTCTTTCTGAGGTTGTTGTGGAGCTTTTACAGACAAAAAAAAATTTGTTGTATGATGTTGTCATAGAGGCTTTAGAGGATGTTGGTCTGGCAAATGCCATCGCTGAAGGGCGAAAGAATGATTTTGTATCAGAGGATGAAATTTTTTCTATTCTTGACGGCAATGCAAAGTGACCATTATCTTTGAACAGAGATTTGCAAAAGAGCTTCGCAGGCTTCGCGATGATAAGCTGCTGGCAAAGGTAAAAGCAATTATTATCGAGTGCAAGGAAGCTGAAAATTTGACTGGGATCAGGAATCTAAAAAAGCTTCGAGGTTACGATACTTATTACCGGATTCGTACAGGGGATTATAGAATAGGGATAGAGTGTGCTGGTAATGAGCTTATTTTTACGCGCATTTTGCACAGGAAAGAGATTTATAAAAATTTCCCGTGACGGTCTGGATTTTGCCGAGATGTAACGGTTTCGGGCAAGAAACGCAAAACTATCGTTGTTTTATCGTTCTTATTGGAGAAGCATTATGACGGTCATCGAACAATTGAAACATGAAGCCGAACTCCTTACGGAACCGTTGGCTCAAGAGGTATTGGATTTTTTGTTATACAAGAGTGACGCTTATGCAGCAATCCATGAAACCATGGCAGGCATGTCTGATGCTGGCGTTATCGACAAAAAGACAATGCGCGAGTTTGACGAAGCTTGCCTGACACCGGTTCATGCGTTCAGTGCTCCTGATATCAAAGCCTTGCGAGAGCGTGAGGAGGTGAGCCAGAGAGTTTTTGCCCTGTACATGAATGTGAGCAAAGATTCGGTCAGTCAATGGGAACGGGGACTCAAGAAGCCCGCTGGTCCAACACTGAAACTCCTTTCTCTGGTGAAGCAGAAAGGACTCTCGGCTATCACGTGACCGCAAAATTGAGGCCTTCCCCGGCAGGACGTTCCGCGTGGTTTAGTATCGGCAGAATTTGCTCAATGACGGCAATTCCAGGTAACGATAATAACAAATCCACCTCTTTCCTGAAATCCTCTTCTGCCGTAAAGATATCGGTAAATTCTGCAAATACCCAACGGCCACAGGCACCAATGTTGTTGACTCCGGGAATCCAGCAAGTATCCATGGAGGACTTTTTCTCCTTGGCATCCTCGCGCTGGTATCCCTTGACCTCCACAGCAAGATGGAGCAAATTATCGTCACCATTGCCGTCATCAACAAGCACAATAAAGTCTTGCCGATGGCGGCGCATCTCCGAGCTGTAGCGGTGAGGTTCTCCTCCGGCAGTTCAACGCGGTAGCCAGCAACATTCGGAAAGATAATTTCAAGGTGGTCACGTTCCTGGAGAACTGCTTTCACCTGTATGGTTTCGTGGGGAGACTGCGGCGGCGCAATGACCGGCATGGCGGTAAAGCCGAAGGGAATGCCAAGCACATCGGCATACTCAACATTGAAGAGCCCCTGCTCATTCAGATTGTACGACTGGCGACGACGCAGGGCGCGGCCAATCACCTGCTCGCAGAGGAGCTGCGTGCCGAAGGCACGAACGCCGAGCACGTGGGTAACGGTATTGGCATCCCACCCTTCGGTCAGCAAGGAGACCGAGACTACGCAGCGGATCGACTGGCCAAGCCGCCCCTTTTTGCCAACCATAAATTACTGTCAGGATTGTTTGGCTGACTCACCCGCATCCGGTCGCGGATGGTCAGGCTTGGAGTGACAATCATGAATCCACGGGTAAACTTTTTGCACTGTTGATCGGGTGAAGCCGCCAATGCTGAAGCAGCCGGGCGGTTACAGTCTGGATAATGAGTGCAATAAAACGCATTTCTACACAAAAAAATTCACAAAAATTTATGCGCAATGGTATTTTTATGAAATCTTTTACTTATCCTCTATATCGTTACCTCTTTAAATAATTTGTCTAAAACTTCGAGTTGAGAGTGAGGTTGACGTGACATTTTCTTTATCGATGTTTTATGCCCGGTGGTGATGATGGTGGGTTTTGGACATTATTACGCCAGGGTGTTGTTTTTTGGAGGAGATATTATCTTTCGTGATTCTCACTAACAACAAAAATTACGACAATGGCAACATCAACCTGTAAAACCTGTAACGGCAAAGGATCAATGCCCTAAGTGCAAAGGCAGTGGTCGGGTTCAAGATTTTTTGGGGGGTTCACACCAGTGCAAGAACTGTAACGGTTCCGGCGTGGTTAAGTGCGGAGTATGCAACGGTAAAGGTCGCGCGTAAAACCTGATGAAATAATTATAGGAGAGTTCAGCACCAGTAGACTGTTACCATTATGCCTGAAACGCGTTGGTACAACTCAGACCGAAAATAGAGTAGCTGCAGGGTTGCTACTTGTGTTGTTGGCATTCACCTTGGAATCCTGAAAGTAGGATAAAACGAACACATTAACAAAAAACATCACTGGCCGGGTCCACATACATAGGGACAGGTCAAATCTCGAATTGCTGAATAATCAGTGCGCTTTTTGGAAAGGGGTCGCAAATATTTAAATCAATGGGTATGAATTTTTTTTATGGGCTTACTCGTGCTGCTTTTTTTCTATTCATTGCGTTTTTTGTCAGTAGTTGCAGTAAATCTGATAAGCCACCTGTATGGGATTATGATGTTGTTGGGCGCTCTTATTCCGCTGATCAGAATGTATCAATTGATATATATTTAGATGCTACCAAATCTATGGAAGGGTTTGCAAGTCCCGAAACAAACTTTGCAAAGTTATTAAAAGATATAGATGTTTTATCAAGAAATAGTTTTGGAAACAGTATAGTTAATTTGTACAAGTTTGGTGATAAAATTGAAGGAATTGGTCGAGAGAATTTTCTAGATGCTTATAAGATACGTACGAAATTTTACAGGGAGAAAGGGTTGTCTCACGAGACAAGAATAGATAATGTTATAGATAGTGTTGATGTATCAAAATTAACTGTGGTGATTACAGATCTTTTTCAGAAAGGTCAAGATCTAAATGATGTCATTAGCAAGATTAAATTAAAATGTTTTGATCAAGGCTTAGATTTCGGTTTAATTAGTATAAAAAGCCAATTTAATGGAATGGTCTATGACGTTTATGATTCTCCCTATCATCTTTCTCAATCAAACAAAGGAGAGATAAAGTATCGGCCTGTTTATGCGCTGGTATTTGGCAAAAATTATAATATAAAAAAGCTTTTCCGACTTCTTGAAAATAAATCGTATGCTGAAGAGCACCACTTTCTTCTTATTTCACCATTGGTAACGGAGTCGTTTGTGGTAGAGCTTAAACCAGATATGAAAAATGATTTCCAAAAGGCCGCAGTAGATAATACACGCCCATTAAGCGATATGCTTTATCGCCTAAAAAATAAAAAAAATAAAGATATAATTGTGGTTCCGGTAAATATTAAATATAAACAATATAAATATATTCCACGTTTTTCTTCAAATCTTGAACTGGTTGTTTATAAGCAAACTCGCAAGAAAAAATCCAATTCTTTTAATACATTTTTAAGTACAGAAGTAAAGCTGGATAAACTGAATATTTCAAATGATTCTTTGATACAGTCCAAACTGGTATTTTCTGTTCCGTCTGAAAAAGGTTGGCATTCATATAAAATGTATTTAAACGTGCCAGAAGTTGAAGGATTTGTACTTCCTGAATGGGTAGATAGTTTGTCGTCAGAAAATCCTGGTCAGTACGATGAAGAATACAAAACTATGAATCTAAAAAATTTTATAGGGGGTATTTTACAGGCAAATACCAGTGCCCGAAAACCCGGAGTAGCTAAAATATATTTTACTTATTGAGTATTCCGGTGAAAGTGTACCACCGATTCCGGGCGAAAGTGTACCACTGATTCCGGACGAATATGTACCACCGATTCCGGAGCAAAGTGTACCACCTTTTTCATGCC
>CAJEXW010000006.1 GCA_903994525.1 uncultured Chlorobiaceae bacterium
TCTGTAATAAAGGGATATGTGCTAATTATAAAGCAATTAATATCTGATACGATTGAAGTATATTATGATTCAGCATCAGGCTATGCCTATGATATTACTGTATTTATTAACCAATGAATTATAATAATTGTAAATACTATTATTACATAGAGTTATCACAGTATATTTTGATAAGTATACTGTGATAACTTAATAGGTTATCTATTTGAAGAGATGAGATTTAATGTTTATCTTATTGCAGATAAATAGATTAATTGATTAATCATTATCAATGTATGTAAAAAGTTGTTCAATACTTACTTGTTCTGATTCTTTGCCTTCAATGATTTCAAAAGTAAGATTATGTGCATTTTTGTTAAACAGGGAGAGAACCGCAACCTCAGCCACATTACTTCTGCGTATAGAGCCTCTTGTAATTGTATCTCCGGTGCCAAAAATCAGGGCGTGCTGCAGCGGCGACCCTTCAGTCAAACCACCTGGACGCAGAATCGTGTAAGAAAAACCTGCTTCTGAAAAGAGTCGGCGCACCTCATTTTCAGCTTCCAGCTTCATGGTCAGCACCTGACCATACTTGTTCAGGGGGTGCTCCGGTTTTGTGACAGAGAGTGAGCTGACAAGAATGAAGCGCTTTACACCTTCCTCTTTTGCGATTGTTGCCAATCGGATGATGCCATCACGGTCAATTGCCGAGGGGGGAGGAGAAGCCGGATCAGTAACATTACCTCCCACCGCACAGATGATCGCCATTGCATGACTCACGGCCGCTTTGATCTCTTCAGGATTTTCAAGAGTGCCAAGCGTGAGTTTATCGACAATTTCCGGGCCGAAAAGTTCAATGGCTTTAGCGCCGGATCTGACAAAAAGATGATAATCAATGTGATGAGTTTGCAGGCTCTTGACCATCCATAACCCTGTTCGTCCGGTTGCTCCGGCAACAAGTATGGTACCGTTAAAATTTTTCATAGTATTTATTGATGTTGAGTTATTCTCTCAGAAAGAGATGAAAATGAAGAGGTTATTTATTCAAAAATTGCCACCTTTCCCCCTCAGAATGGCTTGACACTGAAGGGGATGCAGATGAAGAGAGTGTTACAGATTTATCCGGTGATTGCAGGTATTGTAACCACGTTACTGGTAAATCGGTTCAGTGGAAGAGGGAAAACTTTACATTGATTGCCATGGTCAGATCAACCAGCGCATGTAAGAGAATGACGGTTCTGATATCACGGTACCAGAAAAAACTGAGCGCCCAGCTTCCGGCTATTAACATTTGAATGGGCATAAAAAAGGGCTTGTAGGGGCTTGTCTGAACGACATGTTCCGGCAGAATATTAATCCAGAAGAGACCGTGAATCAGTCCGCTGTAAGCTACAAAGAAGAGCATCGCAATGATGAAATTGCTTTGTTTCGGTGTCAATTGCCAATTATCCGAAGATAATTTAGATGCAAGCAGATCACCAAGACGAAACACAGCATAAAACATGAAGGTTTCGGCTATCCCGTTACAAACACTGAAAATCACCACCGTCAGAGGGTCAAGCGGTCGCCCTCCATCGGTAGTAGAATGGGAGTAGACCCAGGCATTAATGGCGACGACAACAAACGAAGCAACAATCAGCACCACTCTTCTGGTGTCAAACTCTCGGTTGAAGGTCAAGATATCTTTTCTGAAAAAGAGAAGGCCCACCAGAAAAGCCAGGGTCCAGTAAGCATAAATCATCATTGGTACCGACATAGTGCAAAAGGGGATTGAGGTTATGGAAAAGAGTCTGTATGGTGAGCGAAATCTTCTGCATAATAGGAGCTGCGAACAAATGGTGCTGACTGGACGTAACGAAATCCTGCGGTTTCTGCAATCATTTTGTACCGTTCAAACTCCTCCGGGGTGATATAACGTTCTACCGGAAGGTGTTGGGATGATGGTTGCAGATACTGTCCAATAGTCACCATATCGCATCCATGCCTTACAAGATCGTCAAGTGATCTGGTAATTTCTTCTGCGGTTTCACCCATACCAACCATCAAACCGGACTTTGTTGTCAATCCATGGAGCGTTTTCGCCCGCTTCAGAAGCTGCAGTGAGGCCCTATAGCTGGCCTGAGGGCGCACCTTCGAATATAAAGAGGGGACCGTTTCAATATTATGGTTCAGTACTTCTGGAGCTTCAGCCATCACCAAGTCAAGAGCCAATTCATTACCCTGAAAATCAGGGATGAGGCACTCAAGAGTGGTTGAGGGAGCAACGCGTCGGATAGCCTGTAACGTCTCAACCCACTGTTGTGCACCGCCATCAGCAAGATCATCACGGTTGACGCTGGTCAGTACCGCATGCTTGAGATTCATGGATTTCACCGCCCGGGCAATCTTATTCGGTTCATCGGGATCAAGCGCCGGAGGTCTTTCATCCTTTCCTACCGCACAGAAGCGACACGATCGTGTACAGACATTGCCGAGCAGAAGAAAGGTGGCGGTGCCTCGCGACCAGCACTCCTGCAGGTTCGGACACATTGCTGAGCGGCAAACCGTATTGAGGCTATGCTGTCCAAGGAGTTGACGCGTCACGGCAAACGACGCTCCTGAAGCCATTTTAATTTTCAGCCACCCCGGCTTTCTTCCCGCACCACCCCTCATATCGTTCTGTAATTTTTTTACATGAACTTCAATTTAATAAAAAATCATGGGCATACGGGTGCTCTTCGCACTTGCAATGCAGCAAAAAGATTTTGGAGGGCAAGATGAACGTTTGGGGAAGATAAAAAAGCACCTGAGCAAAGGGCTACAGATGCTCTTAATTTACAATAAACAGAAGGGTTTGTACGGTTGATTATCCCTCTACCTCATCCTTTAAAGCTTTTCCTGGCTTGAACTTGACAACTTTCTTTGCTGAAATGGAAATAACCTCACCGGTCTTTGGATTACGCCCCTGTCGCTCTGCTCTGTCAACGACAGAAAATGTACCGAATCCCACAAGAGGGACATCCTCACCGTTTTTCAATGATTCAGAGACAACCGCAATGAAGGCTTTGAGTGCGCGATCAGCGTCAACTTTGGTCAGCTTTGCCTGTTCGGCAATTTTCTCTACTAAAGCAGTTTTTGACATAGGTCGATAATTTACATGGTTGAAAAAAGGGCTGTTATTGTTGATACTGAAACAGGCGCTACAGTTTACACAATGTGGACCGTCGTGATTTCAGTACTAATCAAAGGTTTTGATAAGTATCCCAATTGAATTTCCCTTAAAAAACGCAATATTTTCACCTTTTCCAAGCGTATCAACTATGTGCTGCTTAAAAATTCAGATTTTTGTGACACCACCTTTTCTCGCTTTTTAACACCTCTTGACCGTGAAATATTGCTTGTTCATGGTACTTTATGTGTTGCGAAAAAGTTCTTTCATCCCGATACTTTGGCGTGATAGACGACAGAAACGGGATGAGATGAATAAGCTGGCAAATTGCAAAAGCTTATTCTATCCTTGTCGCAATACTTTTTCATTGTATGTTCCATGACAAGTTGACCGGACTTGTGCCCCTTTGTCTGCAACCAATACTTCTTATTATCATCAGTTTCACGTTATAAAAGCATGAAGAAAGCAAAAGCATACAGGATATTAAGCTTGCTGCTTCCGCCGAAATATCTGGTGGGATTGTTTGTTTTTATAATTGCTCTTTTTTGTGGAACAACACTTTTGGAGTATCAATACAGAAAATCTGAAATTGAGCATAGCATGCGTGAAGAGGCTGTTCTGCTTCTTCACGCACTGACAGAGGGGGCTGAAAATGCAATTTCTGGATATAATGAGAGCAGCTCTTTGCTTGTTGGAAGTCTTATTGACCAACTCCACCTGATTGACAGGATAGATAAAAAAACTCCACTCACCTCTTCAGAGCTTTCGGAAATAGCAGGCTCTGGTGGACTATACAGCATCAATATTATTGATCGTCATGGCAGGAGAGTTGCCTTCAATACTCCGGATGATCGTGAACCGGTTGATCCGCAAAATAACCTGTTAGTTCAGCTCAAGCCAATCTTTTCGGGCGCAAAAGACTCCATTTTCATCGGTATCAGGGCGATCGGATCAAAAAAAGCTTCTCGTTTGATTGCGGCGGTTGCCAGAAGCCGCGGTGGCGCGATTATTGGTAATATTGATGCATCAAGACTTATAACCCTTCGCCGTCAACTCGGTGTTGGACGGCTTATTCAGAGAATTGGGGCAGATACAACGGGTATCGATTATATCATTTTGCAGGATAGTTCAGCGATTTTGGCAGCAACTCCCAATGTAACAGGGGTTGAGAGCATTCAAACTGATTCAGTTCTTTCAAAGGCACTGCTTCGTCATGAACCAGTAACTCGATGGAGCACTTTTGATGGAAGAAAAGTTTTTGAGGTGGTCAAGCCTTTGATATACAATACCATTCATGTAGGTCTGCTCCGAATAGGGCTGAAAACAGACCATGTCGTAGCTGCACAGGAAAAATTGCGCTACAGATTTATCATGTTTTTGGGCGTTGTTGGGTTCAGTACTCTTATTCTCCTCAATCTGGTCATGACGCGCCGTAACGAAGTGCTTGTGAAGCAGGCCTACAAGCGTGTTCAGACATTTTCTTCAATGATATTGGAGAGTATGGCTGATGCCGTTATTGTGATCAATGAGGAAAAGTGCATCACATTGCTCAACAGTGCTGCAGAAAGATTATTAGGGTTTCCATTAGAAAATGTGCAAGGTAAGCCTGTTAAGGATGTTCTTCCGGATATTGCCGATTTTATGCGGGTAGTCATGCTTGAGCAATCTCAGTCGTTCGACAAGGAGTTAGAGATGATTATTCATGGAAAAAAGCTTTTACTGTTCATTCGAGTCAGTCTTGTTCCTGATAATGAGAGCGGAGGCAAAGGTGCTCTGGCGGTCGTGCATGATTTAACCGAACAGCGTTCAATGCAGAAAGTGATCACGCGCCAGGAAAAACTTACTGCTATGGGCGAACTTGCTTCAGGAGTTGCCCATGAAATAAGAAATCCTTTGAATGCCATCGGAGTTATAGCTCAACGTCTTGATATTGAATTTTCTCCGAGAGCCGATGAAGATGAATTTCATCAGCTTCTCCGTGCGGTTGTCTCTGAAGTTCACCGTGTCAACGCCATTATTCAACGGTTTCTGCAATTTGCCACTCCAGCGCCGCTGATGATGGTTAAAACTGATATCAAGAATTTTCTCTTATCCTATCGCCCTCTGCTGGAGAGTGAGTCCGAGGCTAAAAATATCAAGTTTTCCTTGCAGCTTGAGAGTGCTCCAATGGTACTACTTGATCATGAAAAGATGCAGCAAGTGTTACTCAACATCGTTCAAAACGGTGTTGAGGCAACCAGTTCAGGGGGGATCATTGCCATAAAGCTGTTTTGTCGCAAAGATGAGGCGGTCATTGAGCTTTCTGATAGCGGTTCTGGTATTTCCGAGGGTGATATGTCACAGATTTTTAATCTCTATTTTACGACAAAAGAGAATGGAACAGGTCTGGGACTGAGTATCGCTAACCAGATTATTCAGTTACATGGCGGACTTATTGAGGTTGAAAGTATCAGGTTGCACGGCACCCTTTTCAGGATTGTGCTGCCACTGGCATAATTGAATGATTGATAAAAAATGGATCACAACATGATAGATTACACGATTCTTGTCGTTGAGGATGAAAAGGTGCAACTGGAGAGCCTTGCCGGTTTTTTGAGAAAACTTGGTTACCAAGTAGTACAATCATCACAGCCTGTTGATGCGCTTCAAGTGGCAAGGGAGCAGACTGTGGATATTGTCCTCACCGATTTTAAAATGCCCGGGATGACGGGTGTTCAGCTTCTTGAAAAGCTGAAGCAGGTCAATCCCGATATTGATGTTATCATCATGACGGCCTATGGCAGTGTAGAATCGGCCACAGATGCGATGAAGCTTGGCGCGGTAGACTACATTACCAAACCGATTGACCTGCAACAACTCAAGGTGATGGTTCGCAATACTCTTGAACGGAAAATTCTTGTCAGGGAGAACCGATTGCTGCGCCAGCAGCTTTTAGAACGTTTCAGTTTTGATGGTATTGTATCCTGCTCTTCAGCGATGAGCCAGGTGTTAAACATTGCTGGCCGAGTGGCCTCCAGCAATGCAACAGTGTTGATTACCGGTGAAACTGGAACAGGAAAGGAGTTGATCGCCAAAGCGGTGCATTATGCCAGTCCCCGGTGCGAAAAACCCTTTCTTGCCGTCAATTGTGCAGCACTTTCTGAAAATCTGCTCGAAAGTGAACTGTTCGGCCACGAAAAAGGTGCCTTTACCGGTGCGGATCGTCAGCGGAAAGGACGATTTGAGACGGCTGAAGGGGGCACACTC
This sequence comes from uncultured Chlorobiaceae bacterium, assembly GCA_903994525.1. GTDB lineage: Bacteria > Bacteroidota > Chlorobiia > Chlorobiales > Chlorobiaceae > Chlorobium. Next base: position 6,374 of record CAJEXW010000006.1, read on the forward strand.
TTTATTGATGAGGTTGGGGAGATGCCCCTCTCCCTTCAAGTAAAGCTGCTCAGGGTATTGCAGGAAAAATCTTTCGAGAGAGTTGGAAGTTCTGTGCCGATTGGAGCAAATGTTCGCATTGTGGCTGCCACCAACCGCGACCTTGAAGCTATGGTAGGCGAAGGGTTGTTTCGCGAAGATTTTTATTATCGACTGAATGTTGTAGGAATTCGCATTCCCCCTTTGCGGGAACGTCGGGAGGATATACCACTGCTGGTTGATGCTTTTGTGCTGCGCATTGCCGCAGAAAATGAAAAACTGGTTAAAGGAGTTTCGCGGGAGGTGATGGATGCGCTCATGAAATACGCATGGCCCGGAAATGTGCGTGAACTGGAAAATGTAATTCAACAATCAGTTGTTTTGTGCCGTGAGAATATTATTACGACAGAAGATCTCCCGCCACGGGTACAGGCACTTCGCTTTGAAAAAAGCACCTCACTTGAAATTGAGGGAACATTTACTGAAAAAACAGAGGCTTATGAACAAGGCCTTATTATCAAAGCCTTGAAAGATGCAGGAAATGTGCAGACAAAGGCGGCAGAATTGCTGGGAATTGGAGAACGTCATTTACGCTACAAACTCAAAAAATATGGCATGAAATGATGTGGTCGCAGGGTGTCATCTCTTTTCATAACGCTCGACCACAGGGTCGAACAGACGACAAAAAGGTCGAAAAGTAGAAAATATATATAACCGGCAATAAATCCAGCTTACTTATAACCTATTTAAGAATAATATTTTAATTATATTCTTACTGTTGGCACGTTCTTTGATGATATGATTTATGAAGGTGGTACAATGGATTGTACTATTGCTCTTAACAATCATATCTCAAACCAGGGGGAATAATGAAAAAGATATTTGGATTGGTTTCGGTTGCCGGAATGGTGATGGCTTTTATGCCGATGAGCTCATTGCTTGCAGAAGATCCGGTACAAACTCAGCAGCAGGTTGAGGCACAAAGCCAGAAGCAGACTCAGGTGCAGAAAAACAACCAGAAGCGTGTTAAAAGTATGAACAAAAACGCTAACAAAAGGAAGTTTGTCGACCTTAATGGAGATGGCATCAATGATAATGCCAAAGATGCGGATGGAGACGGAATTCCCAATGGCAAGGATGCCGATTATGTGCGTCCACAAGATGGCTCTGGTAGAAGTTCAGGAGCTGGTCAGGGTAAAGGAGGCCGTAAGAGTGGGGGATCGACCGATGGCGTAACCACAATGAGTTCTGGCTCTGCGGCGAACAGTGTTGGAAGCGGAGCTGGTACTGGCAGTTCAAAGAACACAATGCAGAAGGGAAGCCCCAAACAGGGACGCTAAACATCCCCCCGAAAGCCACTCATTTCAAAAACGGCAGGAGAGTACGCAATCTCCTGCCGTTTTTACGTTTTATCGAAAAAATACAATCCCGACCAGGTTGCAATAATGCTCTCTTTACTCCAGCTCCTGTTCGACTCAACGGTCGAACCACCGACGATCAAGTCGATAACAAGCAATAAATATTCAGGGAAGTAGCACAACGCATTTTATTAATATCATATATAATAGTCAGTTATATTAATAAGATTTTTCTGGCACGGAAATTGATTCATTTACCTGTGAAGGGGTGAATACATAAGCCACCTTTTTATAAACTCAATAACAGGACTTAAAAAAAGAGATATCATGAAAAAGATTATCAGTATGATTACGGTAGCCGGTGTAGTATTTGGACTTTCACAAATTACTCCAGTTGATGCTGGTGCGGCACAGAGGCAGTCCAAAAATATTTTTTCTGGTATGATGAGCAATTTTGTCGATCTTGATGGAGATGGCTTTAATGATAACGCTCTTGATGCTGATGGAGATGGAATTCCGAATGGTCAAGATTCTGATTATGTCAAGCTGGCAAATTGTACCGCAATTTCATCAGGAACAGGTGTCGGTACAGGTACCTGTGATTCGACAGGGCCAAAAGGTTCAGCCAAGAGAGGGCGCTGAGCGACAGTTGTTTCATTTATTTTTTATCAACTGCGAAAGAGCCTTTTCTCTTTCGCAGTTGATGAGTTACCAGAGGAGGGATTGAACCATGCGCAGTATAAGAGTCATTATCTTTGCTTTTCTGACACCGCTTGTTGTAAGCTTTGGGCAAGTAGCCTATGGCGCTGATCAACAAACTGGCCTGGCAGAAAAAGCGGCAGGCAAGGAAGAGATAACGCAAAGAAACAGCTCTTCCAGAAAACTGAGATTCGTTGATGAAGATGGTGATGGTCTCAATGATCTTATTATAGACAGTAATGGTGATGGTATTCCTGATGGCCGTATGCGAGATGGGGCAGGCATACGAAATAATGGCTCAGGAAATGGCACGATGTATTGTCAGGGAGGGGCGGGCACTGTGAATGATGCTGGTGCCACAAGGGGAGCTGGAGCATCTGCTGGTGGTGGTGGACTGCGTCATCAAAATAACAGGAAATAGGGGCAAGTCATGAAACAGATGTATCAGAGAATCAAGACTCTTGCCTCTTTTTTTTGTATCGTTATGTTACCCTCTGTTGGCTCAGCGCAATGGCAATCTGAAGCCTCTCTCTCAACCAGCATTGAAAGTAACGCCCTTCGCAGCTCGATACCCTCAAAGGACCGAATTACAGAAAGGACTCTTTATGTCGCGCATCAGTGGGGCGGAACCGAGTTGAAAGGATTGCTCTCCTGCCAGCTCAACTCTCTTACTTTTGCTGACCTTGCAGAGCATAACTACTCAGTCCACTCTTTTGGACTGACCGGCCAATACGATTTCGCCCAGAGCGGTTGGTTGAGAAGTGGTTTACAGGCAAAAATAAGGCAAGGCAGTGAGACATACACCACATTGGATTATAGTGAATTTGAAGGTTTTCTTGATGCAAGGATCCCTTTTGAAAACTATCTGACCGTCGTGACCGGCTATACGCTTCGCCGGCGAGACTATCGCGTTGTGAGTGAACTCGATAACCGGGAACACCTCCTCTATGGCGGAGTAACTGTGCCTTTTTCAGATGGCACCTCGGTTACCCTTTTAACTGAGGGAGGGTACAAGTTTTATTCTGTGCCGGTTTCTAATGCGGCCTTGAGTGGCACTCCCGTAGGTAATGCCGCAAAAGTAGGGCAATGGGTGAATACGGTACGCCTCTCAAGACCCCTCGTTGATAATCTTGGACTGATGGTTTATGGAAGAGGTCGTAAAAATTTTGGTGACAAGGATGTTTATATCTCAGGATTATCCTCCGGCTACTCTTCTGAAAACGATCTGTATGATGATCGTTATGGTTATGAAAGTGTTGAGCTTGGCGGCATGCTTTCCTGTCAGCTTGCCCGTACGCTTCTCTTTCGCATAGGGTATGATTATGCCGATAAAAAGTACCAGCAGATGCCACTCGATCTTGATGGCAATCTGATTGCCGGTATTGGCAGCAGAGGTGATACCGTTAAACAGTTATGGTGCCGGGCTGAAAAAAGATTTTCATTTTCCGGAAATCAGCGACAGCTCACGCTTTACAGTGAGTATACATGGCTCAACAACGATTCAAATGACCCCTCTTTCCGCTATAAGGCATCTTCCATGACCGTCGGGGTTGATGTCGTCTTCTGACCATGATACCCGTCACCCTTTTCTACAGTTGTTTTTTCGCCTCCGCAATCTGGTGTGCTACGGAGTCAAAGGAGCAACTGCCGTGCGTCTTTTTTGAGTTGACACTGGCATCCGCTTGAAGGCAGTCGTAAATATCCGTATCAATCACCTCCGAAAACTCCCTGAACTTTTCAACAGGAATGTGTGGCAGGGTGGTCTCCGAAGCGATACTCCAGGTGACAATTTTTCCGGTAATACGGTGCGCATCACGGAATGGAATCTGCTTGCGAACAAGATATTCGGCTATCTCTGTGGCGAGGCTGAGATCCTCTGCCGTCAGTTTGGCCAGCCGCTCCTCCTTCAGCTTGGTATGCTCAAGCAGTTTTGCAAAGATGGTGACGCTGCCGATGGTTGTCTCTGCGCTGTCAAACAGCGGCTGTTTGTCCTCCTGCATGTCGCGGTTATAGGAGAGCGGGAGCCCCTTCATGATGGTGAGCATGGCCATCAGGTTGCCGTACACCCTGCCGGTTTTACCCCTCACCAGCTCGGCAATATCGGCATTTTTCTTTTGCGGCATAAGTGAAGAGCCTGTGGCAAAGGCATCGCTGATCTCAAGGTAGCCAAATTCGTAGGAACTCCAGAGAATCAGATCTTCGGCAAAGCGCGAGAGGTGCATCATGATGACCGAACAGGCCGAGATAAACTCAATGATGATATCGCGATCGCTCACGGCATCGATGCTGTTGGCAAACATATCGTCAAAACCGAGGAGCACCGCCGATCTTTCAGGGTTGAGGGGGAGTGTACTGCCAGCAAAGGCGGCGGCACCAAGAGGGGAGATGTTCACCCGTTTCATAAGGTCGTGCAGACGCTGACGGTCGCGGCTGAACATATTGAAATAGGCCATGTAGTAGTGGCCAGCAGAGATGGGCTGCGCCCGTTGCAGGTGGGTATAACCAAAAATGATGGTTGTCTGATAGCACTCCGCTTTTTCAACAAGAACCTTTAACATGCCACCAAGTGTCTCCTGGAGTTCCGTAATCTGGCGGCGCAAATAGAGTCGGGTATCCGTGGCAACCTGATCGTTACGGCTTCTGCCGGAATGCAGTTTACCCGCAGTTGCGCCAATTTTTTCCTTCAGCCGATTCTCAATAACTGTATGAATATCCTCATCCTCCCAGTGAGGGAGCAGAGCGCCGCTCGATAGCTCCTCCTCAATTTCCCAGAGTCCGGCAATGATCTCTCCGGCCTCTTCACCACTGACGATACCCTCTTCGGCAAGCATGGTGACATGGGCAATCGAGCCCTGAATATCTTCACGATAGAGCTTTTTGTCGACATGAACCGACGAGGAAAAGAGAAGCGCATCGCGATCAAAAGGCAGTGAAAATCGGCTCTGCCAAAGTAATTCCTTTGTATTGCTGCTCATAAGAATATCAGATGTGGTGAAAGAGAATCTGATCCCAAAATAGTAAATTTTGCCTTATTGCCTCAGGGTGATGCGCCCGCTATAACCGGAAGGGCGGTGTACGGTTACAGAACTCTTCCTGCAAAGATTTATTCTTTTTTTTGCACATTGAAACATGAAACAATCGCATCACATAACAGGAAGGCTGGGCAGAAATATGCTGGCGTTTTTTTATACTATTTTCAGAAAAAGCAGATATTTTAAGGGCAATTCGCAGCAATTTTTTCGTTTGAGCCTTGATTATCTGCTCGTTCAACTGAATCTGAATCAAGATATTCCGTTTCTTCTTGTTGCGGTATGTGTGGGGCTTTTGACCGGCTATGTCGCAGTGGTATTTCATGATGCCATTATGACGATCAGCTCCATGATTTTTGCCGACCTTCGAATATTTGGTAAAAATACGCTCATCGACACCTACTGGATGGTTATCCTTCCCTTCATTCCCGCACTTGGCGGTCTGCTTGTTGGTCTGTACAATACCTTTGTGGTGAAGTCAAGACCTGGACATGGCCTTGCCTCTGTTATCAAAGCCGTTGCTCAAAATGATGGTATTATTGAGCACAAACTATGGATTCATAAAACGATAACATCGGTCTTAAGTATTGGTTCAGGTGGTGGCGGCGGACGTGAAGCACCGATTGTCCAGGTTGGTGCTGCCATTGGTTCGACGGTAGCTCAGATGTTGCGATTTTCGCCAAACAAAACCCGTACACTGCTTGGTTGCGGCGCTGCCGCAGGTCTTGCGGCTGTTTTTAACGCGCCTATTGGCGGTGTCATGTTTGCCGTTGAGGTGCTGCTCGGTGACTTCAGCGTTAAAACATTCAGCCCCATTGTCATTGCGGCTGTTATTGGTACCGTACTATCAAGAAGTTTTTTAGGTAACTCTCCAATGTTTCAGGTACCTGAATACACACTGGTATCAAATACCGAACTGCTCTTCTACTGTCTGCTTGGCATCCTTGCCGGTCTTTCAGCGGTGATGTTCATCAAGGTCTATTACGCCATTGAGGAGTGGCTCCAAAGAGTTGAAAAACAATGGAAGATACCTCTCTGGGCCATGCCGGCTATAGGCGGGCTTATGAGTGGCGTTATCTGCATCTGGCTTCCCGGTCTGTACGGATTTTCCTATGATGCCATCAATCATGCGGTTCACGGCACTGAAAGCTGGACAAACATGATTGGAATTTACCTGTTCAAGCCGATTGTTGCCGGTCTCAGTATCGGTTCTGGGGGATCGGGGGGGATGTTTGCGCCGGCAATGAAAATGGGTGCCATGCTTGGAGGGATGTTTGGCAATATTGTTCATGCGGTTTTTCCATCTCTTACCGCCACCTCAGGCGCTTATGCGCTTGTTGGCATGGGAGCATTGACGGCAGGTATTATGAGGGCACCGTTGACCGTCATTCTTATTCTTTTTGAGGTGACTGGTCAATATGAGATTGTGTTGCCTATTATGTTTGCGGCTGTTACCTCTTCGCTGATTGCCCGGCTTGCCTATCGTCATAGCATGGAGAGCTATGTGCTTGAAAAAGAAGGGGTCAGGCTGGGGTTTGGCATTGCACTTTCGGTGGCCGAACATATCACTATTTCCGATATCATGAAAACAGACTATGTGAAATTCATCGAGTCAGAAAACGCCAGAACGATGATCGATGTTTTTTTCAATACACCAGAGTCAACTTTTCTGGTGACTGATGATAATGGTCTTTTTTCTGGAATTATCAGCCTTGATGAAATGAGAATGCTGCTTAAGGAAGATGTGCTTGTAGGTTTGATTGCAGCGGATATTGTGAAAAAAGATGTTCCCAGACTGTATAACACCTCTAAACTTGATGAAGCGCTTAAACTTTTTGAAATTTCGGATTACGACGTTCTGCCGGTGCTGGATACCAGAAGCAGCACCCTGTTGGGCGTGGTCCGCCAGGAGGAGGCTTTTGCCTATTATCGCAAGCAGCTCAATCTGTACGGATCGGACCAGTATGAAGGGGCGAGAAGCTGACCTGTTTTTCAGCACATAGGGCAAGTATAATGCTGGATTTCTGATACCCTCATGGCGAGTCTTTGCTCTCTATCCGTTTCGAACAGTAATTTCCTCTCCGCACAAATAGAATACATCTGTTGTCTTTGCAACATCATACAGTTTTGTGTATCGAACAATATATTTGTAGTTCTATCGTTCCCACGAGTCCGAAATTGCATTGCCAAACTTGATGACCGTCGAGAATGGCTGAATATTAAGGTAGGTCCCTATTCCAAAAAAGAGAGCAAGAATGACGATAGCGAGCAGCTCTACAGGGTATTTAAGACCTTCGCCGCTCTTTGATTTCAGGTAGCAGAGAAATGCTTTCCAGTTGATTACAAAGAGGTGAAAAACCGAGAGGATGATAAACGCAAATCCGAAAAGAGTATGCTGGTTATGCCATCCCCTTTTTGTCAGACCTATCATCCTCCAGTCTGTCCAGTTTGCAACCCTCCCATGAGGAGAGATATAAAGAATCAATCCCGAAACCAGCATCATTACCAATGCTATGAAAAGCCCGAAGCTTGTAAAAACCCGCCAACTCACTGTTTTTTTCATGGCTTGGTGATTGTTGGTATCCATTGCCTGGTCGTGTGACATACAGAGCAGTTGGCTTGCGACTGGCGGTGTAGATTGTCATCCGGCTGGTCACGCTTATGACATCTTATGCACTGCGCTGACGCTTTTAGCCTGCTGTGATCAAATGCTGCCAGAAGAATGGGGCGTTCAGCAGCATAGACGACAGAGGTGAACAACCATCCCAGACTTATCATCAGTAAACACTTTTTCATGATTCATAGGGTTCAAAAAGTTAAACAAAAAGCATCGATTTTTTGCTGGTATCAGTATTTTTGGGGTAATGATACTACTTGATATGACGATCATTTCAGATGAATCTTGCATTATTTCTTGATTTTCCTCCCTTTTCCATTGTTTCGAAAAAAGCAAGACTTCCCGTTAAAAACTTTTTCTGTTCAACAAAATTTTTTGGAAATAAGTCGTTGACCTTTTGATGAAATTTTGTACTATAATACCATTACGGGGTATAGGTATATGTTTCATTTTCATGCTCCAGTTCGTCAATTTAAGAGAACCCCCTTGCTTATTCGATCATCATGGATGAGGATGGGATAACACATTTCAGATAAACAGATAAGCCATGAAAAGTAGTTTTGAAGTTACACCAAAAGCGGCCCTTGCCCTGATTCAAAAGGGGGCATTGCTTGTTGATATCCGCGAGCCGCGTGAAATTGCTGAAAAGTCATTTGATCTTCCTGACGTTATTCCGATTCCTTTGGGTGAATTCAAAACACGGTTTCAGGAAATACCTGCAAATCGTCAGGTCATCATGGCCTGCCACAGTGGAGGTCGCAGCATTATGGCTACCCGTTTTCTTGTAAGCAAGGGATACGGCAAAGTGATGAATATGCAGAACGGCATAGCGGGCTGGGATAAAGAGGGGCTTCCGATCAGGAAAAAAACGAAGCAAACAGCAGGAGCGAAGCTGCTACAGATGTTTGGGAAAAAATCATAATGGAGGAGCAGAGACTACCGTTCATGAATCGCAATAGCCCGTGAGGATTGATACGACTCCAGGTTTCCACTGCATTTGAATAACCCTCACTTCTTGTGTAAACGAGAGAGAGGGTTACTTACCGTCTACCATTTTACTTGAATGCTGGACCTGGAACCACGCCGACAGCCTTGAGGATTTTGGCCAGAGGGCAAAAGCCTGTAAAGCCTGCCTGAAAAAGGTTTGCTCCCACAAAACCGGTAAACCAGAGCCAGTTCGGGTTGTGCCAGAGAGAGAGTACGACGCTTGAAAGCACAAAAATGCCTGCAATTGCAAAGACTAAACGATCAATATTCATAAAAATAATTGTTTAAGGTTTAAAGAATATGGATTAAGGAGCTTTATCGCCAGGGGTTCGGCCTGTACAAATGGTTTTACTCTCTCAATGATCACCTGGTCGCTGATGCTTTTTTTTTGCAGTAACCAGAAAGACGGGGTACACTGCGCTTATGCCTGCTCTGTTTGTTTTGTTGAAGGTGTAAATGGTTTCAAAGGAGGTGACCTCAAGACCGGCAGCATTCAGTAAGAGAGCAAGCTCTCTTCGATCAAATCCGTGGTGAACTTTTTCAAGAGGATCATCATGAAACAAACCATCTTCCGCATCGAGATCAGCCAGTGCCAGCGTGCCTCCCGGAGAGAGAAGATTGGTGAGTCGGGAGAGAAATCCTGCGGTCTCATCAATATGGTGAAGCGTCATACTGCTGAAAATCAGCTCAAAGCTTTGGTGATTCAAGTGAGTTTCAGATGGTGAAGAGAGATTGGTACAGCTTGCTTCAATGTTCTCAATGCCTGAATGCCTGATTTTCTCCTTGAGCACGGCGAGCATCTCCCGGGAGGTATCAATTGCGGTAAGTGCTTTCACCAGAAGAGCAATTTCCATGGAGAGGAGACCTGTACCGCACCCGAACTCCATCGCACACATGGTTTTATCGGGGTTTGTTGCTGTCACGATTGCTTTGGCCACACAGTGCGCGACAGCTCTTCGTTGGGGATTTTTATCCCACTCGGCAGCCTCGCGATTAAATTTTTCAGAGCTGTTCCAGTTGCCTGACATAGAGTAAATGGGTAAAATATTGTAAAACTTGCAAGCGGCATTCAGCGTCCCATGGCTTTTGCGATGTGACCTTTTATTGCTGATCACTCAGTTCCAACCGAAGCCGCCGTATCACGAACAGTGTTATATCCAGAGACACACAACACTGTTTTCGCCAATTTTTGCTTTATCGGGTGACGGTTTTTAGGATAAATTCAGGTGGTTCCATAATGTGCTTTTTAACCGCACAGAGATTGGCTGTGCTGATAACAGCCTCTTTGTATTTTTCGGGGAAATCCGGTGGCAGCTCGATGGCGAGTTCAATTTTTCCAATGCCCTTACCGGATTCTTTGGCAAAATGTGATTGAACAATTCTGATCTCCTCTGTCGGGATGCCTCGGCTCTGGCAGAAGGACAAGACATAGATGCCTGCACAAGTTCCGATTGATGCAAGAAAAAGAGAAAAAGGCTCAGGGGCAGAACCCTCTCCACCAGCATGTTCCGATTGATCCGTATGAATAGTAAATCCCTTAAAGTCGGCATTGACTCGCTTGCCACCTCCAAACGTTACAATCATTTCACTTTTCATGATAGACTCACCTTGACAATGGTTGCATTAAAATTATATGGATATTATAAGCATAAGCTCATAATAAAGCAACCCGGAGAGATTTTTTTTGAATACAGATACAAAAAAGAGCCGCAATACTCTTTTCATGCGGACCAGGAGGAATCCTTATGGCAGAATACTGCTTTCAGGGATAGTGAAAATATTGAGGCGGTGTGGGAAAAAGGAAAGAATTGATCTCTTGTTCTGAAACCTGTATTGCGCAGGCCGGAGTGTACGGCCTGCGCTGAACTGTGGGGTGAGTGCTACTTCGAAGAATGAATCTGGTTGAATGTCTTCAAACCAAGTCCATAGATATGGATAAAGCCGGCTGCCGCCTTGTGGTTGAAGGTGTCAGCCTCGGTGTAGGTGGCAAGCTCCTCGTTATAGAGGGAGTATGGCGAGTTTCTGCCGAGCAGGGTAACGCCACCCTTGTAAAGCTTCAGGCGAACAAGGCCGGTCACAGGATGCTGCGTCTCGTTCACAAAGGCATCGAGCGCGGTTCTCATCGGGGAGAACCAGGTGCCGTTGTAGATGATGTTGGCATAATCCTGACTGATGTTCTTTTTGTACTGGAAAACCGATTTTTCGAGGGTGAGCCGTTCCAGTTCGCGATGAGCAAAGTGGAGGATAGTTGCCGCCGGAGCCTCATAGATTTCACGTGACTTGATGCCGACGACACGGTTCTCAATCATGTCGAGCCTGCCAACGCCATTGGCTGCGCCGATCTCGTTCAGACGGATGATGATGTCGAGCCCGCTCATCTTCTTGCCGTCCAGGGCAACGGGAATACCTTTCTCAAACTCGATATCAACCACTGACGGAGTATCGGGCGCATTTTCCGGTGATGTGGTTATCTGGTAGGCATCTTCAGGCGGAGCAACCATCGGATCCTCAAGCACACCGCATTCAATGCTGATCCCCCAGATATTTTCATCAATCGAGTAGGGGCTCTTCTTCGTCGCAGAGACTGGAATGTTGTGCTCAAGAGCGTAGGCAATTTCAGCCTCTCTGGAGGTGAACTCCCACTCACGCAGCGGAGCAAGCACCTTGAGATGCGGAGCCAGTGAGGCGAAGGTGACCTCAAAGCGAACCTGGTCGTTGCCTTTGCCGGTGCAGCCATGAGCCAACATGGCACAATCTTCAGCAAGTGCAGCATCAACAAGCGCTTTTGCAAGAAGGGGACGACCCAGTGCAGTGGCAAGAGGATAGACATCTTCGTACAGCGCTCCAGCCTTCAGTGCTCGGAAAATGTACTCTTCAACAAACTCCTTGCGAAGGTCTACAAACTGAAATTTTGAGGCACCGGTTGAGAGCGCTTTTGATTCCAGATTATCAATCTCTTTCTGCTGGCCGAGGTTACCGGTCACAGCCACAATCTCCGCACCATATTTGTCTTTCAGCCACTTGATCATAACGGAGGTGTCAAGTCCTCCGGAATAGGCTATTGCAATTTTTTCCCTGCTCATACGTCGTAATGAATTATCAATTTTTAGAAAGATTGTTATAAATATATAATTTCAAATCGGGAATGCTCATGATAGATGAGGGAATTACCAAAACAGTATCATCCCCCGCAATCGTGCCAAGCACGAGCGGGCTTCTCAACTGGTCAAGGTATGAACCGACCCCATGCGCCCTTCCGGGAAGTGTCTTTATAATAACCGTAGTCTCATTGGCGGTGACAGCGAGCACCTCAATCCCAACAAGCCCTTTAATGATTCTTCCTGCATTGTCGTCAGGAAAGACCATCCTGTAACTACCATTTATCCGTGACCGTACAATACCGAGTTCGGCACAATCCCTTGAAAGAGTGGCCTGAGCCACAGCCATCCCGGAATCCCTGATAAGCTGAAGCAGATCGTGCTGATTTTCAACCGTATGCCGTTCGAGGATCTCGCGTATCTTGTTTTGTCGTGCATGCTTGTTCATCAGTTCCCCATCCTTCAGCCTTTAATTTTTTTTGCCGCATTCAGCAATCGATGGGTAAGATGAAATTTTCTGTACTCCTCGTGGTTCAGCAGTTTGACAAGCAAGGCTTTCTGTACATGAAGGCGATTCTCTGCCTGGTCAAGGATAATGGAGCACTCCCCATCCATCACTTCGGCGCTGATCTCCTGACCTCGATGTGCCGGCATACAGTGCATCACAACCGCTGATGGTTTTGCTGCGGAGAGCAAGGCGTTGTTTATCTGAAAAGGCTGAAAAATTTTCAGGCGCTTGGCTATCTCATCTTCCTGTCCCATACTTGTCCAGACATCGGTATAGAGCACATCAGCGTGGGCGACAGCCTCCTGCGGATCATGGTGGATCTCTATCTGACTGATACCTTTTGCCCGGGCGGCAGAGAGCAACTCCTGATTGGGCGTGTACCCCTCAGGACAGGCAAGCACAAAATGGAAAGGGAGAATACCGGCCAGCTCAATCCATGAATTGGCAACATTGTTGCCGTCACCAACAAAAACAATTTTGATTCCCTCTCTCCAGAGTGACTTTTCATAAAGGGTAAAAGCATCAGCCAGCACTTGGCATGGGTGTGAAAGGTCGGTGAGCGCATTAATAACCGGAATTGATGCGTGCTCTCCCAGCCCTTCAATGACTGAGTGGTCGTGCAGGCGAGCAACAATGGCATCGTTGTAGCGACCCAGAAGCCTGGCGACATCTGCCACAGATTCACGCGTACCCAGACCGATTGATTGACCATCAAGCGTAATAGCATATCCACCAAGTTCATGAATGCCAAGTTCAAAAGATACCCTTGTCCTGAGTGAGGGTTTACTGAAGATCATGGCAACCGTTTTGTCGCGGAGTGGCTTAAAACCACTTGCCGCATGGCTCTCTTTTCTTCTCTTTTTCATAAAGAGAGAGTAGTCGAAAAGCTCAATAATTTTGCAGGCATCAAGCGGCGAAAAGCCAAGAAAATCTCGTTTTATATGAGGGTGTGGTTGTTGAACTGTAGTCATTCCATTATCTGATTTTAATAGTGATCACTCTCTTGTTCTGCAATAAACTGGGTGCCAACGCCTTCGTGGGTGAAAATTTCGAGCAAAAGCGAATGGGTAGCCTTTCCGTCGATAAGGTGAATTTTACCAACACCGCTGTCAAGAGTCTTGAAGGCTGAGAGTACTTTCGGAATCATTCCGCCGGAGATTATTCCCTGTTCAATAAAGTCTGCCGCCTCAGTCTTGCTTATGGTTTTCAGAATTCTTTCCCCCACATGGATACCCTCGACATCACTGACATAGATCAGTTTTTCAGCTTTCAGGGCTATGGCAATACTGCTTGCGGCATCATCAGCATTGATATTGTAGATATTACCCTCCTCATCAAACCCAATCGGAGCAATCACCGGAATCAGCCCAGCCCGGCAGAGCAGATCAATATAGGAGGTGTTGATCTGTTCAACCTCTCCAACGAGCCCAAGTTTTTCAGCATTCGGATGAGGCATAGCCTTGATTGTGTCGGCATCAAGCCCACTGACACCCACCGCTTTACCCCCATGTTCACTGATAAGCTGCACAATGTCCTGATTCACCTTGCCAGCAAGGGTCATTTGGATAACTGAGATCATCTCTTTGTCGGTGACACGGCGTCCATGCAGAAAACGTGAATTCAAGCCAAGCTTTTCGGCTGTTTTGGTGATGGCATCGCCACCTCCATGAACCAAAACAATTTTGATGCCGACTTTGCGCAGAAGTGTGACATTTTGAGCAAATATATTTTTTAGGCAGGCATCCTTCATGGCGGCACCGCCATACTTGATAACAAAGGTTTTGCCTTCAAACTTGCGGATATAGGGCAACGCCTCAATAAGTACCTGCCCTATCGCGGCATGTGGCGCTTTTCTCGCCTGATTCAATTCATTACACTGTAAAAGCTCCATTGCGGAAAATTATTCTTTGTTTGATTGTTAGCTATCAGCTTCTGTAACTGCCGTTTATCTCAATATACTCCTTGCTCAGGTCACAGCTCCAGATGGTCGCCTCTCCAGGACCGTTACCAAGCCGAAGGGTGATGGTAAAGGCATCTTTTGCCAAAATTTCACTGGCAGCCTCTTCGGAAAAGTCGGCCACAAGAGGTGGTTGAAGAATACGAAGATCATTGAAGTAAAGCTCAAGCTCTTCCTGATTGAACACCGCACCCGATCGGCCTGCCGCAGCAATGATTCTGCCCCAGTTGGCATCCTCACCATGAAGAGCAGTTTTGACAAGGCTCGACTGGGCAATTGTTCTTGCGGCAAGTTCTGCATCACGATGATCTGCCGCTCCCGTGACGGTTATTTCAAGCAGTTTTGTGGCACCTTCGCCATCAATAACAATAAGTTTGGCCAGAAAGGTCATCAGTGCATCGAGCGCATCACAAAACAGGATAAAATCGGGGCTCTCACCGGTGATCTTGGCCCCTTTTCCGCTGGCAAAAATGGAGACCATGTCATTGGTGCTGGTGTCGCCATCAACCGTAATGGCATTAAAGCTTTTGCGGTTTGCCCGCTCCAGGGCAATATGGAGAAGAGCTGGTTCGATAGTGGCATCGGTAGCCAGGAATGCCAGCATGGTGGCCATGTTCGGGCAGATCATGCCGGATCCTTTGGCGATACCACTCAGACGGACAGAACCCGCTGAAAGCTGAAGCTCAATGGTGTAAAATTTTGGAAAGGTGTCGGTGGTCATAATAGCGCTTGCCGCATCAAGCACGGAGTGGCGCTGCATGGTTGGAGCGAGTGAGGATATGCCATCAAGCACCTTTTCCATCGGAAGGAGCTGGCCAATAACCCCGGTGGAGGCAACAAGCACCTCTTCCGGCTTCAGCGAAAACTCCCTGGCAACCGCTTCGGCCATTGCCCGAGCATCATCCAACCCCTGCGTCCCGGTGGCAGCATTGGCATTTCCACTGTTGCAAACAAGCGCCCGAATTGAGGAGGATGAATGTTGTAAATGCCGTTGCGAGAGTGTAATGGGCGCAGCAACACAACGGTTCAGTGTAAAGAGCGCAGCGGCAGTGGCTGGTTCGTCTGTCACCAGAGCCATCAAGTCATTTCTGTTGCTGTATTTGATATTGGCAGAGACGGCTCCGGCCAAAAAGCCCTGGGGCCAGAATCCATTCGAGCCATCTGATGCTGAAGCCATCGGGGTGACTGAGGATGGCCAGCGGGTAATGGCAGAAAGCTGATGAATCACTTTCAGCCCTTTTAAAAGTTTTTCCAATGCTCTATACCGTTTACTGTGCTGTTAGTGAAGATGGGATAAGTCCTGTTCTTTCATCAAGCCCAAGCATGATATTCATATTTTGTACAGCCTGACCTGCGGCACCTTTAAGCAGGTTGTCGAGCGCAGTGATAATCGTCAACGATCCGTGTTGTGTCACATGGGCAATATGAATATCACAGTAGTTGGTGTTGACAACATGACGGATCTCGGTCATGCTTTCCCTGACCCGCACAAAAGGACAATGCTGGTAAAAGCTGCGGTAACGTTCCACAACCTCCTCTTTTTCAATCGGTTGTGCGAGGTGGACATTCAGCACACTGTAGATACCCCTTACCAGCGAACCAATCATGGGGGTAAAGGTAAAATCGAACGAAGGGTCGGTTGCCGAAGTGCCTAGTGCTTGCATAATTTCGGGCGTATGCTGATGGAAACCAACCTTGTATGCCCTGATATTCTCACTCATCTCCGAAAATGAGAGTTCAGTTTTATTGCTGCGTCCCGCACCGGAGATGCCGGAAGTAGAGGTACAGTTAATGGCACGCACCTTCAATGTTGAGTCAGCGGCTTGAAAAAGAGGGGCAACACCAAGGATAATGCTGCTCGCATAACAGCCGGGGTTGCTGATTGCCGTTGTTCTGGCAATCTCATCGCCAAACAGCTCAGGCATGCCGTAGGTCATAAAGGCATCAGGTGCTTTGAGCTGTTGGTAAAACTGTTGATGCTCTTCACTCTTTTTCAGCCTGAAATCACCGGAGAGATCAATAACAATTTTACCAGCCTTGAGAAGGGATGGAACCAGTTGAAGCGCTTCGCCATGGGGGAGTGCGAGAAAATAGATGTTACTTTCACTCTCACCCTGGTATGGCTTGTACACTTTGTCGCAGCCAAGAGCAGGGTAGAGGTCAAAAACGTGACTGCCAACCTGTGAAAAAGCGTAAAGTTCACGAAGTTCAACGCAAGGGTGACCAAGGAGCAATTTCGTTAATTCGGCTCCCGAATAGCCTGATGCGCCAATTATTGATACTGAATATTTTTTCAAATCTTGTGATACAGGGGAACTCATTTTGTGAATAATCTTATGCAGAACTTTACAGAAAAAAGGATATAATCTGAATAAATATCCAATAATGCGCAAATAATAAGCTTTTTTTGGTGATTTACAAGAGGTGGAATAACTATTTTTGGGAATTGTAACAATATCCATGAGTCCGCTCAAACCCATGCTCTACAGCAAATCTTTTCACCTTATCATCAAGGTGCTCAACAAGCTTGTCTTTGCGCTTCCGATCTTGTTGTTGATGAGTTGCGTTCAGAGCCGGAGTGACGATACCGCTCGAAGTGGCAAGATGAATCTGGCACTTGACAGGCAACTTCTCACTGTTGCCAAGAGTCAGGTTACAATGTTTCATGGATACTATCCTGATGCTCATATTTCACTACTCCCGGTTAGCTCTGATACAACTCTTCGACTGCTGCTTGACCACCAGGCCAGGGCTGCTTTGATTGAGGGAAGGGCTGAAGCTCATGAAGATTCATCGCAAAAAAATCCTTTGCGGCGTGAGCTGGTAGCCCGGGATGCGATTGTCTGTATTGTCAACTCCCGAAATCCTTTGAAAAGCATTTCACTCAAAGATCTTTGTAATCTTTACACCCGAAAAAATAAGGCGAGGATGATTCCACTGGTAACAGCAAATGACTTTCACCTTCAATCCCTTTTTAGTGCCATTACAGGTTCTCAACAAGGGGACTTAAAGGCCTGGGCATGCCAGAGTGATTCGGCGCTGCTGAGGCGTCTCTCTGTTGACAAGCGTGCCGTGGGACTCCTTTTTAACTCATCGCCAGAGCTGAAAATGGTTATGGCAAAGAGCAAAAAAAACATCAAGATGCTTCCGCTTTCCAAAGATGCCAGGGGGCCTCTGTCGCTTTTACCCACACAGCAAAATATTTTTGACGGAAGCTATCCTCTTGTTACGACCGTTTACTATGTATATTATTCGGGCGATCCGCTTGCCGCAGGATTTGGATCCTGGCTAAGTGGAGCAGGGCAAAAAGCCTTCGAAAGAAGCACTCTTGCTCCTTGCAAGCTTGTTGAAAGGACACTTATTTTAAATTAGCCTATGAGTCGAGCCAGTCAGGCCATAAATAATATCTCTCCGTTACGGGCAATTGTCTATACGGGAACAATCAGCATGATTATTGTCATTGCTGGTATTGCTGGTTTTGTTGTCACACAGCAGAATCTGCTCGAAACGGTGCAAAAAAAACAGGCATGTTACTTGGACCTTGTTGATTTCAGGGGAAAAATTCTCGAGTTTGGGCTTCTCCGAAACCAGGAAAACAGCAACAAGAGTCTTGCAGAAGCTCACGAAAGAGAGATGAGCGTTCAGCGGAAAACTCTTCTTGTTAACTTCGAAAAACTTGCTGCTGAAATGAAGCTGGCAGGATTGCCCCCTTTTTCTGCATTGCAGGTCACTTTGCGCCAATGGTATGCGATGCTTGCCGAAAAAAATCTTGACCTTATCCACTCTGAACTGGACAAAAGTATAGAACAGGCCAAAGTCGCCTCAAAAGAGGCTTCAGTCAGGCTTGTTGTGATCAACGAATTTTTTCTTTTTTTCATCCTTGCCGTACTACTGACGCTCAGTATAACTGCTGGCTGGATGCTGCACAATAATTACCGCCAGACGCTTATTCCGCTTGCCCAGCTTGTCGGGCAGTTGAAACTGCTCAACAGAAATTTACCTGAAAGTATTCGTGACACTGCTGCGGAGATGAAAAAAGATTTGACGGAAACAGGACACTCAAGCGATATTGCACAGATTACCGAGTCGATCATGAAATTCTGCAGTGATATTGATGCTAAAAATAAAAAACTGGATGAAATATACATTCGGGATGAAAAGACGAATCTCTACAACTATCGCCACTTCAAGGAGCACCTTGTTATTGATATTGAGCGAGCAAAGCGCCTGAATGACAAGGTTTCACTTGCCATGATCGACATCGATCACTTCAAGATTTATAACGATACCAACGGCCATATAGCCGGTGATACTACCCTTAAACTTATGGCAGATGTCATCAGTAGTCAATGTCGGGCTTACGATGTGCCATCCAGGTTTGGAGGTGATGAGTTTGCTCTTCTTTTTCCGAAAACGGATACCGAAACCGCTCGGGATATAGCTGAGCGACTGCGCAAAACTATCTGCGATGCACCATTCATGAATGAAAAGCACCAGCCCTCCGGTGAACTGACTATTAGTATAGGAATAGCAACATTTCCGAATGATGCCCTTGACTGGCCCACACTTATCAGCAATGCCGATCGAGCTCTTTACCGTGCAAAAGCAGATGGACGCAATAAGGTTGTGATGTTCTCTGCAATGGATTCTCCCTCAATTTCGGGATGAAACCTGAATTTTATATTGCAAGACGATTCGCGTTCAAGCAACGAGCAGCTTCCAAACCAACGTTTATAGTCATGGTTGCCGTTGCAGGCATTGCTGTCGGCACGGCCGCCCTGATTCTTACACTCTCTATTGTCAATGGATTTGCCAGTAGTGTTGAAAAAAAGCTGATCAGCTTCAGCGCCCATATACAGATTCGTCAACCCGATGAACAGCTTTTTATGGAGCGCTACGCTGATCGTGCTAAAATTGCCGATCATCCAAATATTTCCAGAGTTTCGCCTTTTCTGGAAAAAAGTTTTGTTCTTCGCAGCCGCAATTCAGGCAAGGAGGGGATTTGGCGCAGTAAACCAGTTCTTGTCAAGGGCCTCAATACCGTGCAGAGAGAAGCTTTCCTGAAAAAATTTCTTAAAGATGGAAGCCCCTTTACACATGATCAGGGAAAAGGAATATCGCTCTATCCAGGCCAAACACTTGCTGAAAATCTGAAGCTGACAGTTGGTCAAAGGGTAATGCTGGTAGGGCTTGGCAGGGGTCCTTCTTCTCAAAAAAATCTTTCTGATCAGACAAGCATTGTGGATCTTCTCTCATCACTGGATATTGAGGTTGGAACTATTCGTGGAGTTTATGATACTGGCCTTCAAGAGGGTTTTGATGATTTTGTGGTTCTCTCTGATCTGGCCGCTCTCCAGCAGCGATTCAACCCTCTGATGATCAGCGGTTATGATGCAACCGTATATGACGTTGGGAAACTCTCCTCTACCGCTAAACAGGTTGTTCAAAACCTTGGCTTTCCTTTTTATGGCTATACTATCTTCGATCGTTATGCAAATTTGTTTGAATGGCTGAAACTCCAGAAAAACATTACCCCACTGCTTATCGTGACAATTACCATTGTAGCAGTCTTTAACATTATTTCGACGTTATTGGTGCTCATTATTGAAAAAACCAGGGAAATAGGAATGCTCAGCGCGCTGGGTCTTGAGCCTCGAAAAATTAGCAGAATTTTTATGATTCAGGCTCTTCTCATCTCTTTTTCGGGAATTTTAGCTGGAAATATTCTTGCGCTGACACTCTCGTTTCTTGAGCTCCGGTTTCATTTTATTACCCTGCCCGAAAAAAGTTATTTCATAACATACGTTCCTCTTTTGATTGAACCGGTTGATTATGCCGTTGTCTCCAGCGCTGTTCTGGCGCTCACCCTTCTCTTTGCCTTTATACCAGCAATGATTGCATCTCGTCTTCAACCCGAAACAGCCATGAGCACCTGATTCAATGGTATTTTTGACCTCTATAAAACCTGCTTTATGGATCGCTCAGCGATTCAGCTTTGCACGCAAACGGTTCAGGATTATCAATGTCATTTCGGCGATCAGTCTGACCGGAATTATTGTTGGTGTCTGTACTCTGCTGGTGGTTATGAGCGTTTTAAATGGCTTTCAGAAACTTGCCCGCGATCTTTTTGTGACCATTGACAGCCCAGCCCAGATTATTCCCTTTGATGGCCGATCGATCACCGTGCCAGCAACTCTTCTGCGGGCGATAAGAGCGATTGAGGGAGTCTCTTCCGCAGAGCCGTACGCAGAAGGTGAGGCGATAATAGTGACAGGAGATAAAAGTGAATTGGTTGTGCTCAAAGGGCTTGGTGATACGGCACACCAGCGTTTGATTTTTCAGAGCAGGGCAAAACATCCTTTATTTACCAGGGAATCTATCGCGGTTGGAGAGATACTTGCCTATCGGACAAACCTGTATCGTTCCCGTCAGGTAAAACTTTTCAGTCCAGAACTGATTTCTCTGGGCCTCGAATCGTTGTCGCAGCCTTACCTGATGCCAGCGCTCGGTATCCCTCAAACAACAGTATCATCACTCTTTTCTTTGCAAAAGCTGTTTGATGATCATTATATCCTCACCTCGGACCATTTTGCCCAAAAAGTTCTTTTGCTTGGCACAGACGAGTACTCTGGCATTGACATCAGAGTAAAAGAGGGTTACTCTTCTGTATGGATAAGCAGTCAAGTGCAAAATTTGCTTCTTGAAAGCCGACTCAATAAAAAATGCAGGGTGCGCTCTCTCGAAGAGAAATACAGTAATATTTTTGCTGTCATGCAGCTTGAAAAATGGGCAAGTTTCAGTATTCTGATGCTCATCGTTCTTGTTGCTGTACTGAGTCTGACAGGAGCCCTTGCTATGACAGCTATCGACAAGCAAAGAGAGCTTTTTTACCTTCGCTGTCTGGGGATGGAGAGACTGCAATGTATGGCAATCTTTATCGCCCAGGGGGGAGCAACAGGAGTTGTCGGTGCTTTTGCTGGAACTATTCTTGCATGGAGTATTTGCAGGCTCCAGGAGCTCTACGGTTTTGTCAAGCTTCCTTCAAAAAGTGCCTTCATCATTGATGCGTATCCCGTTGATATGCAAACTGGAGACTATTTTGCCGTTTGTATAACGGCAATCTTGCTCTCCCTGATTGTCAGCCTCTACCCTGCACGAAAAGCCGCGTTGATTGCATCTCATCGCTCTTCTGATCTGAAGACAAACTAAGGGAACTTCTGAACACCAGCATCTCTGATTGGGTGAAACCTTTTGATCTATAAAATTGCTGTGCCAGCTCATTATCCCGGTCGGTCAACAGTGTTATACGTTTGACACCATCTTTGCGGGCAAATTCAAGAGCATAATCAATCAGGAGGGAACCTGCTCCGTGCCCTCGCCATTCAGGCGAAACCACCATATCCTCAAGCAGAGCCACTTTTTCGCCAAGAAAAGTGCTGACTGTAAACAAGAGCATGACCATACCCTGGATGACCCCGTCAACGATAAAGACAAAAATTCTGCCCAGCTCGGGATTTTGAATAACCAGAGAAAGTCCTCTGGATTGTGCGTCAATATCAGGGATAAATTCATTCTCCTGATTGAAGAGAATTTCGAGAAGCTCTGCGCACCTCGGAATATCTTTCGGAACGGCAGCTCTTATTTCACTAAACTCTGACCACATAATTCAATAAAACAGTTACTTGAAGAGAGGCAAAGTGCTTACTTAACCGCTCAAACCCTCAATATTTATAAAAACGTTTGGCGAAAGTGTTGTTAAATTCAATCAATAGCTGTACAATTCCAAGAAATAGTAATTTATTGATCCCTTCCGAGGCTGCTTTATTATAACGCATTGAGGGATAAATAAGGAAATATCATTTCACGAAACAACAGATAACTGATAATTATGATGAAGCGAACTCTCTTCAATACTACAGCTAAACATACCAGCCTCGGCTTTCTTGGCTTGATGGCCCTATCTTCTTTAAGTCCCGTTGTTGGCTTGAGTGTTTCTGGAAGCACAACTGCTGGTAGCGAAACAGGGAGTGCTAAGGTCTCAAAGTCTCTTCCTCAGGCCAGAAAAAATAGTAAAACGAAAAAAGTTAAAGTTAAAATTGTTTCTCCTGCTACGACAGCAGAGACATCGACCAAGCCGGTAATTCTGAACTTGACCAGCAGGCAAAATTCGGAATTACGAAAAGTATTACTCGTTGGAGACTGGGACAAGGCTGTAGAGTATCCCGCATTTATAGAATTTGTGAGGTCTTACACTGGAAAAAATTTGGAATCAATTGACAGTGAAACTCGAGTGACTATCTGGCCAGAACTTTTGACACACCTCGACAGGGTAACTGTTGCCGATGCCAACTATGTGTACATCAAACAGGGAGCTGTCAGCGAGGAACTCAAAGGTATTTTTTCGCGGATAGACCACTCAAGAGGCGACTATGACTATTCTGAAGTAAATAGAATTCTGCAGGTTTTTCGCAACAAGCATAAAGTCATCGGGACAGACTTGGCAAGAATTGATTTTCTGCAAGGTCAAGTTTTTGAGTTGAGAAAAAATTATACAGAAGCTGAGCGATACTACAAAAATGCCGTAACAAACGACGAAAAAGAGCCTCTTTATGTCTATACCTATGCAAAGTTGCTACAGGTATCGGGCAAATACGCAGAGTCTGAACTGCTCTATCGGCGCTTGCTTGATATCCGGGTACAACTGTTGGGTAAGGAACATCTTGAGGTGGCCGGAACCCTTAACGATTTGGCCAAAGTATTAACGGATCAGTCAAAATATTCAGAAGCAGAGCCCTTGTTGCGCCAGGCTCTTACAATTTATGAGGTTCAGTTTGGTAAAGAGGATCCACGGATAGCTTTTGGACTGAACAACCTTTCGGGACTTTTGAATACACAGGGGAGGTATGCAGATGCGGAACCGCTCTATCGCCGATTGCTGGATCTCCGGGAGAAATCTCTGGGCAAGGATAACCTTGGAGTTGCCGTGAGTCTGAAAAATTTGGCTGGATTGCTTGATGCCGAGGGCAAGTTTGCTGAATCTGAACCACTCTATCGACGTGCTCTTGCGATCGATGAAAGGATTTATGGCAAAGAGCATTCTGAGGTTGCAACCGACCTGAACAATCTTGCTTCATCTCTTAAAATGCAGGCTAAGTCTGCTGAAGCTGAGCCGCTTTACCGGCGTTCACTTGATATCAGGCAGAAAGCGATGAGCAAGGATCTTAACTTTCAAAAATAGAAAGGTCGTCATGAAAGCCACTCCAGAAGGGAGATATAATACCTCCGGGGTGGCTTCCTGATATTGTCACATCTTCTTGCTGCAACAGATTTATTCCTCTATAAACAAAATTACCTTACCATCAGATGGACGCATTCTGGCTCTCACTGGTTATGATTTTTTTAGCTGAACTTGGTGACAAAACCCAGCTTGTTGCCTTGACACTTGCAACCTGTTATAATACCAGTGTTGTGTTATGGGGCATTTTCTGGGCGACACTTGCCATTCACGTTTTTTCAGCGGGTATTGGATGGTTTATTGGTGACAAATTGCCGACAGACTGGATTAAATTTGTTGCAGGCATTGCCTTCATTGTCTTCGGATTCTGGACACTCCGTGGTGACTCGCTTGATGAGGATGAACAGAACTGTAAAACTGGCATCAACCCCTTCTGGCTTGTTTTTTCAACCTTTTTTATGGCCGAACTTGGCGATAAAACCATGCTTTCCACCATTACGCTTGCCTCAACTCACCCATTTTTGCCGGTCTGGCTCGGTTCAACCATAGGTATGGTCATTTCTGATGGTCTGGCAATTATTGCGGGCAAAATGCTCGGGGCAAGACTGCCCGAAAATAGTATTAAAATCGGGGCAGCCGTGATTTTTTTCCTCTTTGGCATCTTCAGCATGTATGAAGGCGGAGCGCATTTCGCACCTTACCTTTGGGCTCTAGCTGTCGCCTTGATTGCCTTGACGGGTTACATTTTTCTGCGTAAACCTTCATTATGAGCGAGAAGATGGCCTGGTGGCAAAGAAGATGCCGATTCCACCAATCATCATAAGAAAACAGAGCACCTGGCCCATAGAAAAGTTCAGCAAGACAAAACCAAGCTGAGCGTCGGGCTCACGAAAAAACTCAATAAAAAAGCGGACAAAGCCATAGCCGAAAAGATAGAGCGCTGAGAGAGAACCGGTGTTGTTCTCTCTCCAGCGCAGCAGCCAGAGCACAACGAACAGGAAAATCCCCTCAAAGAAGGCTTCATAAAGCTGTGAAGGGTGGCGAAGCTGGTGCGTAGGCGCAAGTGGAAAGTACATGCCAATCGCTGATTCAGTTACCCTGCCATACAGTTCACCGTTAATAAAATTGCCAATACGTCCAAAGGTATAACCCAGAGGAATGGCTGGAATAAAGAGATCAAATGTCTCAAAGAATAATTTTTTTCTTGATCGGGTAAATGCAAAAAGAGCAACGATAACACCAATCACTCCACCGTGATAGGACATTCCGGAAATACCGGAAAAACGACACCCCCCGGGAGTAAAGCTCCAGGGAGAGAGAGTTCCGAGTGGATCGGAAAGGAGGAAGTTTGTTCCATAAAAAAGGATATAGCCGAGACGACCACCCAAAACAACACCAACCATTGCCCATGTGAGAACATCCCCAACAAGTGCGGGCTCAAAAGGGAGCTTTTCAGACTTGATGCGATAGACGGTCAGGAGATAGACAATACCAAATGCGACAACATACATCATCCCATACCATCGAAGCGCAAATGTTCCGACGGAAAAGATCACAGGATTCATCTGTGAGGGGAGATGTTGCCACCAAAATAAAAAATCATTCATGGCGCTGTTTTTTTTATGAAACTATTGTATGAGATTAAAATATAGTTAACTTAAAATCTTGCACTTTTCTGTGTTGTGTTTCTACCCATTAACATACAAATATCGATAGTATGGCTAAGATACTTGAAGGGCCAGCCATGAAGCTATTCAACAAATGGGGCATTCCTGTGCCAAATTATGTTGTTATCATGGATCCCGACCGCCTTGCGCAACTTGGGGAAGCTAATAAATGGTTGAGAGAATCAAAACTCGTTGTGAAAGCTCATGAGGCGATCGGCGGGCGATTCAAACTCGGACTGGTGAAGCTTGGATTGAATCTTGATGGTGCCGTTGAGGCTGCGAAAGAGATGATCGGACGTGAAATCGGGACTGCTGTCGTTCGTCAGGTCATTGTTGCTGAGATGCTTGACCACGATGAGGAGTATTATCTCTCCATTGCCGGCAACCGTGATGGAAGTGAACTGCTTTTGTCGAACAAGGGTGGAGTTGATATTGAGGATAACTGGGATACTGTCAAAAGGATTTTTATTCCGATTGATGAAAATCCAAGTGTCGAACGAATCACCGAGGGGGCCATTGAAGCTGGATTTGCTGGCGAAATTGCTGAACGTGTTGCAAAAATTGCATCCCGTCTCATACTCTGTTTCGACAACGAAGATGCTCAGTCTATCGAAATTAACCCGCTTGTCATTCGCAAGAGCGACATGCGCTTTGCAGCGCTTGATGCAGTCATGAATGTTGACTGGGATGCCCGTTTCCGCCATGCTGACTGGGATTTCAAACCGGTTTCAGAGATTGGACGTCCATTTACAGAGGCTGAACAGCAGATTATGGATATCGATGCCCGCATCAAGGGATCGGTCAAGCTGGTTGAAGTGCCTGGTGGAAACATCGCTCTTTTGACTGCAGGTGGCGGTGCTTCGGTTTTCTACTCAGATGCAGTTGTGGCCAGAGGCGGCTCAATTGCAAATTATGCAGAATACTCGGGTGATCCACCGGACTGGGCTGTTGAGGCTTTGACCGAGACCATCTGTATGCTGCCCAACATTAAACACATTATTGTTGGTGGCGCTATAGCCAACTTTACCGATGTCAAGGCGACCTTCAGTGGCATTATCAATGGATTCCGGGAAAGTAAATCGAAGGGGTACCTTGAAGAGGTAAAAATTTGGGTTCGACGTGGTGGCCCGAATGAAACCCAGGGACTTGCCGCAATGAAACAGTTACAGGAAGAGGGATTTGATATTCATGTGTATGATCGCAGTATGCCAATGACCGATATTGTTGATCTTGCCCTGAATTCATAAGAGTAACTGTATCGCATAAGCCCCAAAGAGAAACTTATAAATTATTAAACCGTAAAGAATCGTGAGTATTTTAGCAAACAGGGATACACGAGCGGTCATCATTGGCGGTGTTGCTGGAGTGAATGCTGCAAGGCGGATGGCCCAGTTTGACTTTCTTGTCAATCGGCCACTGACGGTACGGGCATTTGTCTATCCTCCTGAAGAGGGTCAGCAAAAGGAGATATACCGTGGTGGTGAACTGAACAACGTTACCGTCTATTCTTCGCTTGGAAAAGCGCTTGAAGAGAATCCTGATATCAATACTGTCCTGATCTACATTGGTGCTTCAAGGGCCTACCAGTCAGCCAAAGAGGCGCTTGACTCGAAAGGGATCAAGCTGGTAACCATGATCACTGAAGGGGTTCCGGAAAAGGATGCCAAACGTCTCAGAAAGTATGCTGTTGAGAAAGGTAAAATTTTAAATGGACCATCCTCTATTGGCATCATGTCAGCAGGGGAGTGTCGTCTTGGTGTTATTGGCGGTGAATACAAAAACCTGAAATTGTGCAATCTTTATCGGCCTGGTTCATTTGGTGTTATTACCAAGTCAGGCGGACTCTCCAACGAAGCAATGTGGCTTTGTGCCCAGAATGGTGATGGTATTACTTCTGCTGTTGCTATCGGAGGAGATGCCTACCCGGGGACTGACTTTGTAACCTATCTCAACATGTTTGAAAACGATCCCGACACCAAGGCGGTTGTGATTGTTGGAGAGGTTGGCGGAACACTTGAGGAAGAAGCGGCTGAGTGGTATGGCAAAGAGATACGCAGAATAAAGCTGATTGCATCAATCGGCGGAACCTGTCAGGATGTCTTGCCCCAGGGTATGAAATTTGGTCATGCCGGAGCTAAAGAGGGTAAAAAAGGGCTTGGCTCAGCTCGTTCCAAAATAAATGCTCTGCGTGAAGCTGGCGCAGTGGTTCCCGAAACCTTTGGTGGTTTGAGCAAAGCGATCAAACAGGTCTATCAGGAACTCCTGAAGAGTGGAGCCATCAAGCCGGAAGCAGAGGTTGATGAAAAAATTCTGCCAACTCTGCCTCCAAGTGTCCAGGAGGTTATGAAGCAGGGTGAGGTCATTGTAGAACCACTGATTCGCACCACAATCTCTGATGATCGTGGTGAAGAGCCTCGCTATGTTGGTTATGCCGCATCTCAGCTCTGTGAGAAAGGGTATGGAATTGAGGATGTTATTGGCCTTCTCTGGAACAAGAAGTTGCCTTCAAGAGAGGAGTCTGAGATTATCAAGCGTATCATCATGATCTCGGCTGATCACGGACCTGCGGTTTCCGGTGCCTTTGGCTCTATTATCGCGGCTTGTGCCGGAATCGATTTGCCACAGGCCGTCTCGGCAGGTATGACCATGATTGGACCAAGGTTTGGCGGTGCTGTTACCAATGCAGGCAAATACTTCAAGTATGGTGTCAAGGAGTATCCGAACGATATTCCAGGGTTTCTGAACTGGATGAAGCAGAATGTCGGCCCTGTACCTGGTATTGGACACAGAGTCAAAAGCCTTAAAAACCCGGATAAACGGGTGAAATACCTTGTCGAGTATGTCAAAGGTCAGACAACACTCCATACACCATGTCTTGACTATGCTCTTGAGGTAGAAAAAATAACAACGTCCAAAAAGGATAATCTTATCCTGAATGTTGACGGAACCATTGGTTGTATTCTTGTGGATCTTGACTTCCCGGAATACTCACTGAATGGTTTCTTTGTTCTTGCTCGCACCATCGGTATGATTGGTCACTGGATCGACCAGAACAATCAGAATTCACGTTTGATCAGACTGTACGACTACCTGATCAACTATGCCGTGAAGGATGAGCGTGAGGTACCGGACAAGCGTTAAAATACCAGAAGCATCAGCAGCAAAAAACAAAAGGCGGAAACAGTGGGTTTTCCGCCTTTTGTTTTTTATGTCAGAATATCGGCTGCTTTGCATTATTAGTTTGATATCTACCATTAATTCAGTTAAACTTCGTATAGAAGTCAGTCAATGGTTGACTGGTCGCTATTCAAGTAATTTGTGCCTTGGTTACTTGCCGGTATCTCTATCCTATCAAAGCACATGTACACTGAGAACTATACAATGAATATTTACATCGGTAATCTGGCTTACACTGTTTCTGAAGATGATCTTCGCGATGCGTTTTCCGAATTTGGAGAGGTCGCTAACGCAAGTATCATCAATGACAAATTTTCAGGCCGCTCGAAAGGGTTTGGATTTGTTGAAATGCCACAAGAGAGCGAAGCCCGTGAGGCAATTGAATCCATGAATGGCAAGGATTTGAATGGCCGGACTGTGACTGTCAATGAAGCAAAACCTCGTGAGCAGAGACCACGTGAAGAGAGATCACCAAGAAGGGATCGCTACTAGGATCTTTTTACAAGACGCTTGATCTGAAAAAGCCCCTGAGAATACAAAAGTCCTCAGGGGCTTTTTCTTTGAGCCATTACTTTACATAATATATATTATACAACAAATAATGATATCAAAAAAGCCACGCTTTCGCATGGCTTTTTTGATGACCGTAAATACTCTCCTAAGCCCTTACAGCAGCGCCCAGGCAAGCAGACCAAATGCTGAGAGACCAACAACTGCAGTTGTTGCGCCATCACCAGAGTGACCTTTACCAGCATAAGGATCAGCCCCATTACTGGTCGAGATGGTGTCAAAAGCATAGTTTCCACCAGCAAAGTAATTGCCAGCAAGATCACGTACGGCTGTTCCGTCAACAGTGACAACATAGTGGCTGTTTGGTGCCAGATTGCTGGTTGGATTGATCGTCAGCGTTGTCCCAAAACCCGTTGCAGATGTTGTTACTGCGGCTCCGGTTGTACCGGCTACAGGGTCTGCTGAGGTGGCAACAATAGCACCTGTTGCAGAGCCCGCATGTACGGCAACCACACCGGCACCCTTCAGAATAGCCTCATTAAAGGTAATGACAATATCGTTGGCATAACCACCGTTACCTGTATTTAACGTACTAAACAGAGGCGCAGCGGTGTCATTCGCGTTGGTTTGAAGAAATACAAAGTTCTCAACCGAACGAACAAGATTGGTTCCATCATTATCAGCAATTGCCCGATTATCCTTTATCTGGTAGGTATTGGTTGCTTCGTCAAGCAGAGTGACGGTATAATCAGATAGACGTCCATTAAACTGAACAGTATCAATACCATCTCCACCATCAAGACTGTCATTACCATTACCTCCAGCAATAAATCCATCGATGAGCAGGTCATTACCAGCTTCACCAAAAATGAGGTCATTTCCACCGAGAGAACCAATCGTGTCATTCCCGGCACCACCATACAGCGTATCATTTCCAGCACCAAGAACCATGTACTGGGCCGAGGCATCTCCGACCACGTAGTTCTCACCATCACCACCATCCAGACGCACAGCACCAAAAACCTCAGCAAAAGAGACATTATTCAGATGAATGATTGTCCCGGAAGGAAGATTGCTGGCATCAATTACAAGGGCTTCCAGGTGGCCCGGACTCGTAAGACTTCCATCAATAGAGATAGGAGCCCCGGCCGCAGCTCCGGCCGCAGCATTCAGATTGATAGTGTGAAAGACCGCCTGTGACATTGCCTGCACAGCCGTATTCGAATCTAGTGCCTGTAAATATCTGAAGGCACCTTCGTAAGCTGTTCCAAAAGTCTGCGCTGAAAGTAACTGTTCTGCTGGCGTTGCTCCAGTTATTACAGTGCCAGTATGATTTACTTCCAATAATCCAGTCCCTGCCGGAAGCGTTACCGTTGCAGCACCAGTTCCAGCACCTCCCAGTTGAATTGAAGATGCTGTGGTATGAACAGCGACCGTTGTTTTGGTAAAATCAGCACTGTAAACATCAAAAGTATCAGAATAAGAGGTACCTGCCGCCAGACCCGCATCAAGATTATAGCTCCAGGTGCCGTCACTCTGTAACGCAAAGGTGCCGTAAGTGCCATGAACTCCCGACTGAGCGATAAACGTTGCTGGACTGTCACTGTCGGTGATCGTCAACTGTCCCGTGCCGGTACCGCCCGCAGACAAGGTAGCAACTGCAGCGGTAAGGTGAGCAGGATTGTTGAAAGTAATAGATGTTGAGGCACTGATACCGACCGAGTTATCAGTATCAGCGTCATAGGCATCAACAAGCACCTGGCGAACAACTGACGTGTTTGGATTGAGTGAACTGTCATTATAATTGATAGCACGCAATGCTGTGTTAAATGCCGTGTTAGAATTATTTGTTAGGGGGTTAATAATTTCAAGGGTAATCATGTGTCCCGAGGAA
This sequence comes from uncultured Chlorobiaceae bacterium, assembly GCA_903994525.1. Lineage (GTDB taxonomy): Bacteria > Bacteroidota > Chlorobiia > Chlorobiales > Chlorobiaceae > Chlorobium. The sequence goes on from CAJEXW010000006.1 coordinate 37,128, forward strand.
TCAACTGTGGTAGTAATCCCATACTGGGTGGAAAGCTGTAGAGCCAGATCAGCATTGATAGACAACTGCTCATCTGCGCCATTAATACCATCCAGAGGATTCTCCAACGAGACTACAACTTTTTTAATTGTAACATAGTCAGCAAAAATTGTTGACGTATCAGCAGCTATAGGGATATTGGTAGCGCCGCCCGGGAGATGATTCTGATTAAATTTTACAGCATAGTCCAGACCGGCAGCGTTTCCATTCAAATCAACTTTAGGAGTCCAGTTGACATTGACCAGGGTTGTGGCAGTTGATGTTGCATGGGAGCCATCCAAAGTGACAGTAATCTTTCTGTCACCGGCGGCAGCATTCAGGCTGGTGTTGGTATAGTAGATAGACTGTAAAGCCGTTGTGTAGTCAGCAGCACTCCCGGCACCACTGATAACAAGCGGATTACCTACGGTGCCATTTCCGGAAACAGTAAAGGTATGTCCATTGACCGTAATGGTTCCAGCAGCCTGTGCTACAGAGTAAAGAGTTTCGTAAGTCGTAATTGCATTATTGACCGCTGTTGCATCAAGCGCCACAGTGGCTTTCTGGATCAGGTCACCGCGATCAACTGTAGCAAGAGCAAGACTCTGGTCAAAAAGTGCGACACCATCACCACTAACCTTGAAAACGACAGGCACTGTTGCCGCAGGACCGACATTAATGGTCGGTGCATCCGCAGCACCTGTTATATTGACCGTAATATCCTGCGTCGTAACACCTCCGTTATGGTCATCAACAACAACAGTTAAGGTGGCCGTTACAGTGTCCCCTACAGTAAGGAAGTTAATGGCCTGTTCGGATATCCCATAATTCCAGTTGACGGTGCCACTATTAGCAACGATAACCCGATTCAATGTAAAGGCGTTCTCAATCGCAGTTTTCTGTTCCGCAGTGAGTTGGAGCAGACCATTGTTCGCAATAATAGAGGTTGGGAGCAACTGGGCAAGCGTTACTGTCGGACGATCTGAAAGATCAACGTCGGTAAAAGTAAAGAAACCAAAGTCATTGAGTTTTCCCCCTTCAGTGATATTTGCAGCAACAATATCCGGTGTAACGATTGGAGCATCATTGGTACCTGTAACAAGCACTGAGACATCCTGGGTGGAAACACCTCCAAAACCATCATTAAGGGTAATTGTATAGGTGGCATTTATCGTCTCCCCTTTCGCAAGGAAGTTAAGATTAGCCTCAGTGGATGTAAAGTTCCAGTTAACAGTATTAGGAGTATTCTGAGTGATCGTAAAGGGGGTCAGGGGGTTCACCGCAACTGGCAGAGTCATTGACGTTACGCCATCAGCTTTCAACCAGACAGCAGATTTAAGTGATCGGGTTGCATTTGCAACATCGTTGTCAGCATCAGTGTATGAGATCGAACCAGCGTCTGATAAAACTGAACCTTCAGTGATATTGCCTGCAACATCGACAACCGAAATAACAGGTGCTGAGTTTCTGGTTATGTCAACTGTGATATTCTGGATAGCTGTGAGGAGGTTATCACTGACAGTTACGCCGAATGTGGCAAGGACATGCTGGCCTCTGGTCAACGAAATTGCATTGTCGGGCAAACTGAAATTCCAGTTAACAGTCCCAGTATTCGTATTTGTTGCCAACGCTGATAGAGAAAATCCGTTAGTGATGGCAGTGAGCTGCGGTCCAGTCAGGATTCCAATAGTAGTACCGGCAGCATTTAATAGAGTGGCTGATACCAGTGTTGGTAAATCTGTTATCGAAGCAGTTGGTCGATCAATAAGATCATTATCTGCAAAGGTAAATGAACCACTACTGACAACATTTCCACCGGTGGATACAGATGGCATAAGAGCTGTGCCTGTTACACTAACCGGTGTTATGACTGGCGCATCGTTCGTTCCGGTGATGGTAAGGGTGACATTCTGGTTCGCAACTCCTCCATTATGGTCGCCAAGCGTCACGGTAAATGTCGCATTGACAACCTCACCAGCGCCAAGGAAAGATATCTTGTCCTCAGTAAGAGCAAAATTCCAGTTGATGGTGCCACCGTTCGTATTGCCGGGAAGAGCAGAAACCTGAAATGCGTTTTTAAGAGCCGCGACATGTTCTGGCAAAAGGACAGGTCCCGTAGATGAAAAACCTGTGACGGTCGCTGTTGGCCTGTCATTTAGATCTGGATCGGCAAAGGTAAACGACCCTCCTGTTGATAAAGGAGCTCCAGGAACAGTCCCTTCGTTTATTGCACCCACTACCGTAACAGTGGTAACAACAGGAGCATCATTTGTGCGGATAACATTTAGAGTTGTCGTTGCCGCCAAGCCAATATTGCCATCAACATCAATTGATGTGACATCAATATAGCGGACCAGATTTGGCGGATATTGTGAATTGATTCCAAACAGAACGGTGTGAAGAGCATTCTGAAACTGAAGAGTGGTGACCGTTTTAGCAACATTCTGACTGAAAGTGATTGAATTGCCGGTAGTGGCTGTCGTTGTTATGCCATATCCGGCGAGCACTGCCTGGTCAGCGGCATTGATGCTCAATTGATCCTCAACCCCTGGCGTGCGTACAGCAATGGTGACACTTTGAACGTTCCCCTGAAGGTCAGTTATCGTGGAGTCGGATGCTGCAATCTTTACCCAGGAGGTTACAGCCACTGCAGATGCTCCTTCAACGTAACTTGCCGTATAATTCCTGTCGTTGACATTTGGGGTTGCTCCACCATCAAGATCAATGACCGGTGCCCAGGGAACTTTAATCGTCGCCACTGCTGAAGCAGTCGTCATGACGTTATTGACGGCTACTGGAGAGGCATCCATGAGCTTGAGATCGACATTGATTGAACGATCGCCACCCGTCGCAAATGAATTACTGTTATTGTAAACGATTGTTTTCAGAGCCGCTTCATACTGTGTCCATGTTGATGTTCCGGTGAAGGTGACTTTTGTCGTGTTGTTTCCCGTTACCGCAAGGTAGGTTGAAGAATCTGAGGGATTGTAGTTTGGCAGTTTGAAGCGAACCTGCGCACCAACTGTTACAATATTTGCGCCCTGAACGTAAAGAGTTTCGTATGGAGTGTCAACCCCGCCGACCCCAATTGTTGCTGACGCCTGTGTAACCACATCACCAGGAGTGCCGCGAACGATATCCGGATCGTTAATGAACACATTATTGCTTATCACCTGTACAGCCGAACCACGGGGAAGGAAGGTGTTTACCGAACCTGTTCCTGCTGTGGTGCTGTCGAGATCAATGGCAGGAATATCATTTACAGGTGTTACTGAGAGCTGTACCTGAACAGGAGTTGAGGAGGTCAGGGCTGGAAGTGCAGTGAGCAAACCCGGCTGAACAGGAACACCTCCATCAAGAGCAACGACCGTAAATGCATTCTGAATACCATTGGCATTGAGAGGTGCGGTCCAATTGGCAGTGTGTGTTGCATCAATAAGATTGATGTTGACTGCTGCGAATGGTGTTGTTACACCTGAGATCGTGTTTGTTATCGAAAGTGTGGTACCTGGAGCTAACGTTTTCACCACAAAACCGACAACCGTGCCATCGATATCAGCCTCATTCCCCTGGCGTTGCAGGTCTGCAAAGGTTACCGGAATAGCTGTATCCTCACTCCCTGTTGCAACCGGAGCTGCAAACTGAGTTAACGTTGGGGCATCATTCACCGGAGTGATATTGATGATCTGTGCAGAACTAACCGTGTTAGCTACTGTCGCAACAGCAAGCACCGCATCAGTGAAACTAAAGGTTATGCCACGGCTCAGGGTCAAGAAATGATCACTCGTGCTGCTGTATGAAATAGCCCTGGTAAGAGCCTGTACCTGTGCATTGGTTGCAGAGGTAAAGTTAAACGTCCACAAAGCACCATTGGAGGATTGTGCTGTTGTTGTGCCAATCTGTATTCCACTGTCAAATACTGCGTAGGTGTTTGCACTTATCTGTGTTGAACTGACGCTGATGCCGCTCAATCCGGTTGCAAAGATCGGGAGTAAAAGTGTGTCCCCGGATTCCATACCGGAGGTAATGGAAACTGACATTGAGCCCGTCTTCCAGTAACTGTCGGTAATGGTAAATGCAGGATTAACAGCCGTCGGCAAGGCATTTTCAGTATAGGGTGTCGTTGCTGCTGTGGCTGTAATAATTGGCGCAGTATTGGTCGCTCCTATTAGCAATTGAGCTGCTGTCAGAGTTGGAACTGGCACCGCAAAATTGACAATTGGCGCTGCATCGTTGGTACCGCCTACAGCAGCAGCAGTTGCACCCTGTATAACCCCGGCAGCATTATCAACTGCTGGCGCAACAACAACAGCGGGAGCAACAGGAAGAGGATTCGCTGGAAGTGACGGTGTATAATTAAGGGCAACGGAATGAGTTCCATAACTGAGAATGGAAGCTGTAACCGTTGCAGGAAGTGTCAACGTGACCGTTGTTGCATTTGCAGCAATAGCAGCTATAACTGTTGGATTAGAAAGCACACCATCAACTGATACTGTAAACGATGTCAGAGGAATTGTTAATGCTGCGGCCGCGGCAAGTGCAGCACTATATGTCATTACCAAAGAAGAGGTTGCAGCGGCAGTTGCTCCAACTGTAAGTGCGCTTGATAACAAGGTAGGCGCACTGGAGGCAACGGTTGTAACTGCAGAGTTTACCAGCGGAAGAACATCGTTTGGCGCTACAGTTATACCCTGAATAACACCACCCGTTAAATCCGTTACACCTGCAGGATAGGATGGCGTATAATTAATAGAAATCACATGGGCTCCAGCGGCAAGAGTCGTTGGCAAAAAGAGCTCAACCGTGCCAGTAGAGGTCAGTGCCGCCGCCGCAGTCAGCGTATTGACAATCGAAAGAGAGGATGGTGTGTAGACAACATTATCAATAGTGACCGAAAAAAGAGAGGGCGATGGGGGGGTAACGGTAGCAAGCGTTGTGCTGTAATTAAGGAGCACAACTGAGGTACCTGTAGCCATAGTAGCAGACAAAAATGTAGGGCCTGCCAGCACTTGGTTATACCCGGCAACCTCCAGAACCTCACTCTCAATCACTCCACATCTTGCGTCAAGCTCCCAGTTACCACCGAGCGCTGAAGCACCAACAGGCGTGGTTGAAGCAGCAATTCTGGTATTGGTCAGACGGGCCAGCGAAGCTAAAAATTCCTGACCCTCAATTCCCTCCGCAACGTTGCAACCATACAGGAGAATTTCACCTCTGGCGGACATCGACACACCAATTCTTCTCAAAATCGACGCATAATCCTCAACATTATCACTTGTCAGCGACATACTGCCCAACTGAATCGATCCGGTACGTCCATGACTGAGCAAATGAAGTGTGTCGATTTCACATCTGTCAGAAAGAACCTTGGTAATTTCAGAAAGTCCATCCAGGCCTTGATCAAGAAGATGCACGTCGGCACCAAAAGGTAACCCGGCAAGCAGCGTTTGCTGATCCCGAAGATCTCCCGTGATGAAATAAATTGTATTGGGCATAGGTTGTAGGGCTTTTATGAGTGATGAGACAATTAAACCTTCTAATTTTTCTAAAACTATATTACGATGGTTACAAAATGAGGCATAACCTCATCGAGGCACATCCTTAACCAAATATAACCCGATATGATAATGATTTTATTCTACTCTTGCAAATGCAAATTTTTTACAAAAACATCCCATAAAAACCTCCGAAAAAGCTTTTGACTTGTTGGTCGCAATGAATACCAGTGAATAATCTATGTAAAAAAAAGGGTCACAGCAACTTGTACCGGTGACCCCGCATTTAACGCAATGACTACAAATAAATCAATAAAAAGATACGTCAAGATATTTCTTTTGTAATTTTTATTCGTACACTTTTCTATAATTATCAATTGCGTGAATAATGCTCTGACGGGCAATATCAGCGCTCTGGAACTCTTCTACAAGCACAGTCTTCTGCTCAAGCGACTTATACTCTTCAAAAAAGTGCTTTAATTCAGAGGCAAAGTATGGAGGTAACTGGTCAATAGTCTGAATATGCCCCATACTGACATCATCTTCAGCAACAGCAATGATCTTGTCATCACCCTCTCCGTGGTCAATCATGCGCATGACCCCGATGACCCTCGCTCTCACCATGCACAAAGGAACAATATCTGACTGCGAAATAACAAGAATGTCAAGCGGATCATGGTCATCACCAAGAGTTTTTGGGATAAAACCGTAATTTGCGGGATAAAAAACCGCAGAGTAAAGTACTCGGTCAAGCTTTAGCATGCCGGTTTTTTTGTCAAGTTCGTACTTGGTCCTGCTGCCTTTTGAAATCTCGATAATGGCGTTGACAATACTCGGCTGATTCTCTCCGATTTCAACGTCGTGCCAAGGATTAAAGTTCATGGTTTCAATTTGAAATGCTTATAGGGCTGGTTAAAAAATGCTCCCAAAAATAGCTATTTTTTCGGTTATCCGATAATCAATAGATGAGAAATTTAGCTGAATGCAAGAAAGTTTTAAGAGAGAGATTCTGCGGATTCATAAGCATCTTTGTATCTTCATTTGCACCAGCAGATGGCACTCTGGTTTTTTAGTGCCGCATGAGAGTTCCAGCGTACTGATTGGAGCCCTATCTGTTGATACCAGGCTTTTCTCTCTTTTCGCATGAGCTGTCAAGAGAAATAATTATTTCATTTAGTCATTTAGCTTCATCACAATATACACTATGGATTTAACTAAGGAGACCGCAAGAAGAAAAACCTTTGCCATCATCAGCCACCCCGATGCGGGCAAGACCACCCTGACCGAAAAATTTCTTCTCTTTGGCGGTGCCATTCAGACAGCCGGGGCCGTTAAAAGCAACAAGATTCGCAAAACAGCCACCAGTGATTTTATGGAGATTGAGAAGCAGCGTGGTATTTCGGTTGCTACCTCGGTCATGGGGTTTGAATATGGAGGCAAACGGGTCAATATTCTTGATACCCCCGGCCATAAGGACTTTGCCGAAGATACCTATCGAACCTTGACCGCCGTCGACAGCGTCATTCTGGTCGTTGACTGTGTCAAGGGGGTTGAAGAGCAGACCGAAAAACTGATGGAGGTGTGCCGGATGCGCAATACTCCGGTCATCATCTTTATCAACAAGATGGATCGAGAGGGGCGAAACCCCTTCGAGCTACTTGATGAACTGGAGCATAAACTGCATATCGTTGTCAGACCCCTCACCTGGCCCATCAGTCAGGGTCAGACGTTTAAAGGAGTCTATAATCTCTATAAAAAAGAGCTGAACCTCTTTGAAGCCAATACCACCCGAATCAGCGAAAGCCAAATCAAAGTGAGCGATCCGAACGACCCTGAGCTTGAAAAATGGATTCCTGAAAGTTTCTGTGAAAAACTTCGTGAGGCGGTGACGCTGATTGAGGGTGTGTATGAGCCCTTTCATGTGGAGAGCTATCGATCAGGTGCGCTGGCACCGGTCTTCTTTGGCAGTGCAATCAACAACTTTGGCATCAGAGAGCTGCTCGAAACTTTCCTGGCCGTCGCCCCAAGCCCGGATGAGCGAGAGGCCAATGAGCGGATCGTCAAAGCCTCAGAGGAGACGATGAGTGGATTTGTCTTCAAGATACATGCCAACCTCGATCCCAACCACCGCGACCGCACGGCATTTTTTCGGATCTGTTCGGGCAAATTTGAGCGTAACAAATTTTACCATCACACACGCCTTCAGAAAAAAATCCGCTTTTCAAGTCCAACCCACTTTATGGCCAACGAAAAAAGCGTCATTGACGAGGCATGGCCCGGCGATGTGATCGGCCTTTACGACAATGGCTCCCTGAAAATTGGCGACTCCCTCACTGAGGGCGAGGAGCTTCACTTCCGGGGCATACCAAGCTTTTCACCCGAAATTTTCAAGGCGCTGGAAAACCGCGACCCGCTGAAAGCAAAACAGCTCGACAAGGGGGTGCGCCAGCTCACTGAGGAGGGTGTTGCCCAGCTCTTTATCCAGCATGGCGTGCGCAAAATCATCGGTACTGTCGGCGAGCTGCAATTTGACGTTATTAAATTCCGGCTTGAACATGAGTATGGCGCCCAGTGCGACTTCACTCCCCTGCGCTTTCACAAGGCATTCTGGATCACCGGCAAGAACAAGGAGATGCTTGAAGAGTTTATTCGCCGAAAATGGAATGCCGTCGCCCGTGACAAAGAGGATAATCCGGTTTTTCTGGCCGAGAGCGAGTGGATGCTGAAAATTGCCAGGGATGACTATCCGGAACTTGAGTTCCATACCACCTCTGAGATGTAATGGAGATACCCATGAAGAAGCTTCTGGTGTTCGTTGTGTTGCTCCACCTCTCTCTTCCGTTTGCCACAGCCAAATCGGAGGAGAAAAAGGTGCATGCTGAAGATCTCCACCTTCTGGTTGCTGCCGCTGTGGCAAATAACCCTGAATTAAAATCTTCAGAGGCTCGATGGAAGATGTTTGCAAGCAGGGCAAAACAGGCTGCTGCACTGGAGGATCCCATGTTCATGCTCAAACTCCAGAATGTCTCCCCTTCCGATCCATGGGTGTTAAACAAGGATCCCCAGTCGGCAAAGGTGATTGGCCTTTCGCAGCAGCTTCCCTTTTGGGGCAAACGTGCTCTCCGTCAGGAGGTTGCCAACCATGAAGCTGAATCCTGGAGATGGGCTGTTGAAGAGCGCAAGCTTGAGTTGACCAAAATGGTGAAAGAGAGCTATTACCAGATTTGGGGTGTCGACAAAGAGCTTGCTGTTGTCGATAAAAATCTGAACCTTCTCACTGATTTTGTGGCCATTACCGAGTTGAAATACTCGCTTGGCCAGGGCGTGCAACAGGACATCTTTAAGGCTGCTCTTGAAAAGTCAAGGATGCTTGAAATGCAGATTATCCTTCAGCAGCAGCGTAAAAGCCTTGAGGCGACCCTTAATTTTCTTCTTCATCGCCCTGGAAACACTCCGGTCGGAACAGTTTCTGACTTTTCTCTTCCCCAGGTGGCGCTCTCGCCTGAACAGTTGTATGCCTCTGCCACAGAGCAACGTGCGCAGGTCAAGAGTCTGACCAGTCTTGAGCGCAAAAGTGAAGCCTCACAACGGCTTGCGGAGAGGGAGAAATATCCCGATTTCAACCTCTCCCTTGAATATATGTTCCGCGAACCGGTCTCGACCACCATGGCACCCGACCCTGGCGATGACATGGTCTCTCTTGCAATAACTTTCAATCTACCCTTCCAGCAGGAAAAACGTCGACAGATGCGCATCGAATCATCCTACGAACGAATCATGGCAACTGAAGAGCTGAATGCCCTGAAAAGCGCTCTTTCACTGACCATCAACGAAACTGTTGTGCAACTGGAACGTCGCCGCAAACTGGTTGAACTCTACAAGGGGGGCATCATTCCCCAGGCAGAGCAGTCGCTTGAGTCAGCGCTTGTCAGCTATCAGGTTGGCAAGGTTGATTTTTTAACGCTGCTCGACAGCCGTATGAATCTCTTTAACTCTGAGCGGGCGCTCTATGATTCGCAGAGCGAGTACATGATGAAGTTGGCTCAGCTCGAGGCGGCGACTGGAACAGAACTCGGCACGGCAAACGCGTCTCAACATCCCTGATAAAAACGATATCAAGTTTTCTACTATGACATCTCCACTGAACAAAAAAATTCTGATTCCACTGCTGCTGCTTCTGCTCGCTGTCGCGGCCGTAGGTTGCTGGTTTCTGTGGCAGAAGCAACATCCCCTCAAAAATGGGGCGGGATCAGCAACAGAGATCAGGCAACTCTACACCTGCTCGATGCACCCCTCGGTGATAAGGGATCACCCGGGCCTCTGCCCGATCTGTGGCATGGAGCTGATCAAGAAGATTGATCATACCCGCGAGGAGGCTCTACCAGCTTCTGCCAAAATGGTCGACCGTCTCTCGCTCTCTCCTGCCCAGCGGGTGATGGCCAATGTTGCCACGGTTTCTGCCAGACAGGAGAGTTTGAACAAGGAGGTCAATGCGGTGGGCCTTGTGCAGTATGACCAGTCGCGACAGACGAAAGTGACCGCCTGGATTGCCGGACGGCTTGACAAGCTTTATGTCACCTCGGTCGGCTCTCTTGTGAGCAAAGAGAGCCCTGTTGCCGAGATATACTCTCCCGATCTCATTGCTGCCGAGCAGGAGTATCTGCTGGCCATCAAGAGCCGCGAACAACTCAAGAATTCACCATTTACCTCTCTTGCCCAAAATGGCGAGGGGCTGGTCGCGTCGGCAAAACAGCGCCTCCTGCTCTTTGGCGTGAAAGAGAGTCAGATTGCAACGCTCGAAAAAACAGGCCGTTCCGATATCAGGATCCCCATTTATACGCCTCAATCCGGCGTTGTGATTGAAAAAATGGTGCAGCAGGGTCAATATGTCAATATGGGTGAAGCACTTTTTAATATTGCCGACCTCTCGGTGGTGTGGGTGGAGATTGAGCTCTATGAGAACGAATTTGCCACAATACACTTGGGCCAACAGGTTGAAATTCGCTCCCGCTCTTTTCCTGACAAGCTCTTTACAGGCAAAATTTCTCTGATCTACCCTTTTCTCGATCCAAAAACAAGAACCATCAAGGCGCGAGTGGAGATGGCAAATCCCGGCCTGAAGCTGAAGCCCGACATGTTTGTCAATGCTACCATCCGTATTCCTCTCTCCCCCGCCATTGTGCTGCCGGTGACGGCGGTGATGGATACTGGCAAAAGGCAGGTTGTCTGGGTAGAGAGTACACCGGGCACCTTTGTATCGCGTGATGTTCAGGTTGGAGAGCGGATGCATGACAAGGTGCAGATTTTGTCGGGTATAGCGGTTGGCGAAAAAGTGGCCGTGTCGGGAGGATACCTTATTGACTCTGAATCCCAACTGAGATGATAGAGAAGATCATAGACTATTCCGCCCGAAACCGGGTTGTCGTGCTGATGGTGTTCGGATTGCTGATTGCCTGGGGTGGCTGGTCGGTCTACAAGACTCCGGTCGATGCCATTCCGGATCTCTCCGACAACCAGGTGATTGTCTTCACCGACTTTCCGGGCCGATCTCCCCAGGTGGTTGAAGATCAGGTGACCTATCCGCTGGCCGCAAATCTTCAGGGGCTTCCCCAGGTGCGTGCCGTTCGGGCATCAAGCGCCTTCGGTTTCTCCATGATTTACGTGATTTTCGACGACAAGGCAGATATCTACTGGGCAAGAACCCGTGTGCTCGAACGACTGAACTTTGCCGCATCCCTGCTCCCCCAAGGGGTGGTTCCCACGCTTGGCCCCGATGGCACAGGTGTAGGACATGTGTTCTGGTATACGCTTGAGGCAAAAGGTTATGACCTGGAGCAGCTCCGAACTCTCCAGGACTGGTTTGTGCGCTACCAGCTCAACACGGTGCCGGGCGTGGCCGAGGTGGCCTCTATCGGCGGCTTTGTTCGGGAGTATCAGGTCGATCTTGATCCCAACAAGCTCTTTGCCTACAACATCAAGGTTTCGAGCGTCATGGATGCAATCAAGGCCTCCAACAAGGATACAGGGGGAAAGCTGATTGAACAGGCGGATGCCGAATACCTGATCAGGGGAAGTGGCTATATCAAATCGAGGGCTGATCTGGAAAACATCTCAGTTGGTGTCGATATGCGAGGCACCCCCATCTACCTGAAAAACCTTGGCACGGTTCAGGTTGGCGGCGCTCTACGGCGGGGTCTGCTGGATATCAACGGTGAGGGTGAAACCGTCGGTGGCATTGTGGTGATGCGCTATGGGGAAAATGCCAGCGAAGTCATTGAGCGGGTCAAGCTCAAGATCAAAGAGCTGGAGAAGGGGCTGCCTCCAGGTGTAAAGATAAAGATATCCTATGACCGTTCCGATCTTATCGCAAGGGCTGTTGATACGCTTAAGAAAAACCTGCTGGAAGAGTCAATCGTGGTCTCGCTGGTCATTCTCCTCTTTCTGCTTCACTTCAGAAGTGCTCTGGTGATTGTACTGACGCTGCCCATCGCGGTGCTGATTGCCTTTATTGCCATGAAAGTGATGGGTGTCAGCTCCAATATCATGTCGCTTGGCGGTATCGCCATTGCCATTGGTGTGCTGGTGGATGCAGGGGTGATTATGGTGGAGAACTGCTATCGCCACCTCTCCGAAATTCCACCGGAGGAGAGAGCTGCCAGACGGCTTGAGGTGGTCATTACCTCGGCCAAGCAGGTTGGAAGGGCGATCTTCTTCTCTCTGGCAATTATCATCCTCTCCTTTGTGCCGGTCTTTATGCTGGAGGGGCAAGAGGGCAAGCTCTTCCATCCGCTCGCCTTCACCAAGAGCTTCTCCATGATGGCCTCAGCCATGATTGCCATCACGCTGGTGCCGGTATTGATGTACTACCTCATGAGGGGAAAGATGCGGCCTGAGAGCGCCAACCCCGTTTCAACCTTTTTTATCAAGCTCTATGCGCCGGTGATCCGCTGGGTGCTGCTCTGGAAAAAAACCACCATTGCCCTTAACCTTCTTGCGCTTGGCATTGCTGTGCCGATGTTCATGAATCTTGGCTCGGAGTTCATGCCGCCCCTCGACGAAGGGTCGCTGCTCTACATGCCGGTAACGCTGCCCAATGTCTCCATCACCGAGGCGAAACGAATTATCCAGATCGAGGACAAGATCATCAAGAGCGTACCGGAAGTTGAGCAGGTGCTTGGCAAGGTTGGGCGGGCCGAGACTTCCACTGATCCGGCACCGGTCTCCATGTTTGAAAGTATCATTATTCTGAAACCCAAAGAGCAGTGGCGTGCCGGAATCAAGAAAGCTGATATCGTGGCAGAGCTGGATGCAAAGCTTCAGCAGACCGGTGTCCGCAACGGCTGGACCCAGCCCATTATTAACCGCATTAACATGCTCTCAACTGGTGTACGCACCGACCTTGGTGTCAAGATTTTCGGCAATGACCTCAATGTGCTGAAGGAGCTGGCTCTTCAGGCTGAGGCCATTCTCAAGCCGGTCAATGGCTCCGCCGACGTTGTTGCCGAGAGGGTTACCGGCGGGAACTACCTCGACATCAACATCGACCGACAGGCTGCCGCACGGTATGGGGTGAGCGTCAACGACATTCAGGATGTGATTGAGACTGCCCTTGGTGGCGAGATGCTCTCCACCGCTGTTGAAGGGCGCAACCGCTTTCCCATCCGCCTTCGCTACCTTCGCGACTATCGCGACAACATTCCGGCAATTGGTCGTATTCTGGTCGGCGGCATGGAGGGTACCCAGATACCTCTCTCCCTGGTTACAACGATGAAGATCACCACTGGTGCGCCGGAGATCAACAGCGAAGGGGGGCTTTTACGGTCGCTGGTCTATCTCAATGTTCGTGGCCGCGATATGGGAGGCTTTGTTACTGAGGCAAAACAGGTACTGGAACAAAAGCTCAAGCTGCCCTCTGGTTACTACGTGACATGGTCAGGCCAGTGGGAAAACCAGATCAGGGCAAAAGAGCGTCTCCAGGTGCTGATACCGCTTGGCATGGTGATTATCTTCATTCTTCTCTACTTTACCTTCCAGTCACTCCTCGAAGCCTCGATGGTGATGCTTTCGGTGCCTTTTGCCCTCGTTGGAGGGGTCTATCTGGTTTCAGCTCTCCAGTACAACCTCTCGGTTGCCGTCTGGGTCGGCTTTATAGCACTCTATGGCATCGCTGTTGAGACCGGCGTGGTGATGGTCATCTACCTGCACGAAGCACTCGACAAGAAATTGCTTAATGGCCCCTGCAGCGAACAGGATATCTACGATGCCGCCTTCGAGGGGGCCGTACTTCGTCTGCGCCCAAAGCTGATGACTGTGGCGGTTGCCCTGCTGGGGCTGATTCCGATCATGTGGTCGAGCGGTACCGGAGCCGATGTGATGAAACCCATTGCGGCTCCGATGATCGGGGGAATGGTTTCGTCGGCCATTCATGTGCTTATCATGACACCGGTCATTTTTGTGATGATGAAAAAACGGGATCTCAAAAGAGGGAGGCTCCGCCACTCCGGCATGAAACACTGATTAATAAGAGGATAATATGCCGAGCTGGAGCTCGGCGTTCCCGGGTAGAGACTCAAAGATGTTGATACATCATCACCGTTGTGGTTCTGAAACGATCACAACAAAAAGAGCGTTCTCTTCTCTGTTGATGGTTCTGATGGCACTGCTGAATTGTGTACTTGCATACTGAACAAATTTTAAACGAGATAATAATGGATAGAAAGAGAATAATCATACTTGCAGCAGCACTCATGACTCTCGCTGCGCCGGCCACCATGTTTGCAGCAGAGGGAGCAAAAACATTTTCCATCAACTACACGAAGTCGAAAGATATCGCGCCAAGCTCCTTTACGGTTAATGCTGGTGAAAAGGTGCGCCTTGAGATCAACCCCATCGACACCGCCTCCGGCTGTATGAGCGACATCATGATTCCGGGTTTGGTTGAGAAGCCACAGCCGCTGGTGAAAGGCAAAAAGGTTGTTATGGAGTTTACCCCACAAAAACCAGGCACCTATAAAATAACCTGCGCCATGGGTGTGCAACGTGGAGTGCTTCATGTGCGATAGGCTGAACAAGCGATATCAAGGTGTTGCGTCAAGGTACTGGTTTTTACTCCGTTGTTTGTGCAATAAGAAGAACTTTGAGTGCGAAATATATCCCGCCGAGATTGCATGAGCAGTGAGACCTACAGCGTCAAGGGGATGCACTGCGCAAGCTGTGCGGCCATCATCCAGAAAAAGCTCTCCAAAGTTGAGGGCATCAGGGAGGTCAATGTCAATCTGGCGACAGAGAGAGCCACGCTGGAGTTTGAGAAGGAGGATTTGACACCCGAAGCGCTGAATGAGGTGATTAATAAATATGGTTACGCGCTTGAGGTTGAAGAGCCGCCGGTGAGCTTTACCATGGCGGTGTCTGACGCTGCCAAAAAGAGGGAGGAGAAAGAGCGGGAGCTGCAGAGTCAGCTCCGAAAGGTGCAGGTTGCGCTCCCCGTCGCTCTGCTCGTTTTTCTCCTCATGATGTGGGATATCGGCTCCATGGTTATGCACGCCATACCCCATTTTCCCCTCTCCATGGAGCATCTCAATATCCTCTTTATGCTGCTCTCAACCTGGATGGTCTTTCGTACCGGCAGGCCGTTCCTGCATGGCATTCTGATGTTTGTCAGGAGCGGGGCGGCAAGTATGGATACCCTGATCGGTATTGGAACGGTGACCGCTTACCTTTACAGTGCGCTCATCACCCTTGTTCCGCCGGTAAAAGAGTTTCTCCATGCGCCCGATTCGACCTACTTCGATGTCACCATTGTGGTGATTGGCTTTGTCCTGCTTGGCAAATATCTGGAAGCCCGCTCAAAGTTGAAGACCGGTGAGGCTATCGAGAAATTGATCACTCTTCAGGCAAAATCGGCTTTGGTTCAGAGAGGGGGAAAAGAGCTGTTGATCCCGGTTGATGAGGTGAGAAAGGGCGATACGCTCCTTGTCAAGCCCGGCGAAAAATTGCCTGTGGACGGCATTATCACTTCAGGCGACTCCTCCATTGATGAATCGATGGTGACGGGTGAGTACATACCGGTCGATAAAAAAGCGGGCGACAACGTTATTGGTGGCACCATCAACAAGCAGGGCTCCTTCACCTTCAGGGCTACCGGTGTCGGCTCCGACACTGTGCTTGCCCGCATTATCAGGATGGTGGAGGAGGCCCAGGGGTCGAAAGCGCCGATACAGCAGCTTGCCGACAAGGTGGCGGCTATCTTTGTGCCGGGTGTTCTTGTGCTTGCCGCACTCACTTTTGTGGTCTGGATAACGGTGGGGACTGCATATCTCGGATTTTCAACCAGTCTTTCCTTCGGTATCATGGGGATGGTTGGTATTCTGGTTATCGCCTGCCCCTGTGCGCTGGGGCTTGCCACGCCGACTGCGATCATTGTCGGCATTGGCAAAGGGGCTGACTATGGCATCCTCATCCGCAATGCCGAAAGCCTCGAAAAACTCAGCTCAATCGACACGGTGGTGTTCGACAAGACCGGCACCATCACCACCGGAAATCCAGAGGTGACCGATATTATTTCGCTCGACAACGAGAGACGCATCAACTCCCTGCTGCAGCTCGCCGCCACCATAGAGAGCCGTTCGGAGCATCCGCTGGCAAAGGCAATTGTTGAGGCTGCCCGAAAGCAGCAGCTCACCCCCGGCGAGATCACCGACTTCAGGGCACTGGAGGGGATCGGCGTTTCTGCAAGCATTGCAAACAGCTCCGTTGCTGTTCGCAAACCGGTTCAGAGTGAACTGTCGCTGCCGGAGCTGCAACAACTTCAGGATGAGGGTAAAACCGTGGTTGTCATTGAAGAGGATGGCAGGGCAACAGGGTTACTTGCTTTGAGCGATACCGTCAAGGCTCAGGCGCGGGAGACCGTTGCTGCGCTGCACCACCAAGGGCTCACCGTGATTATGCTGACAGGCGACAACCTTTCGGCAGCCAACTTTATAGCGCGTCAGGTTGGTATTGACGAGGTGATCGCCAATGTGCTGCCACAGGAGAAGGCAAAAAAAATCAGGGAGTTGCAGGCTCAGGGGCGCAAGGTTGTGATGGCCGGAGATGGTGTCAACGATGCCCCGGCGCTTGCCCAGGCTAATGTGGGTATTGCCATGGCTACGGGGACAGATGTTGCCATCGAATCGGCCGGTATCACCCTGCTCAAGGGAGACATCAACAAGGTGGCGCAGGCCATAACTCTCTCGCGTGCCACCATGCGGGTCATCCGCCAGAACCTCTTCTGGGCCTTTATCTACAACATCATCGGCATTCCACTTGCCGCCGGAGCCCTCTTTCCACTCTGGGGTATTTTCCTGAACCCGGTCTTCTCGGGTCTTGCCATGGCAGGAAGCAGTGTTTCCGTGGTCAGCAACTCTCTGAGGTTGAAGCGAAAAAAGCTCTCATAAGGGGAAGAGTCGCTGCCATAGTGACAAGGTCAGATGCAACCCTAAAAGTTAACTCTTGCTCCAACCAAATATTTTATGCCCGAAACCGTAAAGGTAACAGGAGTGGAACCGGAGGAGTCGGTAACATCTCCGGTTTTGTAATACCGTCCTGAAAGATCAAGGGTAACACGATCAGAGACCTTCAGGCCCGTTCCAATGCCAACTTGCCAGGCAAGCACATTTTGATTGACACGGCTTGTTGAGCCCGTCAGTACATTAACCCTCGCTCCACCAAGACCCGCCATCAGATAGGGGGATATCGCTGAGTAACCTATGCTAAAATCGCGATAACCATTAGCCATTGCAGACAAGAGCGAAAGGTCGCTTCCAGATAATACCACACCAGGAGGCTTATAAACCGGATTTGACTGATAGCCCAAAGTCCCTTCCAGACGGTATGCGCCTGAAGTAATCCCTAATCCAACACTAATGGGCACTCCCCTCTTGTACTCCGCTACATTGGTATGGACAACACCTGAAACGGTAGCCTCGGAATTGGCTGGCTGAGCAAATCCTGCTGAGCTGGCCATATAGGGTGATGCCTGAGTCTGTGTCATCAACATCCCGGAGAACAGAAGTGGCAAGAATATTTTTTTCACGGTTACAGACTGATAAAAGAGTTGCTAAAAAAACAGTTGGAGCGCAATATATACCATGAACCGGGAAAAAAGTATATTCAACGACGATGCGAGAGATGATGCGCCTGGTTGGCCATCACATTTTTCAAGGACACTTTAACCACCAAGTCTGCATGAACCGCTATTATCCTTTCTGTTTACTGCTCACCTTTCTCTGTTTTGCCGGTTGTGGTTCGGTCACATCACAACATCCTGACCAGCAGAATCGTGAAACTCAGTCAGCGTCTGTACGTGCTGCTGAACTTGAACACCAACGCTCATCAACTCCCCCCCCGGCTCCAGCTCCTGTCATCATCCCTGCTCCGGCACCCGCGCCAGTGGTGGCAGCTCTTCCGCCCCCGCCGCCGCCACCTGTTGCAGCTTCAGCAGGCATTGATGAAAAATCCATGAGTTTTGGTGAAGGTATCATTGGTATCGGAAAAGGTGGTGGTGGCACAGGGTCAGGACAAGGAATCGGATATGGTAGTGGGAATGGTCGCGGAGGAGTGCTTCCCAAAAAAGTCACGGTAAACATTACAGCAACTTCATCAAAAAAAGCAAGCGATGAAAAGGCGAAAAGTATGCCAAACTTTCCCTGGCCACCGCCAAAAGCTTCAGCGAGAGAGGTTATTCCTGACGCATTTCTGCGCCGCACTGACCATGGAATAGTGCTGTTTAATGACGTAGACAGTATTCTCCGTTCAGCCCTCGACAACTCTGGCTATTCAGAATCCTCATACTTTGCGGTGCCTGGTGGCTTTGCCATTGCAACCCGTATTGAGCAGATCAACAAAAATGGAATACCAAAATCCGGAGAGGAGCGATGGGCGTTAAAATCTTCTCCGATAAATCCTTTTACGAATTTTTCTGCCTACGTCAACGCGCTCTTTAAAGGTAATCCAGGCTACTATCGCGTCATTGTCTTCATCATCACCTCAGACGGATTCAGCCAGGGAAAAACGGAGCCGGGTAAAGCTGAGGTTGAGAGATGGTTCAATGAGGGTTTCAATATCCTGCCGACAGAAACCGGGCAGTCAGAATATACCGATCACTATCGCTGTACAGCGCTCATATACGAGATCAAAATAACGCCTCAGTCATCAACGGTTATTCCTGGCTCATTAACCGGCAAAACACATCTTGTGCGTTCCGGTATCTGGAGTAATCTTCAACCAAACGCTGCACAACAATGAAACAGCAACGACCGGTTCAGGAGTGTAAAAAAAGATTGCTTGTTGTCTGGCTGGCTGGCGCGGGTATGCTCTCCCTGCTTCTGATTGCTCAATCCATGCAGGAGGAGGGACCCTATCTGGATCGAGTCAGTGATGCCTGGGGGTGGTTTCTTCCAAACGTCATGCCAACACTCTCCTTGATGGTTGGTGTGGCGGTCAAAGAGTTCACGGCTGTGGCTGACGATCAGAGAGTGGTTGATTCCTTTCTTTTCAACCTCAGTCTCTGGCTCTCTGTGGGATATTTTACGCTTCTGATGGCCAGCATTTCACTGCAACCACTTTTTAGTCCAAATGTTGCTCCACTTGATTTTTTGAAACAGTCGAACCTTTGGCTTGGTCCCATGCAGGGCATTGTAACGCTGGCCCTTGGCGCATTTTTTGGCAAGGCAGAGCAGTCGGGCAAAGCGGCTTCTGAACAAAAGTAGCACTCATCTTTTATTAGTTATGCAGGGCAGTTTCACCGAAAACAGGAGATTTGAAAAAATCGATTTCAGGGAGGAGAGGCTTGACGGGGGTAGCTATGAGGAGTGCGGATTCATCAACTGCAACTTTAACAGCATCGACCTCTCCGGTATGAGCTTCATCAAATGTCTCTTTGACGGTTGCGATGGTACTCTCATCAAACTCAAGAATACCAGCTTGCAGGAGGTGAAATTTGTCAACTGTAAATTACTTGGTGTCCAGTTCAGTGACTGCCGAAAATTTCTGCTTGAACTTGATTTTGAGAACTGCATGCTAAAGCTTGCCCTCTTTGCCCAGATAAAGCTTAAAAGCATCCATTTCAAAAACTGTAACCTGCAGGAGGCTGATTTCAGTGAGGCAGAGTTGCAAGGAGCCATCTTCGAGAATTGTGACCTTTTGCAGAGCACCTTTTTCCATACCAACCTGGAGCAGGCTGATCTCTCAACGGCCTTCAACTACTCGATCAATCCTGAAATAAATCGCCTCCGAAAAGCGAAATTTTCGATGCAGGGAGTCATCGGTTTACTCGACACCTATGGCATCGAGATTGTTTGAGCGGTCACTTGCAACGCATCTCAAAACATGGAGTGTTCCCCAAGCTCCTGCCCGGCAAGTCCATCTTTCAGCACCCGTCTGTAAAAGTCCCGCAAGGTATCACTGCCGTAGGAGGGTGTCATATCGGCATCATACTTTCCCGTTTTGGGGTTGAGCACCAGCATCGACTCTGAGCAGTAGTATTTGCCGATACGGGCAAACTCAGCTTTGTCTTCCAGCTTCGGAAAAAACTTTGCCAACAGACTCACAACAGGAATAATGAGGTCGAACATCTGGATAGGCATTTTCTTGAACCTGGGCGCACGACCAAGGAGTTCAAAAATCATCTCACCCTGTTCAAGAGGAGTGATGGGTTTACCCGGCCCGCCAATGGGGAGAATTGTATTCTGCATCGAGGGCTCCTCAATGCAGTTGACTATGTAGCGTGCCAGATCGGCCTCACTGATGGGTGTACAGGAGGTGAGCCGGCCATCGCCGAACATCACATAGGGCTTTCCCTTTTTTACCGACTCGACCTGCCCTGCGATAGATTTAAAAAAGGCCGTTGGGCGAACAATCGACCAGGTCAGCCCTGACTCTATCAACTCCTTCTCAAATTTGAGCTTTGCCCTCTGAAACTCCAGCAGTGGTTTCTGGACACAAATAGCCGAGAGTAAGACAAAATGTGTCGCTTCCGCAGCTTTGCCTGCATCAAGCGCATTGCGGGTGGCCTGATAGTCGATACTCCACGAATCTTTGATTCCACCATTGCGAGAGGTGAGGCAGGAGACCACAACATCAAAATGTTCCCCATTGATGCCACTCTGCATCAGCGAATCGATGCTGCTCACATTACCAAACCGCACTTCGGAGCCCTGCAACTGATGGCGAACCTCCGCTGCAGAGGTGTTTGAACCGATGCCCGAACGTTCACGAACGAAACTGACCACATCATATCCCCTGGCAACCAGTTCACGAACAACAAACTTCCCGATATATCCTGTCGCCCCGACAACAAAAACACGTTTTTTCACTGAAGAGAGAGTTACAGATTTCAATAGAAATACCCTTTATTCATGTTGCAGCAAGAGAGATAAGGGAAAGATAAACATGGAACAGCGAAAATACAGGATTATGTCGCAGTTATCAAAATTCATTCACCAACAAGGTGATTGTTGACAATGAAAAATTGATATGGCTACTGTAGCGCTGTTTTTCGATCAATTATCTTATATTCGAACTTGGTACTCTGCCTGATTGGAAGATAAGGGACTTTTCAGCAGGTATGCTCAGCCGAGGGGGGGATCCAGACCTTTTTTCCACGTACAACTTTTCTTTATCACCTAAACACATCATCCTATGGCAAACGAAAACGAAGGCGGCGTCTTTTCTGACCTCTTTATTGCAGTCGGTGCTCTTGTCCAGAATGTGGCTGATACCCTGCTGAGCGGTGTCAACTCTGCCTCTTCACTTGTGCAGTCCTGCGCCACTCTCTGTGTTTCAATCGTCACCAACACCGCAAACACGGCGATTCAGATCATTGAGGGTGTTTCTACTGCTGTCACAACAGCCATCACCCCGAAAAAGTAACAGTTACTTTTTTATTGATCAAAGCCCCCTGTTCTCTCCTGAGCAGAGGGCTTTATCTTGTTTTTCCTTATGCTATATGCCAACCTCAGCGCCCTGTTTTGATGAAGCGGTTTCGGCCATAGTGCCAAAGTGGTGCCTGCCAACACCAGCAATGATCATTCAAAAACATCTTTCTGAAAACGTATAATGGAGACCATGATGAGCAAACCATTTCGAATAGTTGTTCTCTTTTTTGGACTGTTAGCCACTCTCCTTCCATGCTTCTCCACGGCCGCTCCGGCACCCGACCCCGCAAACACGATCTGTCTTGACCTCCCTGCCGGAAGAGTGGTCATTGAGATGCTGCCGGCTCTTGCCCCCCGCCATGTTAATCGCATCAAGGAGTTGACCCGCAAAGGATTTTATGACGGTCTTGCTTTTCATCGTGTTATACCGGGCTTTATGGCTCAGACCGGCGACCCGACAGGCAACGGCTCAGGTGGCTCCGGCCAAAAGCTCAAATCTGAATTTTCGCGTGAGCCGCATCTCCGAGGCACCCTCTCGATGGCACGCGCCTCGGACCCCAACAGCGCCGACAGCCAGTTTTTTATCTGCTTTGCACCAGCGCCATTCCTCGACGGTCAATACACCGTTTGGGGGCGTGTCGTATCGGGAATGGAATTTGTTGACAAGATCAAGGCTGGTTCGGAATCCAATAATGGAGCGGTCTCCAATCCCGACAGAATAGTGCGGATGAAGCTCGCTTCAGAAGTAAAATAGTAAAGTTGAGTGGCGGCAGAGTCTGTTATGCCGCCACCGTTTTTTCATAAAATGGTGAGGGTATTCTGGGATAAACGCGGTAGACATGGCGAAAAATCTCCTCCGATCTCCCCTTCACCTCCTCTTCGGTATAGCTCTCCACCGGCAGACCTGTAGCCTCACTCCAGAGAAAATCATGGATTGCCGTACGCACCGCATCACGGGTTGACTCCTTTTCCTGCCAGTGGCCGATCCTGAGCTTTTCACCCTTCAGGGTTTCAAGCAGCCCCTTCGCCACTTTTTTGATGCGACCTCTCTCCTGCTGGGTCAGCTCCTGCTTCTTCAGAAGGTCAAAAATAGCAAGCGACTCCTCGTCAAGCCCTTCACGCACGGCCCGTCTCTCCTCCTCATCAAGCTCCTGCACCATACGCACCAGCTCTTCAAAGGTTTTCTCAATTGAGAGACGATCTTTCTCCCGGTTGTAAGCCTCAACAATATCCTCATAGTGGCGCTGAAAGTTGGTGCGAAGCGGGTTTCGCTCCATCAGTCGCCGCAGCTTGTTGTCAATTGCCTGGCTGAGATTCTGGACGGCAGTTCGTTTGACCCTGCTCCGCTCAAACTCCAGACGAAGCCGCTCGAAATCAATCTTGCTGATATCGAACGGCTCCGATGCTTCTGAAAGCTGTGAGGGTATCACCTCAATGGGCGCATCAACAAGATGGTGAAACTGCTGGATGACCTCCTTGGCCGCAAGAATGGCGGCATTGCGCTCAAAACCGCTCTTGGTGATAATTTCATCGAGAGAGGCACCGCGCCCGACAAGGAACGACCGGATAACCGTCAACGTTTCAACAAGATCAGCAAGCAGCTCCTCATTCGGTCTTGCAGGATCGTTCTCGCCACTGCCTTCATGGCCATCGTCGCCCACTCCGGCAAAGGTTGCCAGCGCCTTGCGCAGGTGGCGGAGAATGCCGCAATAGTCGACAATCAGGCCGTTGTTCTTTCCCGCATTGACCCGGTTGGCCCGCGCAATGGCCTGCATCAGCGTATGCGCCTTGAGAGGCTTGTCGAGATAGATGGTCGTCAGGCTCGGCACATCAAAGCCAGTGCGCCACATCGCACAGACAAAGACGATGCGGAAAGGGTGCTCCTCCTCCTTGAAGGCATCGTCGAGAGCCATCCGCTGCATGTTGCGGAAACGGGGCTTCGTCTTCATGGAGTCCGGCAGCTCCATCCCCTCCTTGATGAGCCGCCGGTGGGGCAGAATATCAAGATCCCACTTGCGGAACTTCTCCACCTCGCCCTGCTCCTCGCTCACCACAACCGCCATGAGGGTTTCGCGCATCCGGGCAATCTTCCTTTGACGCTGAATCTCCTCCTGCTCATCGGCAAGCGCGGGCAGCTCACGCTCCAGCTCCCCGATCCGCTCCTGCCAGTAGAACTCAATCAGCAGATACATGCGGACACAGGTGATCTTGTCGATACAGACCATCATCGCCTTGCCCGACTCCCAGCCGTTGGAGTAGTGATGCACAAAATCACGCGCAATCTGGTTGAGGCGCTTTTCAGCCGTAATGATGTGATAATCGCGCCGAAGAGCCTGCTCAAGCCGCTCGGTAACATTGATATCCTCAATCTCAAGGCTCTCAACCTTCTCGGCAATGCGCTCATTCAGGTCACCCAGCGCAATACCAAGCTTCTCACCACGGGCATCATAGTAGATCGGCACCGTCGCTTTGTCGTCCACTGCCCGCTGAAAATCGTAGGTCGAAACATAGTCGCCAAAGACTCGACGGGTAATTTCGTCATCCTTGAAGAGCGGCGTGCCGGTAAAGCCGATAAAACTGGCATTCGGCAACCCATTGCGCATATTGAGCGCCAGCATCCCGTACTGCGTCCGATGCGCCTCATCGGTGATGACAATAATATCGTCACGGCTGGTATAGCTCTACTCCGGCTTCACCTCCACATTGAACTTCTGGATTAGCGAAAAAACATACTTCTTGTGCTGCCCAAGCAAGTTGCAAAGGTGCTGGCCACTCGAAGCGCGGCACGGGTCGCGGTCGTTATCCACCACACCGCAACCGGCAAAGCTCTTGTAAATCTGCGTATCGAGATCGTCGCGGTCGGTGAGAATCAGGAAGGTGAAGTTACCGCCAAGCTTGCGATGCACCTTGCGCGTAAAAAAAAGCATCGAATAGCTCTTCCCCGACCCTTGGGTATGCCAGAAGACGCCAAGCTTCCCCTTGCGCTCTCTGCGCTCCACAACCGCCTCAAGGGCACGGTTCACCCCAAGAAACTGATGGTTGCGGGCAACAATCTTTTTCGTCTCACCCGACGAGTCATCAAAAGCGATAAAGTTCTCCAAGAGATCCATAAAATTGCTCTTCTGGCACAACCCCCGGCTCACGCTCGGCAAGCCGCTTCCACTCATGAAAATGCTCCCACCTGCTGGTAATGGAGCCAAGCTTCGCCTTGTGACCATTGCCAAAAATGAGCAAAGCGTTGTGATGAAAGATATGCGGGATGGTATCGGTATAGTCTTTGAAATTTTTCTCGTAGCCGGAGCGAATATCCTTGCCGATATTCTTGAACTCCATGAAGAGAAGCGGCAAACCATTGACAAAGACCACAATATCAGGACGCCGCCGGTAGAGATCGCCCCGAATCCAGAGCTCCCGCACACAGAGAAAATGGTTGTTCAACGGCTCATCAAAGTCAAAGAGCCGCAACCGATGTTTCAGGCGCTCCCCCTTTTCATTCTGGAAGGTGACCAGCACCCCGTCGCGGAAGAGCGTGTACTTCTCCCGGTTCGTCGCCAACAATGTCTGCGTCGTCGTCGTCGTCACAACCTGCCGCAGCCCGTCATCATAAGCCGTATCAGGCAACTCCGGATTCAGCTCGACCAGCTTCGCCCTGAGCGTGCGCGTCAGCACCACCTCCCGGTCATCCCTGCGGCCCAGAAAACTGTCGGGGCCGAAGTCCTCGCGGTTGTGGGCATAGATTGACTCCCAACCCAGTTGCTGCTCCAGATAATCCGCCGTCGTTTGCTGGACGAGGGAATCTTCGGTGTAGGGAGATGGGGTCACTGGCGCTCCTGCATTGATTGTTGAAGCTTAATGAAGGCCACCCTATCATGGGCCTCATTATGGGCCCCAACATGAGGTGTTTCATGCGGGGTTAACTCTGGCTGTTCACGAACATTCTGAAACTTCGGTATCATGGTTTTACCTCCGAATCAGCCAATAATCTTTTCCCATTCGTTGTAATACGGTATTGCTGAAGGCGGCTCACAGGCTTTCCGTGAATAGTATACTCTATGTAACCATCCAACAGAAGTCGCCGTATGACCTTATTGAGCTGACCGGAAACAGATTTCTGCCCCAGGCCTTTTGAAATATCCGATTTAGAAAGAGTGGATTTGTCAAGCAGCCTCAATACAAAAATATCCAATGACTCTGGCTGCGACTCTGGCTGTTGGTTTTCAACTCGACTCCCTGGTCTGGGAAAAGTCACGGTAAACCAATGCTCCGACACATCAATCTGCGGTTCTGCAACCCCATAATCGAGGCACAAATTGCGGATGCGCCGGATTCCTGAACCGATATGCTCAACCGCCTCCATGCGGTGCAGCATCCCGAACAAGAGCGGATTGCGTGGAATACTCTTGAAGCCAGGATCAGCCTCAGTCATGCCCGCAGGCAGACCACCGGGGCTGACAATTTCCACCCGATCCTTGAAGATATAGACCTGCACATTTGCCGTGGAACGATAATCGCGATGGGCAAGCGCATTCACCACCGCCTCTTCAGGCAGTTCAGGCCGCCCATCACGCTTGACATGCTTGATGATGTACTCCACATTGATCTTGGAGAGAAGATAAACCATCACATCATCAAGCATGGTATAGATATCGCTGTCGAAACCGCGCCTGTCAAGAATTCGCTCCTTGTCGGTACCCAGAAACAAGGCGCAGGCAACATCAGCACTGATGGTAAATTTGCGGATATCCTTTGCCAGCAGCTACGCGCCAGCATGGACCATAGAACCATCCTTGAACAGGTGCAGATTGGCAAGAACTGTCAACGGCTCAATATCCACCGGAATTTTTGCCCGACGCTGAAAAAGTTTCCAGACATCACTTGTCAAATCATCATGAATCGAAAAGCGGTCGCAGGGTGTTTCATCAAAATGGATCAGCCCCTCCCTGAAAAAAAATTTCCGGATCTCCTCCCGAGACATCTGCTGCGATGATGCCCCTTCGCGCATAAAAAACTTGCCCCCGAACGAATAGGGTTTGCCATGCTGCTCCGGCACTGTGACGCACAACGCCCGGTCAACATTCGCAATATCAACTACTATCGGAGGTTCAGCCGAACGGGCTGTTGTCTGCACCTCCGACTTGAGACGGTTAAGGTCATCAACGCCTGTCATCTCTCCATTATCCGCCACACCAATCAGAATCACCCCGCCGGTAGCATTGGCAAAAGCACAGATCTCACGACCAAGATTCGACGTACCCGACCGCTTGAACTCGGTTGTGAAACCTGAAGTGGCGGGAGAGTGACCGACAAAGCCTGTTTTTAAGAATTCTGCGAGAAAAGCCCCGTTAAAAAATTTTCGAGTGCTTGTTTTATGGAGGAGAAAAAAAATGGATGAGGTACAGGCATTTATTGATGAGCAAAAAGCTCTGGATCCAGAGTTTGCGGAGTCATTTGATGAAGGGTATGAACAGTTCAAGATAGGGGTTCTCCTTCGTCAGGCTCGTGAGAGTGCCGGGTTAACACAGGAAGATATTGCGGGCAAACTGATGACCAATAAATCCACTATTTCCCGTATTGAAAATTACTCGCAGGATGTACGGCTGTCAATGTTGATGCACTATACCTGAAGCTCTTGGAAAAAAACTGAACCTTTCGATTCAGGAAGCGGGAACTACTCGCCTATTCACTCCCACCCATCTGCTGCGACAACCGCTCCCAGCCGTCGAGGCCACCAGGCAAGCCAAGCTGAGAAGCCAGATTTTCCAATGCCTGTAATACCTGTGCAAGTTCAACCAAGGCTTGGGATGATTTCACGGGCTATCGCAATAGCTTCATTTGTCTTGTACATGCTCTTCAGTTTTTCATCAACGGTATTCCTCCCCTATTACCATAATCACCATGCTCGTTCCTGTTTCCAGTCCACTCCCCCCATCATCTTTCTTCAGTAACTCTCATCTGCCGAAGGAAAATCGCGCTTCCGAACATCGTCAACATACTGCCGGGCGGCCTGCTCAATGACGGTATTCAGGTCGGCATACTGGCGGACAAAGCGGGGATGAAACTCGCGGTTGAGGCCGAGGATGTCGTTGATAACCAGCACCTGGCCGTCGCATTCGACTCCGGCGCCAATGCCGATGGTGGGGATGGTGAGCAAGCGGGTGGCTTCAGCGGCCAGGGTTGAAGGGATTTTTTCGAGCACAATGGCAAAGGCTCCTGCCTTTTCAAGAATAACGACATCTTCAAGAAGCTGCTCCGCTTCTTTCTCCTCCTGGGCCCTTACGCGGTAACTGCCATACTTGTAGATGGACTGTGGCATAAGGCCAAGATGGCCCATGACGGGAATGCCGACATCCGTGATTCTCTTGACGGTGTCCACAATAACCCTTCCCCCCTCCAGCTTGACGGCATCACACTCATGCTCTTTCATGATTTTTCCGGCATTGCGCAATGCCTCTTCGCTGGAGAGCTGGTAGCTCATAAAGGGCATGTCGATAACTACCATCGCCCGTCCGCTCTCATCGTGCACGCCTCTGACAACCGCTTTGGCGTGATAGATCATCTCCTCAATCGTGATGGGCAACGTTGTGCTGTGGCCTGCAAAGACATTGCTGGCGGAATCGCCGACGAGGAGCACATCAACACCGGCGCGGTCGAGAATTCTGGCCATGGTATAGTCGTAAGCGGTCAACATGGATATTTTTTCGCCGTTCTGCTTCATGTCAAGCAATCTTCGGGTCGTGACGTGGGCTGCTTTTTGATGAACGCTTTTGTTCATGGTGGTACCGCTTAATTGATGAAATGATGCTGTAACATTAATAAATATCTGTCAAGTCGTCGGCATGAAGCTCGACGGTTTCAACGCCCTCGGTGTGGCCTGCCGCGCTTTTCATAAGCACTGCAAGTTGTTCATATTGTGGCAGGTAGCCAAGAATTTCCTCCAGTGAGGTGGTTTTCCGCTCCATCTCCTCTCCAATGCCATCATGAAGAACTCCGCTATCCGGCAAGGAAACAAAAGCACCAAGCTGCTTGTGGCGGGGTGAAAGTGGCAGCGAACCGTGCTGCAAAAGGACGTTACGGCTTCTGCGTTGCGCTGAACCAACCAGTTTCCGTCCATCTACCTGCAGCTCATATTTGGCCGATGCGGTAAAACAGCTCACCGAACTTGAGGAAGCCTCGCCCTGAGACCTGCTCAGGGTTGAACGACAAAACTCGGCGTGAATGCCGAGCCCCTCCAGTGCGTGCTGAATCACCTCATGCACCACGCGGTAAAGCGTTGCATTGTGCTCGGCTGATTCGGTAAAAAAGCTGTAGGTAAACTCTTCGGCGTGAAAAACGGCCCTGCCTCCCGTGGGTCTTCGAACAATATCAATACCGGCGGCACTGCATTTGGCACTGTCAAGAGCTGAAATATCCTGATTATATCCTACCGTAATGGCGTGTGGAGACCAGCCATAAAACCTCCAGAGACAACTGTCGCCACCATACCGTCTCTGAAACCGGCCATCAAGAAAAGAGGCCATCAGTCGTCGGTCCGTCTCCATATTTTCTTTACCGGTGTGCAAACCGGAATCAAGAGCGTAGACTCTTGAAAAAAGAGTGTTCATTACCTGCAAATTTCAAACAAGATAGATGAAAAGGATATGGCATCAAAAAAAGTGTAGGGAAATGTTCTTCAAGAGGGGTATTTTCCTGAAAATTGCTCCACAACACCAATCATTTCAGAAAAGGAACCATGCCACGTCTCACTGTTGCCCTCATTTTTGGAGGCAGATCTGCTGAACACGAGATTTCGATCATTTCAGCCCAGTCCATCGCGGCACATATCAACACTGAACAATACCGTCTTCTCCCCCTCTATATCACGCATGAAGGCACCTGGCTTTGTGAAGGTGTTGCAACTGAAATTCTCAATCTTGAGCTCTCGCCCCTGTTAAGAAAAACATCGCTTGAGGAGACAACGAAAACGCTGAAAGCCATGGTTCTGCGGGCTGATCAAAAGCCATTTGACCTTGATTTCAAAGCAGCCTCAATTGATCTGGCTTTTCTTGCCCTTCATGGTACTTTCGGGGAAGATGGTCGAATTCAGGGCTTTCTGGATACCTGCGGAATTCCCTATACCGGATGTGGTGTGCTGGCATCAGCCCTGACGATGGATAAAGCACTTACCAAACTTTGCGTGGTCGATGCCGGGCTGCACGTGGCCCCCTCCCTGACCATTATCAGCACTGATTACCACTCGTGCCCTGAGAAGGTGCACTCCCTTGTTGAAGAGCAGTTTGAGTACCCGTTTTTTGTCAAACCAGCCAACCTTGGCTCATCCATCGGCATCTCAAAAGTCCATCATCACGGAGAGCTTCAGTCTGCGATGCAGTGCGCCTGTTTGCTCGACTGGAAGATTCTTGTTGAGAAGGCAATCAAAGGGAGAGAAATTGAAGTTGCGGTGCTTGGAAACGATAAACCGGAGGTGTCACTCTGCGGTGAAATTGAACCTGGCAAGGAGTTCTATGATTATCAGGATAAGTACATTTTCAACACGGCTCAATTTTTTATTCCCGCCCGTCTTCCCGCCGATCTTCAGGAAAGGGTGAGAGCCGAAGCCCTCAAGGCTTACAAGGCTCTGGGGTGCAGTGGCATGTCGAGAGTCGATTTTTTTGTGGATGAGCATTCTGGCTCAATTGTCCTGAATGAGGTGAATACGATCCCTGGATTTACCGATATCAGCATGTATCCAAGGCTTATGGAGTCTGTCGGGATCTCATTTCCCGAGCTTGTCGAGCATCTGCTGATCCTTGCACTTGAAACGAAAAGCCAATGAAAAGAGTGCCTTATCTTTTTTTTGCAGAGGTATCCCTCGACATTTCACGCCGGGAGTTCCAGTCGGGTTTTGAAAAACTTGAGCCATTTTCTGACCTTTTTTCAGAGTCATACCTCTTTAACCTGCTCTCTGCAAAGGCACTTCTCGGCCTGAAAAGAGAGACTCTTGCCGCAACATACCTGAAAAAATGTTGTGCCATAGCACCGGCAAACCAGGTCGCCTGGGATGATCTTGCAGGAATACAGGCATCTCCGCAGGGTGAGGAGAAGTCTGTTGCTTCGCTGTACTACGATCCTGTCATGGATGAACTGGAACAGCTCTCCGCGGCGCTGATGAATTTTGAGCCCATGAAAACTTTGGAGACTGCCGACCCCACCTCCATTGTCGAGCAAAAAAAACCCTTTTCTGATGATACCGCCATTGCTGTGCCCACAGAAACGCTTGCAAATCTTTTTACCGCCCAGGGAGCCTTCAAAAAAGCCATAAAGATTTATACCCATCTTATCCAGCTCAAACCTCAAAATGCCGCAGCCTATCAGGAGGAGATTGACTCACTTCTTGACCGGCTGTAGGAGGATACAACGCTCATTACAGAGGAGAAGCTGAAAACTCCTTTTGAAACTTTTGACACAGCAAAAACATTGTACTACATTAACGCAGTTGAAATTGGATATTGCTGACACTCAAAATGGTTGGAACAGGGATCTTGCTTTCCAGATATATCTTTTTATTGTTGATCGTTGCCTCGTTTTTCGCAGTGCCCTCCACGGGAGAGTGTGCCGAAATTACTGAACAGAAGCTCTCGCTTGCAGAGTGCATTACAAAAGCGCTGAGCAACTCCTCTTCAGCAAAAAAAGCTGAAAATAATCTCAAGCTTCAAGGCACTGATGTGCTGAAGAGCTATGGCAGTTTTCTGCCCCGCCTCTCGCTTTCCGCTGGCTACACCCCTTACGCACTCAGCCGAAGCTACATTCTTGATACCCCGGTCACAGAGATTTTCAAAACAACACGCAAGTCGGTTGATCTCACCATTACCACATCACTTAACCTTTTCAATGGTTTCAGGGATTATGCTTCACTGCAATCGTCACTCAAAAAGGAGAGTGCTGCTGAGTATACCCTTGCACGAGTCCTTGAAAGCGTGGTCTTTGATGTCACACAGGCCTATTTTCAGGTGCTGCTTGATCGTGAACTGCTCGATATTTCAAGAGAAAACCTGCTTTCTTCGCAAGATCAACTGACACTCATCGACCGCCAGTTCAAAGTTGGACTGAAATCGATGACCGATCGCTACCAGCAGGAGTCAGAAACGGAGCAGAGTCATCTTTCGGTCATAAAAGCGGAAACCCGTATGGAGCGCAGCATGTTTGAGCTGAAGCGACGACTGCAGATGAATCCTGACATCAAGGTCAATCTGCTCCCCAATCCCCAGGAATTTGCTCCCCCCCCTGATTCGAAGCCAAATGTTGACTCACTTGTCGCTCTTGCCCTGCAACGAAGGGGGGATCTGAAAAGCAAGTCGCTCGAAACAACTGCTGCCCAGTGGCAGATCAAGGCCGCCCGCGCCTCATGGTATCCGACGCTTGATCTCAATGTCATTGTTACATCAGGTGGTGTCGAGTATCTCAATCATGAATACTCCTATCCCCCTCTTTCGGAACAATTCAGCAAAACTTTTGGATCTTCGGCAGGAGTTCGGTTCAGTTGGCTGCTCTTTGATGGTTTTCAGACCCGCTATGCCGTTGAAGGAGCAAAAATCAACCTCCTGAACCAGCAATTTGATTACGAAGATCTGAAAAGAAATATCGTGATAGACCTTCACCAGGCTGCTGGCGACTATACCTCTGCATGGACGCAAATTGAGACTGCAAAAGTGAGTTTTTCTGCCGCTCGCTCAGCCTTCGAGGCGGTCAAGAGAAAATATGAACTTGGAGCGGCAAGTTTTGTTGAGCTCAGCCTTGCGCGAGCCACTCTTTTTAATGCCCGGTCAACTCTCTCTCAAGCCACCTATAACCTTGCCCTGCAAAAAAGTGTTCTTGATTTCACCACTGGCAAGCCCGTCAAACCATAACAAAACGAATTCGACATCTGATTCCGATGAGTAAAAAAAATAACCGATTACAACGAAAAACTCTCCTGATCGCTCTTGCTGCACTTCTGTTGTGTGGAGTGCTCCTCTTTACCTTCCTCAAATCCAGGGAAAAACCAGTAGAGGTTACCACTGAAAAGGTCATCCTCAGGGATGTTGTGCATCTGGTGACAGCCACCGGTAAAATTGAACCGGAACTTGTTGTTGCCATGTCGCCTGATGTCTCCGGCGAAATTATTGAGCTCCCCGTGAAAGATGGACAGAATGTGCGGCAAGGCTCACTCCTCTTCAAGATTCAGCCCGACCTCTACATCAACCAGGTGGAACAAAGCCTGGCCCAGCTTAATTCGGCAAAATCCCAGAGTCTTGAAGCATCCTCCAGAAAGCTCAAGGCAGAGGATGATTTTCGCAAGGCCTCTCTGCTCTACACGGAGAAACTGATCTCCGAGTCTGATTACATTGTTTCAAAAACCAATGCCGAAGCTGCCCGGGCAACCTTTCAAGCCTCCCTTCACGCCATAGAACAGAACAGAAGCCTGCTGGTACAGAATCAGGATCGTATGAAAAAAACCATTGTTCGCGCCCCTCTCAACGGCACCATTATCGCCTTGAACAGCAAGGCCGGTGAGCGTGTTGTCGGCACTGGCCAGTTTCCCGGCACTGAAGTGCTGCGTCTAGCGAACCTCGACAGTATGCAGGTTGAGGTTGAGGTCAATGAGAATGATATTGTCAATGTTAAAACAGGCAATCCTGTCTCTATTACGGTTGATGCTTATGGAAACAGAGTTTTCAGGGGAGTTGTGCGTGAAATATCCAATTCGGCCCTGGTCAAGGCGGCCAATACCCAGGAGGAGGTGACAAACTTTTCCGTCAAAATCAGGATTCTCAACCATGAGCGTCTGCTGAAACCCGGTATGAGCGCAACCGCCGATATTGAATCGATCACCGTGAATAATGCCCTCGTGGTGCCCATTCAAAGTGTCACGATGCGAGGTGGAACAGAGCCGGCAGAGATGGCTAAGGGAGAAAAAAATGCCGTGACCATCATGACAAAAAGTAGAGCCACTGAAAGTCGCCAGGGTGTCTTTGTTGTTACCGCTGGCAGGGCATCATTTCGGGCAATCACCACCGGCACGACCGACAACACGCATATTATTGTCACTTCGGGACTTAAAAAGGGAGAAGAGGTGGTTTCGGGAAGTTACTCCGCCATCACCAGTCAACTGAAGGAGGGAAGCCTTGTCACACAGCAGCAGCGATAACGCCATGACGCAGAGGGCAATGATCACCATGCAGTCGCTCTGCAAGTTTTATGAGATGGGCGACCAGACTGTCAAGGCACTTGACTCCATTAACCTTGATTTCAGATTGAATGACTATGCGGCAATCATGGGACCTTCCGGAAGTGGCAAGTCCACCCTTATGAATATTCTGGGCTGCCTCGATACACCAACCTCCGGAGTGTATGAGCTGAACGGAGTCAATGTCGCAGAGATGGATGACGATGAGCTGGCCCGTATCAGGAACAAGGAGATAGGATTTGTCTTTCAAACCTTTAACCTTCTGCCTCGCCTCAATTGTCTGCGCAACGTTGAACTTCCTTTGATCTATGCTGGAGTTGACCCCGAAGAGCGTGAAGAGCGTGCGGTCGAGGCCCTTGTGAAAGTCGGGCTTGGTGAAAGAATCAAGCACAAGCCCGCTGAACTTTCAGGTGGGCAGATTCAGCGGGTCGCCATAGCAAGAGCGCTTATTAACAAGCCCTCCATTATACTTGCTGACGAGCCTACCGGTAACCTTGATACCGCCACCAGCAAAGAGATCATGACTATTTTTGGGGAACTCTCGGATGCTGGCAATACCATCATCCTGATCACCCATGAAGAGGATATTGCCAGCTACACCCGCCGGGTTATTCGTCTCCGTGACGGAAAAATCGAAAGCGATTCCAGGTAATGAAACGGAGCTTCAGACAATTTCGTTATGAATCGACAGAGAGCCTGAAGATGGCTCTTTACCAGATCAAGGCCAATAAAACCAGATCATTTCTTACCGCGCTTGGGGTTATTATAGGCATTGTTGCCATCACCATGATGGGCACGGCCATTAATGGCATTGACCGGGGGTTCGACAAAAGCCTCGCCATGCTTGGATACGATGTTATCTATGTGCAGAAATCATCCTGGAGCACCATGGGGCAATGGTGGAGATACCGAAACCGTCCGGATATTAAAACAGAGTATGCCCCACAGCTCAACCGGATTATTGCCGCCAATCCAAAATCCGAGCTGATCATTGCTGTGCCTCAGCGCTCAACCTATCAGGCATCTGCCAGGTATCGTGATCGCAACCTTGAACAGGTTTTTTCACTGGGAACAAACCAGGACTATCTCCAGACGGCCTCAGGTGATCTCGCTTTGGGTCGTTTTTTTACCCCTGCCGAATCCGCTGCCAGTGATATGGTCTGTGTTGTTGGCGATGATATTGCGACTGGACTTTTTCCTGACGAACCAGCACTTGGTCAATTGATTCAGATAAAAAATCGCAAGTTTCGCATTTTGGGAGTCTTCAGAAAACAGGGGAAGTTTCTTGGGCTTTTCAGTTTTGACAATCAGATTATTATGCCACTGGGAGCTTTTGAACGGGTGTACGGTAAAACGATGTTCACCAGCATCAGGGTTAAAATCAAGAGCCAGGGGCGTATGGCTGAAGCCATGGAGGAGCTGTTGGGCATAATGAGGCGCATCCGAAAAATTGCGACCGGTGATGCAGAGAACTTTTCGATCAATGAACAGAGAGCCTTTAAAAGCCAGCTTGACCCCATTAAAAATGGTATCGCTGTTGCCGGAATATTTATTACCGGGATGTCCCTTTTTGTGGGTGCCATCGGAATTATGAACATCACGTTTGTCAGCGTCAAAGAGCGCACCCGGGAGATTGGACTTCGCAAGGCACTGGGAGCGAGACGGCAAACGATTCTGCTGCAGTTTCTTATTGAATCGGTGATGATCTGCCTCATCGGCGGCATAACAGGGGTAGGGATAACACTCTTCTTCACTTTTGCTCTCGGTCAGCTTGTCCCGTCTTTTCCGATACAACTCTCTTTTGACCTTGTTTTTGCAAGTCTTGCTGTTTCGGTGCTTACAGGAGTAATATCTGGTCTTGCCCCTGCCGTGACCGCTTCAAAACTTGACCCGGCTGACTCGTTGCGATATGAATAGGAGGACTTATGCGTTTGCGTGAAACTATTGGTCAGGCAATTTTCTCTCTTGCTGTAAACAAACTTCGTTCGTCGCTTACTATTATGGGAGTTGCCGTTGGTGTCTTTTCGATTATTGCGGTCATGACTGCGCTTGATGCCATTGACAAAAGTATTGAATCGGGGCTGACGAGCCTTGGCGCCAACACCTTCCAGATCCAGAAAAATCCTGCCACCACCTTTGGCAGCGGCCACAGCCGAAATGTCTATGCAAACAGAAAGGATATCTCCTACCAGGAGGCGTTGCTCTTCAAAAAAAGCATGGAGGCGAAATGCCGCAACATAGGCTTTGTGATATCAAGCATGGCCAACCAGGCAAAATATGCCAATCTGAAAACGAATCCGGATGTCACTCTTACCGGAGGAGATGAAAATTTCTCCGCTTCAACCGGTTATTCTATTGCTTTTGGAAGAAATCTTGCTGAAGCCGACAGACGATATGCAAGAAATACCTGTGTGCTCGGAAGCGAAGTGGCTGAAACACTCTTTCCCTTTGGAGAAAATCCACAGTACAAGTCAATCAAGATTAATGGCGATGTCTACACTATAGCGGGTGTGTTCAAGAAAAAGGGGGCGGCATTTGGTCAGAGCCAGGATAATTTTGTCCTTGTTCCTATCACCCGTTACCTCGACCATGTCAATGAAAAGAGTAGCCTCAGTATAACGGTAGAGGCTGTTTCTCGTAAAAATTATCCTCAAACCATAGATCTGGCGATAGGAGCCATGAGGCTGGCAAGAGGTTTGACCGTCAAGGAACCCAACGATTTTGAGATAAGAACCAATGAATCACTGATCGACTCTTTCAGGGATATTCAGCGGGCAATTGGTACCGGAGCTTTTATTATCAGTTTGATGGCACTGTTGACCGCCGGGGTTGGTATCATGAATATTATGCTGGTCAGCGTCACCGAAAGAACAAGAGAGATAGGGATCCGGAAATCGATCGGAGCACCAAAGGGAACCATTCTGCGTCAGTTTCTCCTGGAATCTCTTTTTCTCTCACTGATCGGCGGATTCATTGGCACCTTTGTCGGAATTGTTCTGGGCAATCTTGTTGCATTGCAATTCAATCTCCCCCTTATATTTCCCTGGCTCTGGATTACCGTGGCCATGGTTGTCTGTTCAGGAATTGGAGTGACATTCGGCCTTTTTCCCGCATGGAAAGCCGCGAATCTCAATCCTGTGGAGGCATTACGGGGAAAATAGATGCGGAAGATTATCCATAAAAATAAAAAATGGTTACTTTTCAACCCTTGTTCCACTCATTTTCGACAAAAAAGAGTCAATGAGTACCATTTTTATAACAAAATGCAGATCATGACATATTTTAAAACAGCAGAAGAGGTACTTTTTCAATGGGTTACAAGAATCTGCAGCGGCAACGCCGACGATATTGCAGCACTTTATCATGAATCAGCAGTTCTGGTACCAACCTTTTCACCTCATACGGTCATCACTCCTGAGGGTGTGCGGCAGTATTTTGGACAACTTGCTTCACGGGAGGGGCTTGGGGTGCGTCTGCACAACAAGGCACTCCGAAAACAGTCGCAAACCGATACCCTTCATACCCTGAGCGGTATCTGCTCTTTTGAGTTTGAGGTTGACCAGGTGCTGCTCTCATTCCCTTCACGCTTTACCTTTGTGATAGATATATCGCTTGAAAAACCCATTCTTCACCACCACTCTTCACAGGTGCCAAGAACTCTTTCATGACCATATTGAGCAGAGGTAACACTCAATGATGCAAAGCATGGAGTTGTTCAACCATGGTAAACCTTGAAAGCAATGCCGCGTGATCGTTTATGACTTGCTGAGCTTGTTCAGCTCCGCTTCAAGACGCACAAGCTTCTCCCTCATGGCACCAAGGTTTCGCAGCATCGCCTCCTCTTTTAACTGGTCGCGCATTGGCTGTGCGGGAGTTCCTCGCAGGGCTATCCCTGGCTGAAGAAAAGATTTCGAGATTCCCGTTTTGGCGGCAACCTGTATGTTATCAGCAAGCTCCAGATGACCCGCAAATCCAGCTTGCCCCCCAATCAGGCAGTGGCGACCAACCGTGACGCTTCCTGAAATGCCAGCTTGGGAGGCAATAACAGTATCCTCACCAATTGTACAGTTATGCGCAATCTGAACCAGATTATCGATCTTGACCCCTCTTCCGATAACCGTGCTTCCCATGGTCGCTCTGTCAATCGTTGAATTTGCACCAATCTCCACATCATCACCAATCTCCACAATCCCCATCTGGGGAATTTTAACATAGGTGCCATCACTCTGCGGAGCAAAGCCAAAACCGTCAGCTCCAATAACTGAACCAGCATGGATAACCACTCTTTTGCCGATACGTGTGCCATCATAACAGGTGACAGAGGGAAAAAGAGTGGTATCATCGCCCATCACAACATCGTGAAGAAGCACAGTATGGGCTCCAACGATGCAGTTGTTGCCGATCGTACATCGATCACCGATTACCGCATAGTCACCGATTGAGACACCTTCACCAATGGTAACACCTTCACCAATTGAAGCCGATGATGCAATACCCATTGAGGCGATGACACGGGGTTGTACAAATTTTTGCAACAGAAAAACAAACGCGGAGTAGGGATCCTTCACTTTCAAAAAAGAGGTTTTTGGGATAAACTCATCAACGGGAACCGAATGATGAACGATGACAAGAGAAGCTTGGGTTGAAGCAAGAAACTTTACATACTTCTCATTAGCTACAAAGCTGACCTCACCAATCTTTGCAGATTCAATCTTGGCTGGTGCCGAAACCTGCCGCCCATCTTCTCCCACCAGTTCAACAGAATCAAAGAATTTCTGAAGGTAGTCGCGAATTTCCAGAATAGTCATATCTGTAAAGCAAATAACCCCACGTTAGAAAGAGGAAAAAATTAGTTAAATTTTCACCCTTTTTAATTATATTTGAGTCCACATGAATGTATTCGTCCTTTCAAGAGAGTATCGGAAATGCGCTCATGGGTGTTGAACTGTACCGGATAATATAACCCCTTTCATTAGAAAATGCAGGACTCAATGGCAAAACCCATTAAAATTTTCGCGGGACGCAGTAATCCGGCCCTCGCCGAAAAAATTGCTGAATACCTCGGCATTACCCTTGGCAATGCAAAGGTCGAAAACTTTTCTGATGGAGAAATTTCGGTCAATTTTTTTGAATCAATTCGCGGATCTGACCTCTTCATTGTTCAATCCACCAATCCTCCAGGTGACAACCTGATGGAAATGCTGATCATGATTGATGCGGCAAGAAGATCTTCTGCAGCAAGAATCACTGCGGTCATGCCCTATTACGGTTATGCCCGACAGGACAGGAAAGACCGCCCAAGGGTTGCCATTACTGCAAAACTGGTGGCCAATTTGCTCACACAGGCTGGAGCCAACCGTATTTTAACCATGGATCTTCATGCGCCCCAGATTCAGGGATTTTTTGATATTCCTTTTGATCACCTCTACTCCAGTGTTGTTTTGATCAATGATATTCGCCACAGAGATTTTCGTGACAATCTGGTTGTAGCTTCGCCTGATGTAGGCGGAGTCAAACTTGCCCGAAAATTTGCTGAGGAGCTCGGTACCGATCTTGTTATTGTCGATAAACGCCGTCCCGCAGCCAATGTTGCTGAAGTGATGAATATTATTGGTGATGTGAAAGGTAAAAATGTTCTGCTTGTTGATGACATGATTGACACCGCAGGTACCATTGTTAATGCAGCCAAGGCTATTCGTGAAGCGGGTGGACTCAAGATTTATGCAGCAGCGACACATCCAATCCTCTCCGGTCCTGCAATAGAGAGAATAGAGGCATCTGTCCTCGAAAAAGTGATTGTTACTGATTCAGTGATCACCAGTCATGCCTACTCCTCAAAAATTGAAACAGTCACCGTCAGCAGGCTTGTCGGTGAAGCAATAAAACGTATCTATGAAGACGATTCTGTCAGTTGCCTGTTCGACAGCAAAAATATTGCTGAAAAACTTACGAAACTTCAATAAAAACAAGAGATAAAAGAGATAAAGGAAGAGAATGGAAACTATTGTATTAGGGGTACAGCCTCGTATTGTCAAGAAAGGAGATGCCAAGAGAATCCGTAATAATGGCGTTGTTCCTGCCGTTGTCTATCATAAAGGTGAGGAGACTGTGGCTATAAGCGTTGATGAGCTTGCTCTAAAAAAACTGGTTCACTCGGCTGAGTCACATATTATTGATCTGCAATTCCCGGATGGCAAAATTAAACGCTCTTTTATCAAGGAGGTTCAGTTTCACCCGGTGACTGACAGAATTATTCATACTGATTTTCAGCTTTTTTCGGCAGAAGAGGTTATTGAGCTTGAGGTGCCGGTCGCTGTATCAGGCAACTGTGCCGGTGTTGAAAAAGGTGGTAAACTGCTCATTATTCTTCATGCGTTGACGATTAAGGGCAAACCTGAAAACATGCCGGATCACCTTGTTGTAGATATTACTGAACTCGAAATAGGACACTCTATTCATGTCAGGGAGATTCCAATGGAAGCTTATGCAGGGCTTCAGATTATGGATGATCCAGACTCCCCTGTCATTACGGTTCTTGCGTCGAAAAAAGAGGCTGAAGTGGCTGCAGAAGCTGCCCCATCGACAACAGCAAGCTGAAAAGAATATAAGCTCATGTAAAGCTGCTTTTCTTCCGGGAAAAGCAGCTTTTTTTTTATGTTCCCTTACAACGATCTATTCAAAAGACTTACAAGCTTGAAACGAGAGAGAGCATCAGAAAAAACATCTGCTTTGCTTGAAGGTAAACCAGCAGCCGATGCAGTCAAAAAAGAGAAAATAGGAGTCAAACTTTTTTCTTTTGCCGCAATGTTTGTTTTTCTGCTCATTCTGATTGGAAGAGCAGAACTTGTGCTCATCAGTTTTCGATCACTCTTTACGGCAATTGCGCTTCTTTTTTCATCTCCTGAACTGTTCAGCGAGATTTTTACCCCCGAAATTGTCGAGTTCTGGGTTGGGGCGATTTATCTTGTCACGGTTCCGATTACTTTTGCCTTTTTTATAAAAAGATCATTCAACAAAAGAGTTCGGGCAGATGAGGAGAAGTCAAGCCTGGGTAAAATAAGTTTGAAAGCATTTATGCGAAACTCTATCGCACTCTACGCTTCCGCGATTATTTTTATCCTTTACTCTGCAGCATTTCTTGCCCCATTTCTTGCCCCGTTCAGTCCTTACGATCAGCAGGATTTTCTGGTCACAGCCTATCAACCTCCTTTTGCGCGCCTTGATGCCCTCATACTCAAACAACCAAAAGCTCAGCTTCTTCCCATGCAGCAAGGAAGCGGAACTACTCCTCAGCTTGCCAATACACTGATCAGCGATTTACAAATACTGAAAACCCGCAATGAACCTCACGCCATAAGGTTTGTTAACGAATATCGTCTTGAAGGTAACGCAGTTATGTACCGTCAGGGGATGCGCACCAAAACCATGAGTGTTGCAGAGCTTGCCGGTAATGGAAAAGAAAAAATTGCCGTGATGCGGACTTTCATTCTTGGAACCGATCAGTATGGACGCGATATTCTCAGCAGAGTCATCTACGGATCTAAAATTTCTCTCTCTATAGGCTTTCTTGTTGTCCTTATCTCAGTCACCCTTGGTACGGTTATTGGCGTAACTTCAGGTTATTTTGGTGGGTGGGCCGATGCTGTCATGATGAGAGTTGTTGATGTGCTTATCGCCTTCCCGGCTCTTTTTCTTATTCTTATTATTATCGCAACTTTTGGCAACTCCATTTATCTGATTGTGCTCACGCTTTCTTTTACAGGCTGGATGGGAGTGGCGCGTATTGTGAGAAGCCAGGTGCTTTCACTTAAAGAGCAGGAGTTTATTCTTGCCGCACAATCGCTTGGACTCTCCAACATGCGAGTTATCTTCCGTCACCTTGCTCCCAATACCCTCACACCGGTTATTATTGCAGCTACCCTCAGAATTGGCAGCATCATTCTCACAGAAGCCGGGCTCTCTTTTTTGGGGCTTGGTGTTCAACCTCCAACTCCAAGCTGGGGGAATATAATCAATGAGGGGCGTGACAGCCTGTTAAACTACTGGTGGATTTCAACTTTTCCCGGCATTGCCATTTTGACTACTGTCGTATGCTTCAATCTTATTGGAGATGGTGTGCGTGATGCTCTTGATCCAAGAATGAGAGGGTAAGCTCTTAAGGCCATAGGCATGAAAAAAACGCAACTTTCACTGCTTGAGAAGACCTTGCATGAACTTGATTATCCCCTCCGCTATGAAAAGGGAAACTTTCTTGGTGGTGAGTGTCGTCTGAGAGAGGAGCGAATTGTGGTTGTAAACCGCTATATCCCCCTTGAAGGGAAAATCTGCACACTTGCTCATGTCATCAGCAAAAC
Organism: uncultured Chlorobiaceae bacterium; assembly: GCA_903994525.1. Classification (GTDB taxonomy): domain Bacteria; phylum Bacteroidota; class Chlorobiia; order Chlorobiales; family Chlorobiaceae; genus Chlorobium. Next base: position 79,111 of record CAJEXW010000006.1, read on the forward strand.
TGACCCAATCGGGCTTACTCCAGAGATTGCAAACATGGTAACAGCTCTTTTGCAAAACAACCTTGTATCACAAAAAAACAAGAAGTCGCCAGATTCTTGACCTTTATCTACAACTCTGCAGGTTCACTCTTTTACCTGCCTGAAAGGTCTTATTTTCATAAAGATTATTTTCTATTCCTGAAAAAATATTGGCAATCAGCTTTTTTTTTACCTTACTTAGTAATAATGTTTTATGTGGAGAAAGGATGGAGTCTCAAGAGTACAAACGTTTACTGGCTTTTGGTGCTAATAATTTTTTATCCCTATAATAAATAATGATTTATACGCTTTATTGCAGGATTTTATCATGAAAAACTCAGTATCAACACGCAAAGAGTTAACTGTTCTAAAAATTGAGGAAGAGGTCTTTGATTTTCGACACAGCGACGCTTTCAGGAGCTCAATTGATGTGATGGTGAACAAGGAGAGTACAAAAAATCTGATTATTGATTTCTCTCATGTCAAGGCGATTGATTCCTGTGGTATCAGCTCCATGCTTCTTGCTCATCAGCTTGCAAATCAATCAAATGGACTTGCGATTTTTGTTTCACTTTGCAAGCAGATCAAGGATCTTCTTAAACTGACCAATTTAGACAAGCAACTCTACATTTTTTCATCTATCAATGAGGTCATGACGCTCATTGAGCCTGCAATGAAATGCAAAAGAAGTCCGAGGGGGAAGTCACAGTTGCCTCCTGATGAAATTATTGACGAACTGCTTTGCGATGATCTTGACCTCATTGCGGAACCTGACCTGCATGATGAGCATCTTGAAGAACATCTGGATGAGCATCTTGTTGAATCTGATGATATTGCCACTCAAAGTGAGTCTGCTGACGATGTGGCTCATAAAGAACCAGGTTCCAAGAAAAGGGGACGACCCAAAAAAATTTGATGTTTCTTAGGGATAAAGGGAACTCTGTGCCACACTATCTCTTGCGAACACTTTTATCTGTTGACGAGATGCCTCCATAATTGATTCAAGGGACGACTGTTGCTTGATCATCTGTCGAAATAAATGGGTCCCGGCAAGTTGGTCAAAAAATCTTCCCCTCTTGTCAAGCCCGATATCTTCCGGGTACAGTCGTTGAAGCTCAAGCAGGAGAGCTGTAGCTGTTTCAAAGGGGGCGAATGCTCTTCTGTTTGTCACTTTGATTATCAAACCTTCACAACGCTCACCCTTAAACTTGCTTGAACGGGGTATAAACGCCACCTGTTCCAATACAACCCCTGCCAAGTGGTATTTTGTAAGGGCTTCAAGAAGTTTGTTACTCCTGATGAATGGAGCACCAAACTGCTGAAATGGCGCATCAGTTCCCCGACCTTCACTGACTGTGGTAGCTTCAAGAAACACAGTTGCAGGATAGACAATTGCCGTATCAACATCTTTAATATTTGGCGAAGGGCTCCTGAAATGAAAACCCTGATATTCATCAGCAAAACTGTTGCGATGATATCCCTGAAGAGGTATTACCTGGAGATCAAGTCCTGGATAGTGTTGTTTTTTTAACAGTACGGCGATCTCTCCAACAGTCATAGCATGCACAAATGGAATCTCTACGGCTCCCACGAACGATTCATATCCTTCCTGGAGCACAAACCCGCTTTGCCCAAGAGCAGCAATCGGGTTTGGACGATCAAGCACCATGAAAGCTGTTCCAGCCTGCTCGCAAGCCTCCATCGCATTTTTCATGGTTGAAATGTAGGTGTAACAGCGGGTTCCTATATCCTGAAGGTCAAAAATGAGAAGATCTATTTTTCGCAACTGTCCAATATCCGGCTTTTTTGAAGTTCCATAAAGTGAGAAAACAGGTAGTGTATCCGTTGCTATCGCAGTTCCAACTGCTTTACCAGCTTCGACAGTCATCGAAAAGCCGTGTTCTGGAGCCATGAGAAACTTCAGTTTGACCCCATTGCGGATCATCATGGCATAGTTTGGCTCTCCCTTGCCGGTCACTCCTGCAGCATTGGTAACCAGGGCAACTCTCAGGCCAGAGAGCTCAAGACAGTGTGAGGCTTCAAGTCTGTCAATGCCGCAGAGTAACTCTTCAGCGAAAAGAGGGGAAGAAAAAAATATGAGTATCATCAAAGTTGCTGTAACGCTGAATGCCAGGCAATCAGAGTTAACGGCTGCTTTAAAAAATTTTAATAAAATATGACTTTTTTCATTAAGCACTTTTTCTGCGAAAAGAGAGATTGTCAAAACGAGGACGAAACGAGGGTAAAACGAGATAAACACAAAAGCCACCTTTTGCAGAAGCGGCTTTTACTGGTGGTGGGGACAGGACTTGAACCTGCAACCTTCGGGTTATGAGCCCGACGAGCTACCAATTGCTCCACCCCACGATGTTTGTCCTCTAATGTAAGGAAATAATTTTCTTTTACAAACACTTATTGTATCTCTTTCCCATTTATTTCATCTCCTGAAGGTTCTACGACAAAAAGTTTGCCGTCAGCGCCCTCCACAGCAAGAATCATCCCCTCTGAAACCTCACCACGAAGCGTTCGTTCTGCAAGATTAGCTACAACCACCACATTTTTGCCGATCATCTCTTCTGCGGTATAATGCTTTGCAATGCCAGCAAGCACCTGTTTTGTTTCAGAACCAACTTGCAGTTGGAGTTTCAGCAGTTTAGCCGCTTTTTTGACCGGCTCAGCCGCAATAACTTTAGCAACCCTGAGATCAATCTTGCTGAAATCGTCGAAGCTGATCACCGGCTTAAACTCCAAAAGAGCTTCTGCAACTCCGGCATCTCTTTTTTCAGCCTCGGCCAGCAACCCTGCAATTTTTGCAAGTTCTGGTGCAATCGCACTATCCTCAATTTTTGTAAAAAGAATTTCTGATGTCTCTCTTATCTTGTGACCCAGTTTCAGGCCGGGCAAAACAAGTTCAGCAAACAGAGACTTTCCGCGCACCGTTCGATCCTCTAAAGTACCATCAAAACCGAGCATGGCATAGATTTTGTTGCAGGTTTCCGGAATGACCGGAAAGAGTATGATGGAGAGAGCATGACAGAGATTGAGCGAAAGAGCCACCGCTTTGGCCGCAGCTTCACGATCAATTTTGATCATTTTCCAGGGTTCCGACAGTGTCAAGAAGCGGTTGGCTGCTCTTGCGATTTCCATACCAAGCCAGGCGGCATCCCTGAAATGAAACTCTTCGTAAGCACGATCAAGCTGCTCAAGAGCATCGTTCCAGTCAATACCAAGAGTATTCCACGCCTCTACAGTGGAATCGCACGGTACCACTCCATCAAACCGCGCATTGGTAAAATCGACTGATCGCTTGATAAAGTTGCCGAGCGTATCAGCCAGCTCCCCATTTGTCCTGTTCTGGAAATCCTGCCAACTGAAATCGGTATCCTTGTTTTCGGGATAGTTCATTGCAATGCTGTAACGAAGAGTATCCACCGGAAATTTTTCAAGGAATTCCCCAAGATAGACTGCATAGTTTCGTGACTTGGAAAACTTCCTCCCCTCAAAATTCATGAACTCCGATGCCGGAACAGTATCAGCAAGATTATAGCGTTCAACCTCACGCCCCTCGTTCCATCCCATCAGTATGGCAGGAAACATGAGTGTGTGAAAAACAACATTATCCTTGCCGATGAAGTGAACAAGACGAGAGTGCGGATCTTGCCAGTATTCTTTCCATACATCAGGCGTTCCCTGTTTGGCCGACCACTCTTTAGTAAATGAGATATAACCCAGCACCGCATCAAACCAGACATAGAGCACCTTGCCAACAGCCTCCTGAGTCTCAAGAGGCACCTTTATGCCCCATGAGAGGTCACGGGTAATAGCCCGATCATTCAAACCCTGTTTCAGCCAGGTGCGGGTGTAGTTCACCACATTTGATCGCCACTCCTTTTCATGAGAGCTGACATACTCTTCAAGCTGTTGCTGAAATCGTCCAAGCGGAAAATACCAGTGCATGGTATCACGCAATTCCGGGGTTGCATCCGAAAGTTTACTTTTTGGATTGATCAACTCCAGAGGACTGAGGTGGGTGCCACACTGTTCACACTGATCGCCATTCGCCTCGGCATTGTTGCAGATCGGACAGGTGCCGGTTACATACCGGTCAGAAAGAAAACGGTTGGCCTTTCGGTCAAAAAACTGTTTTTCATTTTTTTGCCTGAAAATGCCCTTTTTTTCAATTTCAAGAAAAAAATCCTGGGCAGTGTTATGATGAACCTCAGAAGTTGTTCTTCCGTAATAATCAAAGGAGATGCCACATTTCCTGAAGGCCTCCAAATTCATCCCGTGATAACGATCAACCACATTCCCGGGTAAAATCCCCTCTTTTTCTGCTGTAATAGTGATAGGAACTCCATGTTCATCCGAACCACCAATATGGATGATATCCTCGCCCTTGAGCCTTTTATAACGGACATAGAGATCAGCGGGAAGGTAAACTCCGGCAAGATGGCCAAGATGAACCGGCCCATTGGCATAAGGAAGAGCTGTTGTAACAAGAGTTTTTGTAAACTGGGGCATAGATGAAATTCATTATTTTTTTACAAACTGGGCATTAAACTTGTCGAGTGGTATCCGACGAGTCTGATCACCCTTCTGGAAACGAAGCCAGACAAGTTTTTTCTGCGCATCAACACTTTCGACAACTGCAGCTCCCTCTGGAGTCGATACCCAACTTCCAATCGCAGGAAGCTGAGCCTGAACCGAAGCATTGTTACGGCAACCCTTTTCATTTTTTGAATAACCCAAACAGCACTTTGGACGATTACAGATCCCGGTAATATTAAATGCATGACTCTCATTGCCAGCCAGCTCGGCATAAGGAGATTTTTCTGCAAAAGGATTTGCATGAATTTTTGGCAACCAGCTTGAACAGCACATAAGACAACCGCAGGGTCCGAATGAGTTGGCACGGCGAGCCTCTTCCCGGGTGGTAATCTGCACCATCTGGATCCGCGCCTTGAACTCTCCAGCAAGGTCACGCACCAGCGACCTGAAATCAACACGATGTGAAGAGGTATAATAAACAGAAAGTTTCTGTTGATCCATCCTCAGTTCAACATCAACCAGCTTCAACTCAAGTTCATGTTTTTTTATCTTGTTCAGGCAGATCGAACGAATCTCAGACTGCCTTTTTTTAAGTTCAATGATTGCCTCATTATCATTTTCATCGGCAATGCGCAACACCGCAGTGCAATCGTGACCATTTTTATCAAAACCCTTGAGCTGGAACTTTTTTCTTGCAATCTGGCCGGTTGAATAGACAACTCCAAAATCATAACCTCCATCAGATTCAATAATAACCTGCATTCCTATGGAGAATGGCATACGAGTATTATTCAAAAAAAAATCCCGTCTACACCCCTGAAGCTCCACCTCGCAGAGATCATCAACGACACCTTCAGGTGCCGCACCATATATCGATTCCATTTCACTGTGCAACAACTGTGAAAGCCTCAACCTCACCTTTGCATTATTACCCAACAGACAACTGCATATAACGTTACTCATGAAAATAGGGGGAAGTTGTTGATTTTGTACACATTACTTTATAACTACCCAATTCGGATCATCGGCATATCCTGGTCAACCAGGATGTTTGCCGCCATCCATATGTACCAAGCGCTGAAAAGCCTCACTTTTTCGATTAACAGATGCACTACCCTTCACAATCATTACAGCATCTTGCATTTCTCGCTTCTGAACTTTTCTGCTGAGTTCATCGAGATGGCTCTCTGTCATCTCCCGCATGAAGGCGGTAAGAGCAACCGCACCGGGAAAGTTGCTTCTTGAAACAAGATGTGGATCTCTAAAAGATAAAAAAAGCTCGGGCTTCTGTTCTTCAAGATATTCAATCCTGCTGACAACTGAAACAAGATAAACCTGGGGAATTTTTTCAAGCAGACGAGAAACGATCGATGCAGTGCCCTTATAAAAAACAAGTGGTCGCTTATCCACATGCTCAATCTTTCCTTGAGGAAAAATCCAGAGTGCATTCTGTCGTTCATGGTTGTCGCTGAGCAGTTCCGCAGCATAGCTGAGGGTTCTATGCAAAGTTTTCGGCCGTGACGGGTCAAGGGAAAACGCGCCTATGCGGGTAAAAAACTGGTGCTTTAGCAACTGCTGATATTCAATAATAATATGGAGTCGCTGATGAAAAAATTCCTCAGTACAGAGCTGCGACCAGAAGCCATCCCACCAGTAAGCATGGTTGGCGTAAAAAATAACGGGAGTGCGGAGATCCATCTGGCGCACTCCCGCTTGCATAATGACACGGACTGAGTTAAAATACCTTCTGAATTGACGACGAGAGTACCATCCAAACCATAACGTATAGATTTTACTGCGACGAACTTTGAGCATCGGTGCCACCTATTTGAACGCTCTCCGTAGACGACTCACGGCCTCCTCCAATGCGGCTATCGAAGCAGCATAAGAGAGGCGAAGGTTCTCCGGTGCACCAAACGCATCACCTGGAACTGTGGCAACATGATGTACCTTAAGCAGATATTCAGCCACATCCGCCGAATCCTTCATGACAACACCGTTATATGTTTGTCCCAGAATTCCACTGATGTCAGGAAAAATATAAAAGGCACCCTGAGGTAAAGCGGTCTTGAAGCCAGGGATGCTGTTGAGCGCCTTATACATGTAATCGCGACGCTTTTCAAATTCAGCCCGACGCTCCTCAACAATAGACTGATCCCCCGTCAGGGCTGCAACCGCCGCTTTCTGGGCAATGGCGTTGGGATTCGAGGTGGTTTGCGACTGTATCTTGTCGCATGCATCAATAAGCCATTTCGGACCTGCAAGATAACCGATTCTCCATCCTGTCATGGCATACGTTTTCGAAACACCATTGCTGACAATCACCCACTCCTTCATGGCCGGAATTCTGGCTGGAGAGAATGGACGAACATCACCATAAACAATCATATCATACATTTCATCGGAAATAACAAAAATGCCGCGTCCTTCCAGAACCTTCATCAGGGCGCGTACCTCAAGTTCACTATAAACCGAACCCGTCGGATTAGATGGAGAGTTCAAGACAAGAATTTTGGTTTTGGGGGTGATGGCCGCCTCAAGCTGTGCGGGGATCATCTTGTACTCCGTCTCAAGTGTTGTATGCACAATGACAGGAGTTGCACCTGCCAGTCGAACCATTTCAGGAAAACTGACCCAGAACGGAGCTGGAACAATCACCTCGTCACCCTCTTGACAAAGTGCAAGAAAGGTGTTGGCAAGCGTCTGCTTTCCGCCATTACTGACAATAATCTGGTTCTCAACAAAATCAAGCCCATTATCCCGTCTGAACTTTTCAAGAATAGCTTTTTTAAGCTCGCCAATTCCTGAGTTTGCTGTATAACGGGTAAAACCAGCATTGATCGCATCTATTCCAGCCTGGTTAACATGGGCTGGGGTCGGAAAATCGGGTTCTCCGGCTGAAAGGCTGACAATATCAAGCCCCTCGGCCTTCATTTTACCAGCAAGATTTGTAATGCGCATCGTCTGCGATTCCTGCATACTGAGTACCCGGTGCGTGAGATACCTCTCTTCCGGGAGTGGTGTTATCGGCATATTTTAAAAGAGTTTGTTAATTATTTCTCTGGTTATATTCTTCACGTTTTTTATGCATCATTTCAAGTACACTAGGGTGTACAAACTTGCTCACATCACCTCCAAGCATGGCAACCTCCTTGATAATTGAAGAAGCGACATAAGTATACTTAACATTGGGCATCAAAAAAACCGTTGTCACCTCAGGGTAAAGCTGACGGTTGAGAAGCGACATTTGAAATTCATACTCAAAATCCTTGACCTGTCTCACACCCCGAACAATAGAACGTGCGCCAACCTGACGGGCATAATCCGCCAGTAATCCCTTATGCAGCACCTCAACACTGATACCGGGATAGCCTGCCGTGACCTCTTTTGTCATGATACGGCGCTCCTCTATGGTAAAAAGTGCATGTTTCTGACTATTTTCAGCAATAACAACAATCACCTCCTCAAAAATATTGAGGGCACGTTCCAGCACATCAAGATGTCCATTGGTAAAAGGATCAAATGTCCCGGGATATATGGCTTTCTGTTTCATCGTTCTCCAAGGATCATTGCTGAAAAAAAGTCACTCTTGTCATGCCATAATCTTTATGAAAAGAGTAATACGGCGATAATGTAAAATTAAACTGGGTACTGTGCTCAACAAGCAACAACCCTTCCAGGGCAAGAAGCTTGCCACGAAAGATCTTCTCAATCAATCCCTCATAATCAGGCCAGGAGTATGGGGGGTCACAAAAGAGAAGATCAAACGGCCCGTTTATCCGCCCCAGAAAAGCTGATACATCGGCGTTAACAATTTTCACACTCCCCTGCACCCCGAATTGAACGACCGTAGCTTTCATAGCTTTCAGCGCCTCCACATGTTGATCGACCAGATAGAGAGTTGCCGCACCACGACTTAGCGCCTCAAAACCAAGGGAGCCAAATCCTGCAAACAGATCAAGAACTGCAATTCCTTCAAAATCTATCCTTGCCGCAAGCGTGTCAAAAATTGATTTTTTTACACGACTGCTGCAAGGACGTATTGCCTGGGTTGAGAAGCTTCGTATTTTTCGTCCCCGGTATCTTCCAGCCAAAATCTGCACAAAACCCTCTTCAGTCTAAAAATCACCAAAGACCGTCTCGCCAAGAATGGCAAGAGCCTTGACGGCATCATCCTTCGATGGTGGTTTTCCATGCCAGTTACTCTTGTCCGGCATAGAACCCTCAAAAAATGGAACCCCCTTTCCCATAATCGTAGTGGCAAGAACCACAGTAGGAATTTTTCGGTCAGGAGTATTCTTAATGTTTGCCAGTACAGTGATAATACTCTCCATAGTATTACCATCACAGGTAAAGACATTCCAGCCAAAAGAGCGCCATTTAGCAGCAAAGGGTTCAACGCCCATAATATCAGAAACCTCCCCGTCAATCTGAAGGTTGTTGTAATCAACAATACCAATAAGAGAACCCAGCCCGTAATGGGCTGCACTCATCGCAGCCTCCCAAATCTGTCCCTCCTGACACTCACCATCGCCCATCAGGCAGAAAACATCTCCCTCTTTTCCATCAAGTCGAAGTCCAAGGGCCGCGCCAACGGCAACTGAAAGACCCTGACCCAGAGAACCTGAAGCTATTCTGATGCCTGGAAGTTTCGATTCGGAGGCGGGATGACCCTGAAGATAAGAGTTGACCTGACGCAACGAGTTCAGCTCGCTGAGGGGAAAATACCCTGACCTGGCAAGCACACTGTACCACACAGGAGCAATATGTCCATTCGACAGAAAAACAAGATCCTTGTCACCATTGTGCCAGAAATTGTGTGGATCATGCTGTAGTATCCTGAAATAGAGAGCGGTAAAGACATCAGCCATACCAAGTGAACCACCCGTATGGCCAGAATTAGCCATAGCAAGCATTCTGATGATGTCACGACGCACCTGACAGGCCATCTCCCGAAGATCGTCAATTGCCCCAAGTTCCAGGAGCACACCCTTTCTGGCGGCAGGATAAAGTTTCAACTCTTTTCCCATAGTAGATATGTCAAGAAAATTCTTGTAAATGAATAAAACTCAGCCCGACTTGCGCCTTTTCTGTCGGATAAAACTGAGAACAGAAAACAGCACCAGCAGAATAAAAACAATGGAGACCGGAATACTGTAAAAAGCCAGATACTTTCCAATATCCTCCCATCGGCTTCCAAGAAAAAAACCACCAAAAAGCAGAAGAGTATTCCAGACAAACGCACTTGCCAATGCCGCCAAAAAAACAAAAAAAGCTTTCAGGTGCATCAACCCGGCCATCACCGAAATAACCGCACGAGATCCAAATAAAAAACGATTCGCCAGAACTGCAAGATAACCATGCGCTGCAAATTTATCGCGAAGCAACTCCATATCCGATGGAGGAAAAAAACGGTGAACACTTTTTGACAATCGGTGCTGCACTAAACTTTCACCCTCGGCATAGAGCTTTAACCCAAGCGATCTGCTTAACACATAAACCACCATAAAACCGGCAGTTGATCCTGTTGATGCCCACAACAAGCTACTGAAAAAAGTGATACCACTGTGCTCATAAATAAGGTAACCAATAAAAGCAATCGGCACATCTCCCGGAATCGGAGGAATGATATTTTCAAAGAACGCAATCAGGAAAAGAAAAATATAGACCGCATACGGGTCGGCATGTTGTAGCCATACAATAGCAGATTCAAGCATTACTGACCCGTTAATACGTTTTACTGAAAATCTCAGTTCTGTCCAAGTACCCTTCTCTGCACCTCGCTGTAAGCATTTTCAACGCCACCAAGATCAAACCTGAAACGATCCTTGTCCATTTTTTCATTGGTTTCAAGATCCCAAAAACGGCAAGTATCCGGGCTGATCTCATCACCAAGCAAAATCTCACCTTTGTGACGACCAAACTCCAACTTAAAGTCAACAAGTTTCAATTTTCTCTCTGCAAAAAAATGTTTGAGCAGCGCATTAATTGCCTCTGCACGGATTTTAAGCACAGAAAGCTCTTCAAAAGTCGCCACACCCAGCGCCACAGCGTGTGCCTCATTCATGAGGGGATCATCAAGTTCGTCATCCTTCAGGTAAAACTCCACAACTGGATTTTCAAGGAGTTTCCCTTCAACAAATCCATATCGCTTGACAAGCGAACCCGCTGCAATGTTACGTACCACAACCTCAACCTTGATGATCTCAAGATGACGGCACAGCATCTCCCGATCGGAGAGTTTTTCAACCAAATGCGTACGCACCCCGTTCTCTTCGAGCATAGTAAAGAGTTTGCAGGAGATAGCATTGTTTACAACCCCCTTGTCAGCAATCGTCCCTTTTTTCTTGTTATTGAACGCGGTAGCATCATCCTTGAACTCTTGTATCACCAAGTCATTATCATCCGTAGCAAAAACTTTTTTAGCCTTTCCTTCGTAAAGCTGTGTACCCTTTTTCATGGCCAAACCTTTTTATATTTTATTTTACTAAAGTTGTCGCAGACAATAAGCGTTACGTTTCCTGATTTTTCTATATTTTTACTCAGCCTGCTGATCCGAAACGGCCTGCTGAACCGCACCGGTCAGCACAATGGTGATCTGCTCGTCAGTCAACCCCTTCTCTTTCAAAAAATACATAAATCTGAAAACCCCAAGATCAGACAGCATTGCTTTGGGTTGATCCTGCTCACCCACTCCTCGTGTTTGGCTGTACTCTTCAGAGGTTTTAATCCAGTCGTCAATAAACTGCTCTGATTTGCCGTTCTCAAGAAAAAAACCGGTCACGATCTCTTTAACCTTATCTATAGCCGGTTCTGGATGAGCCAGAAAAAGCAGTTGCATCTCTTCTGAAATTCTTGCCAGCACAATAACCGCTTCCCGGTCAAGGGTCTCATCGAGGATATCTTTAGCCTGATCTTTGACATCACTCTTCTGGGTCATATTGCTTTCCGGATCGTTTGAGAAAAAAAATACATGATCAAAAATGCAGATTAAGTTGTATAAGTTACATAATCATTATGGTAAAGAAAAAAATTACATGGAAAGAGCTTATGCGAAAATTACTCTCTTGCTTTTTTTCTCTGTTCATCAGTATCTGTCTGATTTTGCCATCTGCTATGGAAGGCAAAAAAATAGAAAAGAGCGTACTCTTTCTGTGGTGGAATGTTGAAAACCTTTTTGATACCAGCAATGACCCGCACACAGAGGATGATGATTTCACGCCGGGTGGAAAACTGCAATGGACTGAAAAAAAACTTCTCCTGAAACAGATGCGCATCTGCCATCTCATGTCAGCCGTGGCAGCTCACCCTGAATACGGAAAATATCCCGATTTGCTGGCTTTTGCCGAGGTAGAGAACCAAAACGTCTTTCAGGAGACTCTCAGCAAACTTCAGGCCATCACTTACAGAACCATTTATTACGACTCGCCAGACCCTCGGGGCATCGATATCGCACTTGCATATAATCCCCTGACGCTAAAAGCCGGGGCATCCAAAGCCTATTCTGTACCACTTGGAAGGCGTACAAGAAAAATCATTGTTGCCGGATTTTCGGCAGAGGGACATCCCTTTCATGTCATTCTGAATCACTGGCCATCACGCTCTTTCGACACGGCATGGACTGAACCGAAACGAATTGCCGCCGCAGCGGTTACGCGGCATATAGTCGACAGTCTTCTTGTTGAGCATCCTAAAGCAGATATTATCGTCATGGGAGATTTTAATGACGAAGCAGCAAACAACTCACTGAAGCAGGTGCTTGGCTCTACCTTCGATGCTGAGAGGGTTAGAAATGAGAATGGCAAGCTCCTCCTGAACTGCTGGAGTGGCTACGAAGGCATCGGAAGCTACTTCTTCAACAACCGCTGGCAACAGATCGACCATGTGTTGCTGAGTGCTGGTATGCTCGACCATAAGGGACTCTCTGCACCAAAGGGAGCCTTTCAATGTTTCTCTTTTCCAAAGTTACTTGTTGGCAAAAAGCCCTATGCCACTTACGAAAAAAGAAAGTATAGGGGGGGCTACTCAGATCATCTTCCATTGCTCCTCAAAGTCAGTATTGTTCCCTGAGCTTAAAAAATTGTATGCCATACCTCAAAAAAAATCAGACAACAATAAAGCAGTTAACACATTGAGAAGCTTCAGAACCTCCAGCAAAGAGCAATGAGCAGGGGAACAACAACCCGAAAAGTGTAACGGAGAAGGGGTCTTGAGAATGTAAAACTATTTTTTTTCAGCCATTTCTTTTCAAAAGAAAATATATTACGGTCTAAGACTCTGTTAATACATACTTTCAAACCGTTCAAATCCGGGAGAACATCTTATGTCTCGTCTGTTTTCACTTTCACTGTGTGGTCTCTTTGTGTTTTCACTGGCCACCACCAATGCTTTAGCTGCTAAAACAGCCTATGACCCTGCTGCAGGCAAAACTACTTACGACACAGCCTGTTCAACCTGCCATAAAACTGGTCTGATGGGCGCGCCAAAATTAGGCAATAAAGATGATTGGGCACCTCGTATTGCCCAGGGAATGGATCTCCTTGTCAGCCGATCTCTCAAGGGATATCAGGGTAAAAAAGGGGCGATGCCAGCAAAAGGGGGCAATGCCAAATTAACTGATGCCCAGGTTGGCAATTCTGTTGCCTATATGGTGGAACAGAGCAAATAGGATGCTCTAGTCAAGCCGGGGTTTTACTCCCCTTATATCGTGACACGAAACAACACCGAGGAGTCGATCCTGATCATTAGTGATCGGGATCGCTCTGAAGGAGTAGCGGGAAAACATGTCAACGGCATCGTGAAGTGTATCATCGGGGTTGAGTGTGATGAGGCTGTCGGTCATGATGTCTCCAAGAGACTGCTCTGGCTCAGCCGCGATCAGCTCCCTGATATCCACAACTCCCTGCAAGATATTATCCTCATCGACTACATAGACGTACATAATAACATCCATGTCACCGGCCACCTCCCTGAAATTATCAATCACCTCTTTGACCATCGTAGACGCTGGGCGTTTGATCACCTGTTGGGTGGAGTAGAGCAAGATGTTTTCGTCGTTTTGCTCGATGATCTGCTGAACCCTTTGCTTGCTTTCACTGTCAACATACTCGATAATTTCGTCAGCCTCCGAAGCCGGTAAAACAGAGAGAATCCCGGCCACCTGGGCAGGACTCATTTCGTTAATCAATCCAGCAGCCTTCTCTTTCTCCATTGATCGTATCAGCTCTCGCTGAACCCTTGGTTCTACCTCTTCAAGGGTGTCGGAGGCCAGTTCAGGCTCAAGTTCATTAAAAACGGCTATACGCTGATTTCCTTCAAGCTCCTCCAGAATGTCAGCCAGATCCACCGGATGAATGTCGTTGATGTTTTCCTTGAGCACGTTCAGCTTGACATTACCTTCAAAACTCCCGATCGTTTCGGGAAGCGGTTGAACGTACATCCATGAGATACTTGAATCCTCTTTTTGACGAGCAAGATAGTTCGCCAGTTTTTTAAAGCCCATTCGACGCAAGATGCGAAAGCGGTTGAAATCAACTTCGCTGACAAAAAGCTTTTCGTTCTGAAAAACAATTTTTACATCATAGACCACCTCCACCTCATGATCATCCATGTCAAGAATTTTCTTGTCAAGAATGTAGTCTTTGAGAAAGATATAGTTATTAAGCGGGTTCAGCACATGCTCTTCCGGATTGGATATGTCCGCGACAATCTCGGTATTTGAAATAAGGGTAATGTTTTCCCATGGTATCAAGAGACGGGGATCGCCATAAGGACGATGAACAAGCAGGTGAGTCACTTCCGGAATTTTACCGGCATTCTCCTGTATGACAAGATCTTTAAGCTTGCCAATCGAGTTCGACTTCAGATACAGTCGACGACCAACAATTTCACTGAGAAAAAATTCACGATCCAGTACTGTAACCATTTGTTTATCCGTTTTATACAACCTTGATGACGGTGATAAATTTGTAGATCATCAAAACAACAAGCAAGAAAAGGTAAATACGAAGTACTGCTAAAGAGAATTTAACGCCTCGTGACATTTCTACAGTCGGTTTTGCGTAGCGCTGGTTGATCTCGCGGATCTTGCTGAAAAACTGATTGAGCGTCCTCATTGCCTGATACCTTAATTACTGGAATATGTTGGGAAAAAGTGCACTGACACCATACATCGTCGAAAGTATGATAATTCCGCCGACAATGGTGGTGCTGACTATATTCTGAAAAGGAGTATTGGCATACTCTCCCATCGTTTTTTTGTCGTTAAGCAGCAAAATCAGGAATACCAGAGCTGCGGGCAGAAGCGTTACGGCTACAACCTGCACAAAAAGAGTAATAAGCACAAGCGGAGCACCCGGTATCAAAGGAACAATCCCGGCAGTGACAAGAGTTATGAAAAAGGAGATATAAAACCAGGGAGCTTCCTTTACTTTGGTGTTGAGGGAGTGCGCCCAACCGAAGATCTCTCCGAAAGCCCATGAACTTGCCAGTGATATGCAGATTGCTCCAAGTAAACCGGCGTTGAACAATCCGATTGCCATAAATGCACCAATATAATGGTTGGTCTGCATCAACATTTTTGCTGCCGTGGCAGCATCGTCAATCGGCACACCATGGAGTAGCGTTCCGGTAACGATGACGACAAAGACTGCGACAGCAACAGTAATAACTGAACCAATAAAGGTGTCGACCTTGCCCATCTTGATATCTTTTTCGAGCAACCCCTTGTCGACAACGGAGCTTTGCTGGAAAAAGAGCATCCATGGCGCAATGGTTGTGCCAATATTGGCCATCAGCAGGAAAAAGAGCTCATTAGTGAGACCACCAGGAAGATTTGGAATCAACCCCTGACCAACGATGTCAGCCATGGAGGGATTGACCATAAATGCTGCCGGAATATAGATAAGGTTTAGCAGACAGAATCCGAGGGCAATTTTTTCCCAAGTCCAGTATCGCCCGTTCAACACGACCATACCCATGAGCAAAATCACAAAAATGACAGTCATCCAAGCCGGAACGCCAAAAATAGAAAGAGCAGATGTCATCCCCACGAACTCGGTCACAAGTGTCAGCCAGTCAACAATCATAAGGTCAAGAAGTGAAAACCAGCCCCAGAAAGCGCCAAAACTTTCAAAAATGGCCTCAGCATGACCCCGTTTGGTTACGGCACCGAGTCTTACCGTCATCTCCTGCACATAATAGGCTATAGGGATAAGAAGAAGCAAAAACCATATCAGATGATAACCATACTTTGCACCTGTTGCTGCATAAGTGGTTATACCGCCAGCATCATTATCAGCAATCATTACAACAAGACCAGGACCAGCAATAACGAGATAGAGTCGCACCGCTTTCCAGACTTTTTTAAACCGGAAGTAGAGAAGGGAAAAGAAATCCATATCCGTTGAGTTGGACGTTGACAAAACCCGGCATTTAGATTGAGCACGAGGAGGGGCTTTTCACTCATAAAGAGTCTCAGAGCTCCCCGTCAATCTGGCGCAAATCTACAATTTTCCCCATCCTTTTGCAAAGTTGGCACTGTTACAAAAAAGGAAAATAGTTCTTGCTGATTCTGTATACCGAAAGTATTCTATAGAAAAAAAGAAAACCCTTCGAGCAGCAGCAAGAAACTTCATACTCGTGTGAGCCCCGAACAAACAACGCAAAAATGAGTGGAGTGATGCTTTCCCTTAACGCAAGAGTGAGCAAAGAATGAAGAACTTTTCAACCATCCCCTATCAGAATGGGCAATCGTCATTTGAAATAACACTCTCGCTGTTACTCTCAAAAACAGGAGGCGCACAGGATGTTGGCTCAGAAGAATATGACGGTACCGCTCCATCCCCTTCATTGACACCATCAATTTTCCATGCCTTGACATCGGTATACCATTTCCCGTTAAACTCCCGACTTTCAATATCAAATGAAACAGTGAGCTTCGCTCCGGCCTTCAGCAAATTTCTGTCATGCTTCTCTCCCCATAAAGAGATACAGATTTTTTTTGGGTACTGACCTTCAGTTTCAACGATGATGTCCTGCTTTTTCCAGGGACCATTCTTTCCATTCCCACCCTGCTCTGGAAGAATCATTACAAGCCTGGCTGTAATCTGCATAATAATTGTGGATAAGAGGTTATTGTAATACTGATTTTTAATCAATCCCGAAGATTCACGGCAAGATAGTACACTGAACAGCCGTAAACAAAACCGGAAAAACCAAGCAGAGGTGTGTTTTCAAGAAAAAATCCGATCAGAATGGCTGTTGCCGAGAGAAGAAGCAAGGTAAGCTGCCTGAAAGCTCTCTTCATGGCACGATCATCAAGTAGCGCCGACAGCGCAAGCTCACTCCTCAGAGTTTCAAGAGAGTTGGAGCGCTTGATTGATGGAACGACAATATATATCATGCCAATAAAGGAGAAGGTTATCCAACCGAGCAGCGCCGCATGAGTATGAGAGTGATAAATCCACATTCTGTTGGGGCTCAGAGGAGGAACCACCCCAAAATGAGTTCCCTTGAGAAAGTAAATGTTCATAATTCCATAAGCACTGGTGGCAAACAGAAGGGCAAGACCACTGAGCAGAAACGCAAGAGCCGGATGGTGAAATTTACCTTTATAAAAGTTGTAGAGATAGTAGGCAAAGCTTCCTAAAAGAGACATAACACCAAATAATAGCGAGTGACTGATCATCATCATACTCAGATAGTTCTCAAGAAGAATAACGATCAGAAAAAAGAGAACGCCCCCGACAAAGACATAAAACCAGAGGCTGAACAGCCGTTTAGCCAGCTCACGCCTTGATGAACGGCTCCATGCATAGGTATAGAGAAAACCCATGACACTGATGCTGAGGGGAAATGATGATCCAAGAAAATAGGAGGATTGAGTGACAAAAAATGGAATAAGTTTCAGTTCTGGAAAAGACTCCTTCAGACCAAGCGTCAACAGACCAAGATTGGCGACGAGCAAAAAGAGAACATCACAGATATAGTAGCGCACAGAAACCTCTTTCCATATCCTGGGGATAGAGAGTGTCGTAAAAATTTCGCGGAGCGGCCCTGAAACAACGCCCATAAGCAGTAAACCAGTCAAGGCTTTCAGGAGTGGCCAATCCATAACAATGGAAATGGTGATCATGACAAGAGCTACAAGAATAACAGAGATATAACCCAACTGCCTGGAGGGATCAATCTTCAATTCAGGGTAGATTGCGGCCGTGAGGTAGCGATTGAGAAGAAGAATTGCAAGATTGCCAAATCCCACAAAAAAGAGATAGGGATGAAGTTTTAGGAGAAGGAGATTACCCATGACAGCGCCTGCCGCACCAAAAAAAGATGCAAGTGCTATAAAAGTCACGGAGACTTTGAGAAAGAGAGTTGCAAGAGTGCTTAACTCTCCATCAAAACGGAACAGCTTCATTCAGTTCAGAGTTTTTGATTTTTCCAACTCACCAACGGCTATAACAGAGAGAGCAATCAGTGATACATTGAGCGTCAGAGGGTTGAATGGCAAGGTAAACATTGTCGGTTCAAACAGAGCGACAAAACCGAGCAGCGCGGTTAATGCTGCAATATTAAGCCAGAATACCAAAGGCAATCGCGTTACCAATAAAAAAAGGCCAAAGAGTATCTCCCCAATGCCCATCCAGAAAACCGCTTGACAAGCCCATTGATAGACTGGAAGAATATGGCCAAGCAGATCAATTTCACCCCTGCTTTGGCAGACAATCTTGGGTACAGCGCCCTGATAAATCCATGAAAAGGAGAGTGCTGCCCGGCAGAGCAAAAGCACGGGTGTCTCTCGTGAGCGAATGCGCATGGTCAATATCTGGTTTAAGATAATGCAAAAAAGAGCTACGCTTTCAATCTCGCTTTCAGCAAGGCAATTTTTCCGAGAAGGTTATCAAACCAGACGTAAACCACAGGAATAACAAGCAGCGTAAGAAACATCGAGCTGAAAAGTCCACCGACAAGCGCAACAGAGAGACCTGACTTCCATTCAGAACCTGAACTTTGTGACAGCGCTATCGGCAGCAGGCCGAAGATCAGCGTCAGTGTTGTCATCAGAATGGGGCGAAGGCGTTCCTGGGCTGATTCTATGATTGCTTCTGAAAGCTCCATCCCCTCTTGTCGAAACTTGTTGATAAAATCTACCAGCAAAATCGCATTTTTTCCAACAAGACCAATAAGCATGATAATGCCGAGAATCGTAAAAATACTGAGTGATTTTCCGGTTACTGCAAGGGCCCCCAGTGCGCCAATAAGAGCAAGAGGAATAGAAAACATCACCACCATAGGCCAGACATAAGAGTCGTAGAGCGCAACCATGATAAGGTAGACAAAACTGATGGCAACAATTAATGAAAAAAGAAGAGTTGAGTTGGATTCTCCCTGTCTTTTAAGATCTGACTCGTAAGCGTAAGAGACTGTCGAAGGCATAAGAGCTTTTTTCTTCATATTGAACAGAATACGGTCAATCTCTTTGCCAATAGAACCAACAGGACGACCGACAACCTGTGCCTTTACCCATACTGCGTTGTTGCGGTTTTTGCGTTGTAACTGGGAATAGCCCCGATCCTGTTCAAATGAGACAAACTGGCCAAGACGGACCATATCGCCCTGCGGGGTACGAAAAGTTATTTCAGAGAGCGTTGACGTATCCTGACGATAGTATTTATCGAGCATCACTCTAATATTGTATTCATCGGCACCATCACGGTACTTCCCCGCTTCATCTCCGGCATAAGCTGTGCGGAGAGCTGCACCCACATCTGCTATTGAGATCCCGAATGAAGCCATTTTTTCACGATCGACCACGATGCGCATTTCAGGATTTCCAACCTGTGAAGTGAGCTTGATATCAGCAGTTCCAGAAACGGTTTTGAGACTGTCCCTCAAAAGCTCAGCAACACGGGTTACCTGGCTTCTCATCGGCCCGCTAAGAATGACCATCACCGGTGTCTCATTGGCCGTTCCAAAAATACCAATAGGGTTGATACTGGCCTTGAGCCCTGCAATATCAACAAGATTGGCTCGAACCGACCCCATAACAGCATCGGTGGAACGGATTCGCTCCTCTTTCGGGGAGAGCCTGACACTCAGTTCTGCGATATTGTCTGCACTCTGGTTAAAAAAACCTTCACTCGAAGAGCCAACATTAACCATTACTTTTCTCACCTCGGGCATTGATCGGAGACGACGTTCAACACTCCTTGATAACCGATTGGTCTCTGCAAGCGGAGTGCCAGGCTCAAGTTCAAGCTTTACAGCAAATTCACCACGGTCAGAAACGGAGATAAACTCACCGCCGATGAAACCAAAAAATGGAAGAAGAAAAGAGAGTACCAACAGAAGCATGGCGCTGAAAAAAACTTTTTTGGGATTACCGAGACTCCACTTGAGAAGATTGATATACCCCTGACGCATTTGAAGAAAGTTGCGCTCAAATGAGAGTGCAAACTTCTCAACAATATTTTTACCGGAAAAATGCTCGACTTTTGAAAAACGCGATGCAAGGAGAGGAGTCAAGGTAAAAGAGACAAAGAGACTGACAAGCGTCGAAATCACCATCACAACCGAAAACTCTCGCAGTATATTACCAACAATACCACTGACCAGTGAAAGCGGAAGAAAGACAACCACATCAACCAGAGTAATGGAAAGCGCAGTAAAACCGATCTCATTTCTGCCCGCAAGCGCAGCCAGGCGAGGCTCCTCTCCACGTTCGAGATGACGATAGATATTTTCAAGAACCACAATAGAGTCATCAACCAGAATACCCACCACCAGCGACAGCGAGAGCAATGTCATCAGGTTCAGAGAGAAGCCGAAAAGATACATCCCTATAAAGGTGGTAACCAGCGATGTGGGAATTGAGACCAGCACGATAAGAGAGTTGCGAAGACTGTGTAAAAAAAGCAACATAACAAGCGCGACAAGAACTACAGCGACAAGGAGATCATGCTGCACGGCTGTAACAGCGTCAAGGGTGAACGTTGAGGCATCCTGGGCAATATCAAAACGGAGATTATTGTTACTGTAAAGTTTTTCAAGCCTGATAAGGGCAAGGCGGGTAAGACGGCTCACATCGACGGTATTGGCATCACTCTGTTTCATCACCATAATGCCAACCGCGCTCCTCCCGTTCAGTCGGGTCAGCGTTGTTATCTCCTTGAAACCATCCTCTACCTCAGCAACATCACGAAGCGCTACTGTTCCCGACACGGTCGAACGCAAAACAAGGTTTTTCAACTCCTCAAGAGAGGCAAACTTTCCTGCAAGCCTGACCACAAACTGGCGGTCACTATCATCAATTTTTCCTGTTGGAAAATCAAGATTAGCCTTTCCAACCTCTTTCAGAAGATCAGGCACCGTAAGACCATAGCTTTGAATCTTCGCCAGATCAAGATTGACTCTTATTTCGCGTTCACGCCCCCCAAGAAGATAGACCTGACCAACACCATCGACACTGGAGAGTTGGGGCTTGACATTATCCTTGAGCATTTGGTAAAAAGCAGCATCAGGAAGTGAAGAGGTTGCTCCAATACGGAGTACTGGTACCTCATCAAGTGCGAAACGGGTGATAACCGGTGCTTTTGCCTCAGTTGGAAATCTGTCCCGAACCTCATTGATTTTGCGCTGGGCATCCTGCAATGCCTTCTCAATATTGGCAGAATTGGAAAACTCGATGGTAACAACCGCCAACCCTTCGGTTGATGTCGAAGTGATTGATACAATTTTCTCAATAGCCGAAACAGCCTCTTCAACCGGTTTTGTCAACGATGTCTCAACCTCGCCGGGTGAAGCGCCCGGGTATACTATAGAAACGGTAACAACTGGTGGTGTCATTTTCGGCAGCAGCTCATACTGTAACTGCTGATAACTGAAGAGACCAAGAATTCCGAGAATAGTAAAAAGCACAACAATGAGTGTTGGCCGTTTTATTGCGAGCTCAGTCAGCGTCATGGCGACTCAGTGCTTTTTTTCTGATCTATAACAAGAACATTTGCTCCATTATAAAGTTCATTCTGACCACTGACAACCACACTATCGCCGGGAGCGAGACCTTCAAGTACTTCAAGGTCTTTGTGCAGTTCCCTGCCAACGACAAAGGGTTTCAGAAAAGCCTTTCCGTTGCGAACGATAAAAAGTTCTGGTTTTCTGATCCCGGAAACAAGAGCAACTCGTGGTACCACAAGCGCAGGAGCATCATCTTTTCCGGTTGACAGTACCCGAACAAACATTCCTGACCTGAACCTTGCTTTGCCGCTGTTCTGCAGCACCATCTCCACCCTGTACGTGTGATCACGGCCCGATTTATCGCTTACCGTACTGACTTTAGCGGTCAATATCTCTCCGGGCAACAGATCGCTCGATACCTTGAGCACCGCTCCTTCTGTAAACTTGAAAATCTCTCTCTCTGGCACAAAAAGAATGACTTTGACTTTCGTCAAATCTACAAGGTGGGCAACCTTCATTCCCTCACGTACCAGTTCTCCCTGCTCTACAAAACGTGTCGTAACCACACCTGAAAATGGAGACTTTATCTTTGCGTCACTGTTTTTTCGAGTTACCGAGACGAGTTCAGCCTCAGCATCTTCAGTTTGCAACTGCATTATTTCGTAAGCTGAAAGCGGGATGGCACCTTCCGTATAAAGATTTTTATATCGTTCAAAATCCTTTTTTTTCTGGCGAAAAAATGCTTCAGCCTTTCGCTGTCGGATGGTTGACAGCTCATCATCAAGGATAAACAACGCTTCACCGGCCCTCTTATGATCTCCCGGCTCAGCAGAAACCTTTCGAACAATTCCTGCAGATTCAGAAAATATGTCGGCCTCCCTAAAAGCCTCAAGAGTACCAACCGTACTGAAACTGTCGCGAACCGCCACTCTGAAGGCTTTGACAACAGAGACTGGTATGCGATCAACAAACTTTGCTTCAGGAGCTTTGGGATTCCGAGACTTTTCACGACGTTGTGACAGCATAAATACCCCAGGAACAAGCAATATCAGGAGCAAAAGCAGAAGAAATTTCTTCTTAATAATCCATCCGACCATTATTCAGGTAATCTTTATTCGCCTCAGCAGAAATTACTGGCAATAGAGCAAGAGATATCCGCTGCTGCTTTGACATGCTCAACAATCGACAGGATTCCAGTAAGATTGATGATGTTCTGATCGGTTACAGAGCTTTTAATCTTGGCAACCGCAGCATCATACAGAGCCTGAATCTCGTTCATCATCACCAGCGTCTCACTGGCGTGCTTGGAGTTGCCGCTTACATACGATTCTACTGATTTTTTAACCATCTCAGCCGTAATATCGCCCATAGGCTTCAGTCCATACTCATCCTTGTGCAGATCCTGTACATTTGCAAATTTCACATACTCCGCCTTGTCCGCAATATTGAGAGCCAACTGGGCCAGTCTTTCAAGATCCTTGAGAATCATCCTGGCGAACTTGATTGCCTTGAGATCTTCTGCGGCGAGATTCTGAAACGAGGAGTAGGCAAGCGTAAGATACTCAACCTCAAACTTTCCTTTTCGGATATAGGCTTCATCAAATTTGAAGGCCGAAGAGGCAAGCTCTACATTCCCTTTTGTTGAGGCCCTTATGCTCAGCATCAGGTTATTTTCAACATTTGAAGAGAGTTTCGTGAGCTTCTGCTTGAGCGCTTCAAGCTGCACATAAACTGTCCCCTGGGGTTTGATGGAGAGTGCAAACTTTACAGGATCGATTTTGATGGTAAACGCCTGCGGGGTCTCTGAGGATTTCGGAGAATCACCAAAAAATTTTCCTAACAATGTAGCCATAGGGTTAGAACACCATACTTTATGTTTAAAAGATACAAAGTGACGCTAATTTAGCAGAGATGCAAGGTTAAATGCAAGAAAAAAACAAAAAACTCTACTGACATTGCTTTACATACACTATATACCATCACTCCTGGCCTGAATAATTCATGAGCCCCGGCAAAGCTGGATTTTTGAGATCCCCTATTTATTATCTGCACAATCTGTTATCAAATACCGCAAAATACGATTATTTCCTTTTTTCTGTAATAAGAGAACAAAGAGTTCAGAGCTTTCAACGTTAAGGGCCCGCCCGAAATTTCTTGAAAACGACATCGTTTTTAACGGGACCCCTTGACAAGCGTTTCGCCTATCGCAGCGGATCCAACAAACGGTCATTCCTAACCGACCTTCTGATGGCAATGCGGAATTAGTTTTGATTACTCTCGTGCAGAAAAATGAAAAGCATTGGTCAAATCCCCTGCTTTGGGCCGAATCCCGGGCAAAGGCTCAAGCTCAAATCGCTTCGTAATAAATTTAAGGATAGAGGTAATATCGTAATAGGTATGATCGACAAAATGAGTTTTAGCAAACGGTGATATGATAATAGCCGGAACTCGTGAACCAGGCCCCCATCGATCTCCTGCTGGTGGTGAAACATGATCCCAATATCCCCCGTTCTCATCATAGGTAACAATAATTGCCATCTTTTTCCATTCCGGACTTTTCTGCAGCTTCCCTACAACTTCAGCAATATGAGAGTCACCCCTCATAACATCAGTATAACCGGGATGCTGGTTTAAATTACCCTGAGGCTTATAAAACACCACGGACGGCAAGGTACCTGCAGCAATGTCTTTTTGAAAATCCCGATAATCTTTTAAATGAATTCTTCGTTGTTCAGCACCAGCGACTGTGGTCGGACAAAATCTTTCAAAGTAATTGAAGGGTTGATGGTGTGTCTGGAAATTAGAGGTTTTACTGTTATTCATCACTCCGCGATTCTGTAATGCTTCATTCCATGCTCCTGCATACCATACCCAATCTACTCCTTTAGCACTTAATACATCACCAATGGTCTTATAATCTTGTGGTGGAAGTGGATTTTTTGTCACGTCAGCAAGGAGTGTGTTTCCTCCGGGAGCAGGCTGGATACCACTGGGTTGATATGGTGGCTGAATGGTATTAACCGCATAGCCATCAGGAGTCAGCGCACGATCTGCAACATAAATAGCCTTACCTGTTATGGCACTGGCAGGAGAGTTTTCAGCAAGAGTCAACGTAGCACCCTGCTTTTCAACGCTGCTTGTGAGATTGTCCGGGGCATCATGGTAGGTTGGAGTACGGGCACTGATCAACCAAAAATGGTTTAAAAAGGATCCGCCAAACGCACCCATAAAAAAATTATCGGCAAGGGTGTACTTTTGAGCAAGCTTCCACATTTGCATCACTGAACCATCGTAGTAGCCCATTGTCAGTCCACCGGCATCAGACCAAGCCGCAAACATGTTGTTTTTTCCATTATTGATCTGCATCTGGTTGTTATAAAACCGATGCACTAAATCTGGTGTGGCTTTATCGGGCAGGAGAGTGCCTGGTGGTGCATCAATTCGGAATGGTGAATTTGGCAATGCCTTAATAAATCTCAAGTTATCTGTATCGGGGGTACCTGCTGTATTCCAGACTGCCGGAAGTTTTATAAGAGGAGTAACCCCATCCCGGTCTACCTGTTTGAAAGCGGAAAAATTTGAGGGCTTACCATTCGCCTGTTTTGCGATGCCATTCGAACCTGGAAACAGTCCATACAGATTATCAAAACTTCGGTTCTCTGCATAGATTACCACTATGGTTTCGATGTGACGACGCAATGCACTTTTCTGTTGATCTCCGAACGCACAACTCCACGAAGAACAAAAATAAATAACAACCATAAAGGGCAATTGCCACCACCTTCTGCCTGCATGTATGTTTTGCATGCTACTCCCTTTTAAATTTTATCTCCCCTTATTAGACATTCAGGCAATAATTGACGCAAGAGGTCAAGACCGACAAAGTTCAAGGGTTTGACCTCATTGCGTTTGAATTCACCAGTTAAACAACGAAAACTATCTATTGATATGCAAGACCTTTGCAGGTGGAAACCCATTAAAGTAGGTTGATGACGCATGACTGTAGGCTCCGATATTTTCACTGTAGAGTAGATCTCCAATCGCAAGGTCTACGGGTAAAAGATTAGCCATCGTAATGGTGTCGAGAGCGTCACAGGTAGGGCCATAAATCGCACACATTTTTTCATTGCCCTCTTTGAAGGATTTTAACGGATACTCGCAGTGATCAAATATAATCCCTGAAAAAGTATGATAAACCCCGTCATTGACGTAATAACATCGTTTACCATCACGATACGCTGTACCAATAATCTCCATCACGACCCAAGCGGCAGTTGCAACTAAAAATCTTCCGGGTTCGGCTATAATTTCAATGTCGGGCGGAAAGAGCCGGTCAAATTCGGAATTGAGCATGATTGCAAGCTCGGCAAAGGGTTTTACATTTTTATCGTAAGGAGCGGGAAAACCGCCGCCAATATCAAGAATTTTTACCTCCTTATGCCCTCGTTCCCACGATTCCTTAAAGATATTTGATGCCAGATTAAGTGCCTGAACATAATTTTGGAAATTTGTGCATTGACTTCCGACATGGAAGCTTAAACCTTCGACAACCAGTCCGCTCTTGAACGCTTTGTCTATAAGATCAACAGCTTCACCGGGATCTGCACCAAATTTGGAAGAGAGTTCTACCATAGCTCCAGTATTTGGAACTTTTATTCTTAAAACAAGGCCAGTGTTCGGTGCATAAGTGGCGATTTTCGCTATTTCATCTTCGTTATCAAAAGTGACCAGCGGCTTATACTGGTCGAGCTCCTTTAACGTTTGTATTGGCTTTATCGGATTTGCATAGATGATTTTATCCCAGATAAAATCCTGTTGCTCAACAGGTGCCAGGCTTTTAATATTTCCATAGACATTCAGAAACTCAGGCATTGATGCCACATCAAAGCTTGCACCGGCATCATAGAACGTTGTAACGATTTCTCTGGATGAGTTTGCTTTAACAGCGAAATAGGCCTGAACTCTTGGAAGGTGCAGCTTGAACTCACGGTAATTAGCACGCAACACTTCGTGGTCCACCACAAACAATGGTGTACCATGCTCCAAAGCCAATTGTTGTAAATATTGAGGTATCATGAAGTGTATCCTGTTTTAATCATTATCAGTAATAAGAAAGTTCTTGAACTGCCAAGGATCTGTCTCATCAATATCAGGGGCGTTAAACCCTGCAAAAAAGTTTGGATTATATCTTAAAGGGGTCCAGTCGGAGGCTTTTGATATGAAGTTGCCAAGCCAGGGTTTTGCGATTCCAAGGATATACTCATGGTCGATATTATCTGGCACAACAACACCTCTGTCAGGATTTTCTATCATCCACATACAGGCTGCAACTACAGATATCGCCACCTGCATCGTGGTGGCATTTTGATGAGGTACCAACGCCCTGGATTGCTCAATACTAAGGTCGGAGCCTGTCCACCAGGAATTAAAAGCATGACCCATCAGTAGTGCACCAAGAATATCAGAACCTTTGATAATCTCATCATTCATAATCCTGAAATTGGACTGAAGCCTGTAATCATAACCACGCAGCTCATGCAGAGAGGTAATAGCGGCATCACTGGGACAATAGGCGTAATGTACTGTCGGACGGTAGATGGCTTGCCCCTCTTTATGGACTGTAAGGTAGTCTGAAATAGTGAAAGCCTCGCCATGGCGCACTACCATGCCACGGATATCATAGTCAGGCACCCAGGAGCACACCCAAGTGTTCATACCCATTTTGGCAAGACAAATCTGGTTTTTTGGCCCTTCCTGATGGGTAAAGGCAAATTGTGGGAGTTCCTTTTCATGTGTTCCCCAACCCATTTCGGCAGTCGTCATACCCTCTTCCCTGAATCCCTCGACACTCCAGGTATTGACAAACTCATCAACTTGTTTTGGAACATCAGAGATCTGCGTGTCCCTTTCGGAGCAATGAATCACTTTCACACCAAGCTCCATAGCCAGTTCATTAAAGATTCTTTTTTCAGCTAACTCTTTAATAATTTCGGCTTGAGCAGGGCCGACCTTGTTCCGGGCAATGACCGCGCCAGCAATATCAAGTAAACCTTGTTTTGTAAAGTGCGATATCAATCCTGGATTGGCACCATGTTCAAGCACTGCCGTGACACCTTTCTCTTGCCACTGTGATGTCATGCGACGAATGGTCATGTGCCGCCAGTATAGTGTTCTTTCGGCAGGATGCTGAGTCTCAACTCCTGTGTAAGGATCCCACACCTCTACCGAGGTATTAATATAGAGGACACCATGATCATGACACCATTGAAGAATTTCGCAACAATCGATATTCCAGGCTAAATCTATGATCAAGTCGCCCTCGGATACATACGTCGCAAGCGTCTGGGCTATATTATACGGTGTAATTTGATGATTAATGTATGTAACACCCAAAGCTGTCCATGGTAATACTTTTTCACGAATATCCTCAAAATCCATAATAGTGACATGACTATAATCGACGTTGATGTGCTTAAAAAGAACAGGAACTGTACATTGAGATACAGAACCAAATCCAATAATGAGTATTTTTTTATTAAAATTAATCACGGCGTTTAACTTTTTATTAGATAATTATTTTTATATATATAATTTAAATTTTTCTATCGTACAAACTATTTGTACGTAAAATCGAATCACAACTCAATAACAAGCAGTTTACAGATGACCAGGTTTATTCAATTTCTCAAAGAAAAATGATTGTAAAATATAATCTTTTTTTCCCTTTAAATTGTATGGTTTCTTAAAAGCCTAATAAGATACATGATCAATAACTTAAAGCGAAATAACCTGTCAGTACAAAAGGCTTAAATGGCTTAAAAATGATCACCCCATACAATTAACTTATTCTATTAAATAATCTTATATTATTATTTGGGGGGCAATTGCATTTCCTTGATACAAGTTTGCATACTATTAATAACCGATACTTTTATTAAGATTATGTGAATATTATCTTTCATTAAAAAGATCGTTTTTTTGAAATCAGGAAAAAAGCTATAATTGAATCAGAAGGATAATTGTGTTTATTTTATAAAAATATCATAGGCAGTGCCAAAAAAAATAGTTGACCGGTATGATCAAACCGTTGATGGCCTTGTTATTGTTGATGTAGCAGCAAGGCGTGTAGAGGATCTTTATGAGGATTTCGACAAAACGGCTCCATACCACAAAAAAGATCTCGATGAAGATCTTGTTAATTATCTCACAGAGTGTGTTCGTGAAATTGGCCAGGTTGATTTTGTGATTCGCTTCATGTTTGAGTCATTTCCTTCTGAAGATTTCATGCTGCGAGTACGTACCAGTGTCCATAAATTTTTTATCTACCAGCGGGAACTTGAACTTGAAGCGATGAACAAGATGCTGAGAACGGCAGCAACTCTTCTTGTTATCGGTATCATCATTCTCGTCCTCTCTTTATGGGTCAATCATCTTTTTGTGGTTGAGGGCACTCCCTCGTTTCTGAATACGGTTTTTGCCGAAGGGCTTACCATTGTCGCATGGGTTTCGGTGTGGGAGGCGCTTACAACATTTTTGCTGAACTGGCCACAGCACCTCTCCCGTATCAAACTTTTCAGGAACATCGCTGAAGCTCCAGTTCAATTTCAGCAACCTCCAGCTCCTCATTCATGAATGAGGCACCAAGAGCACAATCATTTATGCCTCTTTGTGGTGCTCCGAAGACTTATCTGTGTTCAGTGATTCAATAAGTTTTTCATAAAAGAAGCTACCATTATGGCGTGCAATTTCCCCGGTCACCAGATAGATAACCTCTTGAGCTATTCTTGAAGCATGGTCAGCCATACGTTCGATATACCTGGAGATGCTCAATGCAGCAATAAGCTGGTCAACATCAGATGATGGGCTTTTCATGAACACGGTCACCTTTTTGAAGACAAAGCGATGCATCACATCAATCTCTTCGTCAAGAGCGCAAACCTCATCAGCCAGTGCCCGGTCTTTAGAGATAAAAGCCTCAATAGATTTTTTCACCATCTCGCCGGCATGCCTCCCCATTTCCACAAAAGAGAAGGACTCCACCATTTCAGGACTGATCTCAGGCATGCGATCAATAATATGAACAGCCAGATCACCGATACGCTCCAGGTCGTCGTTTATTTTGATAATCGTGACAATTGTTCGCAGGTCTCTGGCAACAGGCTGCTGTAGAGCAAGAAAAGCCAGACAGCGCTCTTCAAGCGTTACCTCAGCAACGTCAATTTCACGATCAACCAGTCTGACCTGGCGTGCGCCCTGTTCATCATTGTGCTTAACCGCATCAAGGGCGTTATACAAGTTACCAACTACTTTGTCAGAGATTTGGACAAGAACCATAGAGAGTTCTTTGATAAGCTCATGGACAGGACGTGATGACATTATTCTGAACTTCTAATTTGTTAGCTGAATCTTCCGGTGATATAATCTTCAGTCATCGGATCTTTTGGATTGGTAAAGAGCTGCGCAGTTGCGGCGTGTTCAACCAAAACCCCTTCATAAAAAAACATGGTGGAATCAGAGACTCTGGAGGCCTGCTGCATGTTGTGGGTAACGATCATGATCGTATAGCTCCCACGTAACTCCTGAATCAAATCCTCTATTTTGGCTGTAGCCTTGGGATCAAGAGCCGAGGTTGGCTCATCAAGCAGAAGTACCTCCGGCTCCACGGCCAGAGTTCGTGCAACACAAAGTCGTTGTTGCTGACCACCGCTCAATCCAAGAGCATTTTTGTCAAGACGGTCACAAACCTCATCCCATATAGCAGCTTTTTTAAGACTGCGCTCAACAATTTCCATAAGCTTTTTCTTGTCGCTCATGCCATGCAGACGAGGGCCATAGGCTATATTATCAAAAATTGATTTTGGAAAGGGGTTGGGTTTCTGAAAAACCATCCCAACCTTTTTGCGCAGCAACACCTCATCGGTGTACTTTCCATAGACATCCTCTCCGTCAAACAGCAGCGAACCTGACGTGCGACAACTCGGAATAAGGTCGTTCATACGGTTTATCGCACGCAGAAAGGTGCTCTTTCCACAACCACTTGGCCCGATAATAGCAGTCACATATCTCGACAGAATATCTGCACTGACCTTCTTTACCGCTTCAAACTCTCCATAATAAATTGAAAAATCCTTGGCAACCACATGAGACTCGCCACCACCGTCTACTGTTTTTCGTTCAGGTGGCAAATAGATATCACGAGTTGCTTTCTTCTCTGTAAAACTTTCTGAAGTTATCATGAATAATTATTGGTTGTTAGCCTTTCATTTTTTTTGAAATTCGAGCCCGTAGCACTATCGCCGAAAGGTTCAGCAACAGCACAATCGTGACAAGGGCAAACACCATGCCGTATTGAACATGGCGAAGCTGGGCTGCAGCTTCATGTTCACTTGCAAGGTTATAGATATTCCATGAGAGGGCCGGAGTGGGGGATGAAAAAACGTCGGCAAGACCAATTGCTGAACCCACACTGACTGCTGCTGTAAAAATAATTGGAGCGGTCTCCCCTGCTGCCCTGCCAAGACTTATTACCCCTCCAGTCAGGATACCCGGAAGTGCTGCCGGCAAAATAACAGTTGCAATGGTATTCCATTTGGTGGAACCGAGGCTGAGCGATGCCTCTCTGTACGTTTTGGGGACAGCAAGAATAGCCTCTTCAGCAGCACGAATAATTGTCGGCAAAATCATGATAGCAAGCGTCAGAGAACCAGCAAGCACACTTTTTGACTCAGAAACCTTTAGCGTGTTAATGAAAAAAGCAAGTCCAAACATTCCAAAGACAATACTTGGCACCCCGGCCAGAGTACTGTTGGCACTGCGAAGCATACTGTTCAAAAATCCGGGTCGTGCATATTCGGTAAAATAAACCGCAGCAATAACGCCGAGTGGAAAGGCAAAAAGCATTGCCCCCATGGCCAAAAAAAAGGTGCCCTGAATCTCGGGCCAGATACCACCAAAAAAGTGGGAATCAACTGAACTGTCTGTAATAAATCCCCAGTAAACCGTAAACTCGGGGAGAAGCATTTTTTCGATATTACTTTTCATATAGGGAAAAAGAGGTGCGAGTGAGGTTCCCTTAAAAGCATTTGAGCGACTTACAAAATACTCCTTTCCCATAATTTCGGAATTGGAATTGTCCCACTTTGACTCATAGAGCAGATCATGAAGCTTCTCCTCTGCTTTCTCCCACCGGGTCTGGCCATATTTAAACCTGGTCAGCATTGGGGTTGTATCACCAGGCAACGGGCCAAGCAGGGCCTGAATGGCGGTTCTTGTCTGCGCATATTTTGACGTGTATTGCCTTTTTAGGGCCGGTTCCATCCCCTCAAGCTCTTTTTCAAAAGTACCCAGAATCTCGTAAACCCTTGCGCGATATCGTTCTGAAGAAGCAACCTCACTTGCCAGATGCTGGGTATCTCCCCGCTGAAATTCATTTCGCAACATCTTGCGGTGCTCAACAGTTCCTGTAAAAAATACTGCTCCGATACCATTGGAGACAATTGGAACCACCACCACCATCAGGGCTAAGGCCATGACAATTATAGAGCCGATACCAACTGCGGTAAACGAACGATCAAGTATTTTTCTGGTACCTATATTCATGATAAAGGGATTAATGAAAAAACGCTATTGACCGGAAAGAATTCTTCGCTGACGAATAACAATTCTTTCACTCACAAAATTACTGATAAAGCTTATCAGAAGAAGGAGAAAACCCATGGCAAACAAAACATGAAAGCGAGCCGATCCGGTCACCTGGTCAGCCTCACCCATATCGCCGGCTATAGTTGCTGTAAGTGTACGGATGGCTTCAAGATAGTTAAACCATGGGTCCGGAATATGTGAGGAGTTGCCAGAAGCCATCCAGACCACCATTGTCTCTCCCAAAGCTCGCATAATCCCAAGAATAACGGCAGCAAGAATACCGCTGCTTCCGGCTGGCAAAATAGTTTTAATAATTGTCTCCGCCCGAGTTGCTCCAAGCGCATAACTTCCCTCACGAATATCACGCCCAACGGCCTGAAGCGCATCTTCAGAGACGCTTACAATGGTGGGGAGAGCCATGAAACTCAGGATGATCGAGACGTTCAGTGCGTTGGTGCCAGTAATAATTTGTATTCCGTTGAGCAGAGTGCCCACCGTAAACAAAAGGGCAAGGGAAATGAACCCAAAAAAAGTCACAAAAAGCATATATCGGTTATGACGACGCTTCTCATCCTGAATCGACGTAGTCAAAAGATCAGAAGCAACAATGACAGCAAGAAGAAGAAATGGAGAGACAAGGAGCCACCATGCCCACATAAGCATGGTACCACCGCTGTTCTGCATAAGCGGAGCAAGCACAACAAGTGCAAAAAAGCCAAAAGCGACCGAAGGAATTGCCGCAAGCATTTCTATGACAGGCTTTGCATATTGTCGAACAGAAAAAGGGAGAATATCACTAAGGCATATTGCCGCAGCAACACCCATCGGCACAGCAATAAGAGCAGAGCCAAGCGTCACCATCAGACTGCCATAAATAATTGCCAGTGCCCCAAATTGCCCTGGCTCATCTGCCGGGTACCAGTTTGAACTGGTGAAAAACTCTGTAAAACCTCGAAGCTGAAAAAATGGAACAGCATCCCGAGCCACGAAAAAAAAGATAAAAATAACAATAACAGCAACAAAGGAGGCTAAAGCAAAAAGCAGGCCTTCTCCGGCTGTTTTTGCGATCTTGTTCAGCATTCGTTTTCGTGCGCTTACCACAAAAACAGTTGATCGGCTACGTTCCACTGCACTCTTTTCAGCCATATTTATTAATTACTGCCTATTAAAATCCACCTTACCCCCTTGTCACTCTCTGATTATTATTCAGATGAACCCCAATCTATCAGCTTTCATCATAGAAAACAAAGGCATTTCTGTTACATCTTTGTAACATTTATCAGACGTACCTGTGTATGTATTCTCTTTCGGATTACAGTTTCTATTGGTTTCTGTAACTATATTTATTAAGTTAATAAAAATGTAGTGAACAGGGTATGAGTCATTAAAATATTGATTTTCTTTTGACAACCTCTCCATCACCAGCAATCCCAAAATATTAATCTCTATGGCAAACGAAACAAACGATTTTTCAGCAACTGTCAGCTCCTTTGTTGAGACCGCTGGCAAACTTGTACAGCAGCAGTTTGATGTGGTCAGCGGTGGAGTTCAGGCAATAGTACAGCTCGCTGAGCCTCTCGCCAAAACAGCAATCGATCTGGTTGGCAGTGCATCCAACACCATTGGACACGTGTTTGAGAGCGCTGCATCGGCTATTGCTCCAAAAAAATAAGCACAAACCATTTTTACTTTTACAAGCACTTTATGCCTCTGGCATGGGGTGCTTTTTTTTCGTCGCATGAATAACTGTGATCTATGATCTTTAAAGCTGTTATCTTTGACCTCGACGGAACGTTGCTTGATACTTTGCAGGATCTGGCCAGAACGCTCAATGCCGTGCTCTCCAACAACGGATATCCTTCCCACACGCTTGATGAGTGCCGTTTTCTTGTAGGCCAGGGTATGAGAGAACTGGTCAGAAAGGCGCTGCCAGAGGGGATTGGCACCACGGAAACCATAGATCGACTCATGCCGGATTTTATGGCACGCTATGCAGAAAACTGGAATATTGATTCGCGCCCCTACCCCGGTATCGATATACTCCTCGGTTTCCTTACTGAACAAGGTGTTAAGATGGCTATTCTCTCCAATAAAGCCGATGAATTTACCCAACACTGTGCTGAAGAGTTACTTAAAGATTGGAAATTCAATGTTGTAATGGGCCATCACAGTGGCATTGCTCCCAAACCTGACCCGACAGGGGCACTACTCGTCGCCCAGATGCTGGGAGAAGAGCCCTCCACGATTCTTTATGTGGGTGACAGCGGGATTGACATGCAGACTGCTACACGCGCCGGAATGTTTCCCCTCGGAGTACTTTGGGGATTCAGGCCTGAAAGTGAACTTCTTGAATATGGAGCTAAAGCAGTTGTTGGCTCCCCCGAGGATATTATCGAGCTGTTGAAGCATTTAATCTAAAATGTGAAACAAATGCGTACGATACCCGAAACAGTCTACTTTAGAACGAAAAGCACTCTTTCACCTGAGACGCTTGCTCAACAAATTCTTCCGGCAGGATGGATATTGACTCTCCTCTCTTCAACAAAAGAGCAGCAGGCATTTTATGACACATTTGAATGGCATGCATTCGAAAAAGGTGTTGCTGTCCAAAAAAAAGAGAGAATACTTTTTCTGATCGACATCAATAGTGGCCAGAAGAGCGCATCTGTCTCTTTTCAAGGCAACCCTCTCTCTTTTTTTTCGGAAACGCTTCCTGACTCTCTCCTTCAAACGAAGCTTTGTTCATTAAGCAATATCAGGGCATTCTCAAGACTTTGTCTGCTGAATACCCTTACGACATCATATCGCCTTCTTGACCAAAACAGCAAAACTGTTGCCATCATAGCTGTTGAGTCAATACAGTTGACTGGCCATGAGCGTTATCAAGAGGAGATTCACCTTTTAGCTCTCACCCCTTTCAAAGGATATGAAGAGGATACAACTCCAATACATCAATCATTATCCTCCCTGGAAGCGGTTCACTCTGTTCTGAACTTCAGAGAACTCTTTCTTCTCGTCATGAAGTGCGCCAAACAGAGAGTGCAGGGCTACTCTGCAAAATTCCTGACAAAACTTCATCCTGATGCAACTATTCACGAAAGTGCCCTGCTGCTCCTTGAGCACACCTTTTCGGTGATGCTTCTGAATAAAAACGGGATTAAAAAAAATATTGACTCGGAGTTTCTGCACGACTACCGTGTGGCTCTACGCCGCACCCGTTCGATCATGAAGCTGCTTATGGGTATTTTTAATGAAAGAGAGAACCAATATTTTCTCAACCTCTTCAGGACCCTTGGCAAACGCACAAACGACCTTCGCGACAGGGACGTCTATCTTCTCCGAAAAAAGAGCTATTGCAACTCTCTGCCTCCGAATCTGCAACCCTCACTTATTCCCTTTTTTGAACATATTGCTGAATCTCGCAAAGTTTTTCACAGACGACTGTCTCGTTATCTCTCATCCAGTGACTATCAAGTATCGCTGAATGAGTGGGAGGGATTTCTGAATCAACAAACGCTTCCGGATGTTGAACGTACCCACCAAGGATCGCGTTCGACAAAAAGCGTTGCTCTTGAAACCATCAAAAGGGCATGGAAGAAATTGCTCCGCCGCGGACGCCAGATCAGCAGAGAAACAACTGATACTGAGCTTCATGCGTTACGGATAGATTGCAAGAAACTTCGGTATCTGCTGGAATTTTTTGCTTCAATCTTTCAGCCTGACGCAATTATCCCGGTCATCAGACAGTTAAAAGAGCTACAGGAAAATCTTGGTGCCTTTGTCGATGCTTCGGTTCAAATTCACTTTCTTCACCAACAACTGGAGTTGATACATTCGGATACGTTATTCGCTGCATCAATGGGCGGACTCATGGTGACTCTTTTTCAAAAAAAGGAAGAGGCTCGCCTCAAATTTAATAAAACTTTCACTTCGTTTGACCACGAGGAGACAAGTCAACTGTTTCACGATCTTTTAACCGGCAGCTCACTATGAAAGCAATAGCGCTTTACAGTATAAAGGGAGGCGTTGGCAAAACGGCTGCGGCTGTTAACCTCGCCTATTTATCGTCCAGATTCTTTCCCCCAACCTTACTCTGCGACCTTGATCCACAGGGTGCAAGCTCCTATTATTTCAGGATTTCTGCCTCGAAAAAGTATAACAGCGGCAAATTTCTCAAAGGTAACAAAAAAATTTACAGCAATATTAAGGCAACTGATTTTGATAATCTGGATCTGCTTCCATCCGACTTTTCGTATCGGAATCTTGATATTGAACTGGCGGAAGAAAAAAATCCACAGAGAAAACTCAAAAAAAACATTGAAGAGCTGAGCAATGATTACCAACTTCTCTTTTTTGACTCTCCTCCCAACCTGACACTGCTCTCCGAAAGTCTTTTTGCTGCATCCGATATTATACTTGTTCCTTTGATTCCCACGACGTTATCGATCCGGACTTTTATGCAGTTAAAAGATTTTTTTGATGCCAATAAACTCAATAGTTCAAAAATTCGCCCTTTCTTCTCAATGGTAGAAAAACAGAAAAAGCTGCATCGCGATATCATCAATGAATTCCGCAATACTCCCGGATTTCTGACTCAGACCATTCCCTACAACTCCGAAGTTGAAAAAATGGGACTGTACCGGGCACCAATCAATGCTGTCCAGCCAAACTGCCCCGCATCAAAAGCCTACCTTCATCTTTGGGAAGAGGTGACAAAGCTTACAGAGCTACAGGGATAACATTCATGCACATGAAACTCCCGTTGAGGCTTGCTCTTGTTACCGGCATGCTCATTTTTTTTGCCATCGTCATCGGCTATGTTTCAATAAGCCATCGATTAACAGCAATCGTCTCTGCTGCCAATCGAAAGGAGTTGCACCGGAATCTTTTGCTTAACAAGCAGATTCTTGAGCAACAACCAGAGGGATGGATAACAATACCCAATACCACGAGATGGATCAAACAGATTGGACGCACACTTGACATCCGGGTTACCCTGATCGATCTTGATGGCCATGTACTTTCCGACTCGTCGGTACCGCAGGAGAAGCTTCCCATTCTTGAAAACCATCGCGCAAGAGATGAGGTAAAGGCCGCGCTGGAAAAAGGGTATGGAGAAAATACCAGATTTAGCTACACCATGCAGGAGTATTCACTCTATATGGCTGTACCCGTCGGTTCACCACGCCCCATTGCTGTGCTTCGATTCAGCAAACCACTGTATGACCTTGAGGTGTTCGATCGTGCAGTGCAGAAGGAGGCCATACCGGAGCTTTTGCTTGCTCTCGTTTTTTCACTTGCAGCAGGTTTTGTTGCAACGTTTACCATTGCCCACCCACTTCGCTCCCTTGCCGGAGCTGTAAAAAAAGGTGTAGAGGGTAATTTTTCGATTACAACTCCCCTTCTCAATCGTCATGATGAAGTTGGAACCTTGGCATTGGCAATAGACCGCATGGGAAAAGAGATAACCAAAATGCGTCGGAGTGAAGAGTGGTACCAGGCCGTTTTTTCGGGTATCCGGGAAGCCATTATTGTCACCGACTCCTCTGGCGACATTATTCTTGTCAATCCTGCGGCATCCAGAATATTCCGCATTGAAGGTGCTATGTTCAAGTCACGACCAATAAGGCATCTCTCCGACAGTAGGTTACAAGAGCTCTTTGCCAGGGTGCATAACTCCCGAATATCCTTACGCAAGGAGGAATTGACCCTCATGACTGCAAGAGGTGAACGCATCATGCAGATCAGCTCCATGCCGCTTGTAAAAAAGAGAGAGTTCGAAGGTACTGTGTTTGTTCTCAACGACATCACCAGACTCCGCAATCTCGAACGAATTCGGAGGGAATTTGTCTCAAACGTCTCTCATGAACTGCGTACACCACTCACTGTTATCAGTGGCTATACCGAAACCCTGCTCGAAGGGGCTATGGATGATCCAAAACATGCCGCACCCTTTCTTCATATTATTCTGCAGGCAAGCGAACAGCTCACCGCACTTGTCAACGATGTCCTGGACCTTTCAAAAATTGAATCTGGTTACATCGAGTACCTGTTTTCGGCCGTTAACCTCAACAATCTTGTTGAAAAGTCCGTTGATCTGCTCAAGGCATCGATTGAGAAAAAAAAGATCAGGCTGGATATCAATATTGACAAAGGAGTTCCACCGGTTCATGCCGATGCACGATATCTCGACATTGTTGTCCGCAATCTTCTCGACAACGCTATCAAGTATGTAGACGAAAATAATGGTAGAATAAGGATTTCTGCATTCCAGAGTGGTGAAGAGATCACGCTTGAGATTGAGGATAACGGTATAGGTATAGCAAAAAAGGATCTTACTCGTATCTTTGAGAGATTTTACAGGGTCGACAAAGCACGCTCACGCCAGAAGGGAGGGACCGGACTTGGGCTCTCGATTGTCAAGCATATTGTCCTGGCTCACAAAGGCGACATTGCCGTACGCTCCCGGGTCAACCACGGAACGGTCTTTAGCGTGGTTTTGAAGAGGGCTAACGCGAAAGAGGAGTAGTCAGTAGTCACTTGGAATCTTTTCAAAAGCCAAAGCAGAACGATTGTTACAAGAGGGGGCCAGAAAAGGGATGGTCAGTCAAGCACGTCGTGAAGGTTTTCCACAGAATATCTGGGCGGTCACTTTGGACGGTTCTCCGGTTGAGGCGCAACTTGAAAACGCCAGTTCAGGAATACCCTATGCCCGATACTGATCCATTCGCCAGGTAAGTACTTTTGAAATGGAGAAGCATCAATGAGTAAAGCATTTGCAATTGATTTTGAATGGCTTGAGCGCTTCACGCCTGATGAAGCAGAGCGCTTTACCTTTGCTGATATTAAAAT
>CAJEXW010000007.1:0-69206 GCA_903994525.1 uncultured Chlorobiaceae bacterium
CGGCACAGCCTCTTGAGGCCAAAATTACAGCGATTATTGGATTGGCGTATAGAGGCGAGATTTTCCCTACCGTCGAGGTGTTTTTAAAACGAGGGTTTGTTCAGAAAGCCCGATGTAGTCACAAGAAAAAAACTCGCCATTAAGCGTAAATAATTTTATAATAACGTCTTATGGGATTTTTCCGTTCTATTAGTGCTGGAACTTCCGTTTCAAGTTGTTTCAGACCATATTTATTTTTTTACCGGACGCTACTGATTTTGCATAGTGAGGACGGAGCAGCATCAATACCCATGGGAGTGCAGAGAAACGGCAAATCGTCGTAAGACTTGTGAGGATCATTCGCCATAACCCGGCACCTCTGTATGTATTGGATGTATATCCTCGACATGACGCAGTACATGCCCGGCATCGACCTTCACCATACCAAACCCCATCGAATTCTTTTCGCCAAACCCGCACTCATACCCAACCTCAATCAGCTCTCGTGGGGCTTGAAGCCTGAAGGGTGCAAGCGTTCCCTTGATTTTTGTTTCATCACTTCTCCCCTCTTTCAGCGTGATCAACTTCTGAATTTTGCCATTCATCCGCTCCACATAAGCAGGATCAATCGCAAAGCTAAATTGCTCACTGTTACAGGTAAACTCCCGCCCATGCAGCACCTGATATTTCCGGCAGAGATTCTCAAGCAAAACGCGCTCAAATTCGGGATCGCCCGGAAAGAGAAACTGCGGATACTGCTCAAGCTCACGCTTTGTGGTGCAGACCAAAGGTGAAAGCATGATAAACGGCATGTTGTCAGTGAAGTCAGGCGAGTCAAGCTTTCGCACCGTCTCCACCCGAAACCGTTCCTTCCCAATCCAGACAAAGGGTTCCTGCAACAAGCCAATCACCAGATGCTCAATAAACTCCTCCTTGGGCGAAGAGATGGTAACATGCAACAAAGCCTCAGCCGTGCTCATGGTACCGTTCTCGTGCATCACCCACTTGCGGCGACTGCCAGGATAAACCGGCGAAAAGGTAAAGAGTTTGAACGCCCTGTTCTGCAACCTGTACCCTTGATCATGCAACAGTTCAGCATACTCGCTTGAGCTTTTATCGACGATGTTGTAGATGAGGGAGGAGATGAGATGGCTGTTGTTTATTGGGAGCGTGACGGTACGCTGCCGATGGGATAGTTCGAGGGTGATGCGCATGAAAACCAATACTATAAAATGGCATTCTTAAATGCATTCTGTTTTACTGAATTGACAGGAATACTGTTTTTTGCTGCCATATTAAGGGTTGTAATAATTGCCCTATAACAAGATAAATCTTTCAAAGCTGATACATACACTGGAGAAGCAAATCGCTCCTGCCCCAATGCATCACCTAAAGACTTGTCATTTGGATATCTGACTCTTGATTCATGTGTTTGGTTGCCGATGTTATATAGAAATTTATCATAATCATCATAAAGCTTGCTGCCAATTTGGATACCTTTTATGTATGGATACGCTTCCTTGAACAAAGGACTTGGATTTAAACATATTGCTGACGGACTTGTTGGGTTATCCAACTTATAATGACTTGAAAAACGATTTATATACTCTTCTAAAATCACATTGAGTGACTTCGGCATATCAAACGTTTTGTAATTAGTTTCATCACGTTCTTTTACTGCAACTATTTTCACACTTCCACATCCACGACGAGAGCGTTTACCAACCCCTCCTAAAAGACAGGTAAGCACAAAAAGTGACTTGAATTTATCCATATCAAAACCCCGAACAGACCGAGTCAGAAATAATGATATTTCAAAATGTTGTGGAGTATCTGGGTTAAAAGCTTTTTTTTGACCCAGATTTTTATGCGGCAATAAATAAGGCCTGTAAGAACCATCCCATTCAGGATGAGTCGTTTTAATAATTATGGCACTTCGGGTAGCCTTATCTCCTCCGCCACCAAATATTTCAGTTTCCTGTGATTTCAAGCCTTTTTGCACCTCATCATCATTAATCGGCAAATGTCCATGCAACGCCCTCCACCAGAAACGCAAAGCGCCTTTAATTGATGGTGCGCGAAGTTCCGGTGTTTCCCCATCAGCTCCAGCCAAAAACATGGGGGTTATAATTTCACAATTAAAAGAGATGCTGTGCATTATCGTCAATCTAAATTTGCTAATGATACTTTACACAAAACACTGCGACAGTTATTTCATATAGCCATACCCAACGGCTGTTTTTGCGCCAATACCATGATTAATCAGCGCTTGCTCAAGCCAATATTGCACAACCTCCAAAAGTGTAGACGTTTGTTTTAGCTTGACATCAGCACTGATCAACACTTCCAAGTCATTTAATTCATTAAAAGTTGTGTTATCAGATGGCTTAACACCAATAATAAATTGAAATGAAACATTTTCTACTGTCAAGAATGGAATAGGAATAGGTGAAAGATAATCTGCTGGATTAACTTTTCCTTTTTTATCGGAATAATACTCACCATAATGCGGATTCATAATATCTACTTTTATTGTAGGGGCTGTCATTGGATAGGCATCAAAAAACCATACAGCACCCTGAT
Source organism: uncultured Chlorobiaceae bacterium (assembly GCA_903994525.1). Taxonomy (GTDB): domain Bacteria; phylum Bacteroidota; class Chlorobiia; order Chlorobiales; family Chlorobiaceae; genus Chlorobium. The sequence continues at coordinate 2,563 of CAJEXW010000007.1, forward strand.
ATTCCTTTTCTAATGCTGTAGGAAGCGATTCAGTGTCGTAAATATGTTTTTCTTCGTTTATAAATGAAGGCTTATTATTTGCATCAAACTTTACTTTTTTAGTTTCTTTGGGACAGCCAAAGATTGTGCAGAATGCTTTATTTGAATAAGCTCGATGCTCTGCATTTATAAGTGTATAATATTTTTCTTCATTAGGAATATTAAAGTTTCCAAATACCTCTGTAATAATCCAACTTCTTACAACTCCTTTAATTGCACTTGCGGGTATATATGGAAAACCATAAATATGGTGTAGTGTCATCGAAGTTTCATAAACAGATTCATTGCCTAAACCAACAACAAGCCGCCAATCAACTTCTTTATTAATTATTATAAAATATTTTTGTCCAAATAAAACATTTGCTCGATGAATTTGTTGATTTAAAAAAATCGAAAAGTTAAAATCAAATATTGGTTTAATTAAATATTTTTCATCTGGAATCTTTAGTTTTGGCTTGCCTTGCTGATTTTTAAAAAAGTAAAACTTATTATCAGGCTTATTTTCGTTATTGACTTTATCGAACCGTACAGCTTTATTAAGTTTTAATGCAAAATTATCCGGCAGGATATCCTGTAAAGCACTCCTAGTGTCACTCGGTAATCTTGTATTTTCGATTACAAAACTATCTGGCATAAATGTTACCTCTGGACTTGATTGATTTTGTAACATATATTCCAAATGTGTACTTCGATGACTTTTGCCAACTTCATTTCCATCAACTTCAATTTTAATAACCTGACCATTTTCAAGCTGTACAACACAAGGTTTACCATGCAATTTATCATCAGTAAACGAATAGGCGGATAATGATGGCGCATTTTTACCATCATCAAATTTTATTGTGGCTATATATTTACCACTTTTAACTTTTGTAACTGATAAAAGACCTTTTTTAATCTGACTCATAGAAAAATTAAATCGATATTTAATAGATTATATTCCAAATAAAAAAGTTTGACTATTTTTGATCAACTATTAACCCTTCAGTAAAACGACGTAGCCAACCTAAAAAGGCAAGCGCTTCTTTTGTTAACTCTTTTGTTTCTTGTGATGTGCACTTAAGAATTGCATCGGCGACTTCACCCATATTTAATTTTGCATTTTTTATTTTTAAATAGCACCCAAGATGTTCATACAGCTTTTTTAAATGCTCATCTTTTTCTTTACTTTTAAGAAAAGCAAGTGTTGCGCCAAGTCCATTTGCTCGAATCATCATTGGTAATGACTTAGCATGGTTTTTATAGTCTTTTCCAAGAAAAACAGATTGTTTGGCGCATTTGTAGGCAACAACTTCACATTTATCAGTATAATCAATAGCTTCATTCATAGAGTCTTTTGATTCAGTATTATCTGTTGCGGGTTGTGATGGTTGTGGCGTTCTTGGATTATCTTTTCTTTCTGCGATACTTTCTATTTTAGTGATAGAAATAACATGTTCATTTTCATCTAACTCTAATTCATATTCGATTGTTCCAAGTAATTCATTAAAAGATATATTAGTCAACGAACAATTATTTTTAAATACTTTAATTGACTTCTTTTCATTTGATTCGTTCGTATAATCAAATCGTTTATGACATCCACCGTTAAAGTCAGTAACTGGCTTTGCTTTAATCTTCATTGTCCTCTCCTTCTATCATCCCTTCTGTAAATCGCTTGATCCAAGTTAAATACGCAAGAGTTTCATTTGTTACAGAGCGATACAACGATTTATCCATTTTAATAAGTTGGAGCATAAGTTCTTCAGTTGATGAAGTTAAATATCCACTGGACTGAAGTCTTTGATTTAACTGCTCATAAAGCTTTTTAAAATAGGGTTTATTATTTTGCTTAGAAAAAATGAATGCCAGAGTTTCATTTAAACCACAATTTTTAATTCTTGCAGGAGTTTTTTTTACAAGACTTTTATATTTTTTAGAAAAAGCTTCATCTTTGATGTTTTTAACATCATTAAAAGCTTGATTAGCTCTGCTTTTCTCAATTTCAAGTCGTCTATTTTCTGGCATTGCTATTATACCTCCAATAGTTTTGTTCTTACTAAGCCTTTGCCAAGCGTAGCATTTCCACCAATTTGAACGATTTGCAGTTTATTGTTAATCGTAGCATTAAAGAATTCACTAACAATTTTTGTTTCAAAATCAGATTGTGATTCATTATCAAGTTTAGCATTTTCATCTATGAAAACTTTTTTAACGGTTTCATTATGGAAAAGCGGGCTAAACAATGTAAGAGAATACAGGACGCTTTCTGCAGGGAGGTATTCTTCTGTAAAGAGAGCGCCATCTTTAACGGTGCCCGTTTCATTATTAATTTTTGTGCGGGTAATTACTTCGGTTGAGAGATTAACAAAATCAGTAAAATCTTCATTTGGAAGCACTACTAAATTGTTAATGAGATGATTATGCCAATAAGAACCATCATCACATAAGCAATCTGCAAGCCACTTCGCAAGTTTTGTTGTATTGCCATTCTTATCAGAATCTTTGGTAACTATAAAAGTATATTCTTCTAAAACAATATTATTGCCATTGACAATCAGTTTGCTATTATTGGGAACCATATTATCTGTTGGAAGCTCATCAATATAGCTACATGCAGTTAAAGCTAAATCGCGTTGAAATTGTTCCAGCACTTTTGGGCAGGTAATCCATGCAAAAACGCCTTTCATAGATTTTACAGGAAAAAGCAATAAACGTGCATCAGTAAAACCTAATGCTCCTTGAAATTGTTTATCGTCACCAAAATGTTTTTTTATACTCTCATCATTTTCAGGTGTCTTTTCATCAAAGCCAAAGGCAAGATGAATTTTCTTTCGATCATTTGGCTTAGTGAGTTTATTTTCAAAGGCTTCGCGTAAGCTACCTTTAAGGGATGAGCCTTCAATTTTCGGAAATGATGTGTGGCGTTCGCGTTGAATTGGTAAATCAATAACGCCTAAATCGCTACCGCTACCCGCATGAAGGGGAGTTTCACAGATTAAAAAAAGTGGGGTTGCTTTACGGAACATAAAATGCTATAGATTTATTATTTGAATAGAATCTTGTACCGACTTCAGTGGCTTTTTCATAAAACCTTGTAATTCTCCCATTTTCCTCATCAAATACAATGTAAACTTACAATTAGGGAAAATTGACAAAACCAGATTTTTCACATCCAAAATAGAGATATTTAATTTCAAATTTTTTATATCAACAGACTTAACAGTATAAAGGCAAAGGCAATATTCATTCGGAACTATTTTTTTATCTCTCAACTCAGATAAAAGATCATTAACCTGCTCTTTTACACTTTTAGAGCGCATAACCTCTTCATAAAAGTCTTTTATTGGCTTTGACTCTGCAATAATAATTTCAGCATCTTTTTCAATTAGAACATCTATCTCTTTTTGAATAGAGATACCTCGAATAGCTTGACCATTACCAACAGAACGACGCAACTTATAATTGGGATACTTTGATACAAAATACTCAAACCAACGAAATTCGGCACAATCCCCCCTTAACTGTGCAACTATTGGTTTTTCAAGGTCATACGTATCGGCAAATAACTTAAATAATTTTCCTAATGGTGTTAATCTTATCGAATCATCTAAAATACCATTTTCGAAAAGTTCTTTTTTCTCTTCTTCTGATAATAAAGTTAGATCTTTTTTAAGTTGATAACTATACTCTACTGCAATTTCCCAATCAAAATTTATAGGTAATTGAGGAATTGTGATTAACTCTTTTGATTCTTCAAAAAGGTATTTAATTGAAACCTCATTAATTTGACCAATAAGAGTTAAATAGGGAATCAATCCTTTGTAGCCTCCTGTAATATTTAAAATCAGTTTATCATTTTCTGTACAAAATTTTTGAATGGTAACAAATCGCTTAATAAAATTTTGCAAACCATCAGTTTCAAACGTATTAGCATTGTTTACTTGTAATCCTTGAATAACATCACCATCGTTGGGATTAAATTTTAAGATAATTTTTTTTCCATGCGGATGCATGATAGTTTGTTGTTGAATCATCTTTGCTGCAAGCCGAGAGAGAATAGTATCGGTTGCAAGTAGATAAACTTCCAAATCATCATCCTCTGTTTCGAGAATTTTAAGAAGACTTGAAATTTCCGCACAGCATGTGCCAAAATGTCTGGTAATCCATTTTTTAAAATCATCATTATTACAGATGCTGTGAATGCGTTCGTTTTCTTCATCCCAAGCCCTATGCGGTGAATCTTTTAAGTTGTCATAATCTTCTTGAATCGCATCAGAATCACGATTAAAATTTGTAAAAATCGACGTACCAACCGTTGTTATAACTTTTCTCATTATTAGCCTCTATTTATTAACACTCCCGACATAGGCAATTCCAAAGCCCTGCTTTGAGCCGTAATCTGAAATTGAAGTTGCATGAAGTTTTTCAGCGCACTCACGCGACCCTTTGTAATAAAAAACGCTGCCTGCAGGTACAGCACGGCGCATTGGTTTTGGTCTAGCTTTGTTACCATCTTTTGGTTTCATATCGAAGCCACCGATATAAAGCGGTTTTCCTATACAAGCCGCAATAAGTTTTGCGCCACTTACTTTTTCATCTGATGGCTTCCAACCTTCGGTAAAAATGGCGGGAGTAGCTAAATATACTTTAAAATATTCCTCTGAAAGCTGTTCAGGCATTGCAATATTTGGTAATGAATTTTCTGATGAAAACGAGACTGACTTGCCTTCACCACCAAGCCTCATTAACCCATTTTGGGTAATTTTAACACCACTGAAACCAACTGCTAATCCAATATTTGCAAGTCGCTTCATTCCAACACGATACAGCATTCCTTCATCACTTGTATTAGTAAGGTTGTTTTTCCCAATACCAACTTTTGATTCCTCTTTCAGATAGTTATTTTTTAGAGTTTTAGGAATTTTATTTTTATGCAAATATTCTCTTAAAGATATTTCACTCATTAAGCCAGAAGCTTCTTCAACTTGCTCTTCAGCTTGAAGCAAAAAAGATAACCCTAAACTTGAATAAAAATTTTCTGGCTTTTCCTCAAGATTAAGTATTGTATACTCTGGCTTGTTGATATCTTTTTGTTTCTTTTTTTCTACAACATCCAATGGGCAAGGATAGTAAAATTTATCCCCGCTGTGGAAAGCACAGAAATTAATTATTAAATTTTTTGTTTTATCATCTTGTGTATTGGCATTCGCCAGTTCGGCGATATTTTCTGATAAATATGCTGTTCTTAAGGCACCATAAATCACCGAGGGTGGTGGCGGAAAAATGCCATCTGCCCAAGTTTCATCACCCATTGAAAAAGGTTTTCCATCTCGGAAAAAGAGTGTATCGAGAGCCCTTAGCTTAAGTAGGGTCATTTTATTGTGAGTCTTTGGAAGTTTCCCGTTTGATAAAATCACAGATATTTAAGATTGAGTGAAAGTTTGATGTTTTACCTGATATCTGCCTAAGAGAATCAACAACAGAGAAAAAACCATTTATCTCCTCTTCTTTTTCCTTTCCACTCTGCTTTGATGAACGTCCCAATAGTCTTTTAAGCTCGGCACTTATAGCCACTGGAGAAATATTGACTCTACCTTCTTTATCCATAACTTTTTGCATTTCTCGCTCAAACATTTTTATAAAAGTGTTTGAGAAACCTTCTTTACTTTGAAGCTGCTTGACAACACGTTGAATCAGAGGAACTGACTCAACGTCTATGACATCATTTTCTGACTTTACTATTTTAAATTTCAAAAATGCCTCATTAATCTCCCCGGAGCTTTTCATTACAGCAATTCCAAAAGCATCCTTACCTGTATGTTCAAACTGTTTTTTAGCATCTTCTTCAAGGGCATGAGCTTTTTTAAGAACTTCACCAAGTGGAGCTTTGTAATGTGCTATAACGACTCCTGCGGTAAAGGTAATTTTTTCATCTGGCTTCAAATTTTCTTTGAGCAGTAGATGTACATCCTTATCGAACGCCTCTCGCAGATATTTCATTACATCAAAGAGGCAACTCAAATTAACAAACCCTAAGAAATCATCTCCTCCAGTATAAACTGCTCTTCCCTTTTCACCGCTTAAATAAGATGTTGCTTCATTCGCAAAAAGATGAAGTTTTTCGGCAAGCTCCCCTTGAAAAACATCAAGTTCTACATCATCATTCAGAGTGTCGCCCGACCAGAGCTTGCCAAAGCTATCACCATCAAAGAGCAGCAGGGCATAATATTTTGTAGCTTTTTTATTATCAGGAATTAATTTCTTGAACAGTTTTTTTATTTCGTCTAATTGTTTATCATTTTTTCTTTTTATGCCTTGCCTTATAAGATTTTTCTCACTTAAGTTTTCTTCATAAAATAATTGATAGTCAACATCACCATCACCCCCAAAGGATTTATTATATTCAACTTCAAATGTGTTGTCTGTTAAAATATTGAGTAATGCAATTTGCGCTGTAGAGGAAAATTTGTTCCCCTTCCCTTTTTTGTAAAATCGCTTAACTAACGAAACAGCGCTAAGTGCTTCGCCTGTATCTAAATTGGAATTGACAATAATTCCTTCTTTCGATAGAAAAGGTGGGGGGGATTGTTTTACATTTCCATTATCATCAATGGAAGGTCTATAAAAAATAGCTGTACGTTCACCATCAAGAGCACATTTACGGCTACCGTCTGTTTCATGTAACTGGCAAAACTTGCGAACGTTTTTTATGCCACCAAGAAGCCCATTTAATTTATCATGCTGATCCTTGTAGTTTCCATTTTCATTATATGGAATAGCGCTCCAATAAATATCTGGAAATTCTGCAATTTGGCAAGCTGCAATAGACGATGTGTGTGAAATAAGTTTTGTGCAACCATTTAAGCTTAGTGTTTCTAGTAAAGTTTCATCTATGTTTATTTCTTTAAATACTTCGGCTTTCTTAAATGCACGAACGGCTATTTCGTGCCATTGTTTTCTTACTTCCAGCTCAATTTTATTACCAAATTCTTGCATATCCTTGCCTTCTGGCAGGGGTATTTTTGCAAGAAAGCGATTGGGTTTTGATGAAGAATCTTTATTAGGAAAGATCACATGCTCTTTACCTACGGCAACCATTGCAGCATCAATCAATTCAGAAATAATGGCACTGCCTGCATATAGGTCGTGCGTTTTTCGTGCTTGCGAAATAAAGGCTTGCGGGGAAGCAATAGTGAAAAGAAAAAGGTACTGCGTACTTGACATAAGGCATCAGCTTTTCAAGTGTTACCATTAGTAGCTACAACTAAAAAAATTGTAACCAGTAAACCGAAATTCTATAAACAACAACCCGTCAGCAGCAAGGAATTGTAAAGTTCAGTCAGAAGGTAGGACAGTGAGTAACATCACGGAGTAACCAACAAGTCAATCATGTAACCATGCTTTATATATATCGTTTTTTCCTCAGGAAATCAAAAAAAAATCAAAACTTACCCGCAAATCGTCAACAAGGCTCCGAGTATTTACCAATCAATTAACAGACTGGTTCCGAAGAATCGCTGCGCAACATAACCGGTTATATTAAAAGCAATAAGCAATAGACCCCTTTACTCGACAAGCTCTTTTTTCATACGATCAATATCATCAGCAGTCACACAGTAACCAAGCTGTAAAGAAAAATTTCTCTTCGATAGCTTCCGTACCACCTCTCTACGAGCCATCTTTTTTTCTGTTTCTTCGTAACAGGGAAACTGGGGTATCTGAAAAATTGAGACCAAACTTGCAGCCTTTCTTGCAAGGGCCTCTATTGAATTTATGGTTCATAATAACGGCAGATCAAATTTTACGTTAGTGTTCACTTAACGCTTCATTATACGTCAAACTGCTCCATTTCCTCAATGGAACAGTGAATAACCAAATCTTCTTCCTTATCGGATGTCTGAATCCGGTTCAGTTCTTTAAAAAACGATGGTGAATGACAATAGCTTAATGCAAAAAAATTGCCCTTGTTCTTTCTTGGAATCATGCCTATGCGACCAAGCAACTCAGCTCTGGTCAGTTCATGACGACGGAGGTGCACAGGGAGTATAATTTGACGGTGAGATTCAGCAAGCCTGAGAATAACCATTATCTGCCGGTTCATCCGCTCTTTTTCCTTCGTCATTTGCTTACTGTTAATCTTTGCCTGCCACCACCCGAAACCGGCAAAAACAGTACCGATAACGCTCAGAACATCTGCAATAAAACCGAAGTGAAAAACACTGTTAAACAATGTCACCAAACTATTAAAGCTCATCATCGTTTTTGAAAATGGGTTAATACCTTCATGAAATAATAAACGGGCTATGAATCTCAAAATCGCGGTTGCCATCAACATCGACCCGTTCAACGCAGTTCCTGCAAAGCACGTAGTAACGAACCGTATCAATCGGGTTTTTCGGATCCAGAAGCTTTTGCAGGCGAATGCGCAACTGCGCGTAATCCTCTTCGGAGATGAAGCACTCAAAGACACTGTACTGCACCGAGGTACCATATCCTTCGAGAAGCTTATGGATTTTTGTCCTGCGCCGGTCGTTTTCGATATCGTAGGTCACAAGAATGAATTGCATGATACCAATCCCCTTATAATTCAAACCTGCTCCAGCTTCTTTTTGGCCGGGCCTATATGGTACAGCTCCTTATCTTCGTTGAGGCTTAACCCCTCATGCTCCACAGCTTTTTCAAAAACGAGCTTCGCTGTAGAAAAAAAATCACTTGCTTCAGCTTTCAGATATCGTGCCGCCATGCGGCAATAATCAGGATCAGTTTCCACACCAATGCTGTTGCGGCCAGTTTTCAGCGCTGCAATCATGGATGTGCCTGAACCACAGAAAGGATCAAGCACAGTATCGCCTTCGAACGAGAACATTCTGACAATCCGCAAGGCAAGTTCGAGAGGAAAAGGCGCTGGATGCTGTTTTGTTGAGGCACCGGGAATAGTCCAGATTTGCTGAAACCATCGGTTAAAATCATCTTTACTGATTCTGCTGGCATCTCGTTGCTGTTCACTTGGTTTGCGATAACCTCCCGGTTTTCGCTGCATAAGAATAAATTCCATATCATTTTTGATAATGGCATTTGGTTCGTACGGCTTGCCAAGAAACTTGGAGCCATTGGCAACCTCATAAGAGGCATTGGCAATCTTGTGCCAGATAATCGGATTCAGGTTATCAAAGCCAATTCGACGGCAAGAAACACAAATATCTGCATGAAGGGGAAAAACAAGATGCCGCCCAAAATCGCGCCGGGCAACGCAAACATCTCCGACCACACACACAAGGCGCCCTCCTGGCACAAGAACCCGGTAGAGATGATGCCACACTTTTTCAAGTTCAAAAAGAAATGCCTCATAGTCATCAATATGGCCAAGCTGATCAGGAGATTCATTATACCGCTTCAGGTTCCAGTAAGGAGGTGAGGTTATGACAAGGTGCACCGAATCGTCATCAAGGAATGAAAGCTCGCGGGCATCACCGTTAATGAGCCTGTGTAACGTATTATTGTGACTGCTGTTCATACAAATGTTCCAATATGACCCGTAAGAATTTTAGCAAACCGTTCAAGAGAAAGGTCATCTGCCGGTACATGAAAACTACCGTCAACCCCTTCTTTGTCGGAAGAAGTTATAAAAGCAGCAGCAGTATAATGCCGTTCAAGCACAAGTTTGCGACAAAAGAGTTCATAGCGACGCTGGTACGAAGCCCCTTCAAACTCCTGAAACACCTTAAAATGAGGCTGTTTAACCTTTACCGGGCGACTCGATGCCTCACACTCTTCCAACATAAAGAAATATCCAAGAAAGGGCTGAGGGCTATCAAGATAAGCATGTTCACGATATGCTGTCCACAAATCGAGAGCGCTGCCCATCGCCTCTTCAGTCCGGTTATTAAAATTATTTCCAAAAGAGGGCCCCACCTGAGATTTTGCTTCAATAGCCGCAAGAAGCGTTTGATCCCGGACAACCAGAAGATCCCACTCTTTTGTTGGCCTGAAATATCCCGGAAGTTCAACCGATTTTTTTCTGAACACATACTGTTCCGAAATACCTGCATTGATAATAATTTCCGTAAACAAGTCAATAAAGCCATCCATTTGAGCACCGCCGGTAACCGCACTGCGAAGACCTTGATCTGCTTTGCCAACCTCTTGCTGCTTTTTTATCTGGGCTCTTCTTGTTTGCCAATAATGTGCCACCGCTTGTTCGCTCCGCTCAGATAAACCAGGAAAAATAGAACCCCTTATCGTCATTTTGTTTGTTTTACTCGTGTCGGAAAAACGCAAAATACGTAATTTGCCAACTAATCGGCCAACTGTTGATTGCCGTCAGTACAATTATTGTTCTATCACCATTTTTTAACGCTTTAATAAACAGGGAGCAACACATGGGATGGCTGTATAACCAGATGGCTTTGCCTGAGACGCTGTTTCAGGCATGGAACAAAGTGGCTTCCAACGACGGCATGGCCGGGTACGACAAGCAGTCGATTACCGACTATTCCTGGAATATTGAAAAGCATCTTGCCACTCTGGGCAGGCAGCTTCTGACCGGCACTTACGAGACACAGCCGCTGCTGAAACTTGTTATGCTCAAACCAACTGGAAAACTGCGCATTCTCCTGATTCCAACCGTGATGGAGAGGGTCGTGCAAACTGCGGCTGCAATTGTGCTCACTCCGCTGGTCGAATCGGAACTTGGGGCCAATATTTTTGCCTATCGTGCAGGGTTGTCGCGTATGACCGCTGCCCGCGAAATCGAACGGCTCCGAAACCTTGGCTATACTTGGGTTGTTGATGCCGACATCAGCAGCTTTTTCGATACCGTTGACCACCAGTTGCTCTTTAAGCGATTTCGTGAACTTTGTGACGACGAAGAGCTGCTGAAGCTTATAAGCCGATGGTTGACAGCGCTCATTGTTGACGGGCAGAACCCAAAGGTCAAGAACACCACCGGTCTGCCGCAAGGTTGCCCGATTTCGCCGATGCTGGCGAACCTTTATCTTGACAAGTTCGATGAGCGTATTGAAAAAGAGGGGTTCAAGCTGGTGCGGTTTGCTGACGATTTTCTCATTCTTTGCAAAACCAGACCAAAAGCTGAAGCTGCTCTTGAGCTTTCAGAAAGTGCGCTGGCCGAGCTGAAGCTGCAGCTCAACAACGAAAAAACCAGAATCACCACTTTTTCTGAAGGGTTCAAATACCTCGGCTACCTTTTTATCCGTTCACTGGTACTGCCCACCAAAATGCACCCTGAAGAGTGGTATGACAAACTCGGTAAACTGAAGCTCCGCAAAGCGCCGAAACAGCTCACTGAAACCGATACGGATGAGTACGAACTGCACACCGGCGATTCCGGCACGATAACCGTCACCAAAGAGACTCTCCTTCAGACCGAATTTGGCGAAAAACTGCTCCAAAGCCTTGAAAAGCAGCAGATTGATGTTGACAAATTTCTTGAAAAAACTGCCAAAGAGGATATACTCCGGCAAAAGGAGAAGCAGGCGGCCCTCAATAAACTTTACCATCCACTGCTCAATACACTCTACCTGCAAGAGCAGGGCAGCATTCTGCGCAAAGATGGCGAACGGTTCAGCGTTGAAAAAGAGGGTCGGCAGATCAACGAAATCATTGTCCGCAGGGTCGAACAAATTCTGGTGCTCGGCAACATCACGCTTACCACTCCCGCAATGCAGTATTGCTTGAGAAGCAACATCCCCGTCACCTTTCTGTCGCAGCATGGGAGTTATTTCGGCAGGCTCGAAGCCACCACCGCCGACAACTCGGCAATTGAACGCTTTCAGTACCTCCGGTCGCTTGATGAACCTTTTGCCTTTGCTATTGCCCGGCGCATTGTGGAGGCAAAAATCAAAAACTCACGAACCATGATCCAGAAACGGAGAGCCATGGCATGGGAAAGCAATGGAGAGCTGAAAGAAAAATTTGACAGCACCCTTTACCTCCTGACATCGCTCTCCGAGCATACCAAAACCTGCGAAAGCATGGAGGCACTCCGAGGGCTTGAAGGCAAAGCAGCCGCATTGTATTTTGAGTTATTCGGCCTGCTCTTCAAAAAGGAACTTCCCTTTTATACCAAAACTTTCCGCAGGGTACGCCGACCACCAACTGACCCGGTCAACAGCCTGCTCAGTTTCGGCTATACCCTTTTGCACAACAATATTTTCTCCCTCGTGCGCATGAAGGGGATGAACCCCTATATCGGCTTTCTGCACGCTGAAGACAAAGGCAACCCATCACTCATCAACGACCTCATTGAGGAGTTCCGAACCATTATCGACTCAATGACCCTCTACACACTCAATAAAGGGGTTTTGCGAAACAAGGATTTTTATTATCGTAAAGACAAAACCGGTTGCTTTATGACTGATGAGGCCCGCAAAAAGTTTCTTGAACTGTTTGAACAGCGTATGTGGGAAGAGTCACGCGACCCATTGAGCGGCAAAACCATGAACATGAGACGACATATTGAGTCGCAGGTGGTCAAAATCAGTGCAGTGCTTGCCGGAACAAGGACATTGTATGAGCCTTACAGAACAGAATGGTAAAAACCGGAGGATAATTTTCGGCAACACCCTTTTCAGAAAAAATCTGGATTATCGCATTATACAATAGTAAGTTACTTTCTTTTCAAAAAAGAATTATCCTCAAGAAGTTGTATAACTCATCATTATTTTATAACATACAGACGTTCGTCAAACTAAAACTCAGTCTTATGTCCTTTGACATTGCTGAAAAATATAGATCCTCCGGATTTTGCTCCAGCAGCCCTTCTGTGGCGTGGGTTTCCAGAGGTAGAGATCATATCTTATTGCACGCATAGCGGATTGCGACTATATCTCATTTTATTGTTCTCCTTTTTTGTGGATTTCCGATCATATCTTATTGCACGCATAGCGGATTGCGACGAAAACTTTTTACTAAACCTCTGGATACATAAGGGGAAGATCATATCTTATTGCACGCATAGCGGATTGCGACTGGAGAGTGTGATTTTACCAATAATCTGCTGCTGTGCGTCCGATCATATCTTATTGCACGCATAGCGGATTGCGACACGGCAGAAGTTCATGTAGCCCCACAAATGCACGACGCCTGAAGATCATATCTTATTGCACGCATAGCGGATTGCGACTTTAGCGGCCTGAGCCTGCTGAGAATTCGCAAAAATACGATCATATCTTATTGCACGCATAGCGGATTGCGACTCGGCAAGTTTGCCGAAATATCCCAACCCACACCCCCTGATCATATCTTATTGCACGCATAGCGGATTGCGACTTGTGAAGTCCAAGGAAAAATTCTTCCCTTTAATCTCGGATCATATCTTATTGCACGCATAGCGGATTGCGACGTTTCCTCGGACAGTTGTCCAAGGAAACCATTTGTGAATTTGATCATATCTTATTGCACGCATAGCGGATTGCGACTTTTTTAGTGTAGGGAGTTTTATAGTTATTTTTATAGGTGGTATGATCATATCTTATTGCACGCATAGCGGATTGCGACTTGACGATGGCCACACAAATTGGCCCAATAAAACTTGCCATAAGATCATATCTTATTGCACGCATAGCGGATTGCGACATATCACTGCGAGCAGCAGTCACATTGGTATTAACAGGATCATATCTTATTGCACGCATAGCGGATTGCGACTAAGGGCATTCAATGATACCAAAACTTTCATTTTAAGATCATATCTTATTGCACGCATAGCGGATTGCGACTTGCAATGTTGCCATTGATTTGCCTGACATCGGTTTTGAGATCATATCTTATTGCACGCATAGCGGATTGCGACTTTGGACCTCCGAATACTTCTTTTGAAAAAAAATCATTGATCATATCTTATTGCACGCATAGCGGATTGCGACTTGCCAATTGCTTGAAAAAGCTTACGGGAAGGTCTTTGATCATATCTTATTGCACGCATAGCGGATTGCGACCTATCTTCTCCGTCATATGTAGCCTCATTAACGGAAAGATCATATCTTATTGCACGCATAGCGGATTGCGACTTAAAGCCTCCGTCGCGCTGGTTGCTTACAAGAGCGAACGGGGATCATATCTTATTGCACGCATAGCGGATTGCGACTTTTTTTTTTCCCCCGCTTGCTGCTGCTGCCGAAGTGGCGTCAGAAGATCATATCTTATTGCACGCATAGCGGATTGCGACCTTTCTTATTTATATGGCCATAGTAGCACCATTGGTAAGGATCATATCTTATTGCACGCATAGCGGATTGCGACTGAACCCATTCATAACCGGACCAGTCAACCGGCTCGCTACGATCATATCTTATTGCACGCATAGCGGATTGCGACTTGCTTAATTTCCATTTTCCCCTACCTTTTCGCTTTTAATTGGATCATATCTTATTGCACGCATAGCGGATTGCGACAATGCGGGCATCCGCGATCTTCTCATCCAAACCCTTGATCATATCTTATTGCACGCATAGCGGATTGCGACTTGACCTTTTCGTCGCCCTCCGGACGACGAAAAGAAAGATCATATCTTATTGCACGCATAGCGGATTGCGACTTATTGTCGTTTGATGGTATTTTTTCTGAATCCGATTTGATAGGGATCATATCTTATTGCACGCATAGCGGATTGCGACGCTTTGAATGTTGCCATCCCGACCATTCCTAGGTCCTGGGATCATATCTTATTGCACGCATAGCGGATTGCGACGCAGTAAACCACCCCATATCCTTGAAAATTTTTCATTTGATCATATCTTATTGCACGCATAGCGGATTGCGACTATGCTTCGCGACATCCGCAAGCCGGGCATTTGTACCCAGATCATATCTTATTGCACGCATAGCGGATTGCGACCCTAAATACTCATCCCCAACCTCCCTCCAGTTTGGACTCTGATCATATCTTATTGCACGCATAGCGGATTGCGACTTCAACAACGACTTTTCCGAGTTTGATATTTTTTTTGATCATATCTTATTGCACGCATAGCGGATTGCGACCTTGGAATAGTCCTATTTTTAAGCATGCCGCAACTACTAAGATCATATCTTATTGCACGCATAGCGGATTGCGACATAGGAAGCATCTTCCATGCCTTCCTGCAACCTCACAATAGATCATATCTTATTGCACGCATAGCGGATTGCGACTTAAAACCGAAATAAGATTGCCAGTGCTGGTTCTATATGATCATATCTTATTGCACGCATAGCGGATTGCGACAGCCAGGAAAAAAACTCCCCGCGACAAATGAAATTTTCAGATCATATCTTATTGCATGCATAGCGGATTGCCCTCCGCAATTACAAAAAGCTTTTTAAATCTCAAAAACTAAAATTATGAATGATCTTTTTTCGACAAATAATCTTCTCACTTTTTTTACTGTTACGGCAGGTGTCGTTTCTTTTATTGAGCTATTGGAATATTTAGTAACAAAAAATATTCCATGGCTTATTCGATTATTACAAAAATTCTGGAAAAAAGTGATTCGCCGTTTCAGAAAGCAGGTACCTGATGGCACTAAATATCTTATATTGAACTTTTCAGGCCACCCGGTTTTATCAGGTCAAATCACCACAATCAGCAAAATATTGGACTGGCCATTATCGCAGGTGATTGATGTGCAGGTGGGAACTATAGCAGAGGATAAAAAATTTGTTGACAATATTCTTAAGGTTATTGAAAAAATTGACTTATCTGCAGAGCAATGGCAAACTGCGAATATTGTTGTTATTTCGGCAGGATATTCAGCAATTTGGTCAGTGTTGTTAGCAGGCATTCATGGTCGTATTGGTTACTTTCCCGATGTAGTTCATTTACGACCTGGCACTATTGGCTCAAAAGAGAAATTTGAGGTAGCCGAAATTCTGAATCTTAGAGAGATACGCCACTCTTCAAGAGATAAACGATAGCTGATATGGATGAGAATCTTTCGATAGTACATAACCAACTTCGCCTGCTACTCCTTATATTTGCGGCAATTGCCATAATTGTTGGATTTCGGAAATTTGGTATGAAACTCTTTCAGACAACTCTGCTTATGGCCCTGTTATCACCATTTTTGATTGCATTTGTTCAAGAGCTGCCGTTATGGGTTGTTATTCCGGGATTGCTCATCGTCATATCGATGAGCTTCAAAAAAATTGTGGGGAAGGAAGCGTGGGGAGTACTCTTTGGAGGGATACTGTACGATATACTGTGGAAGTTGCCGTTACGTCTCCTCTGCGCTGCAGGCAGAGGAGCGAAGAGATTGTTCAGGCAGATATTTCACAAGAACCCTCTTCTCTTATTTGCCTGCCTGCTGAGCAAGGAGTTCATTCAATTTTGAGAGTGATGCTGAATTGTAGTCGTAAAGTTTTATTTTATTCTTTTCAAAATATTTAGTCCAGAAGGATTGCACCAGTTTAAAGTGTGCTGGCGTAGCCTCAACCTGCTCAGCAGTCAAAACCAGGGCTGTTGTGTTTGGCATTTCGTAATTCGGCACACTCTGTAAAATCTTATCAATGGTTGCATTGTTAAAATTTTTATTCTGAGGCTCCATGTTCAGAGCGCTACTCCAATTCATCATATCACTGAATAGAATAATATAGTTACCTCCAGCAGAACGTAATTTTCCTTTGACGACACCCAAAGCGCCAAAAATATCAGTTTCATGGCTTGAGGAATTTCTGCTATCAATAGCCTTCTGAAAATTTTGCACAAATTCATTTGATACAGACATCTTATATTGATTCAATTTCTCCGTCGTAAGTTTATCCACTTCAATTGGACTTGCTATTTCAGGCTCAAAATCGTTCAAAGAGAAATCATTAAAAAGAATATCTGTAGAGTTTGTTATTGATGCTTGATCAAGTGGGATAACAGTTATTTTATCATAACGACCAAGCTTTGGGATAACAGTATCCTTAATGACATTCATATAAAAATGAAGCCGCTGTTGAGTATTTTTGCTGTCAGAGAAGTCGACAATACAAATAATATTTTTTCCTTTTGGCGCATCTTTTTTTCCAAGTAATGCACATGAAGAGAGTAATGCCAAAAGTACCACAACGATAAGCAACCCTTTTTTTCTGTATAACCTGCTCATAATCTTAACATTTAATTATTTTTAGTTATATCTTCCTCGGTAATTTCAGCTTCATTACCTAAGCAGTCAGCGGTATTTAACCGTTCAAATTCATCAACTCCATCCACCTCAGTCTTCAGAGTTTTCAGAGCTTCAGTAATAAATGGATCAGAGTTAATGCCATACCTGAAAAGTTCAAAACGGTTTATTGCAACTGGCAAATATTGTTGATACAGTTTATCATCAATATCTTGCATATTGATCTCTCCAGATAAAATCTTTTCTTGTAAATCGGCATACAAGCCTTCCTGATTTTGATCAACTTCTCGCTCGAACACTCTTTGTAAATCCTTCAAAACACTCCAATATTGCTCAATCAAAACATCTTTTTTCTCTTTACTATTTTTATACATTTCTCTTAAATGGGTATTATATTTTTTTCGTTCGTTCTGTTGTTTTACCCAATTTTCATAAACCTTAATTTTTACGCCCTTTTCGGCAATCTCTTTTTCCAGCTTCGCCATAACAAATGCCACCAAAAAAGTGATCATGACCGAAAAGACAAGCAACGGAAAATGGAGTTTTGCCATTAATGGGCTTGTTGATGCTGTTCCCCCCTCTATCCAAGTAGCCCTGATATAGCCTGTATAAAAATTTGTAATTAAGAAAATAATAAAAATAATAATCGAAAATATTAACTTTGTGTAAAATGGTTTTAATTTAGTTTTGTCATGTTTTTCTTTTTCGATCAAATGCTTTGCTTCAAAGAACTCAAAAAAACCTTTAAAAGCAAAATGCAATGCCACCACAAAAATAAGAGCAAAAGCTAAACCAATAAGCATATTAAGCCCTTCCCAGTCTTTTAATGTCTGCTTTGAAAGCAATAGATTAGCCATCATCGAGTATATAGCGCTTTCAAAAAAAACCATCGCACCGAGAACGATCCCATACAATCTCTGGTGTTGTTTAAAATCTTCAACTTCATTCTGTGTAAATATTGGCTGCTTCACTGGCACAGAGCGTCCCAATATATCAACATAGTAATCGTGCATTTTTTGTTTAGCCGCTTTTAAACTTAACCGTGTCTTGATATTCGGCAATTTTGATGTAAGTTCAACCAACTCTTTCTTTATGGATTCTCTGCACTCACTCTGATAGCTTTGTGTAAAGTTATCCATGATAAACCCGAGCTTGTTGTATCTGGCTTTATAGAAAAATGATGTTATAAACCACATTTTTTCTGAGTTTTACCTATATTAATCAGACACACCCTGAGGGTTTCGGTGCATGTTAACCAAATATGCCCTAATTTACACAATAGTTATCATCCCAAAAATACATTTCAATATTTTTCCAGTTCTAAAAACGTTAACTACGTTAAATATTCTTGTATATTTGCTTTGCTTCGGCGGACTTCACCTTTTGAGTTAAAAATAGTCTGACCATGAAAATTATTCTCGGTGGCCCCCCTCATTCGGGGAAATCGTGCCTTCGCTATGGCCTGAAGGAGGCCATCAAAAGCATACCCGCCTCTTGCTATCCTTATGTGATTACTGCATGCCCTGATGGAGAGGGCTGCTGGTTTCAGGAAGCGTACAGCAATGATCATGAGCTTGCCCAACAGCTCAAACTCCCCTACAAAAGTAAATTTTCTTCTGAAAAAGTAGAGATGTGGGCGGACTGGGTTAACCAATCCTCAGAGCCACTTATTATTATTGATATTGGAGGAATACCAGAATCATCCAATGAACAGATCTGCAAAAATGCAACCCACGCTGTTCTCGTTGCGGGAGACCTTGAAGCCTTACATCCTTGGCGTGCATTTTGTGCGAAGTTGAATCTTCAGATTATTGCTGAAATTCATAGTGATCTACATGGCACCACAGATAAACCACTATCCATCTCTGATACAGACAATGTTTATCGAGGATCAGTGCATCATCTCGAACGTGGCGATGTCACCATAAAAACTCGTCCAACGGTTATTGAGCTGGCTCAGCTTGTTGTTCAAATGGAAAACCATCCAAAATACTCTATAATGGGGACTTACAATATTACTGTTGAGCCGGATAATATCCTTCGCCTAAAATTTGGCGAGACTTCAGCACAAAATGATATGCTTGTAAAAGAGGCGGTACAAATCATCACGACATTGATCAATGATGGGAAGGTTACAGGAGGCGAACTCATAAAACTGAATGGCCCCGCGACTATACCCGTCGCTTTTGCCTTGGCCCACAAGCTCAATCACCTCTATCAGGCGGTTGCTGTTTACGATCCAAAATTATCAAAGTATGTGGTGGCGGTTGCCCATGGAGGAAGATACAGACTTGGCGACCTGATTGACTGAAAAGCAAAAGAGATACAATGCTGTACAGTACAATATTCAAAAATATGTCGAGCAGATCGACATAATCACCCTTTGAGTGCCTCAAACAGCGGCAAAATTCATAGACACCCTTTCGCCCCCCCCAACCACTTTGCTTGTCACATATCAGGCACACTCACGCCGCCACATACACACTGCGTCCCGAACCATAATAGGCATCATAGACATGCTGGAACACCGCAGTTGATTTCTGCCTGAACAGCTCCGGCGTGTATGCTCTTGGCAGGTGGTCATCCAGCAGCTTGTCAATGGCCACCCTCACCGCTGCACGCGCCTGTTGCCGTTTCCGCCAGTCAAGCACCAGTTTGTTGCTCTTGAGTGTCACCAGCAACTCCCTGGCGACAGCTTTCACCTTCTCCCGGTCAGCATCGCTCATCTCAATCGGTGGTTTCATCAACAGGTCAAAAAGTGCAAGCTCTTCTTCGGTTAACTGTTCACTCACCCCTCGTCTCTCTTCTTCATTCAGGCTCTGGGCAAAAGTGACCAGTTGCCGGAAAAACTCTTCGGGATTGAGGCTTCCGGCATTGTAGGCAGCAATCATTTGCTGGAACCGTTCGAGATAATCCATACGTGTCCGATTGAGTCGTACCATTGCCATCAGCTTTTGTCCTACACTTCCCTTGAGCTTTTCGTTGAGCGTTCGCTTTCGACTGGTTTTGAACTTTTCAGCCAGCTTGTCAAAATCAATGGTGCTGAGGTCAATCAGGTGGTCGTCGTTGTCGGTGTCGCCCACCTCCCGGATAACATAACCTTCTGTTGCAATCGACTGGTCGAGAAGAACTTCCACCTGCGCCATCACCTCGGTAATATCGGCAGAGGGAACCAGTGCCCGGATTTTATCGGCAATGACCTTGATGGGCGATACTTCAGCGGCAAACTCATGCGCCCGCAGATCGGGCAAGACGGCCTTGAAAAGCCGCTGGACGGTGTTGGCCAGGTCAAGATAACGTCGTTTGACCTCTTCGGAGATAATCAGCGCCTCGACGGCATTGTCAAGCAGTTCGACACGCGCAAACCCTTCAGCATTCTGGATAGAGGCAAGATTCACGCCCTGTTGTGTGCACAAGCTCCGGGTCTCTTCCAAAGCTTGCTGCAATGCAACCACCAAGGCGGATTTGTCTTCAACCGGCTTCTTGCCGCCCTTGCCCACACCATAAATGGCAAGCGCTCTCTCCAGATTACGGAACACTCCGGCGTAGTCCACAATCAGGCCACTCACCTTGTCGAGAAAAACCCTGTTGGCACGGGCAATGGTTTGCATCAAGGTGTGGTTGCGCATCGGCTTGTCGAGGTAGAGGGTCGAACAGCTCGGAACATCAAAGCCGGTCATCCACATGGCGCAGACAAAAACCAGACGGAACGGGTCATCCGGATCCTTGAATTTCTTTTCAAGATCCTCCTCCACCATTCGTTTACGGTGCGGTCGAATGTCGAGCCCCTTCTCGTTCATATCGGCAATCTCATTCTGCCCCTGAGAGACCACCACCGCCATATCGGTCTCTTTCATCCGGGCAACGCGATCTTTGATGTCTCGACGCTCTGCATCGGTACCCCGCATCAGTTCAGCCTGCAATGAAGCAATCTTCGCCGCCCAATGCTTCTTGACCTTGTCATACATCTTGATGGCTGTCGCCTTGTCGATGCAGATCATCATGCCCTTGCCCTGAAAGCCGCGCCCGGTGAAATGTTCCACAAGATCTTTTGCTACCCTCTCCAACCGGTCGTCACGGGTAATCAGATGGTACTCGCGGGCAAACTCCCGCTCAAGCTTCTTTTCCTGCGCTTCGTCAAGCTCTGCGGCTTCGAGCAGGCGCTCCATATCGTCGTTGAGCTTCTCATTGACCAGTTGCAGCTCTGGGATACGGTTTTCGTAGTAGAGAGGAACGGTTGCGCCATCGGCCACCGACTGCTGAAAGTCATAAACGCTGATGTACTCGCCAAAAACCTGCCGGGTCTTCTCCTCCCCGATTATCAGCGGTGTTCCGGTAAAGGCCAGAAAAGAGGCGTTCGGGAGAGCGGCACGCATGTTCATTGCCAGCGTATCGTACTGGCTGCGGTGTGCTTCGTCGGTAATGACAATGATGTCCCGACGGTCGGAGAGCATGGGGTGCGCCTCTCCATTTTCGGTGCGGAACTTGTGAATCAAGGTGAACACGTAGCGGTGATCCTCCGTCAGCAATTGCCGCAGATGCCTGCTGCTCTCCGCCTGGGCGCCATTTTCAGTGACCACACCGGCAGCGGTAAAGTGCTTGTAAATCTGGCCGTCCAGCTCCTGCCGATCAGTAACAACAACAAACGTCCAGTTCCCCGGCACCTTGCGCAGTACCTTCTGGGCAAAGAACATCATCGAGATACTTTTGCCACTCCCTTGCGTGTGCCAGAAGACTCCCAGCTTCCCCTCCCGCTGGCGAATATCGGCAAGAGCTTCCAGCGCGTTATTGACACCGAGGTACTGGTGATTCTTGGCCGTCAGCTTGATCAATCCGCCGGTGACCTCCTGAAAGAGGGTGAAGTTTTCAACCAGGTCAAGAAACCGTGCAGGGTCACAGACTCCCCGCAGCATGGTCTCCAGCGATACCTGCCCGGCCTCACTTTCGCTGCCAATCTTTTTCCAGTCAGCAAAGTGCTCCCACCCGGCAGACAAGGTTCCAAGGCGGCTCTGGCTGCCATTGGAGAGGATGATGAACGCGTTTGCCCAGAAAAGCTGCGGTACGGTATCCTTGTAGTCGCGCAGATTATCCTTCCAGGCCGTTTCAAGCCGTCGATGGGTAGCTTTCAGTTCGATGAAGAGCAAGGGCAACCCATTGACGAACCCAACCAGATCTGCACGTCTTGTGTGCATTTCACCCGTTACCCAGAACTGCGAACAGAGCAGAAAGTCATTATTGGTCGCCGTCTCCCAATCGACCACCCGAACCACTTCCACCGTGTCGCCATCTCCATGGGGATCGACTACCGAAACCCGGACACCATTTTTGAGGAGAAGGTAGATTTCGCGATTGGCGGCAACCGGAGCCATGCGTGAGCGGTCGCGGGTCAACTCCTCAATGGCTTGATGGATCGACTCGACCGCCACATCGGGGTTGAGGCGCAACAGGGCAAGGCGCAAGCGGGTTTTAAGCACCACTTCCGCTTTGGTCTCACGGCCAAGCGGGCTGACACCGTGGTCGAACTCACGGTAGGCATTGAATGTCTCCCAGCCGAGCGTCGAGAGCAAGGCAATGGCTGGCTGCTCAACAAGAGCATCTTCGGTGTATCCGCCTGGAGGTGGTGTCATGATTGGGACTCCTTTGCTGGCAAATATCGTTTCTGTGGGTCGTAAGTGCTCTTGCCAATGGCGACTACCCGTCCGGCCTCAACCATTCGTGCCAGCCGATCACGTATAGCCCTGGTACTGATACCTACAGTCTGACTTAAATATTGGGTTGATGCACCACCATTCTCCTCACAAGCACTAATCAATTCCATAATTTTCTGTTCAATATCATCCGCCCGTCTTTGGCTTGAAACTTTATGCAAGCTGAAGGTGACGCGAAACCGGAAGGCTATTTCCTCCATCTTTGGTTCAGGTAAATCTATAGCTCGGCACGAAGCCGACATTCGCTGAAATCCGCTACCCCATTGTTCGATCAGCTTAAGCTCCTTAAACACCCTGCCGATAACTCTGTTTCGCAGCTTCGACACGCCATCACGAATATCTCCGATGGTCATTCCGCCCGCAAGCAATCCAGAGTTTTCAATCTCAATTCTGTCATCAAAAATTGATACACGAAGAGGAGCGCCAGTCTGCGAATAATCAGCATGAACAATGGCATTCGTCAAAGCTTCGCGCACGGCTTCCAGAGGCACATCCCAGACATCCTTTCTTCGTAACTCACCGAACACCGCACCCCGTAACGCATGTTTCTTGATGAAGTCAAGCGCTTTTTCCAACGCCAGAGGCAAATGATCACCGATTTCCTGCTGATCAAGTATTTCTGCTTTATTGGTGCCATGAAAGCGACCACACTGAATCCATGCATCAGGAAAATAGCGCTCTCGTTGAGTACCGAAGAGAAGAATACCACCTACAGTCGGAACCAAACGCCCCTGATTTTTGGTCACCAAATGCAAATTTTCCGCCATAGTGTCGTCCCAATCACGGAACCCGGCAAACAACCCGGAAGCAACCCGGAAGTCCAGTGCTTCCGGGTTGATGTCCGGCATGGCTTCTTCATCATAAGAGAGGTTCAGGGCTGAACGGCGCATCTCCGCTGTTAATGGCCCATCAGCCTGCCGGTTGGTAGAACCCACCCGCACAAGCACACCGTTGGTGATACCCTGCGATTTCAGCCAGTGGGGACGCAATGCGCTGGGATAGACCTCTACAAAAAGCAACGAGCGTCCTTTCCAGTTGACCAACTCTACATTTGGTGCGAGTCGCGGTTCAATCGAATCGGCGATCAGGTTGCACAACCTCTCTTCTTCATCCAGAGGGTTCTCAACCCCCAGCACCGCTTTGCTGCCATCCTCAATGCCGATCAATACTATCCCCCCTGCCGTATTGGCAAAGGCGGTCACTGTTTTGAGAATGTTCTTTGGCGACGAAAGATCCTGCTTGAACTCAAGGTTTTTGCCTTCGGGTCGGCTGAGTAACGTTTCAATTTTCATGCAACAGCCTCCTCTGGAATGGCAATATCAAGTCTGGAGACATCCACCTCGCCGGAGATGAGCCTGGGCAGCAGCATGTCGCGTGTGCGGCGAAGAGAAATGTTTTTTTTTGCCAATGTAAATGATTGTTGAAAAATCGGGGCAATATGAATAGTGAATTTTGACAAGGTATCTTGATCAGGATGGGCAATTACGAAATTGTCAAAACATTTTTCAGAAACTCTTTGACGGCCTGTTGCACCCGACATACTCTTGATCGCATTGTCACGAAATTCACTGGAACGAGCCAATAAATAGACGAACTCAGGTGATAAGCTCAACGAACGAAGAACAATGAATTCTGTAGAACCGAAAGCTACAGCCTTATCATTTGAGAGAAACTGTACATATCCTGTCTTACCATTTTCGAGACAAGGAGTGATTCGAGCAAAGAGAGTATCAGCATTTTGAAACTTGGAACCGCTATTACCAGTCCGAGTTTCCACTTCACAAATCAACATCGAATTATTGGCGAGTAATCCCATTGATACAAAAGGCTTTTCCCCATTTTTTGGGACGCGCACCTTTGGATTGACAGCAATCGACGTTGTAACTGCTTTCGCTTCCCATCCCTCCGGTATCATTCCCAAAGGTGAATCGACAAAGCGGGCCTGCTCATGGCCGGGAAAGCGGAACTTGACGAACCACTCACGGTAGAGGTTCTGTGCCATCTCCTCCAAAATCTTGATCCGCCGCAGGTTGTTCTCAATCAGCTCGTCGTAAGCTGAGAGGATAGCTGCAATTTTTCGTTGTGTCAGGAGTTCTGGCAGATAGATTTCCAGACAAGGGACATCTTCCAATCGCATGTGTTCAACTGTAGCGCCTGACCCATAGCCTCTGATTTGACCTTGTAAATCATCGTACAGCAGTGCATAAAGCAAAAAATCAGCATCCAGTTTTTGTGGATTTGTTCGGAAGTGATAAAGACGTTGTCCCAAAAATATCTGGTCATCTGATCGGATTTTACCAACTTTACCCAACGGAGCCTCGCGTGTGAGTATCACGTCCCCTCTTTTTGGTATAAGGCGACGTGTCCATTTTTTATAGGTTTCCTCAGTAACACATCGCACGTTTTCAGTGTCGATAAATCCATCACGCACGTTCGTTGTGCGGATCATCTTATATGGTGTTGGGGAGTCAACAACTGGTGCTGTGCGATTCACGCAATCCACATGAGCTTCGCATAGTTCAACAATTGGAACACGACACCACTTTTTCGAGTTTAAACTCTTCACTTACACTCCTTCAGCAACTTGCCAATACTTCGAGCAGATCCTTGTGTTCTCCAATCTTCAATACGACACAGTTCACCATAAAAATCACGATGCAAAGATTTTTCAAGAGGGATGATTTCACAAAAATGCGACCAACTCAATTGTTGCGACAGCGTCGCAACAATTCGCGTTCCAATTCGCCAGTAAAGCATCTCCCTCAATGTCCATTGGCACCGAGTTCATGGTCTTGAGCAGCTCCTTGAGCAGGGAGTTCTCAAAACGGTTGTACGTTTTGGGCAAAACATCCTTGAGATCGGGGTTCTCCGCTTCGATGGAGCGCATGGCTTCGTTGATTGCCGCACCAATATTGACACCTTCAGGGAGTTGTATCAGTGTCGAAAAACGAGCTTCTTCCGGCAGAAAGAGTACACCTTGGGCTTGGTAGTCCGCCGGGCCTATGCTGCGCCGCCCGCCACCCGACCCCTCAAGCTCTTTGGCTGCCACCTGAAACTTGTGGTCGGCAAATCGCAAAAAGACCAGCCCAAGAACCGGAACGGAGTATTCCGAAGACTTGAGCTTCGAGTTTGCCCGAAGTTCGTCTGCCGCCGCCCAAAGCCTTGATTCTATGTTGTTTCCGTTGTGGTTCATGGATTAGTTGGCTTTCACGTTATGGTCTCTATCTGCGCCTACTGGGGAATAAAAAAATCTTATTTTATTTTACGACCGCGAAAAACAAAAACCCGGTTCCGTTGCTATCCGGTTTCTTCCTGCAAGATACCAAGGTATGAACATTTCAGCAATCAGTAATCTGCGGGCATTGCATCTCTCATTTGGTCCATCTCCAAATGTTAACTCACGGAACGTTAAGAGTTTTGAGCGGATCGAAACCGTTGCCGTATTCGTGAGGATATCCTTTGGGATTGCAGATCACTCTGGTCTCGCCGATTGAATACTCCATGGCGGTATGGCAGTGACCACAGATCCAGTACTCTATTTTATGGGAGAGCACCTCTTTTTCAAGGTCTGACACGTATGCTGCATTCAGGAGATCATTCCTGTAACAAGGTGCGATTCCTTGCATTGATGGGTGGTGATGGGTGACCACAATCACGCTATATCCGAGTTTCGTATAGTGATCGACATCTTCAAAAAGCCTTTTTTTCTGTTTGTGCTGAAGAGCAAGAAGGTACTCTGGCCGTAACCGGTGATAATCGGCTCCGACTTTTATCAGGCGATAGTCATAGAGGCCCTGACTGACATCGAACATGGCGATGGGGTTGCCGCCAAAAAAGTTGGTCCAGAGCGTTGTACCGATAATGGCGATTTTTTGCTCCTCCAAAATGAGCGGACCGGTGTGTACGTTGTGAAATCCATGCTCGGCGATGGCGTTCGGCCAGGAGTGCTTCTCGATGTTGCCGTGATACCATTCATGATTGCCCTCAATGACAAAAACATCTCTGAACTGCTTTGAGCATTGCGAAAGAAAGCCGAGCCAGGTCTGTTTTTTGCTCAGCAGTCCGATATCTCCAGCAAGGATGAGCACGGATTCACTGTCTTCGGCAAGTTCCGGAACCTGCCAGTCCTCGCTGCTCTCTTCTCGACAGAACTCGTTATGAATGTCGGACATGACTCTGAAAAGCATCAGTGCTTAAAGTTGAGGTTCATGATACTGTGACGGGAGGCCTTGGCTCCATTTGTAATGATACGGTTTCGCAATAACAATACAATGTCAGTTCAGCCAGTTCAGGCAATTTACAGTGAACGGCTCAAAGATCGCTCAAAGCTCAAGGAAGGAGGTGTGAAAATTTCCCTGAGCCTTTTTCGATACTTCTCTGGTCTATTGTTTCGAGAGAATGGTCGGGCGACAAGGCTTCCCAAAGTCTGGAAAGCAGCGAGTATTCAGCCGCAAATTTGTCGCGAGTGCTGTTGTCAGGCAGGCAATCCTGAGCGACAATCAACCCTTCGTAACCACCAACGGAGCGATTTGAGAACCGCTACTCAAGTCAGAGAGGTTGAGCAACTGGTACTGCTTGAGGGATTTTTCGAATGCGTTACAGGCCTTCATCTGGTCAATCACTCGATCCAGGTCGGTGTAGTCGAACGCGGCGCTCCATTGCTGGATTTTCTGTATGGCGGAAATGAATGGTTCTGGTTTTCCTTGCCGTGTAAGCACGCGCAGGCAGTCCAGATATTCCTCTCTGAATAACGTTGGGACAATTACTCTGCATGCATTGACAACAGACAATTCTGCGTTCATGACGAGGCGTGCAAGTCGGCCATTTCCATCAATAAATGGATGTACTTCCGAGACGATGAACATTGCAAGCAACGCCCTCGCCATGCCGGGTTGAACCGATGGCAACAGCTTGCTTCCCTCAATCATTGTTCCGCGTACGTTTCTCGGTGAAACGAACGTCGTGTTTCCTGCAAAATTCTCACGCTCTTTGAAATCACCGGGAGCCGCTTCCGGCCGTTCTTTCATCAGATCCAGATGGCGCTGCCGCAACTGATGCAAGACAGCTTCTCCTGGTGCCATCGACTGGTTTGACCACCCGGGATGAATGGCCTGCCTGAATACACCGAGAATATCGTGAGAGTCTTTCGGGCGTTGGTCGATAATTTTCCCTTCAAGTACAATTCGCCGTGCTTCAGAGACATCGAATTCCGTTCCCTCGATGAAGTTGCTGAAATAGGACTCCAGAAACGCAAAATTGAAGCGTGCGCTTCCGGTTGTGGTTGATGACGGTTTTTGCATGAGAGGCAGTGCTCGCAATGTAGCGGCCAACGTTTCAAAAAGGGCCAAACGCCGAGCGTCAAAAGGTGTGCCTGCGGCCAGTGCTTGTCCTGTTGCAGTGGCGAGTTGGGCACTTATTGTTCCGAGAATGCTTCCGATGAGGTCATGCAACACGCTGAATTCCTTCTCAAACTCCAGGGTGGCGGCAATAGTGCGAGCTTCATCCCTGATGCGGTTGAGAGCCTCAGGGCCTCTCGATTCGTAAATACTGATCAGCCGTTCTTCGACGGCAATACGACCCATAGCTTTTTTGATCGCTCCACGACTCTGGGTGAGGTTTTCCATCAGCATGCGCGCTTGAGAGGGAAAAAATATGTTTCGTCCTGACATTGGATGGTCACCTTGAACGTTACCGTGTCCCTTGACCAGAACGACTTGCAATCCCGGTAAATCGATGCCCTTATTGTAGCTGTAGCTGAGGTGCATCACGCCATTGACGGGCATACCACCACTGAAGGCACTTCGATAGCCGATTACCGCACCAGGGAAAAGAGCAGCGAGGAGTCGTATTCTGTGCAAAGCAATAATTGCTGACCACTCCTTTTCAGGGCTGGCGCTGAGAACGCCAGAGACAATCCGCTTAAACAACCCGGTTTTCAGGTGCCGTTGTGCAGCTCTTATCTCAGCATCATTGAGTTCTGCATAAAGGATCAGAGAGTCATCGACTGTCGTGTTTTTTAGCGATGTCTTCATTATTGTGTTCAGAATGTCGCGTTATTCGTCCTAATATGTCGGTTTTGTCGCAAATATCAACTTAAATAAATTCTTGAGAAATGGCAAATGTGTCGAAATAATTCTGGACAGCTTTAAAAAGTATCATGATCTGAATTGAACCTGTAGTTTCGCCCTGAAAGGACAGTGCTCCCTTCTGTCGCAGTTATGGGTTTTACTGAAACGTCCGAGCAAAACGCCACGCCAGCGGTTTCGAAGGACTTATCACCTATATCCACGGGCTCTTGCCTGTCAATGAAGTCATTGAAAAAGCTCTGTGTAAAACTGTTGCGGTGTTTCAAGAGTTTGCTGTACGAGGCCGCAAACTTGTCGCGAGTGTCGTTGTCAGGCAGGCAATCCTGAGCGGCAATCAACCCTTCATAACCGCCAACTGAGCGATCTACTCCGGAAAAAAACAGCAGGCATTTTTCTACCTGTGCTGGCAGCTCTTTTTTCAGCCGAAGGTATTGCGGTCGCGCTTGTTGATTGGTGTACCGGTCAAGCCAAAGAGAAAGGCGTGGGGTAGTGCAGCCCGCATTTTGCTCCCCTGATGCACCAGAATTTTGTACGCCGACGGGCATCTGCATTAAGCTCCTCAGTAATGGGGGGCTTTTTTTAAGCTTGGTTCGATTTTACGACAATCTTAACTCCGAGTGCGTGTAGCACGGTTCTGATCGTTTCAAACCGTGGGTGCGATCCTAATCTCAACGCCTTATAGAGGCTTTCGCGGCCCAGCCCTGTTTCTTTTGCTATTTCAGTCATTCCACGAGCTTTTGCAACGTCTCCTATAGCGGAAATAAATACATCAGGATTCTCTGATTCTGCCGCAGCAGAAAGATAGCCCTCGATAACTTCTTCGTTGTCGAGATAATCGGCTATATCAAATGGAGTGCATGCAGGTTTCATTAATCATTCTCCTTAAGTTCTTTAGAGAGTCTTTTTGCCCGGATAATATCTTTTGATTGCGTTGACTTATCTCCACCCGCCAACAGGATGTAAGTCGTATCCCCTATTCTGGTGTAGTACACTCGATAACCTTGGCCTACATCAATCTTCATTTCTGAAACACCCTCGCCGACAGGAGCGCAGTTACCAAAGTTGCCAAACATGGCATTTTTTAGCCGAGCCAAGATTCGATATTTGGCGGTTCTATCTTTGAGTTTGCCTACTGGAAAAATCGATTACGTTCTATTTTATTTGCTATGCCAGACACGAATAATAACAACCGTATCGTTTTTGTCCCGCATATAGCGCAGAACAAATGCCCCAGCCACAAAAGATACGGCACATTCACGTCTGCCAGTGTCATCCTCCATGGGACGTCCAATGTCTGGTATTGATGTTAGAAAACCCGCTCCGTCCAGGATAGCCTTTGCTGCTCGTGCTGCCGCATCGGGGCTTTTTTCGAGCAAGAACGCATGAAGCCGCTCAACATCGGCTAATGCCTCTGGAAGCCATTTTACTTGGGGCATGGCATCACCTTCCCCTCACCAAGATTTTCAAGCCATGCAGCAGCTTTTTCATGTGGGATAGCCACGCCGGTTAATTGATAATGTTCCCAACGTTCCATATCCTCGAGTTTTTCCCGCTCGTAGTTTTCTTCGCGCTCCAAAAATATTTCGATTGCTTTGCACATGAGCCAGTGTGGCGATCTATCGCGGATACGAGCCAAATTTGCAAGCCGTTGCTGAGTGGCATTGTTTAACTTGACACCTTTTGTCTGTGACATAATCAAATCTCCTTTTGGTGCAAGGTAATACTTCTTGAAACCTTTTACAACCTTGTGCCAGATGGTTTCATTTTCAGCAAGCTTGGCCTTGAAGTTTCCCACAGCCGCAAGACAATTTTCGCACGCAGACCCGTCGGAACGCACCGGTTCTTCAATAGCATTGCCTAATATGAAAGGATTCAGCAATAAAGCCAAGCAAAGCCTCCGCTTGTGCCGTCATAATCAATGCAACAATACCAATGGGCGGTTTCGGTCTGGACCTGCATCTCTCCCAGAGGGTCAAGCGTGTAGTCAACTTGGAGCAACAGATGCCTTGAAAATATTTCCAGTGATGCATCATAAGCAACTGGATTTTTCAGCTTCGCTGCAGAGACAGGAATTATCAGCCCCCTTGGGGGTAAACCCACGCCGGGCAGAATGTTGTGAATCAGAAAACGATGAATACGACCGTTTCCATCAGTGAAAGGTGGATAAAGACAAAGCCATACGCAATGGCTGCGGCATGAACAATGGCCGGGATATTGTTGTTGGCCATTGTTTGGTGCGCTTCAACCAGTATCCATAGGCTCACTCACCCCACCTTCCAGCAAGCCGCCTCATGGCCCGTCTCATACTCCACAAGCGGTGGCTGCTCCTTGAGGCAGCGGGCATCTGCGAGCGGACAGCGCCCGGCAAAGCGGCACCCATCGGGCAGGTTGACGGCGCTTGGAACACTGCCTTCGATAACATGGAGGCGCTCTTTTGGTGAACCGAGACGAGGAATGGACTTGAGCAGACCTCTGGTGTAGGGGTGGAGCGGATTTTTGAAAAGCTGCTCGACAGCGCCCTTTTCAACCACTTTTGAGGCGTACATCACCAGCACCTCTTCACACAGCTCGGCCACCACCCCGAAGTCGTGGGTGATGAGCATCACGCTCATCCCTGTATCGGCCTGCAGCTTGCCGATAAGGTCGAGAATCTGCGCCTGGACGGTAACATCAAGCGCCGTGGTTGGTTCGTCGGCAATGAGCAGCGCGGGATTGCAGGAGAGCGCCATGGCAATCATCACCCGCTGTCGCATCCCGCCAGAAAGCTCGTGGGGATAGGAGGAAAATCTTTCCGCAGGGTCGGGAATGCCGACCAGATGGAGCAACTCAACCGAACGAGCCTTTGCCTCAGCCAGGGGAATATCCCGATGCACGAGAATCTGCTCCATAATCTGGTAGCCACAGGTAAAAACCGGATTGAGCGAACTCATCGGCTCCTGAAAAATCATGGCAATATCGTTGCCCCGCAGTTTACGCATCTTCTCTTCAGAGAGCTTCAGAAGATCACTGCCCTTCCACAAAATTTCACCCCCCGCAAAATAGCCGGGAGGCATTGGCACAAGACGCATAACCGAGAGCGCCGTCACCGACTTTCCGCATCCGGACTCACCAACAATCCCCAGCGTACGATTCCGCTCAAGAGAAAAACTAACCCCATCAACAGCCCTGGCAACCCCGCTCTCAGTAGAGTAGTAAGTTCTAAGGTTTTTCAGTTCAAGAATTTTTTCCATATTTAACAACCTGCCCTGCACGAGGTGGTTTCAAGATTATGTTCCGCCGGGATTACGCATGAAAATATGGTTTGTCCGCTTCAAATGAAAACGTTATCAGATACTGAACAGCAAAGTGCTGCCGTCACCAAAAGAAATCCAGCCTTTCTCTTTGATACAGTCAGACAATCAGCGCCTTATTCCCTTCTTGTCAAAAGAGTTGAGGAGATAACTCCTGACCATGGAGTTTTTGCTCCAATCGATACTGCCGGTTTGCAAGGATCGCTCTCTTCACTCCTTGCAGCGACTCTTTTTACCAGCCAGCCAGCCTCTCTTATGGTCCTCAGCGGCCAAAACAACTTTGAACTTTACGAAAACGATGTTGAGGCCCTTCTGAACAAAGAGAGTATCTGCAATACCTCTGATGAGCTTTCGCTTTCGATTGGTGCGCTCTCAACCAAAAAAAAATCAATCGTCCTCGCTTTTTTTGATGACCTTGGTGTCACCCTCTGCAAACCTGCTGAAGCTGAAAACCGAATTTTTCGACTAAAAATTGAGCAGAATGCGGGATATGACAAGCTTCAACGCTTTCTTGAGGCAAACAGCTTTGAGCAACGGGAGTTTGTTGAGGATGAGGGTGAGTTCTCCGTTCGAGGTTCCATCATCGATGTATTCCCATTTGGTTCACGCGAGCCTCTGAGGATTGAATTTTTCGGTGATACGGTGACATCGCTTCGCATGTTCGACATCAACAGCCAGTTATCAGGAAAAACGGTGCAGACTGCCGATTTGACGGCCAGTTTTACGGATGAAAACCCCAAGGGAACTGATCTCGATACAACCATTCTCGACTATCTTGATCCGGCAACAATCATTATTATTGATGATACTGCGGAATTTGAGTCGCATGAAAATTATGAGGCACTGACGGCTGTGCTCGCACGGTTCCGATGTATCAGAATCATGCCGTTCTCGCCTTGTGCCATTGATTTTGGGGCTGTTGCCCAGAAAAAACTGAACGCCAATTTCCGCATTCTTGCTACCCTGCTGCAACAAGAGAGCGCACAACACCACAAACCTCTCTTCGCCACCAGTTCACGCCGTGAAATCGCTGAGTTGACAGATTTTCTTGCCGAGGAAATGGACAATTCGAACAGCACAGCTCTTCTTGATGCAAGCTGGGTTCCGGTAAATTTGCATACCGGCTTTACCTTTGGTGACCTTGACCTCTATACCGAATCTGACATTTTCGGAAAACTGCATACCCATAAAGCACACCGAAAAAGGAAAATACGAGGCATCTCACTGAAGGACCTCCAAAAGCTCAAGATTGGTGACTATGTCGTGCACGAAAATTATGGCATTGGCATTTTCAAGTCGCTTGAAACTATTTCGGTGGGTAATTCCGAACAGGAGTCCGTGCTGGTTGAATATGCCGGTGGTGATCAGCTTTTTGTCAATATTCAGAATATCAACCTGCTTTCGAAATATACGGCATCAGAGAACTCTCTTCCCTCACTCTCAAAGCTGGGCAGCTCGAAGTGGGCTGCAAAAAAGGATAAAGTCCGAAAAAAGATTCGCGACATCGCCATCAACCTGATCAAGGTCTATGCCCAGCGAAAAATGCAGCCTGGCTTCCCCTTTGCCCACGACTCCATCTTTATGCGTGAATTTGAGTCCTCGTTTATCTTTGAAGAGACTCCCGATCAACTGCGGGCAATCAATGAGGTGAAAAAGGATATGCAGGAGCCTCACCCCATGGATCGGCTGATCTGCGGTGATGCCGGCTTTGGGAAAACTGAAATTGCCATGCGCTCGGCATTCAAGGCGGTAGAGTCACAAAAACAGGTCGCCGTCCTCACCCCCACAACCATCCTCGCCCACCAGCACGCAGAGTCATTTACCCGACGATTTGAGAATTTCCCGATTTCAATAGCCGTGCTGAGTCGTTTTGTCACGCGCAAGGAGCAGCAGGAGATACTGAAAAAAATTGCAAAAGGGCAGATTGATATTGTTATCGGCACCCACCGACTGGTCTCGAAAGATGTGTTCTTCAAGGATCTGGGCCTGCTGGTTATTGATGAGGAGCAGCACTTTGGCGTTGAGGTAAAAGAGAAGCTGCGTGAGCAGTTTCCCGGAGTGGACACCCTCACCATGTCGGCCACCCCTATTCCGAGGACGCTGCAATTCTCTATGCTTGGGGCTCGCGACCTCTCCATTGTCTCCACCCCGCCAAAAAACCGCCAGCCGGTGGAGACCCTCATCACCGACTACGACCCTGCGCTCATTCAGTCGGCCATCCTGCGGGAGATCCAGAGAGAGGGGCAGGTCTTCTTTCTGCACAACCGTATTTCAGCGCTGGACGATATTCTCCAAACCCTCAGGGAGCTTGTCCCCTCGGCCCGGATTGTCTTTGCTCATGGTCAACTGCCAGCCAAAGAGCTTGAAAAGATCATGATGGACTTTATGCAGAAAGAGGTTGATGTGCTCATCTCCACCACCATCATCGGCTCTGGACTCGACATCTCCAACGCCAACACCATCATCATCAACCGCGCCGACATGTTCGGCCTCTCCGACCTCTACCAGTTACGCGGCAGAGTGGGACGAAGCGAACGCAAGGCCTACTGTTACCTGATCACCCCTCCTCTGAAAACGCTGAAAAAGGATGCCATGCAGCGACTGGCGGTTATTGAAAGCTTTACCGAGCTTGGCTCGGGGTTTAACATCGCCCTTCGAGATCTTGATATCCGGGGCGCAGGGAATCTGCTGGGTGCCGAGCAGTCCGGCTACATCCATGAACTTGGTTTTGATCTCTACCAGAAGATGCTTGAAGAGACCGTTGCCGAGCTGAAATCCACGGAGTTCAGCCACATGTTTTCAGATGAGGGCAGCAAGGTTGTGCGGCAGCAGAAGCCATGCGACCTGGTTTTCTTTTTTGATGCGCTTATTCCCGACTATTATCTCACCGCAGTTCATGAACGATTTGCCTTTTACGACAAAATATCGAAAGCCCCATCAGAGAAGCACCTTGATACACTGACCACTGAGCTAAGAGACCGGTTCGGCACGCTCCCCGAAGAGGTTTCACACCTGCTGCTGCTCACAAAACTCAAGCTTACCGGCACGACTCTCGGTCTTGAAAAGATCGACATGCAGTTGCAAAGCACCACACTCTATCTGCCTGAGCAGGATAACGAACATCTGGCCAACCGCGAATTCATGCAGTACCTCTTTGTTTCCGTGCAGGAACCGTGGATGCAGGAGTACAGGCCGGGATTCAAGATCGAGAAAAAAATGAAACTGACACTGCAACACCCTTCAGCAGCCGACACCAGCCCGGCTATGCTGATTGAGAGGTACACCGGGCTGCTAAAGAAAATTGAGCAAGAGTCGAAAACGGAGGTTTTATGAAAACTCGAAAACTTTTGCGGCATCTTTCATGTTGACATTAAGACGATAAAAAAGGTCTTGTATTTAGCTTAACATACAATAGTAAAATCATGGACATCACGATCAATAATAAAAAGTATGAGGCTCATGTCGGTGACAGGCTTCTTGATATCGCCCGACTCAACCATGAACATATTGGCTACTTTTGCGGGGGTAACGCATTGTGTCAAACCTGTTATGTCAAGATTCTGGAGGGCGCTGAGCTGCTCTCTCCACTCAACGAAGAGGAGAAAGCGCTTCTATCGGATAATCTGATAAGTGAGGGAACAAGAATGGCTTGTCAGGCAACAGTTGAACAACCTGGAACCATAAGACTGGTCTCGATTGTTGAAGAGGTCAAGCAAATGTTTACAAATGATCCATTGCAACTGGCAGGTTATGCCGGCAAAATGGGGTGGGAGGCCGTTGTAAAGATTCCTGACACACTGCAACTGCAAGCACAAAGGGATCTGGATCCCTGGGCTGTGCTTTCGGATGTGCTCAGTGGAATTGCTGGAGCGTTTCAACTTATTGGCAGAGCCTTTCAATCGGCATGTTGCTGTACAACAGGTAACTGTAGCTGCGAATCAGGAAAGTGTTGATGAAGAGGGTAACAAAATGATTATATTTCGTTTTTTGTCCCTTCAACCATGGAACTGCTGATGGGCTACCCTTCCGATATCGGGAATGTGGACTTTGATCTTGGAGTAAAGACTCTGGAGCGCTGGCTGATCAAACCTGAGAAAAGCATGAGTATCGTTCTTGGTATACCCCGTGAGCGAGCTCAAGATGAACGCCGGGTAGCCGTATCCCCACCCGGCGTCCAGATTCTGGTTGAACAGGGAATAGAGGTGATCATTGAAAAATCAGCCGGCAGCTTCTGCAACTTCAGTGATCTGGCTTATGGAGAAGCGGGTGCGCATATCGTTGAGTCACCTGGGGAGCTTTATGGGCAAAGTAACGTCA
This sequence comes from uncultured Chlorobiaceae bacterium, assembly GCA_903994525.1. Taxonomy (GTDB): domain Bacteria; phylum Bacteroidota; class Chlorobiia; order Chlorobiales; family Chlorobiaceae; genus Chlorobium. The sequence goes on from CAJEXW010000007.1 coordinate 39,090, forward strand.
TTGTCAAAGTTTCACCTCCACAAATAGAGGAACTTTCTCTCTTCGTACCGGGCCAGATTCTTGTCTCGGCGCTGCATCTGGGAACGGTAACCCCTCTCTTGCTGAAGGGACTGCTTGAAAAAAATATTACCGCTATCGGCTTCGAGTTTATTGAAACAAGAGATGGTGAGCTGCCAATTGTCAGAACACTGAGCGAAATAGCAGGATCTCTTGCGGTTCAGACTGCGGCAAAATATCTTGAAACCGGCTATGGGGGAAGCGGTATTCTGCTCGGAGGCATTGCCGGTGTTCCGCCTGCTCATGTCACCATTATTGGAGCAGGGACGGTTGGCCTTTTTGCTGCCCAGGATGCGCTTGGGCTGGGCGCGCAGGTAACCGTCATAGACAAGGAGATTAACCGGCTGAGGAGGTTTGAGGCCTTTTTTAACCGCCATCTGGTCACGGCTATTGCAAACGAACATTACATCGCTGAACTTGCAAAAATGTCGGATGTGCTTATAGGCGCATTGAGCCCAAAACAGAAAATCATCAAACCCCTGGTCAGCGAACAGGTGGTAAAATCGATGAAGCCCGGCTCAGTTATTATTGATGTCTCGATCGATCAGGGTGCCTGCTTTGCCACCAGCCGACACACCACGCACACCAACCCCATCTATGTCAAGCATGGTGTTACCCATTATTGTGTTCCCAATATTCCCTCGGCCGTTGCAAAAACCGCCTCTTTTGCCCTGACCAACACCCTTTTGCCTTTTCTGCTGAAGTTGACCGGACACGAAACCATTTCCGATATTCTCTGGAAAAGCCACAGTTTGAGAAAAGGAACCTATCTCTTTAAGGGTTATGTCACCAGAAAAATCCTGGAAGAACTGACGAATGTGCCCTTCAGGGAGATTGATATGCTGCTTGCCGCCAGTGAGTAGAAACGTTACACCAGCTCCTCAAGCGGCTTACCAAATTTTCTTGCAATATATGAGGCACAGGATACGCCGGAATAGGTAACAGCTATCACGCCCTGACCCGGAAAAGTGCTGTCACCAGCCGCAAAAAGGTTTTTCACCGGAGTTGTGTTCTGGGGCTTTTGCATGATATTCTGCCCAGGTTTAAGCAGAGGCCCGTAAGAGCCGTCGCGCCGGTTCAGGTAACGCTCGTGAGTAAGTGGCGTAGCAAGCACTTGCAACTCAATGGCTTTTGACAATCCAGGGAGAATTCGTTCCGTCCTCGAAATAAGGGCAGCGGCAACCTGCTCCTTGGCTCTCCGATACGCTTCGCTCCCCTTCTCATACTGTGTCCACTGCTCCACCTCAGCCGTAACAAAAGCATGAACCACATGTTTGCCTGGAGGAGCCAGTGATGGATCAAGAATAGTTGGAGCCGAAAAATAGATGGTACCACCAAGCTGATCATAATACTTCCAGTCATCGACAAGCACATGATGCACATCAAATCCGGGCGGAATAACCTTGGCATCCACACCAAGAAAGAGCTGGAACCAGCTTGGTGCTTTCAAAAACCGCTTTTCGTCAACCCTGTAACGATTATCGGTGACAAGACGGTTAAAAGTGTCCCAAATCGTGGCATTGCTGATAACCGCCTTTGCATGATGCTCCGTGCCATCAGCCAGCCGAACACCACGAGCCTCACCATTCGTAACAAGAATTTCAGTCACTTCTGATTCATAGCGAATAACTCCGCCACATTTTTCGAGCCCCTTGCATAAGGCGGCAGGAATAGCTCCTGAACCTCCGGCAGGATAGTTTATGCCACCAAAATGGCGATCGGCAAGACAGATGCCAGCATTGACCAGTGGAGTGGAAACAGCATCCTGCAGGGCCCAGGAGTACGCCTCAATATCAATAAAGTGCAGCAGCTCATCATCATGAATATAGCGTCGAGCGGTTTTCCCCATGGATCGAAATGTCTTCAGGGCAAGCGCAAACGTCATGAGTGGAGAGGATGCACCTACAGCCAGCAAATGGTTTACATCCTCCAGCGAACCGGCAGGCATGGTGCGAAGAATTTCATAAACCTCATCAAGTTCTCTATAAAACTTTTTAACTCCTTCAGCTTCATGTGGAAAACGGGCCACAAGAGAGCCAAGAAAAGCAAGGCGATCGTAGCAGGCTGCCACATTGAAACCGTTGGGAAGATGATAGTGAATCTGTACAGGATCGGCAATGGTGCGAACCTCTACACCCAGTTTTCTGAATATTCGGGTATGCAGATTCAGCGTGCCACTGGCACTATTTTCGCCAAAGCCATAAAAAACCGAGGCACCTGCATCAAAGCGGTAACCATTCCGCTGAAAAGAGGAACAACTGCCCCCAGGATAACGGTTTTTCTCGAACACAACGGTGGCAATACCCCGCTCCTGAAGAAGCGCTGCGGCGGTCAAGCCTCCAATTCCGGAGCCTATGACGATAACATCAGTTACTTCAACCTTAGAAGCCATAACGCTTATTCTGAGTTGCCTTAAGTCAAGTGATGTCTAATATATATGGTTTGGTAATATTATCTGAAGCTCTTTTTCTCTTTTTATGTTTGCAGAAAAATCCCGGTTCTGGAACAAGATCGAAATTTGCATCTGCAATCGATCCCCGAGAGATATAACGCACTTCTGTGAAAAAGAGTATATTCGAGTGAGTGCGTTCCTGGCTGACGAGAGCTCCTGCTTACAATTTAAGGAATCACCAACGATATCTGAACCCGGAAGAATTCCGCTTATGGACAACCCCGATGCAACTCCCCATGAAAAGAGTGTTACAAAACATGAATCACTCTCCATTGCTGAGCGTAAAATGCAGCTTGAATTTCAGAATGAAGCCGTACCGCATTTGAACGCACTCTACAACTACGCGCTCCATATAACCATGAACCCTGACGATGCTGAAGATTTGGTACAAGAGACCTATCTCAAAGCCTATCGTTTTTTTAATTCTTTTGAGCGGGGAACAAACTGCAAGGCTTGGCTGTTTAAAATTCTCAAGAACAATTATATCAACTTGTTTCGCAAAAACTCAAAAGAGCCGGGCAAAGTTGATTATGACCTCATCAAGGATTTTTATCACACCATCAAGGATAACAGGAATGATACGACAGAGACCGATACGGATTATTTCCATTCGTTATTGCATGAGGAGGTCTATCAGGCGCTTCATTCGCTCCCTGAGGAGTTCAGGGAGGTGATTCAGTTATGTGATATTGAAGGGTTTACTTATGAGGAAATTGCAAATATGGTTGACAGCCCTATCGGAACAGTGAGGTCGCGACTCTATCGGGGACGGAAGCTGCTTCGCACACAGTTGGAAGGGTATGCTCAAAAGCGCGGCTTTATTACCGATCAAGATCAATAAACAGGAATACGCACAATCATTCGATAGCTATGAAATGCAATAAAGCCCGAGTACTGATGAGTGCCGCTGTGGACGGTGAGCTTTCTTCTACAGAGGAGCAGCAGTTTCTCTCGCACCTGACGAAATGCAAGGAGTGTACCGAGGAGTTTGATGAGGCAAAAAAAACCAAACTGATTATCAAAGAGAGAGTTGTCAGATTTAAGGCACCCCAGTCTCTGGTAAATTCAATCATGCAACTAACCAGTCTCAGCCAGCGAGAGACTGTCTGATGTCAATCTTCCCTGTTAATTTTTCCTATGCCCAACAAATAAAGGTGAAAAAAGGTATGGTAAGTGGCTGATCAGATAGGTTGCAACGCATCTTGTACTGCTGCGTCCATATCCCTACGTTGCGCATTCCTTGAACTCAGAGAGTTTTTGGAAACTTCAGAGTAGCCTGCACAAGTAAAAAACTCCATCCTGCCCCTTCACCGCCTTGGGTATGCCCGCGTCACACTGACACTTTATCTATTTCGCACCTTCCTGTGTGACATTTTTATCATAAAACAGTCATTTATACCACAAACTGTCAGCGAAAGTAGACCGTAAGCCGTTTGGCACGATTTTTGCTATAATATTAGCGGTTGTGGCTTTATCAACAACCGTAGGTATATGAACACTAAACGTAGCACAAGGGAAAAAGGAGAGAACCATGCTGTTAAAATTATCGAAAGACCCGCTTAAGCTTTTTGATGATATATGGTCAGGGACACAACTGCCTTCAGCTCCAGCCTTCAGAGTCGATATTGCAGAAGATAGTACCGCTTTCCATATCGATGCTGAGCTTCCAGGAATAACCAAAGAGCACATTTCCCTCAATATTGAGGATGATATGCTGACCATAAAGGCTGAGAGAAAACACGAAAATGAAGAGAACAAAAAAGATTATCATCGCGTCGAAAGGATATCTGGAAGTTTTTCAAGAAGCTTTAATCTTGGCGAGGTGATTGACCAGAACAATATTCAGGCAGATTTTGAAAACGGCATTCTGCATATAACCTTGCCCAAATCAATGCCAGTCAAAAAAACAAAGGAAATTTCTATCAGATAACCGCTTGATTGTGGGCCTGCGATCACCAATCGCTGGCCCGATTTTTATACACTATCAAAAAAGAAGGAAGAGATATTATGGGTAAAATTATTGGTATTGATCTTGGAACGACGAACTCCTGCGTTTCGGTCATGCAGGGATCGCAGCCAACGGTAATCGAGAATTCCGAGGGTAACCGTACAACGCCATCGATCATCGCCTTAACGAAAACAGGTGATCGCCTTGTTGGGCAGGCAGCAAAGAGACAGGCGATTACCAACCCGAAGAACACCATTTTTTCGATCAAACGTTTCATGGGTCGCAAATTTGACGAGATTACCAGCGAAAAAAAGCTTGCACCGTATGAAATCATCAACGAGGGTGGTGAGGCTCGAGTAAAAATTAATGATAAAGTCTACTCTCCTCAGGAAGTTTCTGCAATGATTTTGCAGAAGATGAAACAAACGGCTGAAGACTTTCTAGGCGAAAAAGTTACTGAAGCCGTCATTACAGTACCTGCATATTTCAATGATGCCCAGCGGCAGGCCACAAAAGATGCAGGCCGCATAGCGGGACTTGATGTCAAAAGAATCATCAATGAACCAACTGCAGCGGCACTTGCGTACGGACTCGACAGAAAGCAAACCAGTGAAAAAGTGGCAGTCTTTGACCTTGGCGGTGGAACTTTTGATATTTCAGTCCTTGAACTGGGGGACGGTGTTTTTGAGGTTAAATCTACGGATGGCGACACCCATCTGGGTGGAGACAACTTTGATCAGAAGATTATCGACTACCTTGCGGACGAATTTAAAAAGCAGGAGGGGATTGATCTGCGCAATGATGCCATTGCGCTGCAACGTTTGAAAGAGGCGGCAGAAAAGGCAAAAATCGAACTCTCTTCCAGAACTGATACTGAAATTAACCTTCCCTTCATTACTGCAACCCAGGAGGGACCGAAACATTTGGTCATCAATCTTACCCGTGCCAAATTTGAAGCACTGTGCGCTGACCTGTTTGACAAAATTCTTGATCCCTGCCGTCGCGCAATCAAGAATTCAAAACTTGAAATGAAGGAGATTGATGAGGTGGTACTGGTCGGTGGATCGACACGCATTCCAAAAGTACAGACACTGGTCAAGGACTTTTTCGGTAAAGAGCCAAACAAAAGCGTTAATCCTGATGAGGTTGTGGCCATTGGCGCGGCAATTCAGGGCGGTGTGCTGAAAGGTGATGTTACCGATGTCCTTCTGCTTGATGTTACGCCGCTCTCTTTGGGTATCGAAACCCTTGGGGGGGTAATGACAAAGCTTATCGATGCAAATACCACCATTCCGACAAAAAAACAGGAGGTATTTTCAACGGCAGCGGACAGCCAGACCTCTGTTGAGGTTCACGTGTTGCAGGGAGAGCGCCCCATGGCAAACGACAACAAAACCCTTGGTCGTTTTCACCTTGGCGATATTCCTCCCTCTCCAAGAGGCATCCCTCAGATTGAGGTGACGTTTGATATAGATTCAAATGGTATTCTGCACGTTTCGGCCAAAGACAAGGCAACAGGCAAGGAACAGAGCATTAAAATTGAGTCGAGCAGCAAGCTCACTGATGCGGAAATCAATAAAATGAAGGAAGATGCAAAAAATCATGCTTCCGAAGATCAGAAACGCAAGGAGGAAATTGATACCAGAAATATTGCTGACTCTCTGATTTTCAGTACAGAAAAGCAGTTAAAAGAGCTCGGCGACAAGATTCCTGCAGACAAGCGACCTGCGCTTGAAGGCTCACTGGAAAAGCTCAAGGAGGCGTATAAGAATGGCACTATTGAATCGATTAAAAGTGCCATGGAGGAGCTTAACAAGGAGTGGAGTGATATTGCATCCAACCTCTATCAATCGCCAGGTGCTGAAAGTGGACAAACTGAGGCAGGACCACAAGGCGAGAACACAGGAACAAGCAAAAAGACCGGTGAGGATGGCAATGTTGAAAATGCTGAATACGAAGTGATCAACGAGAAGTAAACCACCAGAAGAAGGTTATTTGCAGCAAAGGGATTCATCATGAATCCCTTTGTTATTTAACCGGCTTTTACTAATTTGTGGTTTAGCGAAGGCAGGAAACCTGTGTTACATTTGCAAATTTAAACTGTGCAGACAATGCAACCTCAGCTCAGCCGTCCGAACACCAGCAAAAACCAGGTCAGGGTCAGTACAGCAGGGCCGTGGTCGGGTAACGCGAACCATAAAGTCGAGAAGTATTACATCACCACCGCCAAGAGGGATCGATACGACAAACTGCAAGTCCAAATGAGTCCCGTCTCTGGACGCCGAAGGTTATCGCCAACAAAAGAGATGATTAATAAAATTATTGCTGGCGAGATTGAACTTTTTGTACTTTCAACACATCCCGATATCGGTATTGACCTCCAGCAGAAGGTGATGGACAACGAGAACCGTTATGTTATTGATTTTGACAAGAGAGGAATAAAATGGACGATGAGGGATATTCCTGTCTTTTATAATTCTCTTCAGCAAAATCTTTGTGTAGAAATTGATCGCCGCACTTATACTCTGGAAGAGTTTTTCAAGTAAGGCGTGAAAGAGATGATCGGCTAACTGTTAGCTCCTGCACATTGCAAAAACAGAGTAAGGTAAACAGCTCGCTTGTGAGTACGCACAAAACATAGCGCATCCCGGTTTTACTCCTGAAAAGCTTCAGACAAGTTCGTGACTTGTTTCTGATTTCGAGTTGTAAGCCATTTTGTTTCTGCTAGAGAAAAAACCACCATCCGGTCAGAAAACCGATAGCTGCGCCACCTGCTGCCACACCGGCAAGAACCACCACTGAGTTATTGGGTGGAGGAGGCGTAACGATCGCTTGCAGTTCTGTATTAGTGATGGTTTGGTCCAAAAACTGGAAGTGCTCGACATTAGTTATACTATCCGTTCCAGTATGGGCCGTAGTGTTGTCTGCCACTGTAAATCTGTTGGTTGCACCACCAAAAAAACTGATGCTGTAATCACCCATTTTACCAGAGAAGACAACGGTATCATCGCCATTGCCACCATCTAATTGATCATTTCCCTCACCGCCGACAAGAGTATCATTGCTGACCCCACCATAGAGGATATCGTTGCCTGAGTCGCCATACAATTGATTGGTACCTGCACCACCAGTCAGAGTATCATCACCGGAACCACCATGAAGAATACCGCCTCCTGTACCAAGTTGAATCTCCTGATTACCAGAACTTGCCCATACTGTACTCTCACCAGTACCAAAATGAATGGGTGCTTTATCTCCAACGAGAAAAGCAAAGTCGATATTGTTCAGAACCAGTTGGGAACCAGCAGGCAAACTGGAAGTGTCGATAGCCAATGCCTCATGAGCGACGGCATGTCCGTTAATAACCAGAGGCTCTGCAGAGACTGTCGGTGATGCCGCAAACTTGAGAGTGCGAACTGTCACCGCCGGTTGGTCCGCTGGCAAGATTTTTAGAATATAGTCGTCAATACCACTATTGACTGAAACGTCACCACCTCCTGCCGCATCAACTGCTGCGCCGAGAGTCGATTTCAGGTCAGTAAGTGCTTCACCGGTCATCACTTCAAGAGAAAGGCCAAAACCTTGTGGCAGATTGACACTCAGGAGCGACTCGTTTAAAATATTTGTCAACAACGGAATTGAACCAGAAAGTGTCGCAATGGGCAACACCGTGCTTCCATCAGCAAAGTTGATCGTTCGAATATTGGTCAGCACCGCATTTTGATGTAACCCGCTTCTTTCCAAAAGAGTGGTGATACCTGAACTATCAGATGATATGGTGTACTGATGCAAACTCCCAAGCACATACACCGTGTCAGAGCCGCCAGCACCAGTAACCCTGACTGGATTGCTTTCAGTACCTGGCCCGCCAGCCAACGTGTTCGTATAAGGGGTGGTGTCAATCAGTACATACCCTCCATTAGGCATCGCCCCATTTGGAAGAGCATAGCTAAATCCATAACCTGTAAGCGGGAAATAGGTAACATTAGTACCGACAAGGGAAATACCATTAGCATCGACACTATCGATGTATACCTGTGATGAGTTTCCGATAGTGTCAAAGATCACGGGACTGTCAATCGCAATCTTCAGCTCGCTAACAATAAGGCTGTCAACCTGAAACGTAAAGGGGGCAAAATCACTACTGATAATCCCTTTTGGATCAACATAAGTGCTGGGCACTGAGCTCAGAACACGAGAACCCATATCAATGCCATTGATATAAAAATGCACGGTAGGCGTTACGCCATTGATAATGGAACCATTGAGAGTGATGGTAACGGAGGTGGAGTAAGTTTGATTACGCGTGACCGTAGCATCATGCACGGGAACAGAAGCCTTTGCCGGACCTGCATTACCATACAGCTCGATCCTGTCGTCGCTGGCGCTTCCGGCAAAGCTGTTCTGATTGGCAGCAAAATAATTGTTTGCTCCAAAAGCACTTGTCACGACGATAGCTGCAGGTTTATCAAATATTGTGTACCCTGTTGCATCATGAAATCCAGGATATTGTGGAGGGTCATTATTCCAGAAAAATGCACCCGCAAGCCAATCTGGCCTCTTTGTGCCAGCCCATGTATCCATAAAACTCTGATACCAGTTTGCCTGGGTCACCATATCCGTCTGTGTTCCGGGCTGACCAATCAGCGCATCAGTATATGTACCCCTGTTGGCGGCGCCAACATAACTGGCAATGCCTGTCTCAGTAAAGAGAATCTGTTTCCCTGTTGATGTCGCAACCTTCGACAGATACTCTGACCAGCGCTGCGCAGTCCATCCACCATCAAATTGAGCAACCGTCGGCGTCGCAGTGCCAGTAGGAAAATTTGGATAAACATCGACACCAACATAATCGAGCTTGTTCCAAAACCCTATCTTGTCAACTTCGTTGTTTGCGGGCCAATCGACATCAACAAGAGCGGCATAGGTCAGTTTACCACTGTAAACCTTGCGAATATTGTCGATGATATCATTCCAATAGGCCGTGTACTCTGACCTGGTTGCCGCCAGCATCTCATTGCCAATTGAAAATACTGGAACATTGTATTGCTGCGCCAACACCGCCCACTGCAAAATATAAGCCTTGTAACCAAGAAAAAACGAGTCTGTATTGGCTTGCGTATTTGCAGCAAGCAATTGCGGATCCGTAAGATTACTGTACTGCTGACCAGTATATTGAACAGCAGAGAGATTAAGTGCATTAATCTGCGGCTTCAAAAAAACAGTCAACCCTTTCGCCTGGGCATCAGCAACGGCACTACCAACACTTGCAAGGCTCGCCGTTTCATTAAAGCCGGTGGTACTGATCCAATCCTTTACTACCCCTGTCGTGACATCAATAATAGAAACGCTTCCCAAGGTGAGAGCGGTTACCCCCATATCAACAGCTCTGGAGAGCAAATCTTTATACCCCAAACCATCGTAACCCGTCTGACTGTAGGCAGACATACCAATTCCATTATATAAAAATCCTGTGCTTGTCATTTTGCAGGTGCCTAAGGTAAAAAGATGCTATAATCGGATAAACCACCAAGGCTTTTGGCTGTTTATGTGAGCTAAATGTCAATGAGGCTGCACGCCGGGAGAGAGCGCACTCATCCCTTCTCAGAGAGAACAGGTGCATGATCGAATAAGAAGCAAGTAAGAAGCAAGCTATTTTCGGCTTGCCCTATCTCTTCTTCGCTAGTCCTGCTTCCGGTGAATTGGGGTATACTTTAAGAAGGTCTTTATACCTCGCTTTCGCATTGACAGGATCGCCTATTTTTTCAAAAGAGAGAGCCTGCTTATAAAGGGCTGCCGGACGTTTGCTGCTTTTAAGATATTTCGCAATAACCACCTGATACTCAAGAATGGCATTTTCATATTTGTTTTCGCCAAAATAGCTCTCTGCAAGCTGAAACTGTGCTTTATCGGCAAACTCAGATTTTGGATAGCTTTTCAAGAGAGTGCTGAAACACTCTCTTGAAGCCACATAGCCTTGTTTACCAAGCTTTTCCATGCCATCATCATACAATGCTTTTTCATTCAGGCGCTCCGACGTTTTTCCGCTGGTTGCATCATTTTTTTTCAGTGGAATGCCTGGTACCTGATTTTCAGATTTATTGAATCCGGCAAAAAACTGCTCAATTTTCTGCAATCGTGACTCAAGATCGTCTGCTTTATAGACAAGAAGAGAGTCCTCTACTCCGAGACGGCGAAACGCCTCACTATTTTTGTGGGTGCCGCCCTCAAAACTGCCTTGTAACCGAAAAACTTCATCACGAATCTGCTGGATATCGGCATACGAAGCCGCAGTCTGAACTTTACCTGTTTCAGAATCGCCTTTCATTTTTTGAATTTCATCTCGTAACTGCTGCATTTGAGATGCGAGAGCTGCTGACTGCACTTTACCGGCATCCCCTTCATTTTTCAGCTTTTGCAGATCATCCCGCAACTGTTGAATTTCAGAGGAAGAGCCTACGGACTGAACCTTAATCAATTCAGAGTCACTCTTCAGCTTCCGCAGATCATCATTGAAAAGAACGAGATCCTGCTTTGAGGCACAGGCTGTGAGCACTATAAACGGCAAAAAAACAAAAGACCTGATCTTTATATTCATAGACAATAACTTTTTGCAAAAAATAAATCGCTTCTCAGAAGTTACCTGACAGAAATGCGTCAAAGCGGCAATAGCGTGTTATTTTTTTATAACAAAATGTGCTCTGCGATTTTTTGCCATCGCATCGTCACTCTTTCCTGCATCAAAAAGACGTTCCTCGCCGAAACTCACTGCATCAAGACGGGATGAGGGCACTCCAAGCCTGACCAGATACTCTTTGACACTTGTTGAGCGACGCTCCCCAAGCGCAAGATTGTATTCAGAGGTACCTCTGGAATCGCAATGCCCCTCAATAATCGCCGTATTTGCAGACTTATTGGCCAGTAACCATCCAACATTTTGCATCAGTTGCTCTTTGGCTTTGTCACTGAGAACACTACTGTCGAAATCGAAAAAAACATCCCCGAGAGGACCATTCTGCCACTGGTCAAACCCATAGCCGGATTGAGATGCAGGGCGCTGAGCCGGTGTTGACGGAGTCGGGGCGGAAACAGGCAAAGACGATGGTGATTTCTGAACTCCTGGAGCTGAAGATTGTGATGATAAGGTCCCTGACTTGGGCTGTGAAGCTGCCAGCAACGACGAAGTCGCGGGAGAGTTGGACGGTAGAGCCCCCGTCGAGGGAGCGCTGGACGGTAGAGCCCCCACCGTAGACGATGACGAAGCTGACTGAACCGAGGTTGCTGACAAGCGTGATGATACCGCAGACTGATCAGGAGCAGAGGCCACTGTAGATGACCGAACAGGTTGAGCCGCGACGGGCGACGACACTGGAGCAGACTGAACGGGTGCAGACGGGGTTGCAACCGCTGCAGAAGACAGCTTGTTTTCAGGAGCTGCAGGACTCAGTGCGGTTTCAGAGGAACATCCCGCAAGAACCAGTAACGGAAGAACAATAATACCGTTTATTTTTGTTTTCATAACAATGACTCCGTTTAATACTATTTAAAATGGCCTTGAATGACTGGCCTTAGGTGCTATATCAAAAGAAAAAAGAGATGTAACCAACGCAAAATAAACAGTTTTTTTTGCTCAGAGACTTCACGTCAGAAGTTTAAAAAATATTAATTACGAAACAAAGACCATGACGGCTGCATCTGCTCTCCTTTCATCTGCAACAAGCATCGTTGTCTCTTTCCAGTCGAACTCATGGTGTACAGCTTTCTGCTCCCCTCCCGATTAGAGGTAAACACAATCAGCTCCCCGTCAGGAGACCACGCGGGAGACTCATTCTCACCTGCGTTGACTGTCAACTGCTTGAGGCCGGAGCCATCGATCCCGATGGTAAATATATTGAATTCTCCGTTATTTTCGCATGTCGTGTAAGCAATTTTATCACCGGCGGGAGACCATGATGGCTGTGTATTATAATCGCCGTTGAAGGTTAAACGTTTTACCTCACCTGTCAGCAAATCCTGAATAAATATCTGTGGCCGACCATTTCTTTCGGAAACAAAAGCCATTTTGTTTCCATCCGGTGAAAATGTTGGTGAAAGATCTATACCACTGCTTTTAGTCACCCTTCGGTATAACTCGCCATTGCTCTTTAAGAGGTAGATCTCCTGATCGCCTTCAAATGATAACGTTGTTGCCAGCTCCCGGTTATTTCTCCATGCCGGATCAATGCTAATTCCGCTTTTTCGTGCAGTTACCGTTGTTCCATCAACCATATTTCTGATATATAGTGCAGGTCGGCCGGTTGAATAATTGGTGTAAGCAAGATATTTACCATCCGGCGAAAGTGAGGGGGTGAGGGAAATGGTGCGTGAATTGGTCAACTGTTCAACACTTTGACCATCAAAATCACATTGATAAATCTCCTTGAATCCAGTTTTAGTAGATACAAAAACAATTTTACTCCCAAAAGCAGAACGTTTGCCGGTCAGATGCTCAACAAGATCAGCACAAAAGGCGTGCCCGATGGGGCGGAGCTGTTTGTCGTTGCCTTGATAGGTTTTGCTGAAAAGTAATTTTGAACCAGCAATATCGTAGACCTTCATGACAAGAGTAATTGCCCCCGCTTTTGATGTTACCCCCCCCCCACATAGACTTCAGCGGCAAGAGAACCAAGCGACGCAAAATCAATACTGCCGTTGCTTTTCTCTGGAGAGGAGGGATTCAGCACTGTAAAAAGCGAAGTAAATTCAAGGGCTTTGTGGAGAATCAAATCAAAATCATGTGCGACACTGATCGCCTCATCTCCCGACCCGTTGATTTTATTAAGTGCCAGAGCAATGCTGTCCGACCCTTTTTTACTGATAACAATAAACTCGCCCTCTGGTGCAGCAATAAGATGCAATGGCAAAACCAGGAGACAACAAAGAATATAACTGGATGTAATAAACCTTTTAAAATGTGGCATGACAGGACTTTCAATAAAAATTTAAAAACCAACTGAAATCCATCTCCTGAATTTCGCATAAGAGACGAATCGCGCTTATCACTCTATACCTTCCGGAGTAAACACAAAAGCAACCCATACACCCCGAAAAGTCTCTTCTTTGGGTAATAACGGAAGTGGGGAGGATTTCTCAAGCGCCCTCTTGACAGAATTATTCAAGTATGCACTCATGGATTTTTTTACAAAGACAATTTCACTGATTGAGCCATCAGAAAAAATATGAATACGTACCGACACCTTCATGCCTGAACTACTTTTCAACAAGGGATTGGCAAGCTCCCAATTTTTCTGGATGATGGAGGCAATTTTGGCCTTGTAAGCAACCGAGGCCCAGCTCCCCGACTCTTTACCCGGACCGCTCCCCGCTGAACTACCGCCCTTCTCGGCCCCTCCTGTTTTGATGTCAGGGGCCACTTGTGAGTTAACTTTCTGCGCAAGATCAGCAAGCGCCTTATTAACCGTACTATTGGACGTTGCTTGTTGCTGTTGTCCTTTTTTATTAGCAACAGAGATCTTGAGTCTTTCAAGTGCACTTGATAACTGCTCCCTCTCTGAGGCCTTAGGTGCCGGAGGTTGCTGCGCCTCAATCCTCACTGGCAGCGACGACTTAAGAGGTGGCTCCTTCACGAGAAGCACGGGCACCTTTTTTTTAACGGACTGAATCGAGGGGTTTGGTTCCTGAACTTTTTTTTCAGCCACAACTATTTTATTTGGCAAAGATCTCTTCAATACCTTTCTCATGGATTCCGGGTGCCGCCGTTCTTGTGCTTCAGAAGAGCCGGAAACCTGAGCAAACGGTGGTGTTGAAGTAGCTTGAAGATGATCAGGCATAGGCAATGAAACGAGAGAGATACTGACTACTCTCGGATTAGCTTGCTTGTGTAGAGTAAGTGTCTGCAAAAAAAGAGATGCGCCAAGGAATGCCACGTGCAGAATGCCCGCTACCGCAAGCCAGAGATAAAACATTTTTTCAGAAGAGTGTGCCTGACCTTTTTTCATACGGCCCACCTATCTTCGAGCGTCCTGTTGAGCGGGAATTGGTTCAGTCACCATTCCAATCTTTTCAATGCCAGCATCCCTGATCTGGGCCATAACATCCATAACAAGACCATAGGAAAGAGATTTATCTGCTTTAAGATAAACCTCCCGGGTCCGCTTGACATCCAGAAGAGCTGGCAGTCTGTCGCGGACTTCCGAAGCGTTCAATTGATCATTATTAATTGAAACCCGACTTGATGCGTCAATAGTAATGACGACGGCATGTTCCTGCACATCCATCTTTTTGAGAGTCGTTTGAGGAGTATCAACCTTGACTCCATGCGTCATCATTGGGGCTGTAACCATAAAAATAATGAGAAGCACCAGCATGACATCAACAAATGGAGTAACATTAATGTCGCTCATCAACCTCCCTCTTCCTGACGTTATCATCTGATATTTTCTATGGTTCGTTAAAAAATGCATCAAAAACATCAGGAGAGAAAAGCTCAATATCACGTTCAATCACACCGATTTTCTGGGTAAGATAATTGTAACCCATCACAGCAGGGATCGCTGCGGCGAGACCTGCTGCCGTGGCTATTAATGCCTCTGAAATACCGGGAGCAACCGCTGCAAGTGAAGCCGACTGCGTGGAACCAATCGTATGAAATGAAGTCATAATACCCCACACTGTGCCAAAAAGGCCTATAAAAGGGGCTGTATTGCCTACCGTTGCCAGAAAAGGTACGAGTGAGGCGACTCTTTTATTTTCGGCATTAGCCTCCCGTTTAACCGCTAAAGCAACTTTTGCTCTGATGTGACGAATATCGTATCTGCCATCAAGAGCCTTATACTCGATATAGCATGAACGAAAAATATTAGGTATTGAACCACTTCGATATTCCTGACTTTTCACAAAAGCTTTTTCAACATCGTACACTTCAAAAAAATAGTCAAGAAATGCATGGGACTCTTTCAGTGATTTCCGGATATACCCAAATTTAAATGCAATAATAGCCCACGACATAATCGAAAAGAAGAGCAGCACTGAGAGGACAAATAATACAACAACTCCAGTATCAGAAAAAAGAGTAATAATACCAAGTTTTGAATCAAACATACCAGTAGAATAACAATTTGAGGTGATTCATTAAAAAAGATGAGCATTTCTAATAACCAGATAGGCCAATGCTGAGCCAGACAAAGCACAAAGGGTATTAACCAGATCATTATTGACCAATGGGGTTCCCTTTATAAGCCTGTTGGCAACCACTGAACCATTGGGTGCCAAACTGTGAGTTCTTTCTGTCACCTTTTCGCGAACAGGGTCAAAATACTGAGCCTGTACCGTCGCTCCAAAAAAACTGTCAACAAGACTGGCAAGAAGCCCGGAAAACCCAATCAGAAGAAACGATTGAAGCCACCCGAAATCAGACAACCACTTGACATTAATTATCAGTGAACTTGCACAAATCAGGAGTGAGCCAAGAAAGGCCCCTGAAGTACCCGGAACAGAGACTCCGCCTGAAGTACCAACCGGCACCTCTTTAAAAGTGGTCACCAGCCACGCCTTGGGGTTTGGCCACAATGTTCCAATTTCGGTTGCCCAAGTATCAGCCTGGACTGCTGCAAGCGTGCCCAGGTAAGCGAAAAAGATAGCTGGGTCGTTGTTCAGCGAATAAATAACCATAAGAATCCAGGCTATACCTCCATTAGCATAGACCTGCCCGGCATCGCGCTGGGATCCTTTCTCAAACACCAGATCAAATTTAGCTTTCCGTTTTTTTCCAAGTTTCGAGAGTACCGACGACAAAAGATAAAACGTTAACAGTGGCACTGTCCATTCCACTCCACCGATACCGAATATTGTCGTTCCAAGCAGAAATGTAGCGGTAGCACCACTATTGGTCAAAAATTTGACCTTGATTGAAAAGAAAGCAAGAAGAGCTGCAAAAACCGCACCAAGAAGAAAGCGCTCAAGAAAAACTGGCTGATTAATTTCTAGCACATAAAGCACATAGGCAATCGAGACCGGGATAAAAAAATTGTCAAGCCCATGTGATAAAAGCGCCTCAACTGCGGTAGCAACAAGCGCAAGCATGAGTGCCAGAGCAATCAGCATCACAAAAGGAGTTTTCGCAAGAGCACCGGTAAAATAGGGACTGAAAACAAACAAGGATGCACAGAGAAGAACAAACCCACTGAAAAACATGGTCAAAGATCCCTCAACCGTTTTCGGATTTTTCGTGAGATGCTCAATGTGTTTTTTTCCCACCGTACTGCCAACCAGGGCTGCAAGAGAGTCGCTGACTCCCATAACAAGCATTGATGTTTGCAATATCCATTTGTGAGACTCCCAGAGAAAAAGAAGCTGCAAAAGAAAGACAAGCGGAAAAAGAAGCGAACCATAGCTTTTTACAACAGGCGTATGAGCCCTGTCGGCTTCTGGAACTGCCAACAAGGAGACAAGCCACTTGAATCGAATGTTCAGAGCGTTAAAAAGCAGCAAAAGCAGAGCTGCAACTACAGGATAAAAGTTGGACTGGAAATAACCGGGAACAAAAAAAATCACAACACCCATTGAGAGATGTACGATTTTCCTTACAACAAGAGCGCTGACATTCAGACGCCTGGCCAATATCTCTGCCAAGAGAACAAAAAGCAGCACAAAACAGAGTGTCAGGAAAAAGGCTGCGAAATCCTGGGGTAAAGCAGCTTGAAGAGTCAGCATAATTATTTTTTTTGAATAAAAATCAATGAGAACAGGATATACAACAGTAAGCAGATAACCGACTGATTATAACATTTTAAATATTTGTTTTAATAAAACAATAATGTAATTTACCTTTATTATGTTGTATAATAGCGAGGAAACCTGTTCGGATTCAATTATCCATGCCTTTATTCTTTCCAAACACTTTCAGCACACGCTGCATATCAAAAAGATTGGCTTCGCCCTGTTTGAATGCAATTTGCGGTAGCCCTTCATATACGAGACAACCCTCTACGTCAAGAGTCGGCATTTTCATTTTTAGTGTGATCGTGCAGGCACAGATTACTGTGCTCTGAACAGAAAGCCGCTCCCAAGTCCAATTTTCTTTTTACACGATCTTCACGGTAACTTCGGGAACGGCATCCCCCGGGAATGGTCGTTTAATTTCAAAATTTTCATTTCAAATGAGATCTGACACAGTAAAGCAAGGGTTCGAAAAAGCGCCGCACCGCAGTCTGCTGAAAGCCACCGGATCTATAGTCTCCAGCAACGACTTTCGCAAGCCATTTATCGGAATCTGTAACTCCTATAATGAATTGATTCCAGGTCATGCCCACCTGCAAGAGCTGGGCAGAATCGCCAAAGAGGAGGTGCGCAAGGCCGGAGGTGTGCCCTTTGAATTTAATACTATCGGAGTTTGTGACGGTATTGCGATGGGGCATATCGGTATGCGTTACTCTCTGGCAAGTCGGGAGCTGATTGCCGACAGTGTGGAGACTGTTGCCGAAGCGCACCGGCTCGACGGGTTGGTCTGCATCCCGAACTGTGATAAAATCACCCCCGGCATGATGATGGCAGCACTTCGCATCAACATTCCTGTTATATTTGTTTCCGGTGGCCCGATGCAAGCAGGACACACTCCATCAGGTAAAACGGTTGATCTGATTTCGGTTTTTGAGGCCGTTGGTCAGTTTAGCGCAGGTAAAATTGATGCACATGAACTTGATGCTATAGAGGAGAGCGCTTGCCCCGGATGCGGCTCCTGCTCCGGCATGTTCACGGCCAACTCGATGAACTGCCTCAGCGAGGCGCTTGGGTTTGCCCTTCCTGGCAACGGAACGATCCTGGCCATTGACCCGAGACGTAATGATCTGGTTCGGGAGGCCTCCCGACGAATTATCGATCTGGTGAACAAAGATATCAAGCCAAGAGATATTCTGACAAGAGGCGCATTACTCAACGCATTTGCTCTTGATTTTGCGATGGGTGGTAGCACAAATACGATTCTCCACGCGCTTGCCATTGCCAATGAGGCCGAGCTCGACTTTGATTTTTCAGAACTGAATGCTCTTTCAGCCAGAACGCCCTATATCTGCAAGGTGAGCCCGGCAACCATGACCGTTCATATTGAAGATGTTGAGCGCGCCGGTGGCGTATCGGCTATCCTGCATGAACTCAGCAAAATTGACGGGCTGCTTGACCTGTCAGCTCTCACCGTTACAGGAAAGACGCTTGGCGAAAATATTGCCGATGCTGAAATAGGCGACAAAATCGTTATCAGAACTCTTGATGATCCATACTCTGCTACCGGCGGTCTTGCTGTTTTGTATGGCAATCTGGCACCGCAGGGGGCTGTTGTCAAAACCGGAGCTGTGAGTCCGGAGATGCTGAAGCATACAGGACCGGCCAGGGTATACGATGCCCAGGACGATGCGATCAAAGGCATTATGCAAGGTGAGGTCATGGCTGGAGATATTGTGGTCATTCGTTATGAGGGGCCAAAGGGTGGACCGGGAATGCCGGAAATGCTTTCGCCCACAAGCGCCATCATGGGCCGCGGCCTTGGTGACTCAGTGGCGCTCATCACCGACGGACGCTTCTCCGGAGGTTCCCGGGGTGCCTGCATCGGCCACGTCTCGCCCGAAGCTGCGGAGCATGGGCCAATTGCCGCTCTGCAAAACGGTGATGCCATTGTGATCGATATTCCAAACAGAAGCATCTCAGTACAGCTCCCAGATGAAATTATCAATGCGCGGCTAGCGTTACTGAAACCCTTTGAGCCTAAAATTAAAAAGGGTTATCTGGCCCGATATTCTCAAATGGTGACATCAGCCAATACCGGCGCTATCCTTAAAAGCCCTGTTTTCTGTGAACCAAAATGACCATAACTATGCATGCATCAGGCAAGACTCTGAATGGTTCAGAGATATTTATAGAATGTCTGCGACGTGAAAACGTTGATTTTATTTTTGGGTATCCAGGAGGATCCCTGCTGAAAGTGTATGAGACTCTCTATGAGGTACACGATATAAAACACATTCTGGTCCGCCATGAACAGGGAGCAACCCACATGGCCGAAGGGTATGCCCGTGCAACAGGAAAACCTGGTGTGGTGCTGGTCACCTCAGGCCCCGGCGCAACCAATACCGTCACCGGTATTGCAAACGCCTACATGGACTCATCGCCAATGGTTGTCTTTACCGGACAGGTGCCAAGCTCACTGATTGGCAACGATGCTTTTCAGGAGGCTGATATTGTCGGTATCACCCGACCGATCACCAAGCACAATTTTCTTGTCAAGGATGTCAGAGAGCTTGCCATGACTATCCGAAAGGCATTTTATCTTGCCACAACAGGAAGACCCGGCCCGGTGCTGGTCGATATGCCGAAAGATGTCCTGAATGCCTCGTGTGTGCTGGAATGGCCGGAGAGCGTTGAGATCCGTGGATTCAAGCCTACGCTCAAATGTCACATTAACCAGGTGGAAAAGGCTGCTCAAAAGATTGCCCAGGCCAAACGACCACTGCTGTACATCGGCGGAGGAGTCATCAGCTCTGAAGCATCCGAAGAGCTGCGCGCCTTGGCGATACAGCAGAATATACCGGTTACCATGACGCTGCAGGGGCTTGGTGCTTTTCCGGGGAACCATCCGCTCAGTATGGGCATGCTTGGTATGCACGGCACCTACTGGGCAAATCAGGCGGTCAATAAATGTGATCTGCTGATTGCTGTCGGCGCTCGCTTTGATGATCGGGTCACCGGAAAAGTTGAGACCTTTGCGCCACAGGCATTCAAAATTCATAATGATATTGATCCGACAAATGTCGATAAAAATGTCCAGGTTGACCTCCCTGTTGTCGGTGATGCCAAAAACTTTCTCGCTGGACTGCTTGAGGTGATGCCGGAAGTCACAGAAAACCGTGATGCATGGCTTGCGGAAATCAATGCGTGGCGCCAGCAGTGCCCGCTCACCTACAGCCGCGAGGATAACGCTCTGAGGACAGAATTCGTGATTGAGGAGGTCTCACGACAAACCAGAGGTAACGCCGTCGTTGTTACCGACGTTGGTCAGCACCAGATGTGGACATCGCAATTTTATACCTTTATCAATCCTCGCTCCATCATCTCCAGCGGCGGACTCGGCACGATGGGATACGGCCTGCCCGCAGCTATAGGAGCGGCATTCGGCATCAATGACAAACCCGTGATACTTTTCTGTGGAGATGGTGGTTTCATGATGAATATCCAGGAGCTTGTTACGGCAGTTCACCACAAAATACCGATCAAGATCTTCCTCATCAACAACAGCTTTCTTGGCATGGTGCGCCAGTGGCAGGAGCTGTTCCACAAGGAGAAGTACTCGTTTACCGACCTCGGCGACAGCAACCCCGATTTTGTGAAAGTTGCTGAGGCCTTCGGATGCAAAGCGTTGATGGCAGACAATCCAGACACGGCCAAAGAGGCCATAACGGAAGCGATGGCATGGGAGGAGGGCCCGATTCTGGTTGATTTCAGGGTGGTCAAAAAAGATATGGTCTTCCCGATGGTGCCTGCCGGAGGCTCAATTTCCGACATGCTCCTTGCCCGGCTAAACCCAAAAACAATGGTTTAAAAGCTATGAAACACATCATATCAGTACTCGTTGAAAACAAGTTTGGCTCTCTTAACCGGGTTGCTGCCATGTTCAGCGCCCGGGGATTTAACCTTGAAAGCATCTCGATCGGTGAAACAGAGGATACGGAAATATCGCGCATGACCATTGTCACCAGGGGCGAGGACCAGATTATCAGTCAGGTACTCAAACAATTGAATCGGCTGGTTGATACCATCAAGGTTATTGATCTGACGCGGCAACCGCATGTTGAACGGGAACTGCTGCTGATGACCCTGAAACTCACCAAGACACAGCAGCACGAGATTTTTGAGCTCATCAATGTTTTTAAAGGAAAAGTCGTGGATATAAAACAAAAATCCATTACTATTGAGGTCATTGGATCGCCGGATAAAATCAATACAACCATTGATATCTTCAGAGTCTACGGCATCAAGGAACTCGCTCGATCAGGCGCTGTGGCGATTCATCGAGGAGAGTAAAAAGTATTAGCAGGGTATAATACATTAATCAAAACTTGTATACGATGAACGTTTATTATGAGAAGGATGCCGATCTCAGTTATCTGCAAGGCAAGAATATTGCGATTCTCGGTTATGGCAGCCAGGGCCATGCTCACGCCCTGAACCTCAAGGAGAGTGGACTGAATGTCTGCGTAGGCCTTCGCCCTGAAAGTGCATCCTGTAAAAAAGCAAGGGAGGCCGGACTGGAGGTCACCACGGTTGCAGAAGCCACCAAATGGGCTGATATTGTCATGGTGCTTCTCCCTGACCAGAACCAGAAAGCAATCTATGATGCGGAAATTGCTCCCAATCTTGTGGCGGGTAACACCCTTGCTTTTGGCCATGGCTTCAACATCCATTACAAGCAAATCATTCCTGCCGAGACCATCAACGTCATCATGATTGCCCCGAAAAGCCCCGGCCACCTTGTACGCCGCACTTATACCCAGGGCAACGGCGTCCCCTGTCTTATCGCTGTTCATCAGGACTACACCGGTGATGCGAAGCAGCAGGCGCTTGCCTGGGCAAAAGCTCTTGGCGGCACCAAGGCTGGTGTCATCGAAACCACCATCAAGAACGAAACCGAGACGGATCTTTTCGGTGAGCAGGCTGTCCTTTGCGGCGGCTCTGCAGAGCTGATCAAGGCCGGCTTTGAAACCCTCGTTGAAGCAGGATACCCTGAAGAGCTTGCCTACTTCGAGTGTATGCACGAGCTGAAACTGATTGTGGATCTCTATTATGAAGGTGGCCTGTCAAGAATGAACTACTCCGTGAGCGATACGGCTGAATACGGTGGCATGACCCGTGGCCCGCGCCTCATTACGCCAGCGGTGAAGGCTGAGATGAAAAAAATTCTGGAAGAGGTTCAGGACGGACGTTTTGCCAAAGAATTTATTGATGAGTGTAACGGCGGCTACAAGAACCTGAACAAGCTGAGAGCAGACAACAGCGACCATGCGATTGAAAAAGTGGGATCGAAACTTCGCGATATGATGAGCTGGCTGATCAAAAAATAATTCATTTCGAAAAAAGAATGTACAAGATAGTCTCAATACCGGGCGATGGTATCGGCCCGGAGGTGGTTGCGGGAGCTGTTGCAGTACTGGAGCAGCTCTCAAAGAAACATGGGTTTGAAATCCTTATTGAGGAACACCCGTTCGGTGGTGCCTCCTACGACCTGCACGGTGAAATGCTCACTCAGGCGACGCTTGATTCCTGCCGGAGGTGCGACGCGGTCCTGCTTGGTGCGGTTGGTGGTCCAAAATGGGAAAAGCTGCCGCATGAACACAAGCCGGAGGCGGCGCTGCTTAAAATCCGCAAGGAGCTTGAACTCTTTGCCAATCTCCGCCCGGCAAAGGTTTATGATGCACTGATTGATGCCTCGTCACTCAAGGCTGATGTGGTACGCGGCACCGATTTTGTGGTCTTCAGGGAGCTGACCGGCGGCATCTATTTTGGCCAGCCACGCGGCTTTGATGCTACCAAGGGATGGAACACCATGGTCTACGAGGGCTATGAGGTGGAGCGCATTGCACGCCTCGCCTTTGAGGCCGCGCGCAAACGCAAGGGCAAAGTGATGTCAATCGACAAGGCAAATGTGCTGGAGGTCTCTCAGTTCTGGCGCAATGTGGTACATGAGGTACACAAGGATTTTGCCGATATTGAGCTGAGCGATATGTATGTGGATAATGCTGCCATGCAGATTGTACGGAACCCGAAACAGTTTGACGTTATCGTCACAGGCAACCTTTTTGGTGATATTCTGAGCGACATTGCCGGGATGATTACCGGAAGCCTCGGTATGCTCCCTTCAGCGAGCATCGGCACAAAACATGCGCTCTACGAGCCAATCCATGGCAGCGCTCCCGATATTGCAGGCCAGAACAAGGCAAACCCGATAGCCACCATCGCATCGGTTGCCATGATGTTCGAACACAGTTTCCACAAGCCCGGGATTGCCAGTGAGATTGAGCTGGCAATTGAGGCCACCCTTGCATCAGGGCTACGGACAGCCGACATTGCCGCTCCTGGAGATCCTGTGGTCTCCACAACCGTGATGACCGAGGCCATTGTGAAACATCTCGGAGCCTGTTGAACTAACTCCATTTATCTATACCTATGGCACAAACGATAACACAAAAAATTCTTGCAAAGGGTGCAAACAGGAAGTTTGTAAAGTCCGGAGAGAGCGTTTGGCTGAATGTCGATATTCTGCTCACCCACGATGTCTGCGGCCCGCCAACCATTGATATTTTCAAGGAGGAGTTTGGCTCCGACGCAAAAGTGTGGGACACCGACAAGGTTGTTGTGCTGCCCGATCACTACATCTTTACAGCCAACGAGCACGCTCACCGTAACATTGACCTTTTGAGGCAGTTTGCCAAAGAGCAGGGACTGAAACACTACTACGATGTTGGCACTGACCGATACAAAGGGGTCTGCCACGTTGCCCTGGCCGAAGAAGGATTCAACCTCCCCGGCACGGTGCTTTTCGGCACCGACTCCCACACCTGTACGTCAGGAGCGTTCGGTATGTTCGGCACAGGCATTGGCAACACGGACGCAGCTTTCATTCTTGGCACCGGCAAACTGTGGGAAAAAGTGCCTGACTCCATCAAATTCACGTTTGACGGAGAGATGCCCGCCTGGCTGACGGCCAAAGATCTGATTTTACAGATTCTTGGCGACATCACCACCGACGGTGCCACCTATATGGCAATGGAGTTTGATGGCGAGGCGATTTTTTCACTTCCAATGGAAGAGAGGATGACGCTGACCAACATGGCCATCGAAGCGGGTGGCATGAACGGCATCATTGCGGCGGACAAGATTGCCGAGGAGTATGTGAAGGCAAGAAGCAACAAGCCTTATGAACTTTTCCAGAGCGATCCAGACGCACAATACCACAGCAAGCACCACTACAACGTTCGTGATCTCGAACCGGTTGTCGCTCAACCCCATAGCCCTGACAACCGTGCTACGGTGAGAAGTGTCGCCGGGACAAAGATCACCAAATCCTACATCGGCTCCTGCACGGGTGGCAAGCTGACCGATTTTCTGATGGCGGCAAAAATTCTGAAAGGGCAGAAGGTTGCGGTGACAACAAACATAGTACCAGCAACAGTCCTTGTCGCCCGCGCCCTTGAAACAGAACAGTTTGAAGGGGTGAGTTTGAAACAGATTTTTGAGGATGCGGGATGCAGCGTTGCCCTCCCCTCATGCGCAGCTTGCCTGGGTGGCCCTGCCGATACCGTCGGGCGGTCGGTCGATAACGATGTTGTCGTCTCTACCACAAACCGCAATTTCCCCGGACGAATGGGCAGTAAACACGCAGGGGTCTATCTTGCTTCACCGCTCACAGCAGCCGCGTCGGCAATTACAGGTAAACTCACCGATCCGAGGGATTTCCTCTGATCGCACTTGTCAGGAGATTAAACACTATGGAAAAAATTATTCAGGGAAAAGCTTACGTTTTAGGCAAAAATATTGATACCGACCAGATTATTCCGGCAGAACATCTGGTCTACAGCCTCTCCGATCCTGAGGAGGTTGTGCTGTATGGTAAATATGCGCTTTCGGGTGTCCCTCCTGAACAGGGTGGACTGCCGGAAGGAAATATCCCCTTTATTGCCGATGGCGAAGTGCGCTCAGCATTCACAATCATCATCGCAGGGCCGAACTTTGGTTGCGGATCGTCAAGGGAGCATGCCCCCTTTGCATTAAAAGTGGCAGGTGTCAAAGCCATTGTTGCAGAGTCTTATGCGAGAATTTTTTATCGCAACTGTGTTGACGGGGGATTTGCAATTCCTTATGAAACCGCTGAGCAACTTAACCAGGTTATCAAGACTGGCGACGAGCTGAAAATCGATGTTGAGGCGAACACCATCGAAAATATAACAAACAAAGTCATGTACAAGCTCAATCCCCTTGGCAGTGTCTTTACCATCGTCGAGGCTGGAGGTATTTTTGCATACGCCCGACAGGAAAACTTAATGGCTCAAGGCTGATTTATGACTGCTGCAACAGGCACTATAGAACTTTACGACACCACCCTTCGTGACGGTACGCAGGGTGAGCATATCAACCTTTCGGTGCAGGACAAGCTGCTGATTGCGCAGAAACTTGATGAGTTCGGCATGGACTATATTGAAGGGGGATGGCCGAGCAGCAACCCGAAGGATGAGGAGTTTTTCATTGAAGCTCGAAAGCTCAAACTCAAGCACGCAAAGCTCACCTCTTTCGGTTCAACGGCCCGTTTTGTGGCAAGCGTCGAAAGCGACCCGAACCTGCTTGGACTGCTCCAGTCCGAAACTCCAATCATCACCATCTTTGGAAAGACATGGAGAGCCCACTCCATAAAAAGTCTTGGCATCTCTGACAAGGAGAACGCCGAGCTGATCCTGCGCTCAGTTGCCTTTCTCAAGCAGGAGGGACGGGGGGTTTTTTTTGATGCCGAACATTTTTTTGACGGCTACAAGGATGACCGTGACTTTGCTTTGACCATGCTTCGGTCCGCAGTGGAGGGGGGAGCGTCGCGGCTTATACTGTGCGATACCAACGGGGGAGTACTGCCACATGAAGTTGCCGCTATTGTGGCAGATGTGCTGACTGTCACCGGCAAGCCTGTGGGCATTCACACCCACAATGATGGTGATCTGGCTGTGGCAAACACCATAGCCGCCATCATGGCCGGGGCGACCCACGTCCAGGGCACCATCAACGGTATCGGCGAACGATGCGGCAACGCTAACCTTATCAGCCTCATTCCCAATCTTAAGCTGAAACTGGGGAGCACTTTTGCCTCGGTGCATCATCTCAGTCAACTGACATCACTCTCAAAGTTTGTCTATGAGATTCTGAATATGCCATCGAATACCAGAGCGCCCTTTGTCGGAAAATCGGCATTTGCCCACAAAGGGGGGATTCATGTCAGTGCAGTGATGAAGGAGAGTTCGCTCTACGAGCATATCGACCCAACGCTGGTCGGCAACCACCAGCGGGTCCTTGTTTCAGAGCTTGCCGGCCAGAGCAATATTCGCTATAAAGCGCAGGAGCTTGGTATAACCCTGCCCGATAAAAGTGAGTTGTTTAAAAAAATTGTCCACTCTGTCAAGGAGCTTGAACACAAAGGGTACCAGTTTGATGGTGCGGAGGCCTCATTTGAACTGCTTCTTCAAAGAGAGCTTGGAAACTTCACTCCCTTTTTTGAAGTCCTTGAAACCAAGGTGCATATTGAATCGGGCAAGGATGCCAAAAATGTGGATCAAGCTGTTCTTAAGGTAAAAGTTGGTGAGGAGATTGAACACATTGCCGCAGATGGAGATGGCCCGGTCAATGCTCTCGACAAGGCACTCCGCAAGGCGCTGATCCACTTTTATCCGGAGATCAAGAATATCAAGCTGGTAGACTATAAAGTGAGGGTGCTGGAGGAGAAGCGGGGAACCAGCGCCAAAGTGCGAGTATTGATTGAGTCGAGCAACGGGCGAGCTACCTGGGGAACTGTCGGAGTCTCGACCAACATTATTGAGGCAAGCCTTCTTGCTCTGCAAGACAGCATGAACTACCACCTCTTTACCGTAAAGAAAACGGAGCTCCTTGCGGAAACTCCGCCGAGATAACCTGAAGAAAAGAGGGCCGGGTAAATGATTGCACATTCATCCGGCTCTCTTTTCACAGCGTTTATAAAACCACCCAAGCAAGAAGTCCAATGGCTCCAAGTCCAACAATCACTGTTCCGGCGCTAGTTCCTCCGCCGGGTTGAGCAGCGTAAGGATCAGCAGCAACAAATGCATCAATGCTGGTCATGCTCTCGTTATGACCAGCGCCATCAGTATAACTTGCCATGAGACTGATCCTGTGACCAACTTGTGTTCCTCCCAGCACAAAAGTATCTCCTGTTGCTCCTGCAATACTCACCCCATCGCTCTGCCAATGATAGCTGATTGCACCAAGTCCATCAGCATCAGCGAGCGTATGATGTGCCGTCAGCGTCTGGTTCTGCTTCGGCACACCACTCATCGTAACATCTCCGGTCGGCGCATGGTTGGCAAAAATGGTTTGGACGTTAACGATCTGTGCGGTTACATCATTATCAATCGTTGCTGCCGTAACGGTAATACCACTGGACGAATTAGTTGTCACTGCCGTTTTTGCCTGCACCGCTACTGTCTCTTGTGACACAATCTGGGCTGCAACGACCTGTTTCAATGCATCGACAGCATTAACTGTGCCGCCAGGTTGCGCTGCCAGAGTGGCGGCATGATCAGATACTGTTTGAATGTTGTTATTCACTGCTGCCGATGATGTAGCAACTGCATCAATTACCGCTGTCAATGCAGCGGTATTACCTCCGGCATTAGTTGCCGCCGCAGTAATGGTACTGGCTATCACAGCAGAACTTGCAAGGTCAACCGTGCCTGCGCCTGCTGCTGCCATCAAAGTAGTAGCAACGGTTGCGGCAACACTATCCGTGCTCGTAGCTCCTGCTCCCGTTGCAACGCTTGCTGCAATACCCATGATATTGTCAATCTGAGTGGCTGCGCTCTGCGCCTTGATGGCTATTGCCAAAGCTGTACTGCTTGCGCCTGTTTTTGCTGCTTCAGCAAGTGGATCGTAGGTGTTCAGATCCAAAGCGGGATCCAGACCAAGCGCTGTTTTAACAGCAGCAGCATTACCACCCGCAGCAACAACAAGTGTTGTCAGCGGATTGACAACTGTAGAACCAGAGGGTGCTGAGTAGTTTCCGGTAAATGGCTTACCCGTAGAGATATCTTTGGTTGATGATGGATCTACCGGATTCGCAGTAATACGGATGGTCCCGGTGCCTGTAATACCGGTAAACTGGCCGCTACCGTCTGTGAGCGTCCATGACTCGCCTTCTCCCGGATCCCACTTACCGTTGCTATTGGTATCGGTCCAGTCGCGCTGTCCATTGGAATCGGTATCAACCCAAACAAGTGCATTCGACAGATAACCGTGCAGAACTGTACCATTTTGTGAATCAATGACTGGCGATGTTCCGACACTGCCCACGCGTTCAAGCTTTCCTTTTCCATCAACATAACTTGCTGCAACGGTAATGGCACTTCCCACATCAACACTTGTCAATGTATAGGTGTCTGTTGTTGCTCCCGTAATGTCAACACCATTTGACTGCCATTGATAGTTTATTGTACCAAGACCATCAGCATCTGCCAACGTATTACTGGCGGTCAGTACCTGGCCCACTATTGCTGTACCGGTGATGTTCACGCTGCCAGTGGGAGCATTATTCCCCGCAACAACAATCGAGTACAACTGACTCACAGCACTGCCTGCGTTACCAGCCTGATCGTGTACTTCAAGCTTGAGTGTATTGCTGCCTGACAATGTCACGCCATCCCAGGCAAGTGATGTGCCGTTTACCTTTCCTGTAATGTCGAACCATGTTGCACCATTGTCCAGTGAGCCATAGAGCTTTTCGTCAACAGCCAGCGCAGTGCTCAGGGTTCCTCTGATGGTTTGAGCTGCCACATCGGTGATAAAATCTGTTGAGCTTGACCCTGTATCCGCACTGAGTGATAAGCCGCTTATTGTAACTATTGGAGGTACCTCGTCTATGATTACAACTGTGGCAAGCTGACCAGCACTGCTCAGATTCCCGGCAACGTCCGTCTGCCGTACCTGCACACTGCCTGTGATGTGAACTCCTGCTGACAGGGTGAAGCTGCTGCCGGTACCTGCAATCCAGGTGGAACCGCTATCAGTGCTATACTCCCATGTCGCATTCGATTCAACTCCACTCACCGTTACCGTGCCAACATTGGTGATACCATCAGTCGCGCTCTGACCGCTATCTGTCGTCAGAACAAGCGACGGAGCAACTGGCACTGTCGCATCAACGGTAATCGCTGTAGCTATTTGACCAACGTTGCTGAGGTTCCCGGCAACATCCGTCTGCCTTACCTGCAAACTACCACCATTGTGTGTACCAGCCGAGAGCATGAAGCTGCTGCCCGTCCCTGTGCTCCAAGTGGTGCCGCCATCTGTGCTGTACTCCCACGTCGCATTCGCTTCAACTCCGCTCACCGTTACCGTGCTGATATTGGTGATACCGTCACTGCCACTGCTGCCACTGTCGATCATCAGGGCAAGAGTGGGGGTTACGGCTGTCGCATCAACAGTTATCACTGGCACTATTTGACCAACGCTGCTGAGATTACCAGCTACATCCGTCTGACGCACCTGAACACTGCCCGCGTTGTGAACTCCTGCCGAGAGCGTGAAGCTGCTGCCAGTGCCCGCACTCCACGTCGTGCCGCTATCCGTGCTGGACTCCCAGGTCGCATTCGCCTCAACCCCACTCACTGTCACTGTGCCGACATTCGTGATGCCGTCGGTCGTGCTCTGACCGCTATCCGTCGTCAGCGTAAGCGATGGTGCAACTGGAGCTGTCGCATCAACTGTGATCGATGTCGCTATCTGACCAACGCTGCTCAGATTCCCGGCCACATCCGTCTGACGCACCTGAACACTGCCCGCGTTGTGAACTCCTGCAGAGAGCGTGAAGCTGCTGCCTGTGCCCGCACTCCAC
>CAJEXW010000007.1:69306-115577 GCA_903994525.1 uncultured Chlorobiaceae bacterium
TGTAATCCCATCGGTCGTGCTCTGGCCACTGTCCGTCGCGAGTACCAGCGATGGTGCAACCGGCGCTGTCGCATCGACCGTGATCGCTGTCGCTATTTGACCAACGCTGCTGAGGTTCCCGGCGACATCCGTCTGACGCACCTGCACACTGTTGGCGTTGTGAGTGCCTGCAGATAGCGTGAAGCTGCTGCCAGTGCCCGCACTCCACGTCGTGCCGCTATCCGTGCTGTACTCCCACGTCGCATTCGCCTCAACCCCACTCACTGTCACTGTGCCGACATTCGTGATGCCGTCGGTCGTGCTCTGGCCGCTGTCCGTCGTCAGGGCGAGCGATGGTGCAACTGGAGCTGTCGCATCAACTGTGATCGATGTCGCTATCTGACCAACGCTGCTCAGATTCCCGGCCACATCCGTCTGACGCACCTGAACACTGCCCGCGTTGTGAACTCCTGCGGAGAGCGTGAAGCTGCTGCCTGTGCCCGCACTCCACGTCGTGCCGCTATCCGTGCTGTACTCCCACGTCGCATTCGCCTCAACCCCACTCACTGTCACTGTGCTAACATTCGTGATACCGTCTGTCGTGCTCTGGCCACTGTCCGTCGTCAGGGCCAGAATTGGTGCGGCTGCTGTCGCATCAACCGTTATCGCAGTAGCTATTTGAGCAATGCTGCTCAGATTCCCGGCGACATCCGTCTGACGTGCCTGAACACTGTTGGCGTTGTGAACTCCTGCAGTGAGCGTGAAGCTGCTGCCAGTACCCGCACTCCACGTGGTGCCGCCATCCGTGCTGTACTCCCACGTCGCATTCGCCTCAACTCCACTCACCATCACTGTACCAACATTCGTAAGACCATCCGTCGGGCTCTGGCCACTGTCCGTCTTCAAAACAAGCGATGGCGCAGCAGGTGCTGTCGCATCCAGCACATAAGAGTGATTAACTGCAGTACCTGCATTGCCTGCCGCATCCCTCACTTCCAGCTTTATCGTGTTGCTGCCTGACAGGGTCACACCATCCCAACTGATAGCTGTCCCGTTTACCTTATTACTGATATCAACCCATGTTGTCCCATTATCAATGGTTCCATACAGCGTTTCTCCTGCTCCAAGCGCTGCACTCAACGTGCCGCTGATCGTCTGTATCACCGTATTCGTGATAAAGTCCGTGCTGCTTGTGCCTGTATCTGCACTGAGAGCCAAACCACTTATCGTGATAGTCGGTGCCACGGTATCCAGCACATACGTCTGGCTAAGCTGTGCACCGACATTACCGGTTGCATCTTCCACCCTCACCAACAGAGTGTTGCTTCCTGAGAGAGTTACTCCCAAACTGAACGCTGTCTGCCCTGTACTATTGGTGGCAGCCACCCAGGTTGTACCGTTATCAAGGCTGATCTTGACTACTTCACCCGCCACGGTTGTTGTGCTGAGTGTTCCGCTGATGGTCTGAAGTGCAGCATTCGTAATAAAATCTGTAGCTCCTGCACCCGTGTCATTGCTCAGATGTACTTCCGCCACAGATGTGGTCAGAACTGTAGTAAAATCATAGGCGGTTGTACCAACGAAGTTATATCCCTGCAAATTTTTTAGCGTTCCTGATGCAAAGGTGACAAAATACGATGTATTATTTACCAGATTTGCTGTCGGATTAATAGTCAGCGTACTGCCAGAAATTGTAAGATGTGTGGTGTCTGTAGCCACATCAAAACTTTCCACCACCGGACCGGTGGCGCTGCCACTGCGGAGCTCGATAAGCCCCGTGCCTTGAATAACAGTTTCATTGAACGTGCAGACAATATCACTATCCACCGTTACACCTTTACTACCGTCAGCAGGACTAAACATGCTGATGACCGGCGCAACAGTTGTTACAATGAGAGGTGTCAGCGGACCAACCACCGGGTCAACACCGGTCGAACCATTTGCCAGGTATGTTTGAGTTCCATCGAATTGTACACTCAAACTGCTTTGCCCCGGCAAAAGCGTCAAGCTGATAGTTTGAAGTAAAATATCAGTTGGGCTAGTAATCGGAGTAAATGATCCGGAATAACCTGTAATACCAATAACCCCTGGAGTCGTACCATTGGGGACAAAAACCCATCCGGTCAACGAGGCATTAGGAGATGCTGACTGGTAACTGGCCGCGACAGAATTATACGTCAACCACAAATCTACAGAGTCAACCTGAACACCGGCTTTGAGCCATATCTGAACGTCCACACCTGTCGCTGTGTTCACAGCAACCAGTTCAAGATTATTGGTCTGGAGTGTATGTTCATAAGCCAACGCATTGATAAAGGGAAAACCTGCAAACGATTGTACGCCTGAGTAAATGTCCGGCACCCAGCTTCCGCCAAGATTTTTAGCGCCGACAAGCCCGCTGAAGGCAGTTACAACCACACCGAACGCGTTCGCAATCCTATCAACAAATGCCCGGCCCTTTGCGCCAGATCCGGTCAAACACGACCAAAAGTGCAGCGACGGAAAATTGACTGTATCACCATTAACTGATAATGCGCAACTTGTAAAATCTTCGAGGCTGAGTTCTGTTCCCCCAAGGCTTATCGAGCCGGAATTACCATGACCGAGAAAATGAAGACGTTTGTATCCTCCTGCAAGTACCGCATCAAGCATGCTGGCAACATTGTCCAGCTCGGCTATACGCCAGACCTCTGTTTTCGAGGCGACGTTTCCCAATAAAACATCGATATCCCGAATTCCTGCATCTGCTATGACCAACTGAGACTCATCAGAAATGTTGAGATCCGAAGCAATAGCTAAACTTGATACACCGTCCAAATGATCAGTATGTGTACTACGCATAGTTATATTCTGATTTAACTGTTAAGGATAAATTGATATTTTTTACACTATCGCATCTTTTTGCTATAGACCCTACGGTTAGTATTACGCAACCCAGCTACCATTAACATCACCCTTGACAATGCCAATAAGTTGCAGATCCATGGTGTGATCGAGAGTCACCGGTATTGAATTGACATTTGCCGGCCAATGTACAGATGTCCTTGTCATTGTAGCATCCTGCCCGACAGCATCAGAAACAAACAGCCATTCATTTGCAAGCGATGTTGGTAATTTTGATGCCATTTTAAGAATATTGAGCGCATCGTTCGACATCACTCTGCCATCCTTGTTCACATCGGCGGCAAGGTACTGATAAGGCAATACCGCTGTCGAGTCTGCATTAGGATTCTGGCCTACAGCAATTTTGAGCGCCATAAGAGCATCGTTGGACTTCACCGCATTGCTGACCGACTGGTCAACCGCCTTCACGGCTCCAAGAGTATAGGTGCCAGACGGCATGTCGAGATACTGGAATGCTCCATCAACTCCAGTCGTCACCTTGTCTGAGACCATGCCGAACGCAGCAATATCGGTATTGTTCAGTAGTCCGGAAGCCATCTGCAACGTGAAGTGTGATGGATCGGTCTGGGCTGTGATCTTCAGGGTACCAAGCTTGACCGAGCCAGCCGACAGCGCTGTCGATGAGGTTATCAGCCCCATCCCTGAAAGATTGAATTCGCCGGCAAGAAGTGTATTGGGAGAAGATACCCATCCGGTCGGCAGCGTCGCCGAATCTGTCCATGTGGCTGTTGAACCTCCCGGCAGAATCAGTGTCAGATTTACATTCTCAACCGCTGTTACCGAGGTCTCCCAGAGCTCCACCGTATGACTGCCATCTGCATTAAGCTGAACATTCCTGAATTCTACAGGCTGGGACGCTGCCACAACAGGTGCCGTCGAGAGCGTATTTGTGACAACTGAAATCAAGGCTCCAGTTTTCCAGAAACGGGCCGCTCCGGTCAGGTCATACCCGATGGTTGTAAAATCGTAACTGGTTGTGCCAGCATAATTGTTTCCGGAAATATCCTTGATACTACCGGCTCCAGCGGTCACAAAATAGTGGATACTCTGCTGCAAATCAGCCGTTGGATTGATGGTCAGCGTACTGCCTGAAAGGGTCAGGTGTGTGAGGTCTGTCGCTGCATCGAAGCTCTCTACCAGTGTTCCTGTTGCGCTTCCGCTGTGAATCTCAATGACACCAGTACCTCTCTGGACTGCTTCACTGAAAGTAAAAACGATATCGCTGTTAACTGCGACACTTGTGGCGGCATCGGAGGGGCTGAAACTGGTGACAACCGGCGCAATGTTATCCAAAGCAAGAACGCTTGCCGTTGCCAGACTGCTCACACTTTCATGCGTGCCCAAAGCATCTGTATAACTGACCTCCATGGTGACAACCTTGCCAATTTCGGCATGGGTCAACGTATAACTGCTCGCTGTAGCTCCGGCAATAACAGTTCCGTCCGCTTTCCATTGGTAGGAGAGCAACCCGGCAATGCCATCAGCGTCCGCAATACTTGCAGCATCTGCTGTCAGGAGCTGACCCTCTTTGGCAATTCCACTGAGCAGTATTTCACCAGTTGGCGGGTTGTCCACTAAAATACCTGCCGCCGCCGCGGTTGTAAAGCCGAAGTCAACCA
Source organism: uncultured Chlorobiaceae bacterium (assembly GCA_903994525.1). Classification (GTDB taxonomy): domain Bacteria; phylum Bacteroidota; class Chlorobiia; order Chlorobiales; family Chlorobiaceae; genus Chlorobium. The sequence continues at coordinate 73,809 of CAJEXW010000007.1, forward strand.
GTGGATTACCCGCCACATCCCGCAGGATTGAGCTGTTCGGAATAATGGCGCTCGCCACTGTTATACCATCGCTGTCGTGTTCACCAGCGGCAACCACATGGCGGAAGGTGATGGTATCGCTGCCGCTGCCGGAGAAATAGGTCGCATCAACTTCAGTGCTGCCAAAAGTGAGCTTGATTACCGGGGCAACTCCTGCCACATCAACCACGGTGGGTTCAGTAAGCTGTACCTTGATATCCAGCGACTGACCTGTACCATACTTGCCATCCGCAGGTAACGCCACGGATTGAATGTGCGGTGATACCGTGTCACTCAAGAGAGCGCCTGCCGTTACCTGCATAGCCAGGTCCGCCTGCGCCGGGGCAGTTTCAGTATTGCCGGCATTATCGGTGGCAACAGAGTAGAACGCATAAGAGTGGCCAGGCTGCCCTGCATAGGTGGCTTCTGTCAACGTCGTCTTTTCCAGCCAGGGCGTATAGGTTCCGCCGTTGTCGGAAACATAAATGGTATAGCTTGCAATGGCCGAGCCGGTATCGCTGCCCGTCCAGCGGACGAGGAATTGGGCTGACTCAACCGTGGTGACGGCCACAGCTTCAAGGTGGCTTTCAGGTGCCGACGCATCAAGCGTATTGAAAATTGCCGGCGTATCAATTGGCTCCTGGGTGGTGAACACAATCGTTGCCTTTGCGTCAATCACCGTCCCTGTTGGTGCATCGGCATTGGCATGAACCGTGTAATTAACAAATCCCTCACCCGTGCCTTTCGTCACGTTGGTTGGCAGGAAGCCAATGGTAGGATCAACCGGAATTTCACCGGTGGTGGGGTCAATGGTCGTGAAGCTCCAGTAAGCCTCATGTTTTGCCACATCCACACCTGCAATGACATCAACCATGTAGCCTTTGGTCGCCGTCAGATCAATGCGATCAATGTAGAACGACACGCCATCAGGCACCGTAATGTAGATATCACCCCAGCCAAAGTCGCCAAGGCGGAAGCTGCTGGCATTCAGGTCGCTGTCGAGGGTCTGCGTGATCGTAACTTCCTGCGCTGGCGCGGTGGCCGTCGCCTGGTTCTCATAATGAATGGTGTAAGGCAGAGCATTCTGGCTGGTTGTCCAATGATCGTCGCCAAAACCTTGGGGGCCGAGGATGTCATTGGGGTCGCTTGGACGAATAACGGGAATAGCAGACTGAGCTCCTCCAGCGCCTGAACCTGAACCCGGCACATTTCCTCCTAAGCCTGGCATACCCCCTCCTGAGCCATGAACTCCTCCATCCGGGTTACCTTGATTTTCTGGATCGTTTAGGGCCTTATCCAGTTTTTGCTCCATGTTATCCCCCAAACTTTGCCCCCAACGTTGCCCTATAGTACCTCCAATGTCTCCTCCAATGTTTCCCCCAACGAGTCCTCCAACGAGTCCTCCAACATAGGCGCCAATTGGTCCTCCAATAGCACCTCCTATTGTTGCTCCAGCTACTCTACCAACAGCTCCCCCAACAGCTCCTCCAACGGCTGTCCCGGTTACTGCACCTGCAGCACCACCGATCGTTCCACCAATTCCAGCACCAGAGTTAATCGAGGTATAAGCACCATCTCTAGCGGTTATAGCTGTTTGCAAAACAGCCATTATGGATAAATTTCCAGATGGATCAATAAACGAATTGGGGTTATTAAAAGAATAAACATATAGATTAGTATTGCCACCGTTAACCCCTAACGGATCAGTCAGGATAAACCTTCCATCCGCACAGCTATAATACCTTGCCCGCATAAAATCAAGCCCGTTTCCAGCATCCATCACCCCCCACTGCCCGACGTACTCGAACGAATTGGCAACAGTTTCTGTGGTTGTGAGGTTTTCGCCGAACGGCAAGTACGAGTACTTGTTCAGATAAGTACCCGCCGATCCGGTCAACCCGGCAGCAGAACCAATAGCGTTGTAGTCGTAGTAATAGGAAGCACCACCTGTACTTGTTTGGCTTTCAAGACCAAGTCCATAGGTGTAAGCCGTCATCAGGTTACCACTGCCATCATACTCCCCGGCGACATTGACCAAACCGGTCGGATCAAGCTGGTACTCGGTACGGGCACCATTATGCACACTGGCTATGCGGTTACCAAGAGCATCGTATTCATAATTCCAGGTATCCGAAGGAGTGGTGACGGAGAGAAGATGGTTTTCAGCATCATAAGCGTAGCTGGTGGTAACGCCATTCTCGCTCTTGCCGGTAAGGTTTCCATTCGTGTCATAGCTGTAGATCGCGTTGCCAACACCGGTGTATTCGTTGAGATTGTTGGTGGCGTAGTTGGTTGCAACTCCGCCATCATCCACAGCCGTACGATTGCCTGCTGCATCATAATGGTAGGCAATATGATGTCCTGTCGAGAGTGTCACTCCGGTCAACTGCCCAATGGCATCGTATTCATAACTCGATGTACCATCCAAAGTGGTTTCGCTGGTACGATGACCAGCGACATCATAGGTGTAATCGAAGCGGGAGTTGATGGTGCTATCAGCCTTATAATTAATCAGATGGGTCAACTGCCCGGCAGCATCATACTCATAGGTGGTGTAAGTGCCGTTACCGTTATCTCCCCGGTTCAAATGACCCGCTGCATCGTAGCTGTATGCAGCAATCAAGTTACCCGTCCCGTCGGTCACACGGGAGAGATGACCAAGAGTATCATAACTGTAGTTGGTGATATGCCCTGCCTGATCGGCCATCTGGGTACGGTGGCCCGCAGTATCGTATTGGTAGCTCAACCAGCGCCCATCTGCATCAGTGACTTTGGTCAGTCGGTCAGCCGTATCGTACTGAAAACTCGTTGAGCTATCGGTATCTACAGCAGTGATCAGGTTGCCGTGACCATCGTACGTAAATTTCGCTGTTGTACCGTCAGCATAGCTCTTCTGTGTAATGTGACCAATGTTATCGTACGTGTAGGTAACACTTTGACCGTTACGGTTGACATCTGCAGTCAGATGACCTGCGGTATCGTAACTGTAGCTCTCACTGTGGCCATCAGCGTAGATGATCTTGCTCAGGTTACCCTGGCTGTCGTAGCTGTAGTTGACAGGGTTGCCGCGCTGATCGGTAACCTGGGCAAGATGTCCGAACTGTGCATCATAGGAGTAGGAGACGGTTTGACCAAGAGCATCCTGCACTGAGGTCGGGTGACCTGATGTGTCGTACTGGATACCAGTCGAGGTTCCGTCGGCATGGACAATGCCGATCATGTTGCCATTGATGTCGTAATGTAACTGGCTGACATGGCCCAGAGCATCCTCCAACTGTGCAATCTGACCACTTCCGTTCATCCACAGGTGGGTTTGGGCACCTGTAGCATCGGTGGCAATAACTTCGTTGATACCGATATAGCTGTAGGTGATCGCCTCGGCACCGGTATTAATACTTTCCTTGACCAGATGACCACTTGCATCGTACTCGTAATGACGTACGGTACCATCAGCAAGCGTCATACTGCTGATTCGGTGCAGCGAGGAACCAGCAGTTGTGATATAACTGTAGCCAGTTGTACCGGTAGAGGTAATGGCACTGGTAAGGTACTCGTTAGCGGAATCGTAGGTGTAACTTATAATGCGTCCCGCCTGATCGGTCTGCTGGGTCAACCTTCCAGCACTGTTATAGGTAAAATTCTGTGTATTGCCATTGCTGGAGCTAACCTGAATCAAATGACCACCATCATAAGTCGCCTGCACACCCTGACCGTTGCCGTCCCGGATCTCCGAGAAAGTACCATCAAGATTGAAGAGAATGCGGGTACCATTCTGCTGATGGAATGCGAATGCTCCTCCTGTTTTAGCAAGAGTAGCGGTACCCTGGCCAACCAGCTTGTAGCTACCATCAGATTGAAGTGTAAAGTGCGTTTCTACACCGGCGATATTTACCAGCACGCTGCTGTCAGTCTGGCTGGCAGCAGTAATATCCCAGGTGAAGGTGTGACTGTAACCAAGCACTCCGAGCGTTGCCGGACGCAAAAGAGCGCCAGTATCGCTTGCTTTCTGAAAATCAAGACTGAAAAGTTTGGCAACATCACTGGTACGACTCTCAAGCTGATCAAGAGCTGTTGCGTTTGCCGCCAGATTGTTCTGGTAATCTGTAGTCGTGGTGCCAAGTTGCGCGATCAGATTCGCCTTGACAGTCGTCCAAGCCTCCTGGCTGATATTAGCTGGCTTGCTGGATTCAAGAATCGTATTCCAGTCAATCACCTGATCGGCTTTCTGGCTTGAAACACCAAGATTGACGGTTCCGCCTCCCGTAAAGTCCGGCTTGAAGAACAACTGGAAGCTGCCCTGGGCACCGGGCGATAAAATGCCAGCAGGCCCCTCGCTGTTGATTCCAAGCAATTGCAAACTGGTACCTCCGAACGAAGCATCTCCGGGCATTTTCAGCAAGGCATTGCCGGATACGGTCAACAGGGGAGCAACAACATCTGTACTACCAAGGTTTTGATAAGAGACACGAACCGTCCCCACCTGTCCCGGACGGAGGGCAGAAGGGGTTTCCATTTGGAACTCAACATGGCCGACTTCACCACTGTTGACGATAAAGCTGTCGTTCATAACAGCACTCCGCCCTGCATCATCCAGCTTTACATCATAAGCGCCGATACCCAGACCACGCAGGTCGAAGGTTGCCCACAACTCGGTGCTGTCTTTCCAGAACACCTGCCTGGCAGCATGTGCAACACCATCAGTACCCACAAGTGTCGCTGCCGTATGAGTCGTGAACTTTGCTCCGTCTATACGAACCGTAACCTGGCCTTTGTTGCTCCCTGCCGTGGTTCCAATGTCCGTTATTGAAAACTGAAGGGTATCGGCAGAGATCGCATAATTATCGGTTGCACCCGATGCGTTGTAAGCCATCACATAGTAACTGCCAGCCTTTGTATTGGTAATAACAAGTTTCTGGTCAGGCGAATCTGCAACGGTATAACGATAATCAAAGTCCGAACGACCTGGCATAGTGCCATAGCTGACAAAAAGCTCACTGCGGCCGGTTGTGCCTGCCCTGTCAAAATTGAGCCGCAAGGTCTCTCCGGCGGCCACATCCACCCGGTAATAGACTGCACTGGCGGCAGAGAAGGAGGCTGCATCCTGCCCGCCAAGCGCCAGCGCCTTGACATCCAGCCGGGTGGTATTGAGCGAAACAGCAAGGTTGTTGGCTTCGCTCGTTTCAGAAATCTGGTTGAAAATGTCGCTGCGGACAATGACGTAGTAATTACCACTTGCAACGCCCGGCAATGCACCGCTCACCGTTTGGGTATAACTGGTATTGCTTGCAAGCGGTCCACTGATACCCACCCTGCTGAAAAGCGGATCGCCCAGATCCCAGACGGCATCTTTTGAGATGTAGAGACTGTCCTGCCACGATCCCGAAACATCCTGAGCACTCTGATTGGTAACTGTATAGGTAATAATTGCCTGCGCTCCCGGCACACCATTCTGCGGTACCGTCATAACTCCGGCTACCAGATCAACAGGGGTAACAGGAGTTATCTGAACCGGCGTTGCATCAAGCTTACTATTGTTGCTCTCTCCACCCCGTTCGTAAATAGCACTGCTGCTGTCCACAACACCAAAAACATAATAGTTGCCACTGATCCCGTAAGGTATCCGGAATGACTGACTGTACGTGGCATCCCCATTGGTCGCTAAGGGTATCTGGCTGTCAGCATACCCGAGATAGATATCGGCTCCTCTGTCAAGAACGCCATCACGGGAGAGATAAAATACCTGCCGCCACCCGCCACTCGTCTCTGAGCCGTTGTTATGAACCGTCCAGTCCACCTGCAACGACTGCCCGCTGACCCCCTGATCGCGAGCCTGCAAAGTGCTCATAACCAGATCCGGAGTAGGACTGAGATTAATGGTTGTTATTCCGGTTGCAACTCCCTGATTATTATTTTCTGCGTTCAACTCCGTCACTTGCCCCCAAACATCGGTGCGAATCCCGACATGATAATCTCCCTGCAGATCAATGGGCAGATCAAATGACGCTGTACCCTTGTAGCTTTCGCCGGGGAGAAGCCTGTTACTGTGATAAACACTTCCGAGATTCACATCATCGGCATTCCCCCAAATTTCATCTTTGCTCAGTATGACACTATCCATCCACCAGTCAGCATTGGTACGACCAAGCCCTCCATTGAGAACGGAATAGTTAACGGTAAACACGCCACCGGACAATGCGACAGGCAGCGCAGTAATTGACGAAATCTGTAGATCAGCCGTCGGCTGTGCCTGCATCTGTATACCAAGGCCAGGTTGCCCGTCAAGGCCAACACCCAGCAACCGGGCATTATTATTTTCCTGGCTGGCTTCATAGACATGGTTATAGCTGTCTGTCACCACAAAGAGCTGGTATTGACCCGATACATTCTCTGGCAACGAAATCAGCTCACTCTTCAGATATGATTGCCCGCTCTGTAGCACCCCGGTATGCGAAAATGTAGCCAGAGTGCTATCATCCCCATTTCCCAGCACTGCATCAACTGAATAGACTACACGGTCAAACCACTGGGAGACCGTTGTTTCCCAGATACCCTGATTCTGAACTGTCCATGAAATACGCATACTTGTTCCTGCTTGTGCCACCGTTGGAGCAGTTACATCCGTAACAAGGAGATCGGCAGGATGCGATTCAACAGATATTGCCTTGGCACTGGACAAGGTATTATTCACCTTGTTAGTCTCGAAAACCTCGTTACTACTGTCGGTAGCCGCAATCAGGTAGTAAGAGCCCTGTAAACTATCTGCCAGGCGAACAGTCATGGTATTATCATAATATCCATTAACCCCCGGTGCAAGAGTGCCTGAATGCCAGAGAGTCTGCAGTTTTGTGTCGCTGGCATCCAACACGGCATCACTGGAGAGATAGAGTGCATCAAACCAGCCTGAATTTGGTGTAGTGGTAGAACCACTGTTGACAACCCGATACGACAACGTCAGATCATAACCCGCGATGGCTGTCGCAGGCGCAGAAATGGACGAAACCGCCAGATCAGGAGGCGGAGTCAAACGTACAAGTGTTGGTGTCGCAGTGTGCGCGGTATCGTTGGATGTGAAAGCGTTGGAAACCGGTGATACCGGAGACACGGTCACAAAGAAGTAATAATTCCCTTCGACACCCACCGGCAACGTTACTTTTTCAGTGGTAGTAAAATGGCTGCCGCTACCAGGTTTCGGAAGCTTGTCGGCAGCCACATCGCGCACTACCGTGTTCAGCAACCGGTCACTGCCATCAAGCACGTCATCGGCAGACATGTACATGCGCTCCACCCAGACCGTTGAATTCCCTGTAATAGCCGCCATACCAGCATTATCAATGGTGTAAGTCAGCGGCATATTCTGGCCCGATAAGGCCTGCGATGGAGAAGCAACCGAAACAACCGCAAGATCCGACAGTTGATTCAACGGAATCGGCTGAATATCCAGCACGCTGCTTGCCGTGACGTTATCGCTCTCGCCTGCGCCTTCCGGTATGTAGCCGTAAGCATCTGTCTTGACCAGAATATGGTAACTCCCTTCAAACCCTTGTGGCAGTGTAACCCTGGCCTTGTTGGTATAACCCTGACCGATATCGAGATAACTTGCATTTTGTACTGCAACAAGCGCAATATCCTGACTGTCAAGGGTCGTATCAGATGAAAGATAGAGCTGATCATACCAGTAGGGAACCGGTGTTGAAGCATTCCCCAGATTTTTGACAACCCACTGCACTTCAATCTCCCGTCCGGCAAAGCCAGATGTTGGAGCTGTGACACTTTCAACCTGCAGATTGGTGTTGAGAACAGTAAAAAAACCTGATCCATAGGTCGTATTATTCTCTTCACCCGTCGTTCCTTCAAGCACCTGGTTATAGATATCAGCAACGACCACCACACGGAACGTCCCCTGCATATCAAGAGGAACCTGAATTGTCTGGATACGGTCGAGTGCTGTTGAGAACGGCAGATGAGCGCTGACCTGGTAATCACCGATCAATCGGTCAAGATATGGGGTATCGGGATTGTCGAGGTAGATACGGTCATACCATGCAGCATTCGATGGCTCCGCCCCCTGCGTGGCAAGTGTCCACGAAACCTCAATGGCATTGCCAGCATCTACGGCAACAACTCCCGCCGGAGTAGTTACCTGTGTCACCACAAGGTCAGGGCCCATATCGGCAACACTGATGATAAGCTGCTTTTCAACACTCAAACCACCCGAATCAGTCGAACTGACCCTGATGGTATGAGTGGTCGCAGTCTCGTAATCCAGCGATGCGCCTTCAGCAACGTTGATCTGATTGCCGACCAGCACAAACCGGCCTCCTGCATCGTCGAGCAATTGATAACTGTGACCCCATGTTCCTTCATCATCGGTTGAGTAAAGCGTTCCAACAACGGTACCGCCCACGCTGTTCTCCACAACACCTGCATTGCCAAGATAAATGTCAGAAGGTGCCCTGTTAATCGTCACATATTTGCTGCCAAGCACAAAAGTCCCATCCTCGTCGGTGGCACTGGCAGTGATAGTCCGCCCGGTTTCAGCCCCACTGCTGGCCGTGTAGGTATGAGTGAAAGTTCCTGCCACCGCAGCCCATTCCGCTGGAGTATAGGCAACAGTCGCACCGTCACCCCAATCAATAGTATACGCTGTACGTGTATCAGTTCCCGGATCAACAACAGTCCCAATATTCAAGGTATACATGGAACCGGTATTCAGACGATCAACACCTGTCAGAGAAGCCGTCGGTGCAACATTGTTCACAGTCACCTGGAAACTCCCGTTCTCGATACTGTTCGCCTGCCCTTGCAGATCATCAACAGTGACTGTCACAGTATGAGTGCCGTTGTCAGCGAAAAGATGGCTGATAATCGGTGAATGCGACTGGGTATCAAAGAGTGTATCAGCAGATCCGTCGCCCCAGTTCACAGTAAAATGATAAGTATTCGGGTCAGGATCGCCCAGCACAATCTGGTGATTGAAGGTGGTGCCTTCATCCAGAGATACATTGCCTCCCACTATCAGCCCCGGCGCATCGTTCACAGAGGTCACTGTAACGGTGGCCTGAACCGGGGTTGACGATTCCTGCCCCATGTTATCCCTTGCAACAACAGCAAACGCCTCGAGTGTGCCATTCAGATTTGCTGACGGAAGCCAGAAAGCACGATGCGTTGCATCAATGGTATTATTTTTGACCGCATCCCAGGCTGTGGCACTGGCAGCATCCGCACCTATGTTGAGGGTGCCGTTACTGACACTTTTGACAACAAAAGCATCAACGGTGCCATCAGCATCGGCTTCATCTCCACTTGCCTGAAGCGCGGCAAAGGTAATCTCAACGGGAGACGTGTTGTCTTCAATCGTTGAGCCAAGCGCACCATTGAGTGCCGTAAAGGTTGGTATAGCAATAAGTACAGGATACTCGATGATTCCATAAAGTGAACTATTTCCATTAAGATCATTCCATGTTGAAAGCCCCCCACCCCAAGTATGAGCGGTATCTTCGGCACCACCAGAATTATTCGGTTCACCGGAATTCCAGTTGGTATAGGTGACAGCGCTACCATCTGTCCAGACCCATTGACCCTCTTGCTGAATATCATTGAACCCAATCCAGGTACTGGAACCACCAAAAGCAGAAAACACCCACTGGTTTTCTGCCGCACTGTTCAGGCTTGCCAAATGCCCGCCATGAGCAACAGCTTCTGCCTCCGCCTGGGCCCATGACATTGAACTGCTTGTCAGTTGATACGTATGACCGTTATAGTTGTAGAGGGGCTGGCCATTATTGCTGAAGGCATGTGCAGCCGTGGCAACATTCAGCGTTGCCGTATCACTGATGCCGGCATAGGCGTTGCCTCCCAGGTCTTTGATCACCCCGCTTGCCATCTGCACATTGTAGATGGTTCCTGCCTGCAAATCAGCAGCCGGGTTGATCGTCACCGTATTGCCGCTAAAACTGACCTGACTGGTGTCGGCAACATTGATCGCAAGAGTATCGCCGCTGCCGCTGGTAATGACGATGGAGCCTGAGCCTGCCTGTACTACTTTATTGAACGACAACATGATGTTGCTGTCGACAGCAAGGGTTGTCGCATTGTCAGCAGGTGTTGTGCTTGAAAGAGTTGGCAAAAAGACAAGTTTCTCGACCAGTGAGGCAGAGGCCAACGCATTATCAGTTGCAGTAAATGTAATGCCACGATCAGCAGTACCAGGCGTATTGCTGCTGTTGCTGAACACAACCGCACGTACCACATCCTGCACAAGAGCGTTGGTGGCACTGGCATTGAAGGTGAAGCTCCAGGCATCGCCATTGCTGACCATGGCCGCGTTTGCTGTACCAATCTCAAGAGCACCTGCCATCAGCTTGTTGGCGGTCGTATCCAGCCAGATACCACTGCCTCCGGGATTGGTGCTTGCAAGGGTGAGGCTGTCGGCAGCTTCTGCATTACCGGTAATCTGCACGTTCAGCGCTCCGCCATTCCAGCCTGCATTGCCATCTGGATCGTTGATGACTATATCACTGCTCACATGAACCGGTGACATCTCCATATAGGAGGTTATCGCTGGATGCGTGGTATTGATCAGCACAGAGACACTATTGCCGCTGGAGTTTGCAACGATGAGATCAGCCTTGCCATCGCCATTCACATCCGCACTTATCATTGAGTGTGGATTACTTCCTGTAGAGTAATCAAGGCTTGCGACAAACGTACCAGTGCCATTATTCTTGAATACCGAGACACTATTGCCACTGTAATTCGCAACGATGATATCAACCTTATTATCGCCATTAACATCCGCATTCGTGACAAACATAGGATAACTTCCTGTTGCATAATCAACTTTTGCTGCGAAGGTGCCATCACCATTGTTTGTCAACACGGAAACGCTATTACTGCTGGTGTTAACAACGATCAGATCAGCTTTACCATCACCATTAACATCAGCACTTACAGCAGAGCGAGGATTGTAGGCCATTGCATAATCAACCTTCGCAGCAAAAGTGCCATCGCCGTTGTTTGTCAGCACTGAGATGCTGTTGCTGTTGCTGTTTACAGCAATCAGATCAACCTTACCATCACCATTAACATCGACACTGATCACCGAATAGGTATTGCTGCCTGTCGCATAATCAACTTTTGAGGCAAAAGTGCCGTTACCATTGTTTGTCAGTACAGAAACACTATTGCTATAATAGTTTGCTACGATCAAATCAGCTTGGCCATCGCCATTGACATCCGCACTTGTGACAGAGTAAGGTGAGCTTCCTGTTACATAATCAACTTTTGCCGCAAAGGTGCCATTACCATTGTTGATCAGCACAGAAACGCTGTTGCTGTTGTAATTCGCAACAATCAGGTCAGCCTTACCATCACCATTAACATCCGCGTTTGTTACTGATGATGCCCGGCCTCCTACCGTATAATCAACTTTGGCAGCAAAGGTACCATCTCCATTGTTCGTCAAAACTGAAATACTATCATTATCCCAATTCGTTACAATCAGATCAACCTTACCATCTCCATTGACATCCACACCTGTAAGAGAATATGACCCGCTTCCGGTTCCATAATCTACCTTTGCGGCAAATGACAGTGCTTGTGGCTGCATCATAACAGGCCCATCATTCACTGATGTCACCGCAACAGTTGCCTGAACGGGTACGGCGGATTCCAGACCACTGTTATCCTTTGCGACAACCACAAACGCATTCATCGTACCATTGACATTAGCCGCAGGAGTCCAGTAAGCTCGATGCGTTGCATCAATGGTGTTATTCTTCCAGCCATCATAAAGCGTTGCAGAAACTGCATCAATGCCTATGCGCAGCGTACCGCTGCTGACGTTCTTGACCAGAAAAGCGTCAACAGTGCCATCAATATCCGCTTCATTGCCACTCGCCTGAAGCGATGCAAAGGTAATCTCCACACTGGTATCCTCGCTGGTAGCGCCAACTACGCCACTGAATGCCGTCAAGGTTGGAGCAAAATCAACTGCCGTCACCGTTACTGTTTCGACCAGTGAGGCAGAGGCGAAAGCATTATCAGTTGCGGTAAAGGTAATGCTCCGGGCATTGGTACCAGGCGTAAAACTGCTGTTGCTGAAAACAACCGCACGCGCAACATCCTGCACCAGCGCATTCGTTGCATTGGCGTTAAAGCTGAAGCTCCAGGCATCACCATTGCTGACCGAGGCGGCACTTGCTGAGCCAAGTTCGAGAATCCCTGCCATCAGTTTATTTCCTGCTGCAACATCCAGCCAAATACCATTAGCACCGGGATTGGATGTAGCAATGGTAAGACTGTCGGCGGCTTCCGCATGAGCAGTAATCTGCACTTTCAGCGAGCCGCCATTCCAGTTTGCATTGCCATCCGGATCGTAGATAACGATATCACTGCTGACATGCACCGGCGACATTTCGATATAGGAGGTTATCGCGGGATATGCTGTATTCAGCAACACTGAAACCGTATTATCTCCAGCGTTTGCGACCAACAGATCGGCCTTGCCATCGCCATTCACATCCGCACTGATAACAGATTCCGGATTGATACCGACTGCATAATCCACCTTTGTAGCGAACGTTCCGGTTCCCTTGTTCAGTAACACCGATACCGTATTGCCTGTATAGTTTGCCGTTACAATATCTCTCTTCCCATCTCCGTTCACATCAATACTTGTCACCGAATGGGGATTACTGCCGGTCAGATAATCCACCTTGCCTGCAAATGTTCCGGCACCCTGATTCAACAACACTGATACCGTACCACTCTTAAAGTTTGCAACAATCAAATCAAATTGCCCATCACCATTCACATCACCACTGGTAACAGGCACCGGACCGCTGCCAGTCACATAATCCACATTGGGGGCGAACGTTCCGCCACCCTGATTCAACAACACTGATACCGTATTGCTGTTAAAGTTTGCAACGATCAGGTCGGCTTTGCCATCACCATTCACATCCGCACTCGCCACTGAATATGGATTCCAACCTGTTGTATAATCGACCTTTGCCGCAAACGTCCCACTCCCCTGGTTCAGCAACACCGATACACTGCTACTGGTATAGTTCGAGACAAGAAGATCAGCCTTTCCGTCTCCATTTACATCGGTACTCGTCACTGAAACGGGATTAGTACCGGTCACATAATCCACCTTGGGAGCGAACGTTCCATTTCCTTGGTTCAAGAGTACTGATACCGTATTGCCAACTCCGTTTACGCCACCATTTGATACAATCAGGTCAACCATCCCATCACCATTCACATCTGCGCTCGTCACTGACATAGGATTACTGCCGGTCGCATAATCTACCTTTGCTGCAAACGTACCATTCCCCTGGTTCAGCAACACCGATACCGTATTACTATATCTGTTGACAACTATCAGGTCTGCATTCCCGTCGCCATTCACATCACTACTGGTTACGGAAAATGGGCCGCTACCAGCAGTGTTTGTGGCAGCATACGTCGCCGGTACAAACGACAACGTTTGTGGCTGAAGAATAACTGGAGCATCGTTCACTGGTGTCACCGCAACAGTTACCTGAACGGGTGTCGCGGATTCCAGACCACTGTTATCCTTTGCGACAACCGCAAACGCATTCAGGGTGCCATTGAGATTAGCCGCAGGAGTCCAGTAAGCACGATGCGTAGCATCAATGGTGTTATTCGTCCAGCAGTTGTACAACGTTGCTGAAGCAGCATCAGCGCCTATGCGGAGCGTGCCGCTGCTGACGTTCTTGACCACAAAAGCGTCAACAGTGCCATCAAGATCAGCTTCATTGCCACTCGCCTGAAGCGAAGCAAAGGAAATCTCAAGACTGGTATCCTCGCTGGTGCTGCCAACCGCGCCACTAAACCCGGTGAGGGTCGGAGCCCATGCAACATCCGTTACCGTTACTGTTTCCACCAGTGAGGAAGAGGCCAACACATTATCAGTTGCAGTAAATGTAATGCTCCGGGCATTCGTGCCTGGAGTAAAACTGCTGTTGCTGAAAACAACCGCACGCGCAACATCCTGCACCAGCGCATTCGTTGCATTGGCGTTAAAGCTGAAGCTCCAGGCATCACCATTGCTGACCGAGGCGGCACTTGCTGAGCCAAGTTCGAGAATCCCTGCCATCAGTTTATTTCCTGCTGCAACATCCAGCCAAATACCATTAGCACCGGGATTGGATGTAGCAATGGTAAGGCTGTCAGCAGCTTCCGCATTCGCCGTAATCTGCACCTTCAGCGAACCGCCATTCCAGCCTGCATTGCCATCCGGATCGTTGATCACGATATCACTGCTGACATGCACCGGCGACATCTCGATATAGGAGGTGATCGCTGGATGCGCTGTATTCAAAAAGACTGAGACAATCTGGCTGTTCAGATTCGCAATAATCAGATCAGCCTTGCCGTCGCCATTCACATCCGCACTCGTCAACGAATATGGATTACTGCTCGTCGCATAATCCACCTTCGCAGCAAACGTCCCGTCGCCATTGTTCAGCAGCACCGAAACACTGTTGCTACTTTGGTTTGCAACAATCAGGTCAGCCTTGCCATCGCCATTCACATCCGCGCTCGTCACTGACTGGGGATTGTAACCTGTCGCATAATCTGCCTTCGCAGCAAACGTCCCATCTCCGTTGTTCAGCAGTACAGAGACACTGTTGTTGTACAAATTGGCAACAATCAGATCAGCCTTACCATCACCATTCACATCAGCAGTCGTGACAGACTGAGGATAACTGCCCGTTGCATAATCGACCTTCGCAGCAAAAGTCCCATCGCCATTGTTCGTCAACACCGAAACAGTGTTATTACCTGCATTCGCAACGACCAGATCCGCTTTGCCATCGCCATTCACATCCGAACTCGTCACTGAAAACGGATTCCATCCTGTCGCATAATCTGCCTTCGCAGCAAACGTTCCATCGCCATTGTTCAGCAGCACCGAAACACTGTTGCTACTTTGGTTTGCAACAATCAGGTCAGCCTTGCCATCGCCATTCACATCCGTGCTCGTCACTGACCGAGGATAGGAACCTGTCGCATAATCGACCGGCACAGCAAACGTCCCATTCCCGTTGTTCAGCAGTACAGAGACACTGTTGTTGTACAAATTGGGAACAATCAGATCAGCCTTGCCATCACCATTCACATCCGCACTCACCACTGAAGATGGATAACTGCCCGTTGCATAATCCACCTTCGTAGCAAACGTCCCATCACCATTGTTCAGCAGCACTGAAACACTGTTGCTACCCCAATTAGCAACAATCAGGTCAGCCTTGCCATCACCATTCACATCCGCGCTCGTCACTAACCGGGGATCCCAACCCGTTGCATAATCTGCCTTCGCAGCAAACGACAGCGCTTGTGGCTGGAACATAGTCGGCGCATCGTTCACTGGGGTCACCGTCACGGTTGCCTGAACTGGTGTCGCCGATTCCTGACCATTGTTATCCTTTGCAACCACAGCAAACGCATTCAGCGTGCCATACGCATTGGCCGCAGGAGTCCAGTACGAACGATGCGTTGCATCAATGGTGTTATTCGTCCAGCCGTTGTACAATGTTGCTGAAGCAGCATCAGCGCCTATGCGAAGTGTGCCGTTACTGACATTTTTGACCACAAACGCTTGCACTGTGCCATCAAGATCAGCTTCATTGCCACTCGCCTGTAGCGCGGCAAAAGTAATCTCAACACTGGTATCCTCGCTGGTGCTGCCAACTGCGCCACTGCACGCGCAACATCCTGCACCAGCGCATTCGTCGCATTGCCATTGAACGTGAAGCTCCAGGCATCACCGTTGATGACCGAGGCAGCGCTTGCAGAGCCAATTTCAGTCGTGCCTGCCATCAGCTTGTTGCCGGTCGTATCCAGCCAGATACCAGTGCCGCCAGGATTAGTCGCAGCAAGGGAGAGACTGTCAGCAGCTTCTGCATTGGCGGTAATCTGCACCTTCAGCGAACCGCCATTCCAGCCTGCATTGCCATCCGGATCATTGATCACCATGTCACTGCTCACATGCACCGGTGTCAACTCCATAAATGATGTTACCGCCGGAGACGAGGTGTTTGTTATAACCAACACAGCATTGTTCCCGTTCGCGACAATCAGATCAGCCTTGCCATCACCATTCACATCCGCGCCCGTTACAAAATATGGAGAGCTTCCTGTGGGATAGTCCACTTTCGCGGCAAAGGTACCATCACCATTATTTTTCAGTACCGAAATACTATTGTTGGCTGAGTTAGCAACAACCAGATCACCTTTGCCGTCAGCATTCACATCAGCGACTACTACTGATTGTGGATAGCTGCCTACGGAATAATCGACCTTAGCCGCAAAGGTACCATCACCATTGTTTTTTAGCACCGAAATACTGCCAATGTAGATATTCGCGACAATCAGATCGGCCTTACCATCACCACTCACATCCGCACTCACCACTGAAAATGGACCGTCACCTGTTGCATAATCAACTTTGGCGGCAAAGGTGCCATCTCCGTTGTTCATCAGCACGGAAACACTGTTACTATCAACATTCGCCACCACAAGATCTGCCTTGCCATCACCATTGACATCCGCGCTTATGAGCGAATTTGGATACCAGCCAGTTGCATAATCAACTTTCGCAGCAAACGTGCCATCGCCATTGTTTGTCAGCACGGAAACACTGCTGCTGAAGTAGTTCGCAACGATCAGATCAACCTTGCCATCACCGCTCACATCGGCAGTCGTCACAGATGGGGCATAACTCTCTGTGGCATAATCCACTTGAGCGGCAAAGGTGCCATCGCCATTGTTTTTCAGTATCGAAATACTGTTACTTCCTGAATTAGCCGCAATAATATCAACCTTGCCATCACCATTGATATCAGCGGTCGTGACCATCTGAGGACTAAGGGTTGCTGCATAATCAACCTTGCCTGCAAAGGCACCATTGCCATTGTTTTTCAGCACCGAAACAGTATTATTTCGCGGATTGGCAACAACCAAATCTATCTTGCCATCACCATTCACATCCGCGCTTGTCACCGAATATGACCAACCACCTATGGTGTATTCGATGCCAGCTCCCGACACGACCAATGGCTGAAGCATAACTGGAGCATCACTCACCGGTGTCACCGTCACGGTTGCCTGCACAGGAAGGGCAGATTCCAGACCGCTGTTATCTTTTGCTACAACTGCAAAAGCATTCATCGTACCATTAAGATTGCCCGCAGGGCTCCAATAGGCACGATGCGTGGCATCAATGGTATTGTTTTTCCAGCCATTGTATGGTGTCGCCGATGCAGCATCAGCACCGATACGGAGGGTGCCATTGCTGACATCCCTGACAACAAAGGCATCAACCGTACCATCGGTGTCAGCTTCATTGCCACTCGCCTGAAGTGCTGCAAAGGTGACCTCAACTTCAGTATCTTCACTGATTGTGCCAACCGCGCCACTAAAGGCTGTCAGCGTTGGCTCATTGACATTCACAACAGGAGCGGTAGCCGCACTGGACACGTGTTCAACGGTTCCATAGAGATCGGTATAGGTAGCGACAACGGTAATCAGCTTGTTCACCTGTGCATTTCCGGGCACAAAACTGAACCCTGTCGCACCTGTAATATCAACCCCGTCCGCCTGCCATTGATAGCTTATGGTCCCCAGACCATCCACATCTGCCAGTGTATTGGTGACGGTGAGTCTCTGCCCCTCAATTGCAGCACCTGTAATTGTCACCTGGCCTGTTGGAGCATCGTTAATCAACGTTGCATCAAAAGTTACCGTGCCAGAAACAAAACGAAACGCCTCAATCTCCGGGATATCAAAGGACTTCTGACCAATGGTCATGGTAACACCATTCGGGCCCAGCGCAACCTGACCAAGATCAACAGTGGTTCCTCCTGAAAGGAGCGTCCCTTTCAAATAATAAACCCCACCCTGCTTCACAAAAGAGAACGCGGAGTAACCAGAACCCATATCAAGCACCAGCGTATCGCGGCCTGTATCTCCAAAAACCTGGTAGAGACTGCCGATTGATGCTGCATTGAGTGAGATCTCATCATCCCATGGAGTACCAATGACATTGTAAATATCAGTTCCCCCATGACCGCCACCATAGTTGTATTGAGTTTTAAGCTGCCAAATAACCCATGAAGACATATCAGAAATACTGAATGCCTCAGTATTGTTCAACACCATACTCTCTGCAACCGTTATACCATCTGCCCCCATTTTCTGCATCTGGAACGAATCTGCTGCCGCTAATTTTGTAACCCGATACGCATCAACCTCACTTTGGAGCGTTCCCTGCTGCACCGTTGTGCTGATATGCAAAACCCCCTGGCTATCCAGTTGTTGAGAGAAAAATCTCCCTGACATCGGTAGGTCAAGCATATCCACACCAGTGCCACCATCAACAAGGTCATTTCCGCCCGACCAGTAAACAGTATCATCACCCGCACCCGCATTGACGGTGTCATTCCCTGCACCGCCATCAATCGTGTCGTTACCCAACCCTGCCAGTATAATGTCGCTACCATCACCGGCAAGAATTGAATCATTGGACGTGAGCGCACCATTAGTCAATCCCAAAGCATCCGCATCAATAACCTCCCCGATAACCGTCCCGGTAATAGTGTTCATTGAAGCGCCAGACTGAAAGAGTACCGTGTTGACACCATTTACAGGAGGTAAAAGAATAGTAATCGGGCTACTGCTGGTACCTGTCACGCTCCCGCTGAAGGTATCAGAAGGAGTGGAAGAAATCTGCATCACCGCGCTCACTGCCGTAGCATGATTACTGCTGTCGTACACCCATCGGTCGAGATAGCCCTGGGCACTATTTGCGGTGGAACCTGACCCTTCCGTATAGCTGAACACATCGGCTTTACCATCGCCATTGGTGTCAAACAATGTCAAAAGGGCAGAGATATTGCCATAGGTAGAGGGTACCGTCGCAAGAAGCCCATTGGTAACGGTGCTCATCCAGTTGATGGATTGCGCGCCACCATTCATGATGACGGTGGTAGGACGACCCTGGGCATCATAAGTTGAACCAAAAGCAAGTTTGTACGCAGCGTTGGCGGTATAGTGGGTCGTATCGCTCCAGGTCAGAACATAACTGTTGGTGCTGGTGATTGTTTGACCATTCTGGTCTGTCGACGTACTCACAACATCCAGTTGATCAACAACCCCATTCCCGTCAACATCATAGAGGATTCCTTTGGTGGCCGATGAAAGAGTAAATGAACCAACAGCCCCCTGTAGCGCATTCAACTGATAGGAACTCAAATTTACTGTTACAGGAGCAATCGTGTTCGTGCCGGTAAATAATGCCGGAACTACCAGAGAAACCGGATTGCTGCTGGAACCAGTAACAGATCCTGAAAAATAGTATGCCGGATCTGTAGATGTTTGAACCTCCATCGGTAAAAGGGTGTTCGTGCTGCTGAGAGCGGACCAGCCTTTAAGCGTGGCCACCGTCGTAGTGCTCACTCCGGCAGTGGTAACGGTGAACGAAACCTGGTCAGGCAAGTTATCTCCACTGGTATCGAGAAAACTTCCCGTCATCGTATTGTCCGGTGTCGTGAACGTGGCCACAACATTGTCTGCTCCTTTGGTCTGCCAGACAATGGGAGTTTTCATAAGTACACCCTGATAATTTCGATACGGAATTGTTGTCGGTCGACCCTGGCTGTCAAATACTGTGCCAACAGATGCCTCTATAACCTGCCGCGCTGTATAGTGGGTTGTATCGCTCCAGGTCAGGAGATAGGTCGAGGTTCTGGTTTGCAGTACGTTATTCTGGTCAACATAGCTCTGCACCTGCGTCATGGCATCGATCACACCATTCAGGTCGTTATCAAGCAGAGACCATGTACCCGGCTTACTGGGCAGCGTGAAGACAGCAATCTGTGCATCGGATGGAACCAGATCCTTGACAGGCGTGACAACAGGATTAACAGTAAGAGCATACAGACCAACCGCATTACCCAGGGTGTCGAAGGCAATTCGCCCATAGGTATCCTGGCCGGAGATTGTTATCCTGAACATTCCATTCGCTTCAACAGTCACTGTTCCTGATGTCGTCACAAGATTGCCGAGAGCATCCGTACTCTCCATAGTGATACTGTCAGGTACGCCATCATTATTTACATCAAAAAGAGCCAAAGAACTGTTACTGCTTGACTGAAGAAAAGAGGCGAGATAGCCCGATAACGTCTGTTTCGCCGGATCAACAACAAAATCCACAAAAATTTCATAAAAACCTGCGTTACCTGATGAAGTGCCATTAGTATTGACAATCATAAATGCCTCCGTCTGAATGAATTTTGAGCAACAAACCAATTCGTGAAAAAGCAACAAATACCATTACTCTCTATTATAATAGAAGTTATGGTCTATTAGGTAAATTTCACGTTGAAAAGAAAATCACAAAAAAACAACAAGTCAAAACACATTGTTAATATAATTTTTTCCGCCATTATACCACATTTTAGTACGCTATAGCGTAAAGAGGTAACGGCAAAAACATTAAGTTTTTCCTCAGGAAAACGTTGCCATGACCTCGGATGTGATATCATTTGAGCAAGTACTGGCCATAAAAAAAGACCACGATCAACCGGGGAAGCGGATCTGTGGTCTTGGTATCGTCAGGTCAGCGAAAAGGAGTTGCCCAGTTACTCAGGAAGGCGTACCATCCGTCACGGCAGGAGCAGTCTCATTCCTTTTCAGAATGCCATCCTCAACCATTTTATTGATCGCCTGTGAAAATTGCTCCTGGGTACGAAGCAGTGCAGGTAATGACATTGCCAATGCAGCAACAGGACGAATATTGGCTTTATCCTGCTCTACCTGCGTAATATTAACAAGATCAAGACGAATAATTCCATCAATCAATGTAATGTTGGCAACCCCATCACTGTAAATAGTCTGCATATTGTTACTCCTTATGAAATAATGTTATTGTTTGATTCGCATACCAGAGCGAAAGGCCAATATATCACACCAGAACTTTACCTGAAAATCATATTGAGATTTTTCAAAGAGTTCCTTCGAAATAATACAATTTTTTCACTTCAAACGAAATAATCGAAAAGAAAAAATATCAAAATGTGGAAAAAATGAACCAAATAAAGGTGGGGATTACATTCGGGGTGGGCGATAGAAGATTCGAACTTCTGACCTCTACAGTGTCAATGTAGCGCTCTAACCAACTGAGCTAATCGCCCCTTATGAAAGGGTGTTAATATAGCCTTTCATCAATAAAACACAAAGAACAACCAACAGGATTCTGTTGTTCAGGCAATTTTTTTTCTTTTCCTTTCGTCCGAAAAATATTCAGGCTCCGCTTTGTCTTCAATGGTTTCAGGCGTAATACGACATTTATAGGTATTCGTCATTGAAGGAATTTCAAACATGATATCAATCATCACATTTTCAAGCACGGAGCGCAAGGCTCGAGCCCCGGTTCCCCGGGAAATGGCAATCTTCACCACCTTGTCAAGTGCCTCCTCAGCAAATTCGAGCTCCACACCATCCATCTCAAACAGCTTTTTATACTGTTTGGTAATGGCATTTTTCGGTTCTACAAGAATATTTCGCAGAGCCGTTTCATCAAGCATGTCAAGAGTGGTAATCACAGGCAGACGACCTATAAATTCAGGAATAAGCCCATATTCATGAAGATCATCCTGCGTCACGAGCTTGAGAATCTCAGGATCGTATCCTGTCTGCACCGTTTTCACCTTTGCTCCAAACCCCATAGAGGCTTTTGATACCCGCTTGGCAATCAGTTTGTCAAGCCCCTCAAACGCACCCCCACAGATAAAGAGAATGTTCTTGGTGTTGATATTGATCAGTTGCTGTTCAGGATGTTTGCGCCCCCCCTTTGGTGGAACACCTACAACTGCTCCTTCCAGAATTTTGAGCAAAGCCTGCTGCACTCCCTCACCAGAAACATCACGGGTAATAGAAACATTCGCTGACTTACGGGCAATTTTATCAATCTCGTCAACGTAAATAATACCACGCTCAGCCCTTTCAAGGTTAAAATCTGAGGCATGGAGCAGGCGGGCAAGAATGGTTTCAACATCATCACCAACATAGCCTGCTTCGGTGAGCGATGTAGCATCGACAATCGAGAAAGGCACCTCAAGCAAATTGGCAAGAGTCTGGGCCAGCAGTGTCTTGCCAGTACCTGTGGGGCCAATAAGCATGATATTGCTCTTTTCTATAACAACCTCATCATGCTCCTGTTTGAGTTCTTGCGAATCAATCCTTTTATAGTGATTGTACACTGCCACCGCGAGTGATTTTTTTGCCGCCTCCTGGCCAACAACATACTGATCCAGCGAATTCATAATCGCCTTTGGGCTTGCCAGACGAGGCTGAAAGGGTTGGTGCGGAAGGCGCTCGGTTTGAGGATCCGCACTGACCTCCTTGCGCAGAATATCCCAGGATGTTTTGATACAGCGATCACAGATAAATGCATTCGGCCCTGCAATCATGCTGTTGACCTCCTGAGCGCTTCTGCCACAGAAGGAACAATATACCTGCTCACCTGTGCCGCTGCTGCCTCTTGTTTTTCCCTTAGCCGGTTCTCGTTCTCTGGTCATAAAAAAATCAAACGTTCTGTCAAATTAATAAATAACGGTACCCCTAAAAACCCATCTTTGCCAAACTTTCCAGAAGGTGCTGAAGAGTCATGCTCAGCTTTGGATGGTCGCTCTCAAAATGGTCAAGAGCCTCTTGCATACGTTCTACAAGAGATTCATTTTCATGGGTATTACCAGTTTTTCCATCAAGAAGCCGTTGCATATCCATTTTAAGATTTGCCAGAACAGCCTCCGTCGTTTCATCAACAGAATCAACACACTCGAGTTCATGATGGAGCGTCTTGAGGAGTTCCCTGAGTTTTTGCTGTTCCATAATGGTTCCCTTGTCAAATATTGTTATGGGAGATGTGTTTCGCCCATCAGAAAACGGTCGCACTCCCGTGCAGCAGCTCTTCCTTCATAAATAGCCCAAACCACAAGACTCTGACCACGACGGGCATCGCCTGCGGCAAAAATGCGCTCACGATTCGTACTGTAAGCCTTATCGGTCGCTCGAATATTTGAACGCTCATCCTGAACAACCTGAAGCTGTTGAAGCAGATGCTCTTCGGGTCCAATAAATCCCATGGCGAGCAAAACAAGATCTGCCGGCACAATCTGTTCAGTGCCAGCAACAGGTTGAGGCACAAAACGCCCATCAACTCCTGTCCACTCAACCCTTGACACCTCAACGGCCTGCAATATACCCTGACTATCTGCAAGAAATTTCTTGGTCATCATAGAATACTTTCTTGGATCCTCTCCCTGAAGAGACTCTGCCTCCTCCTGCCCGTAGTCAACCTTGAAGGTCTTCGGCCACTCCGGCCATGGATTATCAACCTGGCGTTCAAGGGGTGGCTTTGGCATTATTTCGAGCTGAATCACACTCTTGCATCCCTGACGCAATGAGGTTGCGACACAATCTGTGCCGGTATCTCCACCACCGATAACCACAACATTTTTCCCTGTCGCTGAAAGAGCTGCCTCAGTATTGTCGAGTAACGCTTTCGTGCTTGAACGAAGGAAATCCATTGCAAAATGGATGCCCGGAAGGTCGCGCCCCTCAGCGGCAAGATTGCGGGGCTTTGTAGCACCGGTACAGAGGACAACCGCATCAAACTCCTCAAGAAGCTTGTCGGCCGGATAGTCCACCCCAACCTCAGTACTCTCCATAAAAGTGACACCCTCCTGCTTCATCAGATCGATTCGGCGATCAAGCACAAGTTTTTTATCGAGCTTCATATTTGGAATGCCGTACATCATCAAGCCGCCAAAACGGTTATCACGCTCAAAAACCGTGACCCCGTGCCCAGCCTTATTAAGCTGGTCAGCACAAGCTAATCCTGACGGACCAGAACCCACAACAGCCACCCGCTTGCCAGTTTTATGAAGAATCTGCTTGGGCTCTACCCACCCTTGAGTAAAGGCGTGTTCTATAATAGAGTACTCAATATTCTTGATTGTTACCGGTGGCTCAATAATTCCAAGAACACAGGAGCCCTCGCACGGAGCAGGGCAAACCCTTCCAGTAAACTCCGGGAAATTATTGGTCTTGATTAAACGGTCATAAGCCTCATGCCAGAAACCATTGTAAACATAATCATTCCACTCTGGCACCAGATTATGAACAGGACAACCGGCGGTCATGCCGCTCAGCATAAACCCGGTATGGCAGTATGGCGTGCCACAATCCATACATCGAGCCCCCTGCTGCTGGAGATCCACGAGAGCCATCTCCTTATGAAACTCCAGCCAGTCATGTATTCTTTCCAGAGGCTCCCTGTCTGCAGGAAGAACTCTCTGAAACTCCATAAAACCTTTAACTTTGCCCATATCTATGCGTTAATCTTTTACGGCATTAATTCCCTGAAACTCGTGCCGGGTCGTGAATATTTTTATGAAATGCAGCCATCACAGCCTCATCGCCACTGAGACCGGCCGCCTCGACCTCTCTCATGGCTTCAAGGGCTCGACGATAATCATGCGGCATAACCTTGACAAATCGCTGACGTAACGCTCCCTGATCTGCGAGAATTGAACGCCCAAGATCGCTGCCGGTAAAGGTTACGTGCCGTTCAATCATCCTCTGCAGAGCCGCCAGCTCCTCTGGATCTTCAAGAGCAGACAACGCAACCATCTCATGGTTACAATTTGCTGATAACGTTCCATCTGCATCGTACACATAAGCGATACCACCAGACATACCCGCTGCAAAATTACGGCCAGTTTTGCCAAGAATAATAACCGTGCCTCCCGTCATATATTCGCAGCCATGATCCCCGATTGCCTCTACAACTGCACGAAGACCACTGTTGCGAACACAGAAACGTTCTCCTGCCATCCCTCTTATAAATGCCTCGCCGGAGGTGGCACCGTAAAAGCCAACATTTCCGATAATGATATTCTCTTCCGGCACAAACGGTGAACCTTTGGATGGATAGACTATAATTCGTCCACCCGACAGCCCTTTTCCAACGTAGTCATTCGCATCACCTTCCAGTTCGAGTGTCATGCCGTTGGGCATGAATGCTCCGAAACTCTGACCGGCTGAACCGATAAATTTAAGATGAATGGTATCATCAGGCAACCCCGCAGCACCACAGGCCTTTGTTACTTCATACCCGACAAGAGTACCGACGACCCTGTTGGTATTTCGAATAGGGAGAGTGGACAACACCTTTTCTCCTCTTTTTATTGCCGGTTCACACAATGCCAGCAAGGTCTTGCGATCAAGACTCTCTTCAAGTCCATGCTCCTGGGCAATCGTATGATATCTCGTTTCATGCTCGCCAACCTCTGCCTGATAAAGAATCTTCGACAGATCAATCCCCTGGGCTTTCCAGTGGTGAACCGATTTCTTCATGCTGAGCAACTCAGTACGCCCAACAAGTTCATTGATGGTACGAACACCAAGTCGCGACATATATTCTCGCACACCCTCCGCAAGAAAGCGCATGAAGTTTTCCACATGTTCCGGCTTTCCCTTGAAATGCTTGCGAAGTTCAGGATTCTGGGTTGCAACGCCAACCGGACAGGAGTCATCCTGACAGCAGCGCATCATTATACAGCCCATCACCACCAGCGTCGTCGTAGCAAATCCAAACTCCTCTGCACCAAGCATTGCAGCAACAATGATATCCCTCGCGGTTTTCAACTGTCCATCAGTCTCAACAACGATACGGCTGCGAAGATTGTTGAGTAAAAGTGTCTGGTGCGCCTCTGCCAAACCAAGCTCCCATGGCATACCTGCGTGCATAATGCTCGAAACGGGAGAAGCTCCGGTTCCACCATCATGGCCACTGATCAACACAACATCAGCATGAGCCTTCGCAACACCGGCAGCAATCGTGCCCACACCAACGGTCGAGACCAGCTTTACGTTGATTCTTGCTTCAGGATTAGAGTTTTTGAGATCATGGATAAGCTGCGCCAGATCTTCAATAGAATAAATATCGTGATGTGGAGGTGGCGAGATAAGACCCACACCGGGGGTTGAATGGCGAACCTTGGCCACCCAGGGATAGACTTTGGAGCCCGGAAGCTGACCTCCCTCGCCGGGTTTTGCCCCCTGGGCCATTTTGATCTGAATCTCATTGGCGCTGGCAAGATATTCGCTGGTAACCCCAAACCGTCCCGATGCCACCTGTTTGATAGCAGACTTTCTGGAATCACCATTGGCATCTCTCTTGAAACGCGCAGGATCTTCTCCACCTTCACCGGTATTGCTTCTCCCCCCGAGACGGTTCATCGCGATCGCAAGAGTCTCATGGGCCTCCTGACTGATAGAGCCGTATGACATCGCTCCCGTCTTGAACCTTTTCAGAATAGCATTGACAGGTTCAACCTCCTCAAGCGGAACAGGTTGTTCACTGAATCGGATATCCATCAAACCGCGAATCGTACAGAGATGCTCGCTTTGATCATCAATAAGGTTCTCATACTTTTTAAACAACCCATAATTCTCCGTTCGGCATGAGTGCTGCAACAGATGGATCGCTTCCGGACTGAAAAGATGAAATTCACCACTATGGCGCCATTTTCTCTCCCCGCCAGCATCAAGCCCCCGGTCAACCTTATTGCCTGTACGAGGAAAGACCGCTTCGTGACGTCTGCGTACCTCTTCCGCAACGATGTCAAGCCCGATACCCTCAATACGGGTAGGGGTACGGGTAAAATAGGCATCGACAAGCTGGGTATTAAGACCAACTGCCTCAAAAATCTGGGAGCCCCGATAGCTTTGAATGGTGGAAATACCCATTTTCGCCATGGTCTTCACCACCCCTTTGACAGCAGCCTTGACATAGTTCTTGACCGCCACCTTCTCCTCCAGTCGTACCCGACCTGATGAAACCAGAGAGTGAATGGTTTCGAAAGCCATATAGGGGTTGACCGCTCCAGCGCCATAACTGATAAGCATGGCAAAATGATGCACCGTTCTTGGCTCCGCAGATTCGAGCACTAGTCCAATCTGGGTCCTGATGCCGGCATTAATGAGAAAGTTATGGAGGCCTGACACCGCAAGCAGAGCAGGAATTGGTGCCCGATCGCTCTCAAGCTCTCCTTTGTCTGAAAGAATGATAATGTTGACACCCCTGCTCGCCGCCTGCTCCGCCTGGCGATAGAGATCCTGCATAGCCACTTCTATACCCTTTCCTCCCTCGGTGACTGCATAAAAAATAGGCAGCGTCACCGCCCTGAAACCAGGCTTGTCAATTCCTCGAATCTTTTCAAGCGCGTAGTTAGTCAAAAGAGGATGTGGCAAGCGAATACGGCGACAATTTACCTCAGTGGGCTCCAGCAGATTCCCCTCCGTGCCAAGCATAACTGTGGTAGAGGTTATCAGCTCCTCTCGAAGCGAATCGATAGGTGGATTGGTCACCTGGGCAAAAAGCTGTTTGAAGTAGTCATACAGCATCTTTGGCTTATTGGAGAGCACGGCAAGCGGAGTGTCATTGCCCATAGAGCCAACCAGCTCTACACCTTTTTCGCTCATAATCTTTATCTGGAGACTGATATCCTCCTGGGTATAGCCAAAAACCTTCTGGCGAGCTGTCAGGCTATATTTATCCTCATCGGGATTCTTCATCTGCGGATGATCAGGAAGTGCTTCGAGATCGATAATATTTCTGTCGATCCACTCTCCATAAGGCTGAGCTGCGGCTATGCCCGCCTTGATCTCTTCGTCAGAGATAATGCGCCCCTGGGCGGTGTCAACCAAAAACATCCGTCCAGGCTGTAAACGATCTTTTTTAAGAATTCGCTCCGGTGCAATATCGAGCACACCAACCTCGGATGCCATAATAACCAGGTCATCTTTTGTTATGTAATAACGTGAAGGGCGCAGACCATTACGATCAAGCACAGCACCAATCTGCACTCCATCAGTAAAGGTGACTGAGGCTGGCCCGTCCCATGGTTCCATCAGGCAACTATGATACTCGTAAAATGCTTTTTTCTCCGCAGAGATCGCGTCATTGCCAGACCATGGCTCAGGAATGATCATCATCGCCGCATGGGCAAGTGAACGTCCAGAGAGAACAAGAAACTCAAAAGCATTGTCAAGAATGGCCGAATCGCTGCCATCTTCCAGAATAACCGGCTTAATATTCTCAAGAGCATTACCAAAAACCGTCGATTCGATATTTTTTTCCCTCGCCTTCATCCAGTTGACATTGCCTTTAAGCGTATTGATCTCTCCATTATGGCTCAAAAAGCGATAAGGATGCGCCCTGTCCCAGCTCGGGAAAGTATTGGTACTGAAACGTGAGTGTACCATCGCAATGGCGCTCTCCATATCAGGATCATGAAGTTCAGGATAAAACAGACCAACCTGCTCCGGCAAAAGCATCCCTTTATAGACAATTGTCCTGCACGACAAACTTGATATATAGAAATAACTTGTGCCGAGAAGTCCGGCCGTGTATTTAACCCTTTTAGTAATCCGACGACGAATAATATAGAGCTTGCGTTCAAATTCAAGCTCGGAGAGCGTATCCTTTCCCCAGCCAACATAGAGCTGCTTTACTACAGGCTCCTGAGAACGGGCCGTATATCCCAGTGAATCGTTGCAGGTCTCAACTTTTCTGAAACCAAGAAATTTCTGCCCTTCGGCCTGGATCATCACACGGCAAATATCCTCAATAGCCCGCCTCTGCGATATATCAGGGGGAAGAAAAAGCATCCCGACACCATAATGGTTGTCACCAGGAAGATCAATATTGACATCCGAACAAACCCTTCGAAGGAACTTGTCTGGCACCTGAAGAAGAATTCCGGCTCCATCACCAGTATTGTTTTCACAGCCACATGCACCACGATGTTTCAGGTTTTCGTTGATCCGTAGACCCTGCTCCACAATATCATGTGACTTGACACCTTTGATATGGGCAACAAACCCAACACCGCAAGCATCATGCTCAAACTGAGGATCATAAAGCCCTGCATTTAACGTAACGTTCATATTTTCAGGCACAACTTTTCAAACAGTTTCAAAAAAAAGGCGACAGAAAGAGCGCGGCAAAGAATATAAATGTTTTTCAACAATATACCCGAAAACCACATTCTCCATCAAACTATGCTTTCCCCTGACTGGCCACAGCATCAACAGCCCGCTTCAGGGCATCCTGATCACCGAGATAGTAACTTTTCAGGGGCTTCAGATTATCATCAAGCTCGTAAACCAGGGGGATTCCTGTGGGAATATTGAGGCCGACAATATCCTCTTCGGAAATATTGTCAAGGTATTTGACAAGCGCACGCAATGAGTTGCCATGAGCAGCTATAATAACCTTCCGGCCTTTACGGATTTCGGGCGCTATGGTCTCGTGCCACAATGGCAGAAACCTGTCAACTGTATCTTTCAGACATTCACTCAAAGGAATCTCCTCTTCGCTCAGAGCAGCATAACGAGGCTCCGTTCCCGGATAGCGCTCATCACTTTTTTCCAGGGCAGGTGGAGGCGTGTCGTAACTTCTCCTCCAGACCAGCACTTGCTCTTCGCCATATTTCTGCGAAGTCTCAGATTTGTTGAGCCCCTGCAACGCACCATAATGGCGTTCATTAAGCCTCCAGCTCTTGAATACCGGAATCCACATCAAATCCATCGCATCAAGCGCCCCCCAGAGCGTCCTGATTGCACGCTTCAGCACCGAGGTATAAGCAACGTCAAAAACAAATCCCCCTTCGCGCAAGAGTTTACCGGCATTTGCAGCCTCCGCTCTGCCCTGCTCACTCAAATCAATATCATACCATCCAGTAAAGCGGTTTTCACGGTTCCACTGACTCTCTCCATGCCGTAACAAGACAAGTTGTATCATAGTAGCATCTCCCTTTTCTGGATGATTTTTTATTCCGAAAAATTTATCGTTTCCGCTTGTTTGGCCTGCAATTTAATATTCTCAACACCTTTTCTCAAACTTCATCCACTCCAGAACACTAAAGTTTAGCCAAGAATGGCGGGAATAGTTGAAAAGAGGGTGGTTTTCAAAGAATTGACTGTAGATTTATAATCTGAAATGTGATATCTTAGGTAATTTTGGCACAGGATCCAGACGGTCAGAACCGCCCATCCCCCCTGTCCTCAGTGATGGTGATGAACTGTAAATGCTCTTATACTGATTAAAAACGACAATGAACGTAGACAATTTCAGGTTACAATTGGGTAAAAAAGAGTATGTCCCCATCATTATTGGCGGTATGGGGGTCAATATTTCGACAGCAGAACTTGCTCTCTCGGCCGAAAAGCTTGGCGGAATAGGCCATATTTCTGATGCCCTGATCACATACGTCTGCGACAGAATCTTCAGTACCTCTTTCGTCAGCCGAAAAAGGAAAAAATACGCTCAATACAGCTCGAACCCGGATAAATCAGCGGTACTTTTTGACCTTGAAGAGCTTGCTGAGGCACAAAAAAAATATATTGAGCACACCATCTCCCAGAAAACAGGCAAGGGCGCTGTGTTTCTGAACTGTATGGAGAAGTTGACCATGAACAGCGGCATTGAAACATTAAAAGTAAGGCTTTCCGCTGCGATGGATGCCGGTATTGACGGACTGACACTTGCTGCTGGCCTTAATCTTCGAACACTTGATCTTATCCAGGATCATCCAAGATTCCGTGATGTCAACATAGGTATTATAATCTCCTCGGTCAGGGCGCTCTCCATATTTCTCAAACGGGCCATACGCCTGAACAGAGTGCCGGACTACATTATTGTTGAGGGGCCACTTGCCGGAGGACACCTTGGGTTCGGACCTGCCGACTGGCACACCTTTGATCTCAAAACAATTTTCTCGGAAGTCCTCGATTTTCTCAAAAAAGAGGGATTAAACATTCCGGTGATCCCGGCAGGTGGTATTTTTACAGGCAGTGATGCTGTCGATTATCTCCGAATGGGAGCCGGAGGAGTGCAAGTTGCAACCCGATTCACCATCAGCAAGGAGGCTGGATTGCCTGCCGATGTCAAACAAAACTATATCAATGCCAGAGAGGAGGATATTGTCGTCAACATGGCCTCTACCACAGGCTATCCAATGCGCATGCTCACCTCCTCACCAACCCTGCGCTATGCAATAAAACCAAACTGCGAGGGGCTCGGTTACCTCCTCGAAAACGGTGGAAAGTGTACCTACATAGACGAATACTATCAAGCACTTGCTGAAAGAAAAGAAAATGCGCCGCTTGTTGTCAAGGAGAAAACCTGTCTTTGTACCGGTATGGCAAATTATGACTGCTGGACATGTGGACATACGACCTACCGCCTCAAAGAGACAACAAACCGCCTTCCCGACGGTAAATGGCAGCTACCAAAAGCTGAGGATATTTTTCATGACTATCAGTTCAGCACGAACCAGGCAATCCGTTTACCTGATCAAGAGGTAACATGAAGAGAAAAGCGATTCTGTTTATCTCGACCACTCTATTTGCGACAGCCTTTTTTGTGGTTGTTTTTGTCGCCAACCAGTTGATTGAGCTTGCCGGGCATCTCGGCTCTCTGCACCCCGGGGCAGGAGCTTTGCTCATTATACTGAGCTCCGCGATAATCTCTTTTGTACTCTTTTTCGGATTCCGTTTTTTTTCTTTGCCAAGCAAACCGTCGCTGCCGGATGATGAAAACTCAAAGGCCATGGCAGCATACCTCTTCTTTATGACCGGACGAGTGCCGATTCACCCCAGGCACCCGGAACCAGTAAAACATAAAAAAGATCAGAGATGGTTGCGTACCAATCTTAAGCTACTTGATACTGACTCACTGAACATCACCAGAGAGATTGCTACCAGAAATTTTTTTGTTGGTGCTTTTGCACAGAACACATCCTACGGAACAACCACATCGTTGATTAATAACCTGAAGGTGGTCTGGAATATCTACACACTGCACAACCGCGAGCAACACCTGAGAGAATTCATCATTCTTGCGCGATCTGTGTACGAATATCTTCCTCTTTCCGACTTTAAAAAGGAGGATATTCAGGCGCATATCAAGCCGATTATACAGTCAGCGTTCAGCAATACTCTCTCATCTCTGCTGCCAGCCGGAAACCTGCTCGCACCATTTTTCCTCAACCTTTTTCTTGCAGGAGCCACCAACACCTATCTGACCTGTCTTGCGGGTATCATAGCGACTCGCCACTGTCAGACCATGACAAAAGAAGATCAAAAGGAGATTATTCAACAAAGCACCTTTG
This sequence comes from uncultured Chlorobiaceae bacterium, assembly GCA_903994525.1. GTDB lineage: Bacteria > Bacteroidota > Chlorobiia > Chlorobiales > Chlorobiaceae > Chlorobium. The sequence continues at coordinate 106,103 of CAJEXW010000007.1, forward strand.
AGGCATCATTCATGCTGAAGGAGATTATTCGCGAGTGCAACCCGATTTTATCGGTCACCATCAGTAATGCCATAAAAAAAGCCGGGCTTGAAAGTCTCGATACCATGCAATCACCTTCTGCAGGAAGCGGTATGGCAAAAGATATTGTCTCTCATCTGGCCAGTTCGCTGAAGAGTATGCTCAAGGAGAATGGATAATTGACAGTTGACAAAGGAGCGCTTTCAACGGTGCATTATCAACTCTTCTTGCGAAGTTCCCGGAAAAAATCTTTCAGCAAACTCTCGCATTTATTCTCCATGATGCCCCCGAAAACCTCGGGCTGATGGTTGAGCTGACGACAACCTGTCACATTAAGGACAGAGCCGGATGCACCCATTTTTGGATCATAAGCGCCAAAGATGACACGGCCCACCTTGGCATTGACGATAGCTCCAGCACACATCGGACAGGGTTCCAGAGTTACTGCCAACGTACAGTCGTTGAGGTACTTGCTGCCAACCGTTGCCATCGCGGAGGTCAAGGCAATCATTTCGGCATGCGCTGTAGCATCGCAAAGCGCTTCCACCTGATTATAGCCCCTCCCGATAACGTGACCACTACTGTCGAGCACGACGGCACCAACAGGAACCTCTTTCCGTTCATAAGCCTTGATGGCTTCCTTCAAAGCCAGCTCCATGCAAAAGGTGAAATCCATCATACTTTTTATGTAAACAGTGCTTGCTGAAGAGGAGATAACAGATTAGTTTACGATCGCGACAACTGGAATGCTCTGAACACAGAACGATGGATAGCGCACACATGAGTGCTGCCGAGTGCAGAACATAAGAAGATTGGAGTGATGATACAACCATCTTCTGTATAAAGTATGCTGCCCTGGAACTCCATCAATACAGGAAAAAGGGGATGTTGATCCTGCAACGGAATACTGTGGAAAATTGTTCTGGGAATGAAAACGATAAGCGAAAAATCTGATAGTATCAAGGTATCAGTATTGGTTTAACAACGAAGCTGCAGTTGAGCCACTCACCGATAGGTGATGCTCAATGGCGCTTCAAAACTGACTCTATGGAAATTCTTTTTCTCTTTGTACTGATTGTTCTTAACGGCATTTTTGCCATGTCCGAGATTGCGCTGGTCACAGCAAAGCGCTCCAGACTTTCAAAGTTGGCTGACGATGGAGACAAGACTGCAAGTTCCGCCATGAAGCTCGGCCAGGATTCGACAAGATTTCTTTCGACAATACAGATTGGCATAACCTCAATCGGCATATTGAATGGTATTGTCGGTGAAGGGGCTCTCGCCTCACCGCTGGCTCTCAGGCTGCAAATACTTGGAGTGGCTGATGAACCAAGCCATATTATTGCAACGGCGTTAGTAGTGCTGACAATCACCTACGTCACCATTGTTGTCGGTGAACTTGTGCCCAAAAGAATCGGCCAGTTAAACCCTGAAAAGATTGCATGCATGGTTGCCAGACCCATGCTTACCCTCTCGGCGATAACAAGGCCTTTTGGACGTCTCCTCTCTGCCTCGACCAATACGATTCTTCGATTCATGGGAAACCATCCCCAGTCGATACCCAGCGTCACGGAGGAGGAGATTCATGCCATGCTTGAGGAGGGCTCTGAAGCGGGCGTTATTGAGCAGCAGGAGCATGAGATGGTCCGCAATGTCTTTCGTCTTGATGACCGTCAACTTGGAACATTGATGGTGCCAAGGGCAGATATCGTTTTCCTTGACGTATCGCAACCGCTTGACGAGAACATTCGTCGGGTTATTGAGTCAGAACACTCCCGCTTTCCAGTCTGTAACGGCGGCCTGCAATCCCTTGTCGGGGTGGTCAATGCCAAACAACTGCTCTCAAAAACGCTGAAAGGACGCCTGACAGAATTTACCTCGCAGTTGCAACCCTGCGTTTATGTTCCGGAAACACTTACCGGCATGGAGCTGCTTGACCATTTCAGAACATCAGGCACCCAAATGGTTTTTGTGGTTGACGAATACGGCGAAATCCAGGGGTTGGTGACCCTTCAGGATATGCTTGAGGCTGTTACTGGTGAGTTTGTGCCCCGAAATCTTGAGGATTCATGGGCAGTACAACGACATGACGGTTCCTGGCTGCTGGATGGCCTTATTCCTGTTCCCGAGCTGAAAGATACCCTTGAACTGAAGTCGGTACCGGAAGAGGATAAAGGGCTTTATCACACGCTTAGTGGACTTGTCATGTGGCTGCTTGGACGTATGCCACGAACAGGGGATGTGATGACGTGGGAGAACTGGACGCTCGAAATTGTTGACCTTGACGGTCAAAGGATAGACAAGGTGCTTGCATCAAAGCTTACTGACGCCCCAAAACAGGAGACAGGAGAGTCTGAAAAAGCCGCTGCTGCGGAGTAACAACATTCTTCATTGCCTCGTATATAGAAGAAGAGTGATTTCAAGCCAGTTTGGAGCATTTACTTGTACCGGTAGCAGAGGCACTGGAAGGAAAGAGTCGGAAATATTGCTAAAAATCAATATAATCACTTCTTTTATGGATACTTATGATCAAGATTGTCTCTTTTGCCGGATAGTGCGCGGAGAGATACCAGCCAAGGTCATCTACCGTAACGACCACGTGCTGGCTTTCCGGGATATTACGCCTGTTGCACCACAACATGCGTTGATTATTCCGCTCAGGCACATCACTTCACTGAGCACGCTTAAACCCGAAGATGAAGCAATCGCCGGTCAGATTCTGCTTGCAGCCGGAACGGTTGCTGAAATTCTTGGAATCAAAGCCTCGGGCTACCGGTTTGTCTTTAACTCAGGTGCCGATGCCATGCAAAGTGTTTTTCATATTCACGGCCACCTGATTGGAGGGCAAAAGATGGGCTGGCCTCCCTTTCCATGACCATCGCCGTTGGCGTTCTACACGACAGTTTCTGCAGAAACCGTCGATGGTCATGAATTTTTATTTGTTCCTTTCCGTTATACTGGTTACAGTCAGTCCGATTTGTTTTTCATTGTTTAGTGCGGGAGATCATGCAATGCGGTTATCAGAGTTGAAGGTTGGAAAGGAGGCTGAAGTGACGGCAGTCAAGGCGGAAGGAGCAGTAAGGCGCAGAATTATGGATATGGGATTGATCAAGGGCACCAGATTTAAAGTGGTCAGAGTCGCGCCGCTCGGAGATCCAATGGAGATATTGTTCAAGGGGCTCCATCTCGCTTTGAGAAAAAATGAGGCTGAAGGTATTTTTGTCGTTGAACAGCCTGAAAAAGTGTCGGGGTGACCATGAATGAACAGCATGAGATACGCATCGCGCTGGCAGGTAATCCGAACTGTGGAAAAACCTCTCTCTTTAACGCCCTCACCGGCGCTCATCAGAAAGTGGGCAACTTTTCCGGTGTCACGGTTGAAAAGCATGAAGGATATCTCGACTACAAGGGATACAGGATCAGGGTGGTTGACCTGCCTGGTATCTATTCGCTGACACCATACTCCCCGGAGGAGATTGTCACCAGAGAGTACCTCATCAAAGAGCCGCCTGATGTGGTGGTCAATGTGCTCGAAGGGCCGAATCTTGAGCGTAACCTGCTGCTGACCACCCAGCTCATGGAGCTGGAGGTTGATTTTCTGGTTGCCCTCAACATGATCGATGAAGTCGAGGAGAAAGGCATCATCATTGAAATCAAGCAATTGCAGCAACTTCTCGGCTGTCACATTATTCCCACATCAGCAAAAAAAAGTATCGGACTGGATGCACTGCTTGACCATGTGATCAGGGTTGCACGAAAGGATATAACGATTCGCAAAAACAAGCTTTTTTTCCGCCCGGGGCTGGAAGCATCGGTTGAAAAGATTACCGCAATACTCAGCCATCACAAGGAGCTGGAGGGTTTTAATCCGCGATGGCTGGCCATCAAGCTGATGGAGAATGATCGGGCAGTCTATCAGGAGGTGCAGCGCCATCCCGTATGGGTCAAGGTTGAACTGGCTCTTCAGGAGGCACTGAAAGAGGCTGAACGGATGCACGATTCAGAACCGGAGATTCTTATTACTGAAGATCGTCACGCATTTATCCGTGGAGCCATGCAGGAGTGCGTCCACCAGCCCGGCGGGGTAAAAGCAACTCCGACCGATTATATCGACATGGTGGTGCTCAACAGGATCCTTGGCCTGCCAATCTTTTTACTGGTCGTGTGGGCAATCTTCCAACTCACCTTCACCCTTGGTGCCCCCCTGATGCGGGCTCTGGAACTCCTTTTCAGCCTCTTCGGCTCTGCTATCAAGCCGCTGCTATCCAATGAGACGCTTCGCTCCATTGTCATTGACGGCATTATTGCCGGGGTGGGTGGAGTCCTGGTCTTTCTGCCCAACATTGTGCTTTTGTTTGTTGGCCTCTCCTTTCTTGAGGCATCGGGCTATATGGCCCGCGCCGCCTTTGTGATTGACCGCGTGATGCACCGCTTCGGCCTGCATGGCAAATCCTTTATACCCATGGTCACGGGCTTTGGCTGCTCAATTCCCGCCATTATGGCAACTCGCACCCTGAAAAGCCGCACCGATCGACTGGTCACCATCATGATTATCCCCTTTATGAGTTGCGGGGCAAAACTGCCGGTCTACGTGCTGCTTACTGCAGCTTTTTTCCCCCCGCAAGTTGCTGCTAACATCATGTTCGGCATCTATCTGCTTGGGATTTTTGTGGGACTTTGGACGGCATTGATCCTGAAAAAAACGGTGATGAAGAGTGACTCTGAGCCCTTTGTGATGGAGCTGCCTCCCTATCGCTGGCCAACGCTGGCATCAGTCTTTTTTCAGGCAAAAGTCAAAGCCTTGATGTACCTGAAAAAAGCAGGCACACTTATTCTTGGCGCAGTCATCATTATCTGGGCGGTCAGCAACTATCCGCACAACAGCGCTCTTGACAGGGCATACACCACAGAAAGCAACGCAATCGCAGAGAGTGGCATCAGCGAGGTTAGCAAGAAAGATCTCGCAAAAGCACTGGCACTGCGCATCAAATCAGAACAACTGGAGTACTCTCTGGCAGGACGTGCAGGCAAAGTGCTTGAACCGATGATCAAGCCGCTTGGGTTCGACTGGAAAATAGGGATTGCGCTCGTGACCGGCCTGGCCGCAAAAGAGGTTGTCGTCTCGACCCTTGGCACCATCTACTCAATCGGACAGAGCAAGGAGTCTCGGGTAGAGCTGAAATCAATTCTGCAACACGACCCGTCATTCAGCCGGGCAACTGCACTGAGTCTGATGGTCTTTGTGCTGCTCTATATCCCCTGCGTCGCCGCAATCGGCGTGATGAAAAAAGAGGTTGGCAAGTGGAGGCCGGTTGTACTCTACTCGGCCTACTCCCTCTCTGTGGCGTGGGTACTCTCGTTCGTTGTGTACCGGCTTGCGCTGGTCATGTTGTAGCGAAACTCAGCATAGAGACGATTCTTTCCTGCTACTGTCGAGTCATGCATAAAAAGACAGTTTATTTATGGTTATCAGGACGGGTATTAACCATTTATCTTTATTCTATAAAATACGTTATATGAAATTCGAGAAATAGACCTGTACGACTTTTCACGTATGACTCGACACTACCTTCATGAGTTAGAATGACGCAGGAGGGTAAAATCGATTTCAATGGCGTAGCAACTCTACATCTATCCCGGCAATTGCGGCAGCCTCTTCAGCACTCATTCCCTTCGCTATCAATCTTTCAGCAACTTCAAGTTTTCCTTCCTCCTTGCCTTCCATCCTGGCGAAATAATAGTTGGTCTCAACATAACTTGCTTCATCGCGCAAGGAATCCTGGTAACGGTTGTAGGCGCGAAGCTCTTCGTCGGACATACTCAGTAGTGAAAAGGACTCTTTTGCTTTCTGAATCCCTTTGGCTTTAAATTCATCCTTGATCTCTTCGTTCTTGAGAAAATATATCCATTCGTCAAGTGATGTTGTCGCTATGCGGTTAAAATTGTTGACCTTGATCAGGTAGTATTCGGGATAAAGAGTACTGATCCGGCTTTTGCCATACTGCGTCTGCTGACGGCTATCAAGTTGCAAGGTGTCGTGATCATGAATGCCCACAAAACTTGTGGTGCCGTGGTAAACATAGTCGGTGCCGTGACCAAGATCGAAGTAAAGAATATTGACGGAGATAACCTTAACCAGTTTTGCATAGCTCTCACCCTCTTTCTGATGTTCGGTGATAACACGGGAGATACCATAAAGCATCCGTTGCAGGTAATCAAATTCCCGATCAAACTGCACTTCGATAATAATGATCTCGCCTTTGCTGTTTTTTACTTTGAGATCGACACGGTTGAATTTGTCGGCTCTGCTCTCCTTGTTGCTTTCACTCTCCAGAATTTCAAGGATAAGAATATCTTCGCCCAACAGCTCACTCAAAAAACCTTCAAGTATCTCAAAGTTGGCTTTGCTGCGCAAGAGACGTTTCATTGCCCAGTCGAAGGTGATCAGTTTTCGGGGTGATCGGGTGCTCACGGTTTTCTTGAATAATTTGTTTGGCTACTGTGTGAACGTAGTATATATGAAATAAATTCCCTGTGCAAACGATTTGTCCGACACCCTGCTGGCAAAGTAAAAAGGGGCGCCGTGTAGGGCATTCGTGAAAACCCACAGACATCCATGCCTTTTGCATCGAGAGAAATCAATGTTCAAAGTTCAAGGTTCAAAGTTCAAAGTTTAAGACGATTGCTGCAATGTAACCGGAGCGACAGCAATACTTGTGGCTTGTTCCATACTAAACCATCTTGCCATGAGCTTTTGAGTAACCCCTGTCTGACGGCGGTGGCTCATAGATTTTTTGTGTACAGGCCAGCTCCTCCCTGATCATTTCTCGCAACTCTGCAGGCTCAAGAACCTCTGCCTCTCTGCCGTAACGCATGACCCAGTGCATCAAGGCATCAAGTGCCCCGACACGCTTGTTCCTCAACTTGCAGGGTTACGTGCCAGCGATGTTCCCGAATCCATTGAGCCTGATAGGGGGTAAACCTGATAGAGACATGCTGAACAGTCTCCTCATGAATCTGGTCGAAACTCTCTTCGATGTACCGTTCAATGGAAAATGAAGACGGAATAGTAAACTGCTGCTCTGTCAGTGAGATATCCCTTATGCGAGAAACAACAAATGAGCGGATATCTTTTCTGAGTTCACAATATCCGATCAGCGACCAATTCTCGTTTGAGTGAGAAAATTGCAATCGATAGACGACGATGGAACCATCCGATACAACCAAAAAAGGTTATACACCAACACTCTCGACTTGACCTGGCACAACACGACAAGCAGCCTCCAAAATACTTGCGATGTGGGGCGATAGTTCAGCAATACGATTGGAACGAGCACGCACAACCACGATACCGAAAGGCAGGATTTTGATGTTTTGCTGAAACTCAAGATTTCGGTCAAGTGTGACAAATACATCACAGACACGATGTGCACGACGAAGCAGATCGCCATTTTTAATACCTGACCAACCCAGACTATGGATCGTTGCGATCTCATGCCCTGCAAGCATTTTCGCAAAGTCCACCGGAAAATTTTCATCAAGCAGTATGCGCATAGTTTGTCACGGATTCACAGGCATCATCAAGAACGGTAATGGCTTGTTTGCGTGTAACAGAGGGAAATTGGCGCAAAAATTCCTCCAAAGTGTCGCCTCCTTCAAGATAGTCGAACAGGGAGCGAACCGGAACTCGAGTACCCATAAACACTACAGCTCCACTGAGTATTTCAGGGTCGCGATGTGCAACATTGGAACATGTCGTCATGTGAATTCTCCAAATGTTCAGATTATGAAAAGTTAGAAACGTTGCATGTCCACCACGCGCACTTTACCCTGGAGATAACTCCGCAGACGCGCCGACTGGGGCTTATCCGATTCTGTTACTTCAGCATTAACGGCATCCTGCACGAGCACATTTCCAAAGATGGCATCAAGCAAGGCGAGGCTATCGCAAGTAGCAAGAGCAATCAAGGCCGAGGCATCTGCGACAAGAATCATGATTGTGCAAAGCCATTAAGTTCTTCAAGCAATTCATCTCGCGTTATATCAATAACAGGTTGTCGATTGGTTTTGCAGATACTCATAACGTCATAAATATCGCAACCAGCCAACTCCGCCGCTTTACCCAGCATGACCCTTCTTTGCTGATAGAGCCAAAGAGCATAAGAGATACGAACTTCTTGCCGAATGTCAGACACTGCCTGAAATGCAACAAAATCATCGGTTAAACCAATGGCTATTTGCATAATAAGCCTCTGCTTTGTGATAATGTTGATACAACAACCATAACAAACGCATTTTCCTTTTGTACCGTTCCTTGTACCTCAAGCTTTGCCAATTCAGCACTTTTCTTGCTGCGGGAGTTCCTGGACGATTAAGCTGCCATTCTCGCATGTCGTTCATGTCGGCGAACTGCCAAGACCATAAGCCTCTGCGCAAAAAAACACCAATCTCTCGTGACAGGCAAATAACTCAGGAGTCGCCTTGAACATTTCGGTAAAAAACAGGGAGAGCCGTCCAGCGTCCTCTTCATACTCATGATTAACGGCATTGCGTATTTCTCGAATCATCTTCCAGCGCTCTACCGACTCCAACACCTTGAGCTTTTCCATAAAAGCCAATACTGAACCAAAACGCTCGACCTCAACCTCTTCTTCAATGGCTATCGCTCTCATGGTCTTCCCGAGATGCTCCTGAAACTCGCTGAACCGTACACGAAAAGCAGCGAGCATTTCGTGCTGCTCCATGCTCATGGCCTGCCAATTCGTCACAGAAAAGATTTCGCTGCACCGCTCAAAAGAGTGCGCCAGATAGTCACGCATACGCTGCACATGATCCAATTGCCTTGCAATAAGGCGCAAATGCTCGGTCATAAGAGAACCCCCTGCTTTTTTGCGATATGATAGATTGGTTCATCCTTCACATGATCATTAACAACCAGATCAACGTGCAGGTCTAAACTCTCTTCGATAGATACTTTACAGTGCAGTGCCGCCATTGGCGCATTACTCTGCGTCGTCTCCACATACAAGTCCACATCTCCACCGCGCCGCGTATCGTCAACGCGCGAACCAAACAACCATACTTTAGCATCGGTGCCGAAGTTTTGCCGGGTTGCCCGAAGTATGTGCTGCTGTTGTATATCGGTGAGTCTCATAACGTTTTTATTCATCCGATAGAATTTGCAAGAGAGAATTATCAAAAGGGGCTACCAATTTCAGAGATGTATTTTGCAATATACCTGACATCATGATCTGAAATGCTCCATCGGTATCACAAAAGCCTTTCTCGTATTTTTTACAGTTGATGGCGAGTCGAAATTCGATAAAGCAGGTGTGAAGTGGACCCCTGAAGTGGACCCCAACCGGTAGACAAAAAGTGGATGAGTTTAAGTTGGTAACTTGACCTGTTCATGCAGCGGAAAGGCGCTGCCCCTCTTTTACCTTTAACTCTTCTGTCT
>CAJEXW010000008.1 GCA_903994525.1 uncultured Chlorobiaceae bacterium
CTGCCGAATCCGCAGAAAACCCTGTACCATGTTATCGAACGGGGTGAAAACCACCAAAAAGCAATCGGTTGCTCCTTTCAGATCATTGTTAGTTATTCCAGAGTTTCTAACCTACAGAAAAGAAGGCACTTCCTGAATTGTTATCGAAGACGTGGTGTGTGTCGGCACCGTGGTATTGTTCAAAACGCTCGTCATAGTTCTCGACAATTGCCATAAAAATCGTATAATTACAGCAGGTGTACCGATTGCCCTGCCGCAGTCGTCCTAAACTTTGAACTTTGAACCTTGTGATCCCATGACGACGCAAGAGCGCTACATCAACCCCTTCACCGACTTCGGCTTCAAAAAGATTTTCGGTTCGGAGGTGAACAAAGATCTTTTGATCGCTTTTCTGAACTCGTTGCTGCCAGATGATGCAGGCATTATTGCAGATCTCTCATTTATGCCCACAGAACAGACAGGTCGGAGCGATTATGATCGACGCGCCATTTTTGACCTGCACTGCAAGAATCAGCATGGCGACACGTTTATTGTTGAGATGCAGCGGGCAAAGCAGAACTATTTCAAAGATCGTTCTGTCTTTTACGCCTCGTTTCCCATTCAGCAGCAAGCCAAAAAAGGGACGTGGGATTTTCGCCTGAAACCAGTCTATATGGTCGGGATTCTTGACTTTATCTTTGATGAGGATCAAGCATCGCGTGATGTTGTTCATCATGAAGTGAAGCTCTTGGATCGTTCAACAGGCCAGGTGTTCTACAACAAACTCACTTTCATCTACCTTGAACTGCCAAAGTTTCGCAAAAGTGTTGACGAACTGGTAACAGATTTTGATAAATGGTGCTATCTGCTTCGCCACCTGCCGGAACTCACTGATCGTCCACAACGACTGCAAGAAAAAGTATTCAGCAAAGTATTTGAAATAGCAGAGATAGCAAAATACTCCCCTGCTGAAGCTGCCGCCTACGAGGATAGCCTCAAAATATATCGAGACTTGAAAAATGTCATTGATACAGCCTTCGATGAGGGCAAGGCTGAAGGAAAGGTGGAGGGTATTGAAGAGGGCAAGCTTCAGGTTGCCCAAAGGTTGGTAGAGATCGGCATGAGTACTGAACAAGCAGCAAAGATTGCAGGTGTGCCGATTGCCCTGCTGCAGTCGCCCTGAACTTTGAACCTTGAACCTTGAACATTGATTGGCTGGATCCAGGTTTTATTTTCCCCATGTACAATTTCAGCCTATCAAATCGCCTCCTTCAAATTCATCACCGACCAGTAATCAAACACAGGCCCGTCAATGCAGGTAAACGTTGAGCCCACCATGCAGCGGCAGCATTTGCCCATGCCGCAGTGCATTCGCCGCTCCAGTGACACGAACATGCGGTTCATCGGTATGCCAAGTTTGTCGAGGTAGCTACAGACAAATTTGAACATGATTGGAGGGCCGCAGACGATAGCATAGCTTTTCTGGACATCAATCGAAATGTCGTTGAAGAGATCGGTAATCATGCCGTTTTTTCCTTTCCACTCGGCATCGCCATGCTCGACAATGGTGTGCAGGCCGATATGGTTGATCATCTCCCACTCCTCAAACTGCCAGGTGAAGAGAAGTTGCGACGGCTCTTTGGCGCCATAGAGAAGGTTGACATCAAGAAAGCGGTCGCGGTGCTCGTTGATCCAGAAGAGCGGGGCGCGAAGTGGCGCAATGCCAAGCCCGCCGGCAACCAGGAGAACATGGTTCCCTGCCATCTCATCCATCGGAAATGAAGAACCGAAAGGGCCCCGTATGGCAACAGAAGCCCCTGCTTCGATGTTAAAAAGCGCCGATGTTACATGACCCGCCTTGCGGATACAGAGTTCCAGAAACTCATGGTTCGTGCTGGAGCTGGAAATCGAGATTGGCACATCGCCGTATCCGGGAAGTTCCAGCATGAGAAACTGTCCTGGCTTGAACCTGAAGAGTGCCCGTTCAGATGGCTCAACAATGCGGAGCTGAAAAAGCTTCTCCAGCTCTGTCAGGCGGATAATGTTGGTAACCCGGCACTTGAATCCCCTGTCAGTATTCATCATCTCCGAGCGACGATTAAAATCAGGCGATGATGAGGCAAAAGCTTCACGATTTATCTCCTGCCGGGGGATGACGAAACGCAGGTCAGGCATGACTCTTTCTCCATTCTAAGGTCGTTGATCACATCTTTCGGATTAATGCCCGACAGGCAGGCTCTCCCGCAGCGATTGCAGCCAACACAGATCTGCTGGTTGCCGTTTTCCGCAAAGCCCCGGTGCTGATGGTAGTAACGGTATTTCAGTCGGTCTCCGTTTTTCGGTCGAAAATTATGTCCCCCTGCTACGACGGCAAAGTCAACAAGGTTGCAGGAGTAGAGTTGTTTTTCCCGCTTGGCCCCTTTCAGACTGGTGTCAAATGACTCTGTGAGCGAGTAGCAGTAGCATGATGGACAGACCATGGCGCAGGTGCCGCAGTTGAGGCATTTGTTGCCCCATTTTTCCCAGACGGGTGAGTCAAACTCAATATCGAGAATGGTTGGAAGGGCAGTGACATCAATCTCGGTGGTAAAACCATTCTGGATCATTTTGCGCCGTTCAACCAGCAGACAGTTATCGTCATCATTCGGGTCGCGGCTCTCAAACTCCTTCAGAAAGTTGAAGGCCTTCGACGAGTTGATGGAGAGGTAGTAGTGGTCGCCAATATCGGAGCAGAAGAGGTTGAATCCGGTCGTGACCGTGTGATGGTTCATTGATTTGCAGAAGCAGTCGGGCAGCGGCAGATGATCCATGCCGATCACAAAAGTATTTTTCCGTTTAGCCAGATAGTAGGGTGAGGGAAAATGGCCGTTCAGCAGCACATCGTCAAGAATATTGAGGGCACTGATATCGCAGGGCCTCAGGCCGATGAGCACCACAGGCTCAGCGTCATAATTGATTTTCTGTATCCAGCCATTTTCCATTCCATGAACAAGTTCAAGGTCCGTGTGCGGTAACCGGTCGGATTCTGCAGGCTCAAAAGAGAAGCGGGAGAGCTCTTCGCGAAATGGTAAAAAAAAATGTTTGGCCGATGATGCGGTAGCGGTATAGTCGAAGGCGATATCGTCAACCGATTGTACCGGTTTAAACTGATAGACAGGATTTCCATTTCTGTCGGTCTCAACCTGCTGTGGCCCATAAGAGCGGTTGTTGCTGACAAGTGCATCAACAAATGCCCTGAACTCTTTTTTGGAAATGACTTTGTAAATCATCGCTCACTGTCCTGTTTTCAGCCATTGCAGAGCATTTCTGTTTCAGTGTGACAATCGTCTCTCAGCGAAAGGTACACAAAAGTCGGCGGCAATTGAAAAGCTTCGTTACCTTTCCTTATCTCCTTTTTTCCAACAGATAGACCTTGTCGTTTTTCCGCACTGGCGGGCACTTGATGGTGACGTTGTCTCCCTTCACAGCATCGGTATCCGGCAGGTCGTTGGTGAATAAAGCATCAGCCATGACCGTGACAGCACCTGTTTTAGGCCCCAGAATAGAGAGCTTGTCGCCCCGTTTGAGCCCTCTGGCGTAAATAAACAACTCGGCCACTCCAGCTTTCGGATAGTATTTCTTAATCTCTCCGATATAGGTCTTCTTCTCCTGTGCAAGGGAGCCATACTCCCTTGTCCATGCCTCCAGAGGTTTGCCAAAATAAAACCCCTCCGAGAAGCCACGGTTATAGACCTGGGCCAGTTCATCTTTGAGCCTCATGGTCAATTCGCCGTAGCTGCTTCGGAACTCCGGCTCACTCCGATGGCAAATGCAGAGGTCAAGTGCCTGACGATATGCACTGGTCGTTGTCTGCACATATTCAGGGCTGCGGCTCCTTCCCTCAATTTTGAAGCCGCTGATTCCAGCATCCATGAGCACATCAAGAAACTCAATCGCGCAGAGATCTTTCGGACTCATCACATAATCGGTGCCCAGTGCAAGCTCTTCATTCTCTTCTGGATCAGTAATAAGATACTCTCTGCGGCAAGGCTGCACACATTGCCCTCGGTTTGCCGAACGGCCAAAGAGATCCTGCGACATAAAGCAGCGACCGGAGACTGCCACACACATGGCTCCATGAACAAAGCATTCAAGGCGAACAGCAAGGCCGTCGTTTATAATTTGTGAGCTGATGCGCCGAACCTGTTCCAGTGTCAGCTCACGAGCCAGTACAACCATTTTTGCTCCGAGAGCCGCATAAAACTTGACGGCACTGTAATTACTGACGGAGGCCTGAGTGGAGATATGAAACGGCATCTGCTGTCGGCGGCACTCTTCGATAACAGCCATGTCAGAGCAGATCACGGCATCAATCCCTGCCGCTTTGGCCGCAGTAACACTCTGTGCCATCTTTTTCAATTCACCATCGTAGATAATGGTATTCAGAGCCAGGTATATTTTTGTATTGTATTGAGTGCAGAGTGCTTTGACTGTCGGAAAATCGGCTGAGGTAAAATTGCTGCTCCCGGCACGCATGTTATACCCGTCAGCTCCAATGTAAATGGCATCTGCTCCTGCCTTCAGGGCAGTGACCAGGCAGGTCATATCGCCGGCAGGGGCTATAAGTTCTGCGCCCTCTCTCCTGTTGATGCCATCTTCAGGTATTGTGCTCTGGCTTGTCCTGGTCAAAGAGATCTCGGTTGTTCGTTTGTCTGAAGGTGCGGTGCTCCTGAGCTGACAATGTAGTCAAGAGGGAAGAGAAAACCAGAAGGCAAGTTGATTCGTGCCGGAAAGTAAGTTACCTTGCTTCAGAAAAGTTGAGCACCACCATAAAATGTTCAGAAAAACTAACCACTTTTTTGCATTCATTCGATGAATCGAATTCTCCAATACACACTGTTTTTTGCAATAACCCTGTCAGTCATGGGGCAAACAACAGCGCAGGCAGTACAAGCTGCTCCCGCCAAAACTCTGGAGCCATCAGCGCAGGCCAATGCCTCAATCACTCGCGCTTATCCTCAGTCAAATGCAGCGTTGCGCAAGAGTGTCCGCTCTTTTTCTGCGGAGGTTGACCGCCGTGTCAGCGCTGTGGGATATCCGGGTGGGAGTTCGTTAGCGGTAGTAGCACAAAAACTTACGGTTGGTTTGCCAAGTGATCAGGCTCGGCTTTATGCTCTCTACAGGTGGATTACGAGGTATATCGAGTATGATGTTGATGCCTATTTTTCCGGTGATTTGCGCAATGCTGTTGGGGCAGCCAACACCTTTCATCGGGGCAAGGGTGTCTGCGACGGGTACTCTGCGTTGCTTCAGGAGATGGGGCGTGTTGCCGGGTTGCAGATTGAGAAAGTTGATGGTTATGCCAAAGGATATGGCTATGCTGTCGGTGTGATGACAGCGGGGGAGCCCAATCATGCCTGGAATGCTGCGAACCTTGATGGTTGCTGGTACCTGCTTGATTCTACATGGGATGCGGGTTCAATTGATGACTCTCGCCACTTTTCAAGAAAGAGCGGCACATGGAACTATTTCCTTGTGGATCCACAGCTTTTTATTACCAGCCATTTTCCTGAAAATCCGACGTGGCAGCTTTTGCAGAAACCTGTAAATCTCAATGCGTTCCTTGCCATGGCTTCCGTGCCTCCAGGAATGGTTGATCTTGGTGTGGATATATCGAAGCATTCCCGTGTACACCTTGAGAGAGTTGCATCACCCTTCGAGTTTGATTTTGGAGCGAATGTGCAGCAGTTGAGCGGTCGCCTGCGTGCTGGCTCAAAAGAGGTCAAGGGTGCATGGGCCCTGCAGCTTCGTCAGCCCGACAACCATTTGAAACTTCTCCTTTCAGCTCCAAAAGCCGGAGATTATGTGGCAACAGTGTTTGTGGCAGAAAAGTCAACCGATACCAAAAGCAGTGATGCTATATCGTATAATATCACTTTTTCTGATGTTGCAGCGTATCCGCAAGGGTTTCCCTATGCCTTTACGGACTATTATGCACGCCATGTTGTGCTGGTTGAGCCATTACGTGGTGTTTTGACTGCCGGAAAGCTGGTGCGTTTCAGGCTCAAATCGGATGGCGCACAAAAGATGATGATTACCCAGCACTCAAAACCTGTAGCGCATTTGCTGCTGAAGAGTGGCTATTTTACTGGTGATGTTACCCTTTTGCCGGGGGAGGCAGGGGTGTTTGCCAACTATGGTAATGGAAACTCCTATGCGGGTCTGCTGAAATACCAGGTGGAGTGATTCGTTCCAGTCTTTTTTCTTCCTGAAAATCTGATCCCCTGATATCTGGAACTCTGAAAAAGAGAGCTCACTCGACAAGGTAGAACTGACATGGGGAGGCTAGAAAATTTTTTTTGAGCAAGGCCGCTCAGCCGATACTTGTCCACAAACCACTGACCGCTGACAACTTTCCTCAAATCTTCACCCATTCAAACTTGCTGACATTCCTTGCCCCGGGGTCAAAAACGATGCCAATCAGGTACCGTTCACCGGTATATTTCTCGTAATATTTCATCTTCCTGATCTGCTCAAGCGGCTCCGTTGCGGTTACCTTGAACTCAAAGAGAAAGGTTTTCCCTTCGGTCTTCAGTGTCAGGTCTATTCTGCCCCTGTTGCTCACATCTTCGGCGATGATATCGACACCGATACTGGCAAAATAGGCATAGAGTACGCTGGCGTAAAAGCCCTCATAGCTCTCGATATCATTGTTGGTAAAATTATTGTAGGCAATGCTTGCAAAAAGGCGTTTGATGACTGGCTCCAGGCGTTCAACAGCTCCGGTGTTCATGATATAAAGCAGCTCATGGCGGATCGGCTCTTTCTGTGAACTGCTGGTCATCGAACGCAAAATATATTCATTAAAACTGATCTGCACCTCCTTGTTTGGAAATCCCAGTTCATAGCCAACTCCCATGCCAG
Source organism: uncultured Chlorobiaceae bacterium (assembly GCA_903994525.1). Taxonomy (GTDB): domain Bacteria; phylum Bacteroidota; class Chlorobiia; order Chlorobiales; family Chlorobiaceae; genus Chlorobium. The sequence goes on from CAJEXW010000008.1 coordinate 6,883, forward strand.
ACGGCAGCAATCGCTTGATGGTCAAGTAGCCAGTCTGAAAAAGAATCGTTTCCAGATTGAGATTTTCAAGGTCAAAACTGTTGACCAGACTTTTGTCAACGTTGATATTGAGAAAATCAGGGATGTAATAGCGGTTTTTACTGATCAACTCAACCAGAAAGCGCGGAGTACCAGTTTCAAACCAGTAATTGTCGAACACAAACCTGTTTTTGATAAAAAGCAGAATATCATAAGGGTTATAGACTTTCTCACCCAAAAAGTTATACCCGTTGTACCACCGCTTGACCTGTTCCATGTCGACACCCTCAAGATAAGGTGCAAAAGCGGTTTCCACATCAAGCTGGGTGTAGCCGCAGATGGTGCCATAGTCGGGGTTGAGACTGATATCTTCGAGATTGTTCAGGCCGCTGAAGAGCGATACTTTTGAGAACTTGCTCACGCCGGTGAGGAAGGCAAAGCGCAGGTACTCGTCGTTTTCCTTGATTTTTGTATAAAAGTCGCGCATTCCATCCCTGATGGCAATCGCTTCAGGGATATGCTCAATATTGTCGAGGATAGGCTTGTCGTACTCATCAACCAGAATGACAACCTTCTGCTGATATTTCTCGAATGCTTTTTTGATTAATTCCGCAAAAAAGTATTGCGCTCTTGATCTGTTTTCACAGGTCAGCCCAAGTCGCTCCTCATTGGATTTGAGAATGTGCAGCAAATCCTCCTCAAGATCGGCCCTTGAGTGAACCCCCCCACTGAAACTTATTTTGATGACCGGATATTTCACCTCCCAGTTCCACTGATCCTCAATCAGCAGCCCATGGAACAGCTCCCGTTTTCCCTCAAAAATATTTTTCAGCGTATCGAGAAACAGGCTTTTGCCGAAACGGCGTGGGCGCGACAGAAAGACATATTTATACCTGTCGATCAGGTTAGAGGCAATCTCCGTTTTGTCGATATAGAGATAATCCTCGTTTATGATCTCGCTGAACGTCTGTATCCCTACCGGCAGCTTTTTCATCATCAACCTCAATTGAACTTGTTAGCCCATAATGGGCATCGGCACTTCAACACATCAGCAATACAGTGTGCTACTTTTTTACTACGCACTAAAATATAAAACTTTTTCACAGGAAAACAGATTTCAAAAAGTTGGCTCTTCATCCATCGACTGGCACAGGTAAACCTGAAGCTTTGAGAGGAGACATGTCGGGATGTTGGTCGAAGAGAGTAAACAAGCAACATAGAATTGTGTACGAAATCACTGAAAGCATTGTCACTGTCTTTGTGATTTCAGCTCGAATTCATAAGCGCTGCCCGAAAACCTCTCTTCTGTTTCTATTCGCGGCCGATTATACTACATTTATTTACGCCCGGTAAAAAATGGGCAAATGGTAATGTTAACATAGAATGGCAGGTGCGATTACTACCGTGTTTCAAATGGATTATTGAAGCTTCTGATATGTCACGCAGCGATTGTCGGATAAAGGTGTAACCACTGTATTCTCGCTGTTTTGGTTGTAAAACGCAATCACGGTATCGTTTTTTCTCCCATGCTGCAACTTCTGACTTGACTTTTGCAATCGTATCAAATATAAACAGCAACAATCATGATTGCGACAAGCACAACGGATTTACGCAAGAACCCCGGAAAATATTCGAATATGCCGGAGGTGTAATGCCTATACTGTCAATGTTTTACGGTGTTGAGGTGTACATTATTTTTATGATGCCCACCAGCACCATACGCCACATTCCTATACCGAATACACGCAGTTTACTGCTGTAATCCATATATGACTTTTGATTTCTTTTCACCGTTGAAAAACGAAGTCTGTTTTCAAAAGGCGGGTTTGTTTATTACCAGTTGATTCTTCCATCTTCTTTCGTCTTTGCCGGAATTATCTTTACCTTTTTCGAAAGTTTTATTCTTTTGATCATTGGCCTTTAATGGGGAAAATATGGGTATCAACGAGATCGAAGTCGAGATCCGGAAGCTGCCATTGACGGAGCGCGCTACACTCGCAAAGTGGATAGTCGAAAGTCTCGACGAACTGTCTGGAGCTGAAATTGATGCTTTGTGGGCTGAGGAGGCTGAGCGTCGCCTGGTTGAGTTGGAGCAAGGGATTGTTACTGAAATATCGGGTAAAGAGGTGCTTCGCCGGGCACGGGCAGCTATCTCATGAAAGTGATCGGATTTCACCCCGATGCAGACGCAGAGGTTACTGAGGCGGCACAGTACTACGAGATACGTCAGATTGGGCTTGGTTCAGACTTGCTTGCAGAAGTTGAACGAGGGCTCAATCAGATTTTGATGAATACTGAGGCCACCCCAAAAATTGGGAAAAGATTGCGGCGAAAGTCGTTGTGGCGGTTTCCCTACAATCTGGTCTATACGGTTTATCCAGATCGAATTCAAATCCTGGCGTGCGCTCATCAGAAACGGCGACCTTATTACTGGCGAAAGCGGCTGAAATAATATTGCGTTGTCTTTTTCGCGAAGTTTGTCACACAAGCACTCGAATAGATATCTTTTTTTATGTCTCTTTCAGGAAGAGGATAAAGATAGTTATCTTGCCAAAATGTTAAACCCTGAACTCTGAACTCCGAACATTCGCCAGCAGAGCTGTTTGTTCACTCTCAAACCGATGCTGAAAAAAGAAATGCCGCATTCCATGCAACCAGATACCAGCAATGCCGCCTCTGAATTCCCGCCTGATGAACTTCTGATATTCATCGGCCATAGCGACGATGCTTCTGCGGAAGCAAATGCCATTCTTGAACTGCAATCGGAAATTGAGAAGGATTTCCGGCTGCTGCTGAAAACCAATTGTCATCGTTCATGTTTCAAGCGTATCAGGCTCTGGGAGTGGACACTCGATGCACTGGCGCTGCCCGGTGGCCAGGAGAGGGCCGTTACCCCCGCGCTTGACCGTGCACAGATAGCCATTTTTGTTTTCAGGGAACGGGTCGGAGAGGTTACCTGGCAAGAGCTTGAGAAGGCCAGAAAGCGTAGCTTGGAGAAGAGCCTTCACATCCTTGCTTTTTTTCCTGAAAATTCTCCACCCCAGGACAAGAGTTTACCTCATCAGGAAAAACTGCAGGCGGCACGCAATTGGACGGCATTACTGGAGCGCCAGGAAGAGCTGACGAAGGAATGGACAAACCCCAACTCCTGTTCAGTGACTCCCTGCCCAAACTATCAGGATGCAGAAGAGCTCAAAACCATTGTTCGTGACAAGGTGCGGATTGCCATTGCCGACATTCTTTCGGTCGATATCACCCGCCCGACTGACGGGATGGCCAGCAATGCCGAGGAGTTGCGCCGTTATCAGGGAGCACTCAAAACCGAACTTGGCACCATCAGCCTGCTGGGTACTCATGCGCTTGAGAACATACCGGTAACGCTGACCGACACCTTTGTCTCCCTGCGTATTTCCGATACCTGGCGCACTGATATGCGGTGGAACCCCAAAGTCAGTTACGAATCACAACAGCAAGAGCGTATTCGTAACCCTGAAGAGGTGGTCAGCCTTGTTTTTGAAACCTGTTCTCTCTTGCTGGTCATTGGCGATCCCGGTTCCGGTAAAACAACCTTGCTGAAACACTACGCCCTTGCATGTCTCGAAAATGAGCACTACACCACCCTTGGCTTCAAGGAGCCCGTGCTGGTCTTTTATCTTCCCTTGCGTGAGCTGGTCAAAAAAGGAGCCGATTATGATTCACTTCCAGCCAACCTTTTTGCGTGGAGTGAAAAGCACACTCTCGGTATAGCGGAGACGCACTTCTTTGACTGGCTGCATCATCGTCAGACGCTTCTGTTGCTTGATGGCCTTGACGAAATCAGCGATCCGCAGCAGCGCATCAAGGCTTGCGACTGGATTGACCGTATCGTTACCGGTTTTGAAAAAGCCAAAGTTGTTGTCACCACGCGTTATACCGGCTACCGGAAAGGGGACGGGATAGAACTTCGCTCGCGGCATGTGCGGGCTGATATCATGGACTTTTCAACGGAGCAGCAGAAAGAGTTTCTGGAGAAGTGGTTCCGCTCGGTGTTGTGCCGTGAGCTGCGTCCCGGGAGCAAAAGTCTGCAAGAGTGGAGAGAGGAGCAGGCAAAAAAAGCTGGGGAGAAAGCCGCCACTATTATTGCGTTTCTGGAGAGGGAAGAGAACCAGAGTTTGCGCATGTTGGCCGCAGTTCCCATGTTGTTGCAGATTATGGCGATACTCTGGAAAGATCGACACTACCTGCCCAAAACCCGTTCCGAGTTGTACCATGCCGCCGTCAATTATATCCTTGACTATCGCGACCGCCAAAAAGAGATTTATCCCCTGCTGAGCGCTGAAGATGCCCGGCGAGTTTTGATGCCGGTTTCACTCTGGATGCAGGAGGATCTCGAAAAGGATGAGGCCGACAAGGCGTTGATGCAGGCAGAGATGCAAAAGCACCTGAAAACGCTTCACCAGCCCCCCTCAGTCGAGAAGTTCTGTGAGAACCTGATTGATCGTGCCGGACTGCTGGTAGCCTATGGTGACAAGGAGTATCGGTTCAGGCATAAATCATTCCGCGAGTACATGGCGGGCCTGCAGCTTGAGAAAAAAATGCACAGCACCCTTGGCCATCTCGACAAGCTGGTGAACAATTTCGGGAAAGACTGGTGGGAAGAGCCACTCCGTTTCTATATCGCCGCGGTTGATGCCGATGCCTTTGATTCATTTATGGGGAAGCTGTTCGATGCAGAGGTCAGCGCCACGTTGAACCAAAAGCAGCAGGATTTACTGGTCACGCTTATCAATGAGGCGCGGCAGATCAAGACGGAGGCCTTGCAGAAGAGGTTGCTTGATTCGGCAACTACAACAAACCGGCAGCGCTACATCATGCAATGCCTGAAAGCCATCGGCACTGCGGAGGCCTTTGAGACGGTGCAGAAGTTTCTTGATGCTCCCTTTGAGAAAAAATCCGAAGCGCTGGATTTTGCCTGTGAAATGGTTAACGTTACAGAGCAGGCAGGTGGAGCTGGCAACCGTGAGCGTTGTGGAGCGAATGCCTCGATCATCATGGACAAGCAGGGCGCTCACTATATTTTGATCAAGGGGGGGATATTCACCTTTTTCATGACGAAGAAGCCGGAAACAGTGGAGGATATCTACGTTGCAAAATACACGGTGACCAACAAGCATTACCGTCAGTTTATCAACTATCTGGATTCAAAAGAGGCCGGTTATGCCGCCATACTGCCTGTTGAAAGCTACACAAAAAGCCTGTTATCCCTGGCTGAGAGCATCAAGGATTTCAGCGACTTTGTAAAGAACGAAAAATCGCTGGCAACACGATTTCGTTCTCCTTATGATGATGACAAACAGTTCAACAAGGATGATCAGCCGGTGCTTGGTCCAAGCTGGTATGCAGCTCGGGCATTTTGTCTGTGGCTCTCATTGCTGGAGAGCGAGAGCGGAGAGACCAATCTCTATCGCCTGCCAACTGAAAAAGAGTGGGAGTATGCGGCAGGTGGAAAAAAGAGCAGAAAGTACCCCTGGGGCGATAAAGAGCCCTCGCCAACACTTGCCAATTATAACAACAATGAAGGAGCTACAACACCGACAGGACGTTACCCTGAAGGTGCTACACCTGAAGGGTTGCATGATATGGCGGGCAATGTGTGGGAGTGGACGGAGGATTTGTATCAAAAAGGTAAAGACTGGCGTGCAATCCGAGGAGGCGAGTATAAATACAGTAATGCTGATGCTCTGCGCTGCTCCTCCCGGGTCATCTACAATCCGAGGTACCTCAACCTCAATGTGGGTTTTCGAGTGATTCGTTCCAGTCATTCTTCCGCCTGAAAATCTGATCCTCTGATATCTGGAACCCTGAATAAGAAAGCTCACTCGACAAGGCAAAACCAACACGGGGAGGTTAGAAATTTTTTTTGCGGGAAGGTTATGCAGGTCAGGCTGATACTCATCATCTGTTATTCTGTGCCGGTTGTCTCTTCTTCTTGTTGGCGTTTTCGGAAAAGATGCCGAGCTGGTGCTCGGCGTTCGTGCGGGGGTGGTCGGAACGGGCTGTACCTCTTTGCGCTTTTGGCTGCTCTTTTCTATATTCGGTTATAAAAAAGTGGTAATAGAATTTAAAGGTTTATATATGACTTGTTCTGTCGAAAAGGCGCCGATGCCATTGCCGGTTAAGCGGGCCGTCATGAAGTTTGGCAGGGATTTGTCGCTGGCGAGACGCAGGCGGCGCTTTTCGCAGCAGTCGATGGCAGAGCGGATTGGTATTTCGGTTTCAAGCCTGAGGCGACTGGAAAAAGGCGATCCAACGTTGAGCTGGGGTACCATTGCACGCGCCATGTATGTGCTTGGCGAAATCGAGAAGCTCAATCAACTGCTCGACACGGCAAACGATGATATAGGGCTTGTGCTGATGGATGAGCAGTTGCCCCGGCGTATTCGCTCCCGAAAACCCTCACCGGAGTCTGGTGCGCTATGAGCCGGGCGATGCAGCGAGGCGCTACCGTTTGCCTTGGTGAAGGCGGTGTGGTTGTTGGTCAGCTTGCCTATTCCCGCAGTGGAGTGCGTGAGAACTCTTCGTTTGTCTATAGCCAGCAGTGGCTTCAGTCGATAGAGCGCTTTTCAATCTCTCCGGATCTTGCATTGACAGAGACGTATCAGTACCATAAGGCCGCTTCAGCAAATGACTCCGTTTTTCATTTTGCCATTGCCGATACGGCACCAGATGGCTGGGGTTGCCGTGTCATTGCGCGTGACCATGCAAAGCGTCGTAACGCGCATAAGGCACAAGGCGCTGAGCTGCCTTTTGCTCCTCTTACGTCATGGGACTATCTGGTTGGTGTGGATGATTTCAGTCGGGTTGGCGCCCTGCGTTTGCGTGATGAAACGGGAAACTATCTGCGAACCATTGAGAGTGGTGATCGCGCAACGCCACCCTTGCTGGAGCTGGGTTCTCTGCTTGGGGCAAGCCATGCCGTTGAGCAGGGGAGAGAGACGGAAGCCGATCTTCGTTACCTTCGTGGCAGGGGAACCTCACTTGGCGGGCTACGTCCAAAATGTTCTGTTCTTGATGACGATGGGCAGTTGGCCATCGGGAAGTTTCCAAGCGTCAAAGATCAGCGCAGTGTGACAAAAGGTGAAGTCTTGGCCTTGCGTCTTGCTGTCGTAGCCGGTATTGATGCCGCCCAGGCTCGTATTGGCCGATACCCGGGAGCGCCGATACCCGGGAGCACCGATACCTGGGAACGCCGATACCCGGGAGCGCCGATACCCGGGAGCACCGATACCCGGGAGCGCCGATACCCGGGAGCGCCGATACCTGGGAGCGCCGAGCTCCAGCTCGGCAGAAAACGAGGATAATGTGCTGAACTGATCGCCAGCAAAGCCTGAACTCACACAGCAAAGCCTCTCATGCTGCTCTGTTCCACTGGCGTATGGGGAAAATTTTTTTACTGTATTGCCGGTTGTTTTGTACCGGTGTTGGATGGGGTGCCGCGATGATGGTGTTGTGGGTTGAATTATACCGTAATCATTGTATAGTTATGTATAAATAGGTATAATCAAATATAATTCCCAATAAATCAGGATTATCGATGGATGCTATCAGAAATCCCTTCTCTCCCGGCGCTGGCTCTCCTCCTCCGGAACTTGCAGGACGTGACGCCATTCTGGATCTTGCCAATGTGCTTTTCGGACGGGTGCGCCTTAAACGCTCCGAAAAGAGCATGATGATGACAGGGTTGCGTGGTGTGGGCAAAACGGTTCTGCTGAACGAGATGGAGCGTATGGCTCTCCATGATGGATATCGCACTCTTTTTCTTGAAGCTCAGGAGAGCAAGTCATTGGTGTTGCTCCTTGTGCCGCAGTTGCGCAAGCTTCTTTTCGATCTGGACAGGGTTGCTGGCGGTGGCGAAAAGGTTCGTCGTGCTCTTGCTGTGCTGAAAAGCTTCATTGGCGGCGTGAGGGTATCGCTTGGGGATGTTGAGATTGGTCTGGATATTGATCCTGAAAAGGGGAGCGCTGACAGTGGAGACCTGGAGGTCGATCTTTCGAGCCTTTTTGTTGCTGTGGGAGAAGCGGCCGAGGAGCGCAAAAGCGCAGTGGCCATTCTGATTGACGAAATTCAGTACCTCTCTTCCTCAGAACTGAATGCCATCATTATGGCGATGCACAAAATGCAGCAACGCCAACTGCCCGTTGTGCTGGTTGCTGCAGGTCTGCCAATTTTGCCGCGCTTGGCTGGTGAGGCAAAATCCTATGCAGAACGGCTCTTTAATTTCCCCGACATCGGTGCGCTCAACGAGCAGGATTCAGCTAAAGCACTTCAGGAACCGGTTGTTGAGGCTGGAGTCTCATTTGACGGTGATGCCCTTCACGAAATTTTTCGCCTGACCAAAGGGTATCCCTATTTTCTTCAGGAGTGGGGGTATCAGGTGTGGAACCAGGCCGAAAGTTCACCCATTACCTTGTCGGTTGTCGAGAAAACAACCAGACTTGTCGTCAACCGTCTGGATGAAAATTTCTTTCGGGTGCGCTTTAACCGCCTTACCGATCGTGAAAAAAAATACTTGCGGGCAATGGCCGAGCTTGGCCCTGGCCCCTATCGTAGTGCCGACATCTCCACAGCTCTTGGTGTTGACATTACAGCACTCAGCTCCGTGCGCTCAGGGCTCATCAAAAAAGGAATGATCTACAGCCCTTCGCATGGCGTGATGGCCTTCACGGTGCCTCTTTTTGATGAGTTCATGCGCCGGGCTATGCCGGAGACGGATGGGGAGTGATGCGGCAAGGTTAACTTAAGGTTGGTTACTCCTAATTCCTGCAATGAAAAATTCGGAAACAGCAGCTTGATTACGCTGTTGTAATTGGTTACAATTGAATGTGATGTTACTGGACAGGCACTTGAGTATCGAATGAAACAGAGAGTGAAAAGAGATGAAAATAGAGTCCATACGGTTAAAAAATTTCAAGGCATTCCGGGATGCCGAGTTGACAGAGCTGCCGAATTTCTGCGTTTTTGTAGGGGCGAATGGAACAGGCAAGAGTACCATTTTCTCCGTTTTCGGCTTTCTGAAAGATGCAATCACCAGCAATGTCAACACAGCGTTGGCGAAGCTGGGCGGCAGCCGGGGATTTTCAGAGGTGCGCAGTCGTAACGCTGCCGGGCCGATTGAAATTGAGTTGAAGTTCCGCGAAAAGAGCGACATGCCACTGACCACCTATTTTCTGCAAATAAACGAGGAAAACGGTCGGGCTGTTATTGAGCGTGAAATTCTGAAATACCGTCGCGGTAGTGGCGGTCAGCCGTGGCATTTTCTTGATTTTTCGAGAGGGAAGGGGGAGGCGGTGACCAATGAACTGATGTCGCTCACTGATGTCAAGGAGTTGATTCGAGAGGAGCAGACGCTGAAATCGCCGGATATTCTTGCCATTAAAGGGTTGGCCCAGTTCAAGCGCTTTCCGGCTGTTGTGGCGCTTGGCACGCTTATCGAGAACTGGCATGTTTCTGATTTTCATATCAGCCGGGCCCGACCGGAGCAGGAGGCCGGTTTTGCAGAGCATCTGTCGCGGGAAGGGGAAAACCTGTCGCTTGTCATCCAGTATCTCCATAACCATCATCCAGCAGCCTTCAGTCAAATACTTGAGTTGCTCAAACAGCGGATTCCCGGGATCTCTCAGGTAGAGTCAAAAACCACCGAAGAGGGGCGGGTTCTGCTCAAGTTTCAGGATGGATCGTTCGAAGATCCTTTTTTGGCCCGCTATGTTTCGGACGGAACTATCAAGATGCTGGCTTATCTGACGTTGCTCTATGATCCATCGCCCCATCCTTTGTTGTGTGTAGAGGAGCCTGAAAATCAGCTCTATCCACGGTTGCTGCATGAGCTGGCCGAGGAGTTTCGCAATTATGCAAACCGGGGCGGGCAGGTGTTTGTTTCGACCCATTCACCCGATTTTTTAAATGCCACTACCGTCGATGAGGTTTTCTGGCTTGTCAAGCAGGACGGATATACGCAAATCCGCCGTGCCAGTGAAAACAGCCAGATTGTTGCCTACATGAAGGATGGGGATCAGATGGGTTATTTGTGGGATCAGGGCTTTTTTGAGGGGAGCGATCCACAATGAAGACGCTTGTTTTCTTTCTTGAGGAGCCATCAGCACAACGGATGCTTGAGGGGGTTTTGCCGAGATTGATCTCTCAGGATATCATGGTTCGATATGTGGTTTTTCAGGGAAAAAGTCATCTCGAAAAAGAACTTGTCAGAAAGCTGCGCCTTTGGCAACATCCTGATTCAGTGTTTGTTGTCATGCGCGATCAGGATGCCGGTGATTGCAGGGTTATCAAAATGAGACTTGCAGAACTTTGTCGGCAAGCAGGGAGAAGTGAGGCATTGGTTCGTATTGCTTGCCACGAATTGGAGAGTTTTTATCTCGGCGATCTTGCTGCGGTTGAACGTGGCCTTGGGATTGGCGGATTATCAGCCAAACAAGGTCGGAGTCAGTATCGGAATCCTGACAAGCTTGGAAATCCGTCTGAAGAATTGGGTAAACTGACTGGTGGAAGATATCAGAAAATCGCTGGTTCACGTTCTATTGGAGTGCATCTTGATCCTGATAATAACCTGTCACCGAGCTTTAATGCCCTTGTGGTTGGTATTCGCAGAGTGGTTGAAATTGCATAGCTTCATTCTTGCCTGAAAAATTGATTAATAAACCTTTATGCAAGGATTTTCGTCAGATGAGCTGCTGATTTTTATCGGGCACAGCGATGATGCTTCGGCGGAGGCTCAAGCGATATGGGAGCTTCAAACAACAATAACAGAAAAGTTCAGGCGCTTGCTGGAAGCCAATGGGCATCATTCTTTCTACCGGAGTGTCAAATTCTGGAAATGGCAATATGATGCAGCCGCATTGACCGGAGGTCAGGATGTTGTTGTTACTCCTGCACTCGATCAAGCGAGAATTGCGCTTTTTGTTTTCAGGGAACGCGTTGGCAGAGTAACCCGCGATGAGCTTGACAGGGTTAGAGGTAAAGACGATCGTGTTCGTATTCTTGCGTTTTTTCCCAAACGTCCTGTTGATGCTGATAAACTTGCTGATGCTGGCTATGCAGTGAACTGGGCAGAGCTGATGCAGTATAAGCAGGAATTGACAAGCGACTGGACGGCATCTCCTTCGCGCTCGGTAACACCATGTTGCGCCTATACCAGTAAAGAAGAGCTTGTTGAGCAGGTGTGCGACAAAATCGAGCAGGCTCTTGCAGCTCTTATCGGTGAATCACCAATTAATCTGGTTCAGAATTCTGTTCTGCTGCATACTTCGGCCACCGCATTGCTCCATCTCTACCAGGCTACACTGATGCGGCAGCTTGGCAACATGACGCTGACAGGCTCGCCTGCACTGGAGCATTTTGCCACCAGGCTTTCTGATACGTTTGTTTCGCTCAGTCTTTCTGGTTCGGTGCGTTCTGAAACACGCTTCTGCAAGGGAGTTGAGCAGTGCGACTTTTTGAGTGATGAGCGAAGCAGGATGCCCGAACAGGTGATGAAAGTTGTGTTGCATGAGCAAAATCATCCCTTGCTGTTGATTATCGGTGATCCGGGTTCGGGGAAAACCACACTTCTGAAGCATTATGCGCTTTCTTGCCTCAATGAACAACGCTATGGTGAGTTTGGTTTCGGTGAACCAGTGAACGTCTTTTTTCTGCCGTTGCGTGAGCTGAACATAGGCGATGGCAGCGATATTTCACTTGCTGATAACCTTGCAGCATGGGCGAAAAAACAGTTTCTCGCCATTGATGCAGCACATTTTTCCGATTGGCTTGACCAACCATCAACGTTGGTGCTGCTTGATGGGTTGGATGAAATCAGCGATAAGGAGGATCGGATAGCGGTCTGCAAGTGGATTGACAGCACGGTTGGGCGCTTTACCAGGGCAAAGTTTGTGGTAACGTCGCGGAGCACGGGTTACCGCAAAGGTGATGGCATCGAAATTGAGGCTGATCATTTGCGGGCGGACATTATGGATTTTTCTCCACAACAGCAGGCGGAGTTTTTGCACCGCTGGTTCAAGGCTGCTTTTTGTGGTGAAATTCCACCTGCTGGCGATCAAGCAGTATGGCGGACGGAGCAGGAACAGAAGGCCACCAAAAAAGCCGATGCCATTCTTGCATTTCTTGCATTGGATAAAAATCGCAGTTTGCGCCCTCTGGCGGGTGTGCCACTTTTGTTGCAGATTATGGCGATGCTCTGGAAAGAGCGTGAGTATTTACCTGGTAGTCGCCTTGAGCTGTACGATGCGGCGTTGAACTATCTCCTTGATTATCGCGACCGTCGTCGTGGTCTTTATCCAAAACTTTCCGCACAGGATGCGCGCAGGGTGCTCTCTCCTGTTTCGCTTATTATGCAGGAGGAGCTGAAAAAAGATGAGATTGATCGTTTAGAGATGCAGCAGCAGATGCAGGGGCAGCTCGACACCCTGTATAACTCTTTGCCAGCCTCCGATTTTTGCCGGAACCTTGTTGATCGAGCTGGTTTGCTGGTCGAGTATGGCGAAAAGGAGTATCTCTTCCGCCATAAATCATTCCGCGAGTATATGGCGGGCATTCAGTTGCTCAAAAATATTCACAAACAAGACTCTCTCAACAAGCTGGTGAGCCATTTCGGCGACGACTGGTGGACAGAGGTGTTCCGCTTTTTCATCGGCCATGTTGAGGATGCAGAGCTGTTCGACAGTTTCATGCAGAGGCTTTTCGATTCGCCGGTGACGGAAGAGTTGACTCAAAAGCAGCAGGATTTGCTGATTGCTCTCGTAGAGGAGGCACCACAGCGGAAGATTGATGCCCTGCGCACGAAGCTGCTTGATCCGGCAACCACGGCAAACCGGCAGCGCTACCTGCGGGAGTGCCTGAAAAATATCGGGAAGCCGGAGGCAATTGCGGCACTATTGGAGTTCAAACAGTCGGGGTTGACGAAAGAGCAGCAGTTGGTCAAAGAGGTGAAATATGACAAACTTGGCGCTGAGTACATCTTTATCAAGGGCGGGACATTCCCTTACTCCCTCACGAAAAAGCGGGAACCCGTGAAGGAGATGTACGTTGCAAAATTCACCGTGACCAATCAGTGCTATCGGCGATTTATCAGCTATCTGGATGCTCAAGAGCCCGAATTAGCAGAGAGGGTTCCACTCAAAACGTACGAGGAGCGCTTGCAAGAACTGGGAGCGGGCATCAAGGGATTCGGTGACTATTTAAAAGAAGAGCCTTCACTGGCGAAGCGTTTTGTTTCTTATACGGACACCAATAAACAATTTAACAAGGATGACCAACCGGTGGCAGGGGTGAACTGGTATGCCGCCCGAGCGTATTGCCTCTGGTTATCATTGCTTGAGAGCGATGGTGCTCTCTATCGGTTGCCGACTGAGGTAGAGTGGGAATATGCCGCAGCAGGAGAAGAGGGCAGACTTTATCCGTGGCCAAAGAAGGAAGGTGAGCCGGATAAAACCTTGGTTAATTACAATAACAACGAGGGCGCAACGACATCCGTCGGGCGTTATCCAAAAGGTGCTACACCGGAAGGGTTGCATGATATGGCTGGCAACGTGTGGGAGTGGACGGAGGATTTGTATCAAAAAGATAAAAATTGGCGAGCACAGCGAGGTGGAGCGTATTATAGCAGTGAAGCTGATGCTCTGCGCTGCTCCTCCCGGGACGACGACGATCCGTGGTACACCAGCGACTATGTGGGTTTTCGAGTGATTCGATCCAGTCCCTCTTCCTGAAAATCTGATCCCCTGATATCTGGAACCCTGAAAAAGAAAGCTTACACGACAAGGCAGAACCAACATGGAGAGGCAAGAAATTTTTTTTTGGCGGGGAAGCAATACGATAGAACTGCCGTCTTATCTTTAGAATCATTCGGCGGTTCATTTGCTGGTTGCGTGCAAACACACAAGAACGTACCAGGTTCTCTTTTTCCTTTGGAGTGAAGCATGCCTGTTTTTTCCTTTTTTAGAGGTATTATAAAAGATAATTTCCTTGTAATTTGAGAAGAGAGATCAATGGACGATATCCTGTTGCTGGCAGATAAAGTAAGAAATAACCTTGTGTTGGGCGAAAGCCACTTCAGGGAGTTCAAATCTGCTTTTGAGGGGAGGCCTGACCTTAAAAGGCCACGGAAAGTTCCATCAATATGCGCAAGTATTGCAGAGGCATTGGTTTCATTTGCCAATGCTGATGGTGGAACTGTTATCGTCGGCGTTGAAGATGACGGCGAAATTACAGGAGTACCTCATTCGGCAGATGATATTCAGGTCATGCTGAATTCAGTCAGAACTCATGTCTATCACAATCAGCAATTGCCACTCAATAATGCAAACAAGCTGACGCTCAATAACAAAATTGTGCTCTATTTTTCGGTGAATAAAGGTACGGCAATGATTTATCAGCTTCCTGACGGGAGATGTGTCAGGCGAAAAGATAAGTCAACCATGCCTGAGTCAGTGAACCAGATTCAGTTTGAACGGCAGGAGGTTAAATCCCGGGAGTATGACGGCCAATTTGTTGATGGGGCACTGGTAACGGATCTGGATATCAAATTGCTTCAGGGCATAGCCGACGAGTATATCAAAGGGCTCAGTGTGGAGCGGTATTTACAGCAAACAGGGTTGGCTGAATATGCCCAGAATGGATTACGGCTGAAAAGGGCAAGTTTGTTGCTCTTTGCCACTAATGTTGACAAGTGGCATCCACGGTGTCAGGTACGATTTCTGAAAGTCAATGGCAACATGCTGGAGGCGGGTGAAAACTATAACGTGGTGAGTGATGAAGCCGTTAAAGGAAATATTTTTGAGTTACTGATAACATCATGGGAGCATTTGAGGCCATACCTTGCGTATAAGACAGAATTTGGCACCAATGCCCACTTTGAACAAAAGTATATCTATCCGGAAGATGCTGTGCGAGAGGCACTCTTGAATGCCATCGCACACCGGGATTACAGTATTGCAAATGCCATAGAGATATACATTTACAACGACAGAATGGAGATCAAAAGTCCCGGCGCATTACTTTCAACCATCACCATAAAAAATTTGACAGAACTCGAAGGAGCACACGAATCAAGGAACTCGCTGATTGCAAGAGTGTTGAAAGAAAACAGATTAATGAGAGAGCTTGGCGAAGGTATCAAGAGGATTTTCACCCTTATGCACGAGAAAGAACTTGAAAAGCCGGAGCTCTACTCCAATGGCCTCTGGTTCAGGGTTACCTTGTCCAGCAAGACGGTTTCTGTTTGAAGGTTGGACGCGCCTTGATTTTCGTTATCACGAATATTAAAAACTGAACAATGAGTGACAAGCGGTATCGTAACATAAAGATTCTGATTGCTTCACCGGGTGATGTCAAGGCGGAGCGTGAGTGTGCTGAACGGGTTATCCGCCGTCTGGAAATTTATGATGAACACCAGAGGCTTTTGCGGCTGATACCGAAACGATGGGAGTTTGATGCTGCTTCCGAAATGGGCGAGTCGCCTCAGGAGATTATCAATCGCCAGCTTGTTCATGAATGTGACTGTGCCGTTTGCATGTTTTGGACAAGGATTGGCACTCCAACGGATAGTGCTCTCGGCGGTGCAGTTGAAGAGCTTGAGTTGATGGTGAAGGCCGGAAAACTGGTAATGCTCTATTTTTCTGATGCTTCATTACCTCCCCCTTCAGCATTTGATCATGACCAGTACAATTGTTTATATGCTTGGAAAAAAACGTTGCATGACGGCAAGCGCGGACTTATAAAAACCTATCAGAATGTCCTGGAGTTTGAGATAATGCTTGAGCGGGAACTGCGGCAGCAGTTGCATGCCCGCTTTGGTGGCGGCAGTGGTGGCGACATTGGCGATGAGAATAACGCCGAGCTTGAACAGCGTTATTGTGCTACATTAAAGGAGGATCTGTGCAGAATCAAGATTTTGGGTTCACCCGATATTGATGGTGTGCAGGTGAAGCTTGACGACACCTTTGTTCCTCTGCGAATGTCGGAATTGTGGCGCAGCGACAAGCGTCTGGAGGCGAAACATGCGCTGATGCTGCATGAGGCGAAACATCACCGCACGCCTGACGAGGTGATGCAACTGGTTCTTCCCGAGTATCGCCTGTTGCTTGTGATTGGTGATCCTGGTTCAGGAAAAACCACGTTGATGAAATATTATGCGCTTTGCTGCCTTGAACATCAGTCAGAACGGCTTTTTGGCGCGGATATTTCGGCGCGGGTTTTTTACCTCCCCTTGCGTGAGCTTGGTGCGGATGATTGGCTGCCGAAGATCGTGCTGCCTCAGCAACTTTCCGCCTGGGCGGAGAAGCACTCGCTTTCCATTGATGGCAAAGTGTTTGATGGCTGGTTGCGCGACACAAACCGGAAATCTCTGGTACTGCTTGATGGCCTTGATGAGATCAGCGATCTTGAACGGCGCAAGGCAGTTTGTGGCTGGATCGATTGTGCCTGCAACAGCTTTCCTGATGCAGCATTTGTGGTGACCTCCCGGTTTACCGGCTATCGCAAGGTTGATGGTATTGAGCTGACGGCTGATCACCAGCGGGTTGATGTGATGGATTTCACCGAAAAGCAGCAGGAGGAGTTTCTCGACAAATGGTTCCGGGCGGCGTTTGAGCGTGAGCTGCCGCCAGTAGGGGTAATACGGGAAAGCTGGAGGGAGCAGCAGAAGCAAAAAGCTGTCGAGTGCACCAAAAAGATTGTTGCCTGTTTGCAAGAGCCCAAAAACAGAGGATTGCGTGAAATGGCGGCTGTGCCCATGCTGTTGCAGATTATGGCAATTCTCTTCAGGGCGCGGGATTTTTTACCAGAAAACAGAGTTGACCTCTATCGAGTGGCGCTCGACTATCTGCTGGAGTTCAGGGATAAACAGCGAAACATGAAACCTTTGCTGCCAGCGCTCAAGGCACGACTGGTGCTCTCTCCGGTATCGCTCTGGATGCAGGAGAGCTTGCATGCCGATGAGGCCCTCAAAGATACCATGCACACCGAGATGGAGAAAACCCTGAAAACCTTCGATGCTCCTCCAACAGCCGAAGAGTTTTGCAAGAACCTGGTTGACCGGGCGGGTGTGCTGGTCATGTATGGCAAAAATGAATATCTTTTTCGCCACAAGACCTTCCGGGAGTATCTGGCTGGCGGGCAGTTGGCCAGGCAGAGCTTGTCGGATGCCAACTCGCTTGACAGCGTTATCCTCAATTTTGGTGACGACTGGTGGAATGAGCCCCTGAGTTTTTTTGCTGGCCAGATTGATGACAAGCTTTTCGACATCTTCATGAAGAAGCTTTTCGACTCTCCGGTGAGCGAAAGCATGGATCAGAAACAGCAAACCCTACTTGATATTTTTATCCGTGAAGCACCACAGAAAAAAATTGATGCCCTGCGCCGAAAGTTGCTCGATCCTGAAACGACGCAGAACCGCCAGCGCTACATCCTGCAATGCCTCAAAAGTATCGGCAGTGATGAAGCTCGTGATGCCGTCCGGGTCTTCGTCATTCCCGTTTCAGGAGTTGCCCGTGATGCCGATATGCTGCAGCTCGCGGCCCTTGTTACCGGCGATTCCCTTCTTGTTTCAGCAAGTACCACTTTTTCGCAAGTATGGCAGAATCCCCATGAGCAGAATGCGCAATATATCCTGATACAGGGAGGAAGTTACCTCTACTCGCTGACCGAAAAAGAGGAGCGTGTCAGTGATCTTTACTTTGCCAAATATCCGGTAACCAACAGGCTTTACCGCTCATTCATATCCTGGCTGGAGGCAAAAGAGTCGCCGGAAGTGCTTTCAATATTCATCGCTGAGCTACATGCCATAGCGAAGAATAATACTTGGGGAAAGGGGTTTGGCGACTATCTCAAGGAGGGTAACGACAATCTTGCCAATCACTTTCGTTCTTCCTATGATGACGATCGCAAATACAATGGAGAGGATCAGCCGGTCGTTGGTGTCACCTGGTATGCCGCCCGCGCCTACGCTCTCTGGCTTTCGCTGCTTGATGGGGATGCCACTCGTTACCGCCTTCCGACAGAGATGGAATGGGAGTGGGCGGCTGGAGGAAAGCAAGGGACAACGGGAGAGAAAGTACGTCTCTATCCCTGGAAGGAAGAGAAGGTCGAGCCAAGTTCAACCTTGGTTAACTATAATAAAAATATAGGGGCAACAACACCGGTAGGTCGTTATCCTGATGGGGCAACACCTGAAGGGTTGCATGATATGGCGGGGAATGTTGACGAGTGGACGGAGGATTGGTATGATAAAGATGAAGATGTGCGTTCGTTACGGGGAGGTTGTTGGTTCGACGAAGCTGATGCTCTGCGCTGCTCCTCCCGGAACTACTACTATCCGAGGAGCGACGGCGACTATGTGGGTTTTCGAGTGATTCGTTCCAGTCCCTCTTCCTGAAAATCTGATCCCCTGATATCTGGAACCCTGAAAAAGAAAGCTCACACGACAAGGCAGAACCAACATGGAGAGGCAAGAAATTTTTTTTTGAACTGACAACTGACAACTGACAACTCTCCCGCAATGCCAAATCACGAAATGCTGATCGTCAAAAAGGCCTTCGATTTTTCGAAATGGCTGCTGCATCACACGGGGAAGTTCCCGAAGAGCTTTCGCTTCAGCATTGCGGTGCGGCTCGAAAACAGTGTACTCGAATTTACCGAACTCGTTGCGGTGGCCAACATGCGCAGCAGCAAGCTTCAGGGTTTGCATGAGGCTGATGGGGTGTTGACCCGGTTGCGGCTCCTTTTCCGCATGAGTTTTGAGATGAAATTCATCAATCTTGCCTCCTACGAATTCGGGAGCCAGCAGATTGCCGAGTTGGGGAAAATGCTTGGTGGCTGGATAAAAAAGGTTGAACAATCGGTGGAGAAATGATAACTTTCCCAACGGAAAAGGGCCGATACAATGATCTCCCCGTTCGAAGTGCGGGAGCTTGTAAAACAACAAAGCTGATGCTCTGCGCTGCTCCTCCCGGAACAACAACAATCCGAGGAACAACAACAACAATGTGGGTTTTCGAGTGATTCGTTCCAATCATGCCCGGTTATGAGTGAAAAGCCCATCCTGATGCCGCTCTTTCAAGGAAGAGCGGACAGTTTTTGGGCATGACATCGGGCTCTTTCTCCTGAGGCACGTCGCCACCTCGTCGGTGGGGCGGGCACAAACAGAACAGACAAAACAGGTCGCTTGAGTAAGCAATTGAAAGAGCGGCCTGTTTTTTTTCTGCAAACGCCATGAAAACCAGCAAAAACCTTTTTGAGGGTATCGTTGCCTTTGAAAACGTGCTTTCGGCAGCTCAAAAGGCGGCGAAAGGGAAGCGTGAAGAGCAGTCTGTGCTGAAGTTTTATAACCATTTCGAAGAGAACCTCTGGCAGATTATTTCGGAGCTGCGCAACAAAACGTACCAACCGGGCTCGTATAAAACCTTCAGCATCTACAAGTCAAAACCCCGTCAGATCAGCGCAGCGCCATTCCGTGACAGGGTGGTGCATCATGCGCTTATCACCGTTGTCGGGCCCATTCTGGAACGGAGCTTTATCTTCGATACTTACGCCAACAGAGTCGGCAAGGGGACACACAAGGCAATCGCACGCTACCAGCACTACCTCACAAAGTACGCCTACGCGCTGAAGTGCGATATCCGAAAATACTTTCCCTCCATTGACCATGAGATTCTCAAAGCACTGCTCCGGCGTAAAATTGCCTGCGCCGATACCCTCTGGCTGATTGAAACCATCATCGACAACAGCAATCCGCAAGTTGAACATCTCCACTATTTCCCCGGCGATACCCTCTTTACCCCGCACGAAAGAAGGAGGGGCCTGCCGATTGGGAACCTCACCAGCCAGTGGTTTGCCAACTACTACCTCAGTTTTTTCGATCACTATGTCAAAGAGGTGTTGCACTGCAAAGGCTACGTGCGATATGTGGATGATTGTGTTTTGCTCTCCAACAGCAAGCAGGAGTTGTGGGAGTGGAAAAGAGCCATCGATCAGGTTCTTGAGCAGTACCGCTTGATACTCAACCCGCAGAGAACAGAACTCTATCCCTCGACGGAAGGGAAGAGTTTTCTTGGCCAGCGGGTCTTTCAGTCACACCGGCTGCTCCCTGCCGAGAATGTTCGCAGGGCGAAGAGACGGATTCAATGCCTCCTGCTTGCAAAGCCGGCCAACATCAGGCAAACTCTTTCAGGGTGGTTTGGCCATGCGCGTCAGGCCGATACCCGCAATTTGCGGCGGTTGATTTCTGGAAGGATATTGAGCGGTAAATTACTTTTGATGAAGCCAATGCAGTCCGAAAGTGGGCAGAAGTTGTCCAGTAATCCATAACAAGGCTTGAGGATGTTTCTCATCTCGGGTGAATTGTTTGTGACATACAGCCCATCAGATCTTCTCCCACTCAAACCTGCTGACATTCCTTGCCTTGGGGTCAAAGACAATGCCAATCAAATACCGTTCGCCACTATATTTCTCGTAATACTGCATCTTCCTGATCTGCTCAAGTGGCTCCCCGTTGGTCACCTTGAATTCAAAGAGAAAGGTTTGCCCTCCGGCCTTCAGTGTCAAATCTATTCTCCCCTTGTTGCTCACATCTTCGGCGATGATGTCCACCCCGAAGCCGACAAAAAAGGCAAAGAGGACGCTGGCGTAAAAACCCTCAAAATGGTCAATATCATTGTTGGTGTAATTATTATAGGCGATACTCGCAAAAAGGTGCCGGATAACGGACTCTAATTTTTCAACATCTCCAGTGTCGATGAAATCAAGCAGTTCATCGTGGATCAGCTCTTTTTCTGAAACGCTGATCATCGATTGCAGAATAGAGTCGTTAAAACTGGTCTGCACCTCTTTGTTGGGAAAGCCCAACTCATATCGAACTCCCACACCCAACGGTAGCAGACGCTTGATAGTCAAATAGCCGGTCTGAAACAGAATAGCCTCCAGATTAAGATTTTCAAGGTCAAAACTGTTGACCAGAGACTCATTAACCCGCAGTCTATGCAACCTGGGAATAAAATAGCTGTTCTTTTTGATGAGATCAATCAGAAATTTTGGCGTTCCTGTCTCGAACCAGTAGTTTTTGAACACACATTGGTTCTTGATAAAGAGCAGGATATCATAAGGATTATAAACACTGTCACCCAAAAAGTTATAGCCGTTGTACCACCGTTTGACCTGCTCCATATCCATCCCTTCGAGATAAGGGGCAAAAGAGGTGTCGAGGTCAAGCTGGGTGTAACCACAAACATTGCCATAGTCAGGGTTCAGGCTGATGTCTTCGATATTGTTCAGGCCGCTGAAGATCGACACCTTGGCGAATTTGCTCACCCCGGTGAGAAAGGCGAAGCGCAGATACTCATCATTCTCCTTGATTTTTGTGTAAAAGTTCCGCATTCCATTCCGAATGACCAGAGCCTCGGGGATATTCTCAATATTATCCAGAATCGGTTTGTCGTACTCATCAATCAGGATGACCACCTTTTGATGATATTTCTCACAGGCTTTTTCGATTAATTCTGCGAAACACTGGTTGGGCTCCTCTTTCTCGTCGCAGAGAATACCAAGCCGTTTCTGATTGTCATTCAGGATATAGAAAAGGTTTTTGCGAAGAGTTTCCCGACTGTCAATCCCGCCACTGAAACTTATTTTGATGACCGGATATTTCACCTCCCAGTTCCACTGCTCCTCAATCAAGAGCCCCCGGAACAACTCCCGATTTCCCTCAAAAATATTCTTCAGCGTATCAAGAAACAGGCTTTTACCGAATCGCCGGGGCCTCGACAGAAAGACATATTGATAACTGTCAATCAGGCTTCGGGCAATCTCCGTTTTGTCGATGTAGAGATAATCACCCTCGATTATTTTACTGAACGTCTGTATGCCCACCGGCAGCTTTTTCATCGCCAACCTCCATTTAAAACATTGGCCCATCAAAGGCACCGTCTCCTCACCACAACGTCACACTTTTTTTACCTTCCACTGAAATATAAAACTTTTTGACAGCAAAACAGAGCGACAGACCAGATAGAACAAACAGAGCTTTTCAACCATTCCTGTTGAATTGTTTCAGGACTATCCATCATGCCATCTCTATGGTATTGAAGAAATAAGGGAAGATACGGCATCATATCTCATCGAGGATGGCAAACAGCGCATCATTTTTGTCGCCCCCAAAGGTATTCGCTACCTTGCCTCCAACGACACCAAGATCCAGTTTCACGAAACCATTAAAGAGATTGAGCATCGCCTCAATGACCCAGAGGTGAGCCTCGAATCCTTTATCGTCTCAAACACCTCATCCGAAATCATGAGCCTCCAATGGAATATGGCAAAGCCACAGATGCAGCAACGCAATATCCTCTTTCAGGAAGAGGACAAAGATCGTTATCTTGCCAAAATGTTAAACTTTGAACCTTGAACAAAACATACTAAACGACGACACCATGTCATTACTCTACACCCCGGCCACTCTTGGTGTGCTCGCCTTACAGAACCGTATGGTCATGGCTCCGATGACGCGCGGTCGTGCCCCTGGCAACATTCCCAATGCGCTCATGGTCGACTATTATGCCCAACGCGGAACGGCAGGGCTTATCATTACCGAGGGGGTATCTCCCTCTCCGAATGGTTTGGGCTATGCACGCATACCGGGCATCTTCTCCCCGGCCCAGGTTGAGGGGTGGAAAGCCACGACCGAAGCGGTGCACAAGGAGGGAGCAAAGATATTTCTGCAGATCATGCACAGCGGGCGAATTTCTCATCCTCTGAATATGCCGGACGGATCTCGCGTCATAGCACCTTCAGCCGTCGCCGCTTCGGGTGAAACCTATACAGATGACGGTGGCATGAAGCCTTTTCCGGTTCCGGAGGCGATGATTCTGGAGGATATCAACGCTACGGCTGCCGAGTATGTTCAGGCAGCAAAAAATGCCGTTGCAGCAGGGTTTGACGGCATTGAACTGCATGGAGCAAACGGCTATCTCCTTGAACAGTTCCTTCGTCCGAATTCGAACCTTCGCACGGACAGTTATGGCGGTTCAATTGAAAACCGCGCACGCTTTGTACTTGAAGTGCTCAATGCCGTGATTGCGGCGATTGGCAAAGAGAGGGTTGGCATCCGGCTATCTCCCTTCGGTGTCTTCAACGACATGCCGCTCTACGACAGCATGGAGGAGGATTACACCTGGCTGGCCCAACAGCTCAATTTTGCCGCTCCGGCGTACATTCATCTTGTGGACCACTCGTCAATGGGTGCGCCAATCGTGCCCGACAGCATGAAGGCGACCTTCCGCAACACCTTCAAGGGAACCCTGATTCTTTCGGGAGGTTACGATGCCGGGCGGGCTGAACGCGATCTGGCAGAGGGAAAAGGTGACCTCATTGCCATTGGCATGGGATTTCTTGCCAATCCCGACCTTGTCAAACGATGGAAAACCGGTGCCCCCCTGAACGCTCCAGATATGGAGGCGTTGTATACTCCGGGGCCAAAGGGATATACGGACTATCCTGTGCTGGAGTGATGTTGTTGCATAGTGAACCTTTTCTTGATGATTAAAAATTATGATAAATGAACGTCTGTTGCTGAAACTTCTGCTGGCTCTTTTTTCGGGCCTCATTGCCGCTGAGCTGCTCGTGGTTGCGCTGTTTGGTTTCCGGCTTGAGCTGATGCTCTTCTGCTTCATTCTTGCGGCTGCTCTCACGGGGATTCTTGTGGTGGTGCGGCTGTTGGGGCAGCAACGGTCGGACATTGACTCTGTCTCTGCCCGCCGCGTCAAGGCCAAACGTTCCGATGTGATGCGCGATCGCCTCAAGGATTATGGGGTGGATGAGGAGTTTCTTGGTGGTAGCGGCGTTGCATGGGCGACAGACGATGTTCGGGATTCGCCGAAGCCTGATGGTCGGAAAGCTGGTGATGTGGTGGTGGAAGCCTCTGCGCTGGAAGGGCACTCTATGGAGAGGGAGAGCTTTGATGAGTATATTCATCGCTGCATGAATGGTGGTGGTGAGGATCTCGATTGCGCAGATGGCTTGTCGGTAGAACTCGGCAGTGCGGCTCGTTCCACTGGCATCGGCACTCCTCCTGAGGATTTTTCCCACGATCCGAAATCTGCCATTTCAAGGCTCAAGAGAGCAGGAGAAAAGTCATGAATCTGCCAGCTTTAAGCAAGGCAAAGCTACGGCAGTTTGTGAAGCTTCACCAGAAAAAGTTCAGGGATTCGGAGGGGCTTTTTCTGGCCGAGGGGCTTCGGACGGTCAGGGAGCTTTGTCAAAGTCTGCCGGAAGAAAAGATGCTGGTTGCCTTGTTGATCAGGGAGGGTGAAGCTGAGAAGGCCCTTTTTGCGCAGGCGTACCGGGGAAAACTGTTTTCTGTTACCGAAAAAGAGTGCGATCAACTTGCTGGGACTACGGTATCGCAAGGGGTGTTCGGCGTTTTTCGTCAGCAGCAATCCTCCTGGGTTGGCGCGGTAGAAAAGCCCGGTCGATCACTCATTATAGCTCTTGATGATCTTCAGGATCCCGGCAATGTTGGCACCATCATCAGAACAGCGGCCTGGTTCGGTGCTGATGCCATGATTTGCAGTGCTGGAACTGCTGACCGCTACAATGCAAAGGTGGTACGTTCCTGTGCAGGAAGCCTCTATGCTCTGCCCCATTATAGTGTAGAAAACCTCTGTCAGGAGCTTGAGAGAGTTAAAAAACAGGGCTATACTGTTCTCTGTTCATCGCTTGATGGCAAGGATTTCAGGGAGTGCACACCATGGCCTGAAAAAGTTGTGCTGGTAATCGGTAATGAAGCCAATGGTATCAGCGAACCGGTACTGGCGTTTGCTGACCGGCTGGTGCGGATACCTCATGCAGGCGGAGCTGTCAGGGTCGAGTCACTCAACGCTTCGGTCTCCGCCGCCATTCTGATGGAGCGGCTGATGCTTGGGTGATGTTTTATGCGCCATCTCCGTCAATGTTCATGGTCGTATGCAGATGCACCGGTTTTGCGCCTCTCTTCCGCAGGCGGATGTTCAGCATTTCAACGGAGATGGAGAAGGTCATGGCGAAGTAGATGTATCCTTTGGGAATTTCAAATCCAACCCCCTCAGCAAGCAGGGTGACGCCGACAAGGATCAGAAAGCTGAGAGCCAGCATCTTGATTGTCGGATGCTCTTCCACAAAATCGCTGATTGCTCTGGCCCCAAGCATCATAATGCCGATTGATATCATGATAGCGATAATCATCACCTGCACCTCTTTGGCAAGCCCAACGGCTGTAATGACCGAATCAAGTGAAAAGACAATATCAATCACCGCAATCTGCAGCATGGTAAGGATAAACGTGCTGCCTGATTTTTCCTGTTGTGCCTCCTCCTCACCTTCAAGGCTCTGGTGAATCTCCTGGGTGCTTTTGGCAAGCAGAAAGAGCCCTCCTCCCAGCAGAATAAGGTCGCGCCCCGAAAAGGTGTGGCTGAGCAGGGTAAAGAGTCCGTTGGTCAAACTCATCACCCATGTTATGGAGAGCAGAAGTGCGATGCGTGTCAACATGGCCAGCCCGAGGCCAATGACCCGCCCCTTGCCCTGCTGTTCTTTCGGCAGGCGGCTGACGATAATGGAGATAAAAATAATATTGTCGATACCGAGAACTATCTCCAAAGCAGTCAGAGTCGCCAGGGCAATCCACGCTTCCGGTTGTGTCATCCATTCCATAGAGCAAGCAGATAAAGGCAAATTTTGTAACGGAATTTATTCTGTCGAGTAATGTACTGAACAGATGACAGCCTGCCAAAATCCTCTGTTTCAATTGAGCTGCTTTTTACCGTACATTGAAAAGAGATCGTTCATGCTGATGAACAATTGACGAATAATGTAGCGCGTATCTCATGCAAACTGATCACCTGTTTCCAGAACTGGCGCTGTTGAGAGAGACCTTTCAACAGGGTATTACCCGCGATCCGGGCTGGAGGCGAACGCAGTTGCGTGCGCTTGAAGCTTTTCTTGTTGAACGTGAAGCGGAGATTGCTGCAGTGCTGTACGATGATTTAAGAAAATCATCAACAGAGGTATTTTTAACTGAAACCGGCTATCTTAGGGGGGAGATCCGTTTTGCCCTGCGCCATCTCAAATCCTGGATGAAGCCGCACCGGGTTAAAGTTCCTCTTCTTTATCAGCCAGCGAAAGCCTTTTATTCCGCTGAACCTTATGGAGTTGTGCTTGTTGTCGGGGCGTGGAACTATCCGCTTCAACTCTGTCTGGAGCCACTGATCAGTGCCATTGCGGCGGGGAACTGTGCCGTCATCAAACCCTCAGAGTTTGCGCCGCAAACCTCTGCGCTTCTAAAAAAAGGGCTGGGCCACTATCTTGAACCCACGGCTTTTTGTGTTGTTGAGGGGGGCGTTGAGGAGGCAAAAGCTCTCCTTCAGCATCGCTTCGACTATATTTTTTATACCGGTAGTCAGGTAATAGGACGGGAGGTTATGTCTGCTGCGGCAAGGCATCTCACACCGTTGACGATTGAGCTTGGTGGGAAATGCCCCTGTATTGTTGATGAGCACTCCGACATCCGTGTGGCAGGACGCAGGATTGTCTGGGCCAAGTTTTTGAACGCGGGCCAGACCTGCCTTGCGCCAGATTATGTGCTCGTGCATCATCGGCGGGAGCAGGAGCTTTTAGAATCGATGCAGGAGGCACTTGTCGCATTTTATGGTGACGACCCCGGCAAGAGTCCGGATTATCCCCGTATTGTCAATGAGCATCATGTCAGACGGCTGGAGAGGTTGTTGCAGGGTTCTTTGGTCTTGAGCGGCGGCGGTTCTGACGTTGGCGATCGGTACGTTGCTCCAACCATTCTAACCGGAGTCACCCATGCATCGCCAGTGATGCAAGAGGAGATATTTGGCCCCCTTTTACCGGTTATCCCTTATACAGAGCTTGATGAGGCGCTTGCAACTATCCGCTACAGAGCCGAGCCGCTGGCGATCTATCTCTTTTCCTCTGAACGGGATGTGCAGCAGCGAGTTCTTCGTGGCACTCGTTCCGGTGCTCTCTGTATTAATGATCTTCTTGTTCAGGGAGCCGTGCATGGCCTTCCTTTCGGCGGGATAGGGGGAAGCGGGTTTGGCATCTGTCATGGCCAAAGAGGGTTCGAGACTTTTTCCATGCAGCGCAGTGTGCTTCACCGGGCACTTTCTCCCGACCCTGATACAAGATATCCTCCTTACAGCAGCACAAAGTTTGCCATTCTTAAGTGGCTGATGAACTGGACGGGATAATATCCTCTGTTAGCGCAGAGGATAAACAGGGGTGTGTGGCTTGGTCGTATTCCCCTAATATGTTAACTTTAATCATAGAGCTACAGGAAAGGGTTTTCTCAAATAATGGTTGAAAAAAAGAGGCAGTCATGAAAAAAAGAGTTGCAGGGTTTCTTGTTGGATGTATTGCGTTGGCGTTTTCTCTTCCTTCAGTTACCGTTGCCATGCCCTATGTAAGAGGATCAGTTGGTTTGGCATCAATGGGTACAGATTCGAACATTGCCGCCGGATCTTATGATTCCGGTTATGGTTTTACTGGCGCAATCGGCACTGATGGTGGTAAATATCGGGTTGAGCTTGAAATGGCGCACCAGAAAAATGGGGTAAAATCTGCTGCTGATGATCTCTCAATAACCAGCTACATGGCAAATTACTATTTTGATCTTGTGGTTCCAGTGGTTGCCATCAAGCCTTATGTTTCGGCAGGTGCCGGTTTGGGGAATATTGAAAAGAATAACGGTCTCGGCGGGATATCCACTGACCGGGTGTTTGCCTGGCAGATTGGTGCCGGGGCAGGTTTTACGGTTGCTCCTTTTGTAACCCTCGACCTTCAGTATCGTCGTTTGGGAAGCTCGTCACCCGAGTTGGCCGGACAGAAGTATAGTATTGGCTCAAACAACGTGACTGTTGGTTTGAGAGTAGGGCTGTAACCGGAAGGTGTACACGTTGTTTTGACCTCTTGTCATTAACTCTTTAAACAGGGGAGGTTGTTATGCCTATTCGCAAGTTGAGGCAGTTTCTTGACAGCCATGGCGTACGGTATTTTGTTTTCAGCCACTCTCCCGCCTATACTGCGCAGGAGATTGCTGCATCGGCTCATGTTCCCGGCAAAGAGCTTGCCAAAACCGTTGTTGTGACGATTGCGGGCAAGATGGCCATGGTGGTTTTGCCCGCATCCCGTCAACTTGATTTTACTCGTCTTCGGCAATTTGCCGGAACGGAGGAGGTTGAGCTGGCCAGCGAAAGAGAGTTTGTTGATCTTTTTCCTGAGTGTGAAATTGGTGCCATGCCTCCCTTTGGCAACCTCTATGGTATGGAGGTCTATGTCTCCGAGGAGCTTGAGGATGATGATGATATAGCATTCAATGCCGGAGCCCATACTGAGCTTTTGCGACTCTCCTACGATAGTTTTAAAAGCCTGGTTCATCCAAAGGTTGCTCGCCTCTCTCTTGATGTCAAATGAATTTGGCCGAAATAATGGCTTTTTCAAGGGAAATGTTATTTTTTTGCACGTCACTGCCAATCCCGGAGGAGAGAGGTGTTGTGCGTTTGGGGGTGTCGAAGCTGATCCTGTCTCTTTTGTATCTGGCCATCTTATGAAAATTGCCTTATATACGGGTACTTATGTCAGGGATAAGGACGGAGCGGTTAAATCGGTTTATCAACTGGTCTCATCCTTCAGGAAAAACGGATACCAAGTTGCGGTGTGGTCTCCTGATCTCTGTTTGAATGATGATCACGACGGTATCGTTGTGAACCCTGTGCCATCGGTGCCTCTGCCTCTCTATCCTGACTATAAACTTGGTTTTTTCACCAATGACACCTGTCGTCAGCTTGACGATTTTGCTCCTGATATTCTTCATATTTCTACCCCTGATGTCGTTGGACGGGAGTTTCTCCTTTATGCCGGCAAAAATAATATTCCTGTAGCCTCCTCCTTTCATACTGACTTCCCTGCCTATTTTCGTTATTATCATCTCGGTTTTGCGGCGGGTCTTGCCTGGCGTTATCTTGCCTGGTTTTATAACAATTGTACCATTGTCTTTGCTCCGAATGAGGGTGTCAGGTTACAGCTTGCTGCCCATCATGTCCGCAATGTTGAGATTTGGTCAAGGGGGGTGGACAAGGAGCTTTTTGATCCATCCCGTCGATCAGATCAGGTTCGCTCATCCTGGGGCGCTGTTGGTAAGATGGTGATTGTGTATGTCGGGCGGTTTGTGGTTTACAAGGATATTGAGGTGGTGATGCGGATTTACGATCGTTTTATGCTGGGTGAATATGCCGATAAGGTACAATTTGTGATGATTGGTTCCGGCCCTGGTGACGAGGAGATGAAACGCAGAATGCCAAAAGCCTGTTTTACCGGTTACCTGACAGGCGAGGAGCTTCCTGTGGCTTATGCCAGCAGTGATATTTTTCTCTTTCCATCAACGACTGAGGCGTTTTGCAATGTTGCGCTGGAGGCGCTTGCTTCAGGGTTGCCGGTGGTGGTGTCAGATGCCGGTGGCTGCAGGGATGTTGTTGGTCGGTCAGGGGGGGGGGCTGGTGGCCCGTGAGGGCAAAAGTGAAGATTTTTACTGCAAGTGCCTTGCCTTGCTTGGTGATTCGGAGCAATACAGGGTGTTGCAGGCCAACGGCCTTGCTTTTGCTGAAGCGCAATCGTGGTCGGTGGTCAATGCTGCTGTGATTGAACGATACAAAACGATGGTGAAGTGCGCCGAAGGTGGTGTCGGGGATCTTGAGAGGCTTGTCAATTGCGGTTGAGTGTGTTGAAACTACTATGAAAGCAGGATTTGTTGGATTGGGAAAAATGGGGTTGAATATGGCCATGCATCTTTTGGAGTGTGGTCATGAGCTTGTGGTTTTTGACCTCTCGGAACAGGCCTCTGCCCGGCTTGCAGGAACGAGGGCGGTTGTTGCAACCTCTCTCGGCGAATTGGTCGCAATGCTGGAATCTGATCGTCTGATCTGGCTGATGGTGCCTGCTGGTGCTCCGGTTGATGAGACGATTGAGCAGCTTGTGCCATGGCTTGAGCGTGGGGATATCATTGTTGATGGTGGTAATTCACGCCATATCGACTCTGTGCGTCGGGCTGCATCTCTTCAGGAGCAGGGGATCAGCCTGCTTGATGCCGGGACCAGCGGTGGACTGGAGGGGGCGCGACATGGTGCCTGCATAATGGTTGGTGGTGCAAAGAGTGCTTATGAGAGGATTGAGCTCTTGTTGCGTGATCTTTGCGTTGTCAACGGCTATGGTTATATGGGCCCATCGGGTTCAGGCCATTTTGCCAAAATGGTTCATAACGGCATTGAGTATGGCATGATGCAAGCCATGGGCGAAGGGTTCAATCTGCTTGAGGCAAGTGGTTATGGTTTTGATCTTGAAGAGGTTTCCCGTGTCTGGTCACATGGATCTGTGATCAGGGGATGGCTGATGGAGCTGATGATTCAGGCATTGCAGAAGGATCCAAAGCTGGATTACCTGAAAGGGGTGATTGCCGATTCCGGAGAGGGGCGCTGGATGGTTGAGGCTGCTCTTGAACATGAGGTCTCGATTCCGGTGATTGCTGCTTCACTTTTTAACCGTTACCGTTCACGCGCTGAAGGGAATTTATCCGACAGGGTTGTGGCGGCATTGCGTCATGAGTTCGGAGGCCACTCCTTTCTTGAAAAACCTTAAAAGGAGTTCCGATGCAGGGTAAACCTGACAATTGCACCATCATTATTTTTGGAGCCAGCAGCGACCTTGCTGCCCGAAAGCTTTTTCCTTCACTCTACGAGCTTGCCATGTGGGGGAATCTGCCGCAAGATTATCGTATCATAGGGGTGGGGCGTGCGCCTCTTTCTCATGCAGAGTTTCGCCACCTCATCAACGAAAAGATGGCGGATTTATTGCCGGAGAGCATGTTGGATGCTTCCTCTTTTGCCTCTTTTGTTGAACGTGTTTTTTACGTGAGAGTTGATCTTGCTGAGCCCAATAGCTATGATCAACTCCGTCAGGAGATTATGGCTGTTGCGGGGAGATCGGAAAACTGCAAGAATCTGCTCTTTTATCTTGCAACGCCACCCAGCCTTGCTCCAATCATTATCAGGAATCTCCAGCATGCTGACCTTGGCGAAAAAGAGGTTACGGAACACGGATGGCGGAAAATCGTTGTCGAGAAGCCTTATGGCAGGAACTTGCAGAGTGCGCGAGAACTGAACGCGGTTATTGGCGAGGTTTTCAGTGAAAAACGGGTTTTCCGGATTGATCACTATCTTGGCAAGGAGACGGTGCAGAACATTATGGTTTTTCGTTTTTCCAATGGAATCTTTGAACCGCTCTGGAACCGTCAGCACATTGCCAACGTCTCCATTACCATTGCAGAGGATTTCGGGATTCGTGACCGGGGGTCATTTTATGAAGAGGCGGGGTTGCTTCGGGATATTATGCAGAATCATGCGCTGCAGCTTCTTGCCGCAGTTGCCATGGAGCCACCGGTCGATCTTTCGGCTGATGCCGTGCGCGATGAAAAGGCCAAGCTCCTTCGTTCAATTCGTCTTTTTACAAGTGAGAGTGTCGGCCAGGCGGTGGTGTTTGGCCAATATGAGGGGTACCGTTCTGAAAAAAATGTTGCCCCCGACTCAACGGTTGAGACCTTTGCCGCCATCAAGTTTTTTATCGACAACTGGCGCTGGAAGGATGTCCCTTTTTTTGTGAAGGCGGGCAAGAATCTTGCCTCCACGGTGACGGAGATTGTCATCACCTTCAAGTGCCCACCACAAAACTATTTCGGGCCAGCCGAAAGTTGCAGTTATACGGCCAATCAGGTTATTCTCCAAATTCAGCCGGAAGAGACCATCGCCATCAAGTTTGGGGCCAAACGTCCGGGCGAGGCGGTCATTACCGATCCCGTCTACATGCGGTTCGATTACAAAACCTCCTTTACCGAAGCTGGCCTGACACCCTATCACCGGCTGCTGCTTGATGCCATGGCAGGGGAGCAGATGAACTTTATCCGTCAGGACAGTGTCGAATACGCCTGGGCCATCATCGACTCCATCAGGGATGCAGTCGGCACACCGTCACCGGATAGCTATCCGATTCATTCACACGGTCCTGATTCTGTTGAGAGAATCTATGGCTGAGTGGTAAACCAGAACAGGTTTCCATTGACTGGCTTGATCAGACTGGCTGGCACACTGTTTTCCTGTTCAAGAAATATTGTTTCAGCCAGTTCACTTTTGTGTTTGCCGGAGGTGAAAAAGATGATGTTCCGGGCATGGTTGATGACGGGCAGTGTCAGTGTCAGACGTTTTCCCGGCGGCTTGCCTGCCGGTGCATCAACAGAGCACACCCATCGTCCATCCTCTTGCAGAAGATCAGGATTGTCAGGAAACAGTGATGCGGTGTGGCCATCGTCGCCCAGCCCGAGCAGGATCAGGTCAAAACGGGGAAACTCCTGTGGGTTATCCGATGTCAAAAATAAGGAGCGAAGTCGATCCTCATAGTCCCGTGCGGCTTGCTCAGTATCAGCTTGTTCTCCAGCCATTCGGACGAAATGCTCTTCTGCAAGAGCGGAGTGGAGCAGCAGCGTCTCCTTGATCATACGGCAGTTGCTGTCGGGATGGTCAAGCGGGACGCACCGTTCATCGCCCATGAAGAGCCATGTTTTTTCCGGAAGCCTGAGCCGCCGATCAAAGCCGCTTTTTGACCGTCCATCAGGCAGGGGAAGGGTGAGGCGTTCCAGTAGTTCAGTGCTCACTCCCTGCGCCAGCATCGTATACAGAGGTTTTGGAGAGTTGCCTCCGGCCAGCACCATCGAAAAGCCTCCACGATGCGAAACAGCCCGATAAGCCTCAGCAAGAATGAGCGCGGCGGCGTGCTGCGTTATTGCCGTTTCGTTGCCATGGTAAAAGAATTTTTGTACAGGGGTGTTCATGACTCTTTTCGTTGCCTCATGACGATGTTTGGTGGGAAGGTGGCCTGGCTACGATACGGCTTGTCTTCTCCACCTTTGTTGTGTAACTTCTGTTCGTTGAACATAACGATATTATGCTGGAGTAAGAAACATGGCCGCTTTTGATTTTGGTGTCAAAGTTGATCCGGGGCTTTTCGACAACAAGTGTTGCACTGTCGATATCCAGAGTTATCTCAGGCAGGGTTGGGTGATGTTCCGTGGCCATGTTGGGGAATTCGTGGGTTTCACCCTTGTTATCTTTGTGGTCTGGCTTGTGACCGCTCTTTTTGATGCGGGCAGCTCACTGCTTTTTTCTTCAGTTGCCGCGCCATTTTATGCTGGATACAGCGTTGCGGCCTTCAGGTATGCAAGTGGACAGCCGCTCCAGTTCAGCGATTTTTTCAGGGGGTTCAACTACTTTCTTCCCCTTTTTCTTGCCTCACTTGCCAGCACACTTCTTGTCACCGTCGGCTTTGTGCTTTTGCTGCTTCCGGGGCTTTACCTTGCGATTGGTTACATGTTTACTACCTTTCTTGTCATTGATTACCGCATGGAGTTCTGGCAGGCGATGGAGGTGAGTCGTGCTATTATTTCAAGGAACTGGTTCTCCTTTCTGGGCTTTGCCGTTGTTCTTTTCGCTCTGAACATTTTTGGTGCTCTTGCGTTTGGTATCGGATTGCTGATCACTGTTCCGGTGACTTCATGTGCAGCAGCCATTGCCTACAAGGAGATTGTTGGCCTCTCCTCTTCGGAGTGGTAGTTATTCGTGAACCTGTGTTACCATTGAAACATTATAAGGGAAATTTTTTCATAAAAAATTCTATCTTTTCGCCTTAATGCTCTGTTGCCAGAATGGCTGCATGTCTCTGGTTGAATACGCTTGATGCCTTGTTTATGTTTCGCCTTGTTTCCCTCTGTTTTTTGACGATGTTGATTGCTTTTCCAGCGAATGGGGAGATGCAGGGTGAGCGTGAGCGGCCATACAGAAGTGATGGAGAGCAGATTCATGCTCAGTGTGAACGTCTGCTGCAGCAGAAGGGTTCTCCTGGCGGAACAGCCAAAGAGCTGCTGGCTATCAGGCTGGACAGATTTTACTCCGGCGGAGGCTATCAACCTCTCTGGACGAATCGGCAGAGAGTGGACGAGTTGATTGAGGCTCTTGAAGAGTCTGCTGCTGACGGTCTCAATCCTTCTGATTATGATCTCATTAAAATCAGGCAATCTGTTGCCGATACCCTGGTATCTCCTGAAAAAAAAGCACGCGTCGATATTCTTTTCACCAAAGCCTATCTCACTCTCGCAACGCATCTTCGTTATGGAAAAGTTGATCCGGTAACGCTGGAGCCGTATTGGAAGAGGCCGGAGAAGAGAGGGCTTGGGGTGTTGGATGAGACTTTGCAACGTACTCTTGCCTCAGGTTCAATCACGGCTGTTTTTAAAGAGCTTCGTCCACAAGATGCCAACTATGATCGTCTTAAAAAGGGACTTGCGCGTTATAGTGCCATTGCCAATCTTGGAGGATGGCCCAGGCTTGCGGAGGGAGCTGTCCTGAAAGAGGGGTCTCGGGACAGGCGGGTTGCCGTGTTGCGGAAACGTCTTGAGGTGTCAGGGGCCCTTGTTATGGCGAGTGCAGATACCTCAACCGTCTACAACAGGGAGATGGTTGAGGCTGTCAAAAAGTTTCAGAGCCGGAACGGTATCGATGTAGATGGTTCCGTAGGTCCAACCACCTTTCGAGTCCTGAATGTTCCGGTTGAGCAGCGTCTTGATCAGATTCGCGTCAACCTTGAACGATACCGCTCTTTTTTACATGATCTTCCACCAACCTGCATTCTCGTCAATATTCCGGGATATTATCTCCAGTACATCGAAAACGGTCGCTCTCAGTGGGGAAGCAGAGTGATTGTCGGGCAGCCTCTTCGTCAAACCCCGGTGTTCGGTGCCGCGATGCACTCTCTTGTGTTTAACCCGAAATGGGTGGTGCCCAGGACCGTTCTCGACAAAGATGTTCTTCCTGCTCTCAATAAAGACAACTCCTATCTGGCTAAAAAACAACTGCGGGTGGTTAATGAAGAGGGGGGGACTGTTGATCCCGCCTCTGTCAATTGGTCACAGTACTCAGCCGCAAACCTTCCCTACCATCTACAGCAGCGCTCCGGTGACAAAGGGGCACTGGGGAGAATCAAGTTTTTGATGCCCAACCCTCTTGCCATATACCTGCATGACACACCCGGCAGAGAGCTTTTTGATAAAAGCAGCAGGGCGTTCAGTTCAGGGTGTATCAGGGTGCAAAACCCCGCAGAACTTGCCAGACTGGTGCTGCGTGACAGCCTTGGGTGGAGCCGGGCAAAGATACAGGAGGCTATCAATACCGGAAAAACCACCATGGTGACTCTTCCGCAGCAGATTCCGGTGTTTCTCCTCTATTTTACGGTTGTTCCCAACGGCGAGGAGCTTCTGTTTCGTGAAGACATATACAATCGCGACAAAAGAGCGCTGCAACTTCTCAAGAGTTCGACAAGCGGAAGCCAGGTTTGCAGGGAGGAAAAATAAAAAGCGCCCTGGGTCTCAGGGCGCTTTTTAAATCAACATGAGTTGCTTACTTCTGCGTCTGTGGAAAAATTGATGATGCGATGTTCTGGACAAACTGGCAGCAATTGCTGAGGAGGCTGCCAATAAGGTCAGAAGATGTTTTGACAACAGGCTCAAGAAGCTCACCGGCTGTTCTGATTCCGATGTTCAATAAATCGAACTGCTGCTGGGCCAATGTTCCTGCGGTGGTCAAAAGGTTGTTGAGAGCAACTGAAAAATCATTGGTTGTGCCGTTGGACATGGTGGTTATTGTTTAGTGTTGTTATGAAAATGCGTTGGTCAAAAAAGTTCTGCAATGAGAGCACGCCAGCCCTCATGTAACATATTGCAAACATCGTATCCTGCATAATAGAAAATTTTCTCTTTTATTCCGACTATTCTTTACACAACAGGTTGCTCGCTATCGTAGTTCAAGGTCGGGGCAAGCCATTTTTCCGCCTCCTTGACACAAGTCCCCTTGCGCTCAGCGTAATCCTCCACCTGGTCTCTCCCTATCTTTCCCAGCATAAAGTATTTTGCCTGCGGATGGGCGAAGTAGAAACCGCTGACTGAAGCCGCCGGGTTCATGGCAAATGATTCTGTGAGCGTGATGCCGGTGTTGGTTTCAGCATTCAGCAGGGCGAAGAGCTCTGCCTTTTCGGTGTGATCGGGGCACGCGGGATAGCCGGGTGCCGGGCGGATGCCCTGGTACTTTTCTGCCAGAAGCTCATCAAGAGCGACCGGCTGGCATGGAGTGATGTCGGGGTGGCAGGCACATGTTTTCTTGCCTGCCGTGCTGGCGGCAGCTTCGTATCCCCACATCTCCCTGCGCACCCGCTTGTGCAGCATTTCTGCAAAGGCTTCTGCAAGGCGATCAGCAAGGGCCTGCGTCATAATGCGGTGGTAATCGTCCTGCTCATCACTGAACTGTTTGAGCACCTTTTCGATTCCGAGACCGGCGGTGACGGCAAATCCACCAATATAATCCTGAACTCCTGATTCAGCAGGGGCAATAAAGTCAGCCAAAGCCACGTTCGGTTCACCGGCGTTTTTCTCCTGCTGCTGACGGAGAGTATGGATCGTCATCAGTACAGTGCTGCGGCTCTCATCGGCGTAAACATCAATGTCGTCTCCGTTGCTGTTGGCCGGGAAGAGTCCCGCAACACCTCTCAGTCCAAGGAGTTGCTCCTTTTCAATCCTGTCAAGCAGTCTGTTGGCATCATCCAGCAGCTTTTTGGCTTCTGTGCCGTATTTACCGTCATCGAGAATCTGCGGGTAGCGTCCATGCAGCTCCCATGCCATGAAAAAGGGTGTCCAGTCGATGTAGGAACGCAACTCTCCGATGGTGACATTTTCCAGCACGGTAATGCCCGGTTTCAGCGGTTTGTAGGCCACCGGTTGCAGTAAGGCGCGGTTCTTGCGGGCGTCAGCCAGCGAAAGATATTTTTTTGAAGCGTTGCTCGACGAGTGGCTTTCTCTCAATCCGGCCTGCTCTTTGTTGAGCGCTTCGATATACGAGGGGCTGAGCGCTGGATTGAGGAGGCTGTTGACCACCGGAACGCTCCGTGATGCGTCAAGCACCTGAACGACCGCGCCAGAATAGACCGGCGCAATTTTGACAGCGGTGTGCATTCGTGATGTGGTGGCCCCACCAATAAGGAGCGGAATCTTCATCCCGAGTCGCTCCATTTCGCTGGCGACATGCACCATTTCATCAAGTGACGGGGTGATGAGGCCGCTCAGACCAAGCAGATCAGCCTTTTCACGCTCGACCGCTTCAAGAATTTTTTCACAGGGCATCATGACCCCGATATCAACCACGTCGTAGTTATTGCAGGCAAGCACAACCGCAACAATATTTTTGCCAATGTCGTGCACGTCACCCTTGACTGTTGCCAGAAGTACCTTGGCGGCAGCTCGGGTATCCTTGTTCTTCGCTTTCTCTGCGGCGATGTAGGGCAGGAGGCAGGCGACCGAGCGCTTCATGACGCGGGCGCTTTTCACCACCTGGGGCAGAAACATCTTGCCCACCGCAAAGAGGTCGCCAATAGCGTTCATGCCATCCATCAGCGGCCCCTCAATCACCTGGAGCGGACTTGGGTAGAGCTGGCGGGCCTCTTCAGTATCCTCTTCAATAAATTCAACAATCCCTTTGATCAGCGCGTGGCGTAGCCGCTCCTCAACCGGAGCGCTCCGCCACTCAGCCGCTTTGGCTTCGATTTTTTCTCCGCCGGTAGCGATGGTCTCGGCAAAGCTGACCAGCCGCTCTGTAGCGTCGGGGCGACGGTTGAGCAGCACATCCTCAACCCGTACCAGCAGTTCAGGCTCAATATCCTGATAGATGGCAAGCTGTCCGGCATTGACGATGCCCATGTCGAGACCCTCGTGGATGGCGTGATAAAGGAATGCCGCATGCATCGCTTCACGGACGGTTTCGTTGCCACGGAAAGAGAATGAGACATTGCTGATACCGCCGGAGACTTTGGCATAAGGGAGATTCTCCTTGATCCAGCGGACACTCTCAATGAAATCAACAGCGTAGTTGTTATGATCATCAATGCCGGTGGCAACAGTCAGTACGTTGGGGTCAAAAATAATATCCTCCGGCGGGAAGCCCACCTCCTGAGTGAGAATATCGTAGGCGCGTTTGCATATTTCAATGCGGCGCTGATAATTATCGGCTTGTCCCTGTTCGTCAAAAGCCATCACCACGGTGGCGGCACCGTACTGCAACACCTTGCGGGCTCTCTCCCTGAAAAGCTCCTCACCCTCCTTGAGGCTGATGGAGTTGACAATGCTTTTGCCCTGAACGCACTGCAAGCCGCTCTCAATAACCGACCACTTTGAACTGTCGATCATCAACGGCACACGCGAGATGTCGGGCTCGGAGGCGATCAGGTTGAGGAACTCCTTCATCACCTTCTCGGAGTCGAGCATTCCTTCATCGACATTGACGTCAATCACCTGTGCGCCACTCTCTACCTGCTGGCGGGCAATGGAGAGCGCTTCGTCGTAGTTGCCCTCCTTGATGAGACGGGCAAATTTTTTCGATCCGGTAACGTTGGTGCGTTCGCCGATGTTGATGAAGCCGGTTGTCTGGTTGACAAAAAGTGGTTCAAGACCGGAGAGTTGCAGTTCATGTTTTTTTGCAGGGCGTTTGCGTGGTTGAAGATTCTTGACCGCATCCGCAATAGCCTTGATATGCTGGGGAGTGGTGCCGCAGCATCCTCCGACAATGTTCACAAATCCGGAGGTCGCGAAATCAGCAATCTGAGCGGCCATGTATTCTGGAGAGTCGTCATATTCACCAAATTCGTTCGGCAGTCCGGCATTCGGATAGACGCTCACATAACTTTCAGCAATGCCCGCCATAGCCGCAATGAAGGGACGCATCTGCTTTGAACCGAGCGCACAGTTAAGGCCGATGGAGAGCAGATCCGGCAGGTGGGCAATGGATGTCCAGAAAGCCTCGGTGGTCTGGCCGGAGAGGGTGCGCCCGCTTGCATCCACCACGGTGCCGGAGACCATCACCGGCACACGCCAGCCGGTGCGGTCAAAAAACTCTTCAATGGCAAAGAGGGCAGCCTTGCAGTTCAGGGTGTCGAAGACTGTTTCGACGAGAAGCAGATCAACTCCGCCCTCCATCAAACCTTCGAGCTGAATAATGTAGTTATCGACCACCTCACGGAAGGTGACGGCGCGATAACCGGGACGGTTGACATCGGGGGAGAGAGAGAGTGTCTTGTTGGTCGGGCCGATGGAACCTGCTACAAAGCGCGGTTTGTCAGGATTTTTGGTGGTATAGTCGTTGGCCGCACGTCGCGCAAGGCGGGATGCCTCAACATTCAGCTCCTTCACCAGCTCTACAGCATTGTAGTCTCCCTGGGATATCGGGTTGGCGTTGAAAGTGTTGGTTTCGATAATGTCGGAGCCAGCCTCAAGAAAGTCGCAATGGAGGTTGTAGATAATCTCCGGTTGCGTCAACACAAGCATATCATTGTTTCCAAGGAGCGGATGGGAGTGCGAGGCAAACCGTGCGCCCCGGTAATCCTCCTCCTTGAGTTTATGGCGCTGGATCATGGTGCCCATAGCACCGTCGAGCACAAGGATGCGCTGTTCAAGCAGAGATAAAAGGGAGTCCTTCATTTGTTCTTTACTTCCTCTTTAGTTTGCCAGGGCATGGCGGTGATTAAAAATGGAGAATATACCGAAAAGGGGGGAATTACTCTCTTTCCCGAGTTGACGGTACCCTTTTTTCAAGCCAGGAGTGGATCAGCCGGATACCCTCATCCGCAATCTGGTGCGCAATCGGATACTCCTGATAGGTGAGGTCATTCACCCGCTGCTGGAGCCACTCGCGGGAGGCTCGCCCTTTTGCAATCGGCAGCACATCGTCGTAGAGGCCATGCAGCACAACAAAGGGGAGTTTGCGCAGAGCGGGATTGTCCAGCGGGAGATTCCTTTCGGGCAACTGCCCCGAACAGGCGATCACCCCATGCAGCAGCCCAGGCTCACTGAAGGCGGTCATGTAGCTCATCACCGATCCCTGGCTGAAGCCCATCAGAAAGACTTTGCCTCCTGCCGGTTTGTACTCTGCAAGAATCTCCCTGATAAAGCTGATGAATTGCAGGCGAGCCTCCTCTGCTGCGGCATAATCGACCGTAATACCGGTCGGGGTAAAGCCGAGGGGAAACCAGCCGAACATCCCCACATCAAGCGTGTGCGGAGCGCGAACGCTGATATATCGGAGCCCCTCATGCAGCATTGGCGCGAGCTGGATCAGATCTTTTTCATTGCTGCCATAACCGTGCAGTAGAATCATGAGCGGAGCATGATCCGGCGCGGCAGGCGCAAGGTCGAGAAAGGTGAGCGAAAGATGTTTTCGTTGAAGCATGGGGTGAGAAAAGGTTTACAAGTGAGATTCCTGAAGAACCTGGCGTATAAAGCCCCCGCCGAGCACTTCGCTGTTGCGGTAAAAGACGGCGGCCTGCCCGGCAGCAATGGCGCTTTTTGGTGAAGTAAACGATACAGCCACCTCATGGTTCTCAAGCGGTTCAAGGGTGCAGGGGCTCTCTTTGTCACGATACCTTATTTTGCCGAGCGCATCTGTCGGGGCGCTCAGTTGTTCAATGCCAATCCAGTTCAGTCCGGAGGCAATGAGTCGGCGGGTTTCAAGCGCAGATTTTTTGCCAACCAGGATGCGGTTATGCTCGGTATCAATCCCTGTGACGTAGAGGGGGATTTTCGCTGAAACACCAACTCCGCGCCGCTGGCCGATGGTGTAGAAAGGGTAGCCCCGGTGCTTGCCAATCACGTTGCCGGTTTCATCCACAATGTCGCCATCGGCCACCTTTTCAGCAAGGCCGGGGATGGCTCCTTCGAGGTAGCCGCAATAGTCGTCCTGCGGCACAAAGCAGATCTCCTGACTCTCCTTTTTTTCAGCCGCCCTGACACCAAAGCTGTGAGCCAGCTTGCGTACCTCCGGTTTGGTCAGTTCGCCCAGTGGGAGGATGGTTTTTTCGAGATCACTCTGGGAGAGCATCCAGAGAAAATAGCTCTGATCTTTCTGCGGGTCAACCCCCTTGTAGAGCCGGTACCGTCCATCGCTGAAAGAGGTCGAGGCAAAGTGGCCGGTAGCTATAAACTCCGCATCCAGCATCTTCGCCCCCTCAAAGAGGCCAAACCACTTGATCTTTTTATTGCAGACCATGCAGGGGTTTGGCGTCCTTCCCCCGAGATAGTCATCATGAAAATAGCTGATGACATCACTTTTGAACTTGCTGCTGAGGTTCAGCGTGAAGACCGGAATCTGAAAATCGGGGTGGTCGCTGATGACGAGCGGTGATGGCTGAATCGAAGGGCTCTCGTCAAGGGAGTCGAGCACCCTGATGTTGAGACCCGTCACCTGATAGCCCTGCTTCAGGAGCAGGCAGGCGGTCACCGCAGAGTCAACACCGCCTGAAATACCGACAAGAACTTTTTTTTGTCTGCTCATAAGCTGAATCCAGGGAAAAGGGTGGTTGTGTTTTGTCGGTGCCTGTCTCTCTGTGTTGTTATTTTTTGGAATAATACAGTATAGAGCTTGAAGAAGCAAAATCTGCCTCTCTCTTTTATCTCTTGTAGAGCGAAGAGAGGGTCCATTTCTTTTCCTTTGTGATTTATCGTATATTTGCGATGAACTATTTTTCGTAACGGTAAGCGAATCTCAACAGCCCCCAACTCTTTGCAATAGTGAAAAATATAACATGGATATCGGGATTGCCTGGTGCTGCGGCGATTTGGCTGCTGCTCTATAACAATCTTGAGGCGTTGGCTGAGCTGCTGTTGCAGGTTTCCTCCATAAGCAGGGCAAACCCTTTTGGTGAAGCACTCTTTTTCTTTCTCTATGAGGTGCCGAAGGTGCTTCTGCTTCTTACGGCTGTGGTTTTTTTGATGGGTGTGGTACACACCTTTATCTCTGCGGAGCGAACTCGCGCCTTGCTCTCCGGACGTCGGGTCGGAGTTGGCAACATGATGGCGGCAACCCTTGGTATTGTCACCCCATTCTGTTCTTGTTCAGCGGTTCCGCTTTTTATCGGTTTTTTGCAGGCGGGAGTGCCTCTTGGTGTCACGTTTTCGTTTCTCATTTCAGCACCGATGATTAATGAAGTGGCTCTGGCGCTGCTTTTTGGCATGTTCGGCTGGAAGGTTGCCCTGCTCTATTCTGCGATGGGGTTGAGTGTTGCCATTATTGCCGGGATGGTGATCGGCAAGCTCAAGATGGAGCGTTATCTGGAGGAGTGGGTGCGTCAATTACAGGAGAGTCCGGTCGCGGCTGAGGTCGAGGGCGGTACCATGAGCGTTGCACAGCGGATTGCGGAGGGGCGCAGCCACGTTCGTGATATTGTGGGCAAAGTGTGGCTCTATATTGTTCTCGGGGTAGGGCTTGGCGCGGGAATTCATGGTTACGTTCCTGAAAATTTTATGGCATCACTGATGGGCAAAAGTGTCTGGTGGTCGGTTCCTGTGGCCGTGCTGATTGGTGTGCCGATGTACTCCAATGCTGCCGGTATTCTTCCTGTGGTGCAGGCACTGCTTGGCAAAGGGGCGGCTCTTGGCACGGTGATGGCCTTCATGATGAGCGTGATAGCCCTTTCGGCACCGGAGATGATTATTCTTCGAAAGGTGCTGAAACCGCAACTGATTGCGCTCTTTGCAGGTGTTGTGGCGACTGGTATTATGCTGGTAGGCTTTGTGTTTAATCTTGTCTTGTGAACTGTTGTAGACAAAATGGAGGAGCGATAATGAACGTTGCAAAGGTATTTTTTTTGACAATATGTCTCTCGTTGACGCTCTGGTCAGGCAACGCGCAGGCAGCCGTCACGCCACGGGTAACCTTTGTCGAGCTTGGCGCGACGTGGTGTACTCCCTGCAAATTGATGCAGCCGGTGATGCGCTCTCTGGAAAGCCGATATGGTGAGCAGCTCAAGGTGATTTTTTATAATGTCTCCAGTGCACAGGAGCGGAGTTATGCTCAGCAGTATCGGATACGGCTGATTCCGACACAGGTTTTTCTGGATAGTAACGGGAAGGAGTTTTTCCGTCACGAGGGATTTTTTCCTGAAACAGAGATTGATAAACTCTTGAGGCAACAAGGGCTCAGCCCCACGAAATAACGGAGCAAACAGTATGCTTGAGTCTCTTTTTTCTGCATTGACGATGGCGCTGAGCCAGAGTTATCTTGTTGCTTTTGCGGCATCATTTGCCTGGGGGATACTCAGTGTTCTCCTCAGCCCCT
Organism: uncultured Chlorobiaceae bacterium; assembly: GCA_903994525.1. Lineage (GTDB taxonomy): Bacteria > Bacteroidota > Chlorobiia > Chlorobiales > Chlorobiaceae > Chlorobium. The sequence goes on from CAJEXW010000008.1 coordinate 50,229, forward strand.
GCCATCTTTCGGCCATTCCTCTTGTGATCGGCTATATCAGCAGCCATGGCCGGGTAAAAGTGCAACGCACAGTCTCCCTCTCCCTTCTCTTTGCATCCGGCAGTTTGTGTACTATTGCCATTATCGGGGTGATAACCGCCTCAATGGGGAGGATGCTCGGTGATACAGGCGATTGGGGGAACTTTGTGATAGCCGCAGTGTTTCTGCTTATGGGGTTGTATCTTATGGAGATGGTAACGTTGAACTGGAGGGGGATCGCACTCCCTGAAGAGCAGCGTGGCGGACTCGGGGGAGCTTTTTTATTGGGGATTCTTTTTGGTATCGGGCTCGGCCCTTGCACCTTTGCTTTTCTTGCCCCTGTGCTTGGTGTTGTTTTTGCGCTGGCATCCGGTAACTGGCTCAAGGCGGTTTTGCTGATTGGAGCCTTCGGCATCGGCCATGCTGCAGTCATTGCCGTTGCTGGCAGCATGACCAGTCTGGTGCAACACTATCTTGACTGGGCCGGAAAATCTTCGGCGATGCGCTCTGTCAAGCGAGCCTCTGGTGTTGTTCTGCTTGTTGTTGGGCTCTCTTTTCTCTATGCCGCCATTTTTTAGGGGACAGATATCTTGTACCAATTTCTCTCGATATGATTATCAGCGCCAGCCGACGGAGCGATATTCCTGCCTTTTATGGCGAATGGTTTATGAACCGCCTGAGAGCAGGGGAGGTGCTTGTTCGCAACCCCATGCAAAAAAAGCAGGTCAGCCGCATTCTGCTTACCCCTGAAACGGTTGATGCCTTCGTCTTCTGGACAAAAAATCCGACACCTTTTCTCCACTGCCTGCCGGAGATAAAAGCGCTTGGTTATCCCTTCTATTTTCTCTTTACCCTTACCCCTTACGATGCAACGCTGGAGCCACGTGTGCCGGAAACGGAGAAGATGGTGCAGGTATTCCGAACATTGTCGGAGTTGATTGGGCCAGAAAATGTTGTGTGGCGTTATGACCCTGTGATTTTAAGCAATCTGTTCTCTCCTGCCTGGCATGTTGAGGCATTTAACCGCATGGCTGAAGCACTTGCCGGATATACGAAGCGCTGCATTATCAGCTTTCTTGACGACTACCCGAAGGTGCGTCGCCGGATGCAGGCAATCAGTTACCAATTGTCTGACAAAGCGGCGATGGGGGAGCTGGCCGCCCTTTTTGCGGAATCGGCGTTGCGCAATGGCATGGCACTCTGTACCTGCAGCCACGATATTGACCTTTCGCACCTCGGTATTATGCACAGTCGCTGTGTTGATGGCGAGCTGATTGAGCGTCTCTCAGGCAGAGCAATGGGCGGGATAAAAAAAGACAGCGGCCAGCGCCATGACTGCCGCTGTGTCGAAAGCCGCGACATCGGCAGTTACGACACCTGTTCCCACGGCTGCCTCTACTGCTATGCGGTCTCAACCACGGAGAAAGCCCGGATGGCCCACCAGCGCTTTGATCCACTGTCACCCATGCTGTGCAACTCCTTGCAGGGAGATGAGGTCGTTACGACGGCGGCAGTTCGAAAGCGCGGGGCAGCACATCGCCTCGCTGATTGATGAGAATTGTATAATAGACGCGGGTTTACGCGTTGCCGACTACGGCTAACGTCATAACTATTTGATCGGCTTTATCTCTGATTACAGGAAGGTCAAGTGGCACCTCAGGCGAAGTGACCGTTTCAGCGTAGGGCAGAAAATCGGCCAGCAATAACAATTGCTCTCTGTTTGTGAGCTTGAATTTTGGATAGGCCAACACTTTCAAGAGTTCGCTGGCTGTTTCCTTGCTGACTAACGGGATGATAGCCCCGGACTGCCAGCTATGACGCAACCATACCATCTTTTGGCGTGAAAATATCAATGCAGATGATAATGCAGTTCGTATCGAGTACTATGCGATAGCTCATGGCTGACTTTTTCTTGCCCACTGTACTGCATCCAGAACATCCTGGTCATTAATACCCAAAGCTTCTAATTTGGCACGCACGGCATCTGCCTGCTGCATACGCACCGGCGTAAGCATGATGCGACCATTCTCAACTTCCACTTCAAAGTAATCTGTTTTAGGAATTGAGCCCGGCAAGCTCTGGTCAAAGAGAGCGATCAACCCTTGACCATCACGAAAGCGCGTTACGACTATGGCATCAACAGCCATTTCGCCCTGCTTGATGCTCAACGCTCCCACTTCAAGGCTCAGCAGAACGAAATTCTGATTCTCAACGGTTCAGTCGGAGCAAAGAGTTTGATGTACCTCATTTGTTTGTTATGCTCCATCAAGAAGATCAGAATCCATTATTTCGGGAATTACCCTGCCAGAAAAAGGGGATTTCTGTAAACGATCTGTTGCATCAAATATTTTGCCAACAAACACAGAGGCAATTTCAACGGAATCTTTGGCAATATACTCCGCTATCGACTCAACATCATCCAAAGCAGATGGAGCCCACATCACAGTCATTTCAGCCATTTTTCCAATTTCTTCTTCGCTTCTACCTGGGATATTCCCTTACCTTCCCGAATCTCTTGTTCTCCGTGTGAAAACCTGATATTCACATAAAGGGCATGAATAATTTCATCCATTGAAACATCATTCGGCAACGAATCAATCACTTGTTTTGCTGTTTCTTTATGAGCCATGTTTTCCAGACCTCCTGTATCTTTACTGAAAATAAGTGGATGAGTTGTACCTTTTTTCATTGACGCATTTTCGGACAGGAGCATTTCCATAAACCACCACTTTCCCATCCGCACTCAATCGAACAGACTTCCCCATCAATATAACTGAACTATGATTACAAAGAGCCCTGCTGCACGCGGCTGATTCTTATTTTCCGATCACAGCGAGCTGACCTGTCCGGCAAAACAGTCAACAACAGAGTCAACCGCTTTGGTTTGAAAGGGTTGAACGTTGAATTTGAATTTCATAGACCTTTATTCTTGAAGTTCTTTCTGCATTTATTCTGCATTCGGCGTACTGTTTTCATCGAATGATAAGAGTCCTTTCCGGTCAGCCAGATTTGCCTCAATCAGCCTCCGTTCTTTTTCAATTTCGAGCTTCAGTTCCTCTTCCGTCGGGAGAAATTTGAGATATTTCGAGGCAAATATCTGTTTGCTTTCGTGTAAAACCGAATATTTGGCGACCGCCTCACTTTTGTCGGAGCAAAGAATCAGACCTATGGTTGGATTATCGCCCGGCACTTTAAACTGATCTTCAAACAAGCGAACATAGCCATCCATCTGCCCGACATCCTGATGGGTAAGTTTGCCCAGTTTCAGGTCAATCAATAAAAAGCATTTCAGCATAAAGTTGTAAAAGACCAGATCCACATAAAAATCATCGTCGTCAAAGCGGATATGTTTTTGGCGGGCAACAAAGGAAAATCCTTTACCCAGTTCCAGCAGGAAGAGTTGCAGGTTTCCAATAATGGCCTGTTCCAGTTTGCTTTCATGCAGATTTGGATCATCAGGCAGATTAAGAAACTCAAGCACCATGGGCGATTTCAGCACGTCAACCGGACTGAGTTTTTCACCAGCCAACCGTTCGCGATTAATCATCAGCAGCCCTTGCTCTCCATGATGAGCAATAATCCGGTCATAGTATGAGGTTTGTATCTGCCGTTCCAGTTGTGTTTTACTCCAGCCACACTCAATGGCTTCCCGCTCGTAAAATTCCCGAGCTGCGGGTCTCGATACTCTCATCAGAGCACGGTAGTGCGACCATGAAAGTTGTGGTGAAAAACCTTGTGGCAATCCACGGTGTTCCTCATGAGGGCTTGGAACGCCCTGCGATTCTCTTCCTGGCAGGGAGAGTTTTGATATGCCAGCGAATTCTCTTCCCGTCGGGGAGAGAATGTTGAGATGCTTGGCATAGACTTTGTAAAATTGCCGAAAATTCCATAAAGTCTGAGCAGAAAAGCCTTTTCCATATTGCTCGGTCAGTTGTAATGACAGCGTTTCAATGACCTGTTTGCCGTATTCTGCTCGTTCTTCACCGCCCTGTATCTCTACAACTATTTCCCGGCCAATCAGCCAATAAGCCGTGACCATATTGGTATTCACTGACTGCACCACATTGGCGCGAGCCTGTTCAAGAATCTGGACAACTCGATCAAAGAGAGTGCCGCCGATTGTCATTTCATGATCCATCATCGCCTCCTCAGATTGATTTTACTTCGGTTCCGGGAGACAACTGCCTGAAGATCTGATCCACGTTGATTTTGACCGTATAAGAGTTTTGCAGGGTGGGTTGCTGCCCGGCAAAACAGTCAACAACAGGCTCAACTTCGCCGGTTTGATCGGGCTGGACTTTAAACTTGAATTTCATAGGCCTTTATCCTGTGAGTTCTTTTTGCATTCTTTTCTGCAACCGAGCAGTTTTCTTTCATTTTCTTTTCTGCAAGCCGCACAACAGAGTGACTCTGCAAAATGTTTTTAAATAAAGACTTAGATTAAAACTATTCTGCATTCTTTTCTGCAACTGAGCAGTTTTCATTTATTTTCTTTTCTGCAAGTTGCCAAATAGGAGATTTCCTGGTTCCAGCATTATCAATGCGTTCTGAGCGCCGTAAATTTGCAAGTAAATTTGCAATTTTTTTACTTTTCTGTTGTTTATCCAAGGCATCACTTAATTTTGTCCACAACAACATGTCTATCTCTTCCCGTGAAGCTTTACCAAATTTGGTCAGATAATCAATAATCAGCTTGGCATAAAACGCGTCATCCTGTGCTCTAGTGAGAATATATTCAGCTTTACTCGCAGTAGCCTGCGCCACTATTGCTGAAACATGGATGTTTGGGTTTCGCCCTTCAATGAGTCCGTTTCTTCTTAAATGACGGATGGCTGCTTTCGGCACCGGCAGCTTTTTCTGAATACGATCCAGGCAGAGTATATCTGTTAGCGGAAGATCGGTTTTCTGGATAAGCATCCGACTATAAGCGGGATCAACGACGTGTCCATAAACCGTCATCTTTACAGCCAGCGGGTCACTGAGATCATAGTCTGGCATAGGGAAATATCGACGGGCCTGGCCTGAATACATGGCATGAATACCGTATCCCATGGTATCTATCATGTTCAATTCGGTCATAGCCTGCACAAGGGACGGGTTCCGGTAGCGTCGAGGAGTTTTATTGCCTGCTATATAGTCATCCGGTTTCCCTTCAAAGAAAGAACCTTCGTTTTCAAAAATCAGTCTGTCAGGTTGTTCTGTAACGATAATGCGACCGCTACGGGTATAATCCTGATGGGCGATGCAGTTATGCAACGCTTCCAAAACAACTTTCTGGTCATATTTGGCAACCTCAACAGCCAGTAACGCATCATCAGGAAGTATGCGAAGCTGGATGTTCCGAATTTTCTGATAAAGTGCCGTCGTACTGAGCAAAAAGGGTGGAGCAAAATGTTCATAAGCACGCTCTGGACCTTCAAGCTTCCATGTCATCTGGGCTGGATGCGGGGAGAGAAAATAGGCCGCTTCCGGTTTACCCAAGAGCAAAAGCGTGGAACGTGTGATCTTGCCGTCCTGTGTCAGTTTTGCGCGATCAAGAAACACCGGCAAAGACCATCCTGTAATTTCATCAGAGAAGAACCGATTCGCATACTTACGGGCAAACGATTCGCGTGCCTTTTGCAAAGCCGTTTCATCAAGATGGGTTATTGTCGCCTCAGGGATGATCTGCGCCGACCAGTCGCTCGACATGGTCTGTTGGCGGATTTCATCAAGCTTATCCAAACCAAGATGGGTCAAGCTTTCGCCAGCTCGTGCATAATAATGCCCTTTCCACGAAATCGGCAACCCCCGGGGAGCTGCGGGGATTTCAAAGAAAACTACTCGCCCATTGGGTTCTGAAAGTTCATGAATATTGCGAAAAGTGATACTTGGCTCTGTATTTTCAGCAATCTGCATCTTCGTGCTTTGCAGTCGCTCAAATTGCAACCGATAGTCGGTGCCGACAACTTGCCGTGTTTTGTTATGAACCCCAAAAACCAGCCAGGCGGCCTCTTCTTCGCGTAAATTCGCTTCATTGGCCAAAGCAGAGAAATACTTTCCAATATCATCAGTCGAATAATCTTTCCCAGCCTGCTTAAATTCAATGACTTCATTTTCCCAGGAAGCAATCAGGTCGATCAACAGTGCTTGAAGATGAGTTTGATCCATCATTGCCTCCTCAAATTGATTTCACTTCAGTTCCTGGAGACAACTGCTTGAAAATCTTTTGGTCATTGAATTTGACGGCATAGCTGTTTTGACTGCCTTGATACTGCCCGGCAAAACAGTCAACCACGGAATCAACCGAGTTGGTTTGACAGGGCTGAACTTTGAATTTGAATTTCATACGTGTTCTCAAACAAAGGATTCGAGGCGTTCAAGCCATGTGTTGAATACTGGGCATTGCTTCCGGTAAAATCTTGTTCTTTGAGCCTCTTAAAGGTTGATGCGCCATTTTCGCGATTGACAACAACGATATCTTCAATACCAAACTGATCAATCAAAGCAGGCGACTGGGTTGCCACAATAACCTGAGTTTGTTTTGCTGCCACCTGAATCAACTCAGCAAGAATAGCAATAGCGGCGGGATGAAGCCCTAATTCTGGTTCATCAATAATAATGGTTGCTGGCGGATTGGGTTGCAGTAATGCAGTAGCAAGGCATATAAACCGGATAGAGCCATCGGAGAGATGATAGGGCTGCATAGGGTAGTCGGAACCCTTTTGCGTCCAGCTCAAGTTGACCTCCTTTTTAGCGCCCGATTCTTGTGGTTCAAGAATAAAGTTTTCAAAAAAAGGAGCGACCAAACAAATTGCGTTCAGAATTTCCTGGTACTCTTTCGCATGTTTCTGTTTAAGTTTTAACAGGAAAGGCGCAATATTAGCAGCATCACTTCGGAGTACTTTACTATCCTGAACAATCTCGTAATTTCGCATAGCGGCAGTAGAGCTGGTATCATGAAAATGATAAATCTGCCAGGAAGAGATTGCATCGTAAACAGGTTTGCTGTAGTGTGCATCTTTTTGTTTCATCATAACCTCTTTAACCATAAGGGAAGAGGTATCTTCACTATCACCAAGAAGCCACCATCCAGAAGCGCTATAAAACCGTGCTTCATCTTCAATGGCCAACGCATTCCCAGGGGTTGGGGCCAACTTGAAGCGAAAACCACGCGAACCAAATCGCATTTCAAACTCCATTGTTGCGGTAACTTTGCGCCCATTAAACAGGATATCGCCAGCACCGCCGTTGTCCTTGACATAGCGACTGAGATTGCCGTCTATGAGTGCCCTGAGCATTCTGAAAAAAGAGATCAGATTGCTTTTTCCGGCTCCGTTGCCACCAATGATGACGTTTAACTCTTTTAATTCAAAATCAATAACCTCTTTGATTGATTTGAATCCTCTTATGGTCAACGTATCTAACGAACTTGTCATGGTGTGTATCCTCAGATTGATTTCACTTCAGTTCAGGGCGACAACTGCCTGAAAATCTGATCTGTTAAATAATTATCAATTCCAAATATTTCATTACAGACATTCCTTAGATGAGATACTTTATTGTCATCAATGCTGATAAATATCACCCCATCATCCCGCAGCAGATTCCTCGCCAGCTTCAACCTTGGATATATCATACTCAACCAATCCGAATGGAATCGACCATTCGACTCTGTACTGGCAACAAGCCGGTTGCCCTCCTCATCTTTCTGATTTGAACGCAGCAAAAACTCTTCCGTAGTTTCCGCAAAATCATCCTCGTAGATGAAATCATTGCCGGTGTTATACGGCGGGTCGATATAGATCATCTTGACCTTGCCGAGGCAGGTCTCCAGCAAGAGCTTCAGGGCATCCAGATTGTCGCCCTCAATGAAAAGATTTTTTGTGGTATCAAAGTCAACGCTCTCTTCACGGCAGGGACGAAGGGTCTTGGCAATCGGAGCATTTGCGGTCAACAGCGCTTCGCGTTTCCCCGGCCAGTTGAGGTGGTCGCGCTCCTGCGGCCCGTCAACGATATGCCCTGAAAGCTTCTGACGCAACAGGTCAAAATCAATGGCATATCGCAAGGATGAAGGATGAGGGCTGACGGCTGAACCCTCTCCCTTTTCATCCCCCATCCTTCCGTCTTCATCCTTAATTTCGGTGACACAGCCGGGAAACAGTTCTCGAATGCGGGCAATATTGCCGTCAGTCAAGTTGGGCGAGTGCATTTTCAGTTTTTCCATATCAATACCAGTTTATTGCCACTATAAAGCGCATACCCTACCCCCGAAAACAAGTAACCCCCCCATGGTGCGCAGAGCTGACGAGATGCGTGGGGGGTGTTTAATCATCAACTTAACACCATAATTCAAGAGTTACAAACCAATAAAACCGCTTTTTTCCCTTTAAGCTTGTTCAGCAATCGAAATATTTCTTCTTCCGCCATGCCTGTTTCAGGTCACAGGCTGTGACCTCAAGTGCAATCGTGATCTCAGGAATAATTTGACTATCGGTTGTTCTTTTTTGCGGGCGATCACCGTGAGCCTGCGCATATTCATGTTGAACGCGACGAAAATATGGCTAAATTTTGGCTTGATCCGGTTCGCTTGCAAAGGAGTGGTGGTTTTTCAAGGCATGAGATTGCCAGGATTCAAATAATCGTTATTGAACATCAACAGCATTTACTGGAGGCTTGGTATGGTTACTTCAACAATTGAACTCAATGTTTCTGCAGCGGAGCAGGTAACAGTGACGCATGATGCATTAATCGTTGATTTGAGTGATGGTCGCACCATTACCGTTCCGCTGGCCTGGTATCCACGACTGATGAATGCAACAGCCTCAGAGCTTCAGAATTGGCGGTTGATTGGAAAGGGGTATGGCATTCACTGGGAAGAGCTGGATGAGGATATCAGTGTAGAGGGTTTATTGCTTGGCAAACCTTCAGGCGAAAGTCAAACATCGTTCAAGAGATGGCTGTCTGGTCGTGTTTCTGCATCGGTGTGATGTCATACTCATTTGTTCTTACTGCAATCCAGTCAGTAACTTTTTCAACTCTCGCAGCTCGGCGTTGATCTCCACTTTCCGGTTAAACTGTTTTTCCTTGCGGAGCCGGGCCTCACATCGTTCAATGTCTCGTTCCTGAGCACGAATCATAATCATTCGTTCAACCTGTTTTGTTGTAACCGTTCACCCTGTCGGGCGGGGCAGGGCATCAATGGTGCAAGCAGTTGCTCATAGAGCGCTTGAAGGGGTTCCTGTTGGACCGGGGAGTGAGCGTGGTATCTCTCTCATATCCAGATTTCCGTAGCCGACCCGCTCGATAGACGTATGGTTGCGGATACGTTTTAACCAAAAAAATCGTTACAGATTGAAAGTATTTACGAAAAAGATGTAACCGCTCGGCATTATGGGATCACACTCCCTGACCTACAAACAACACATTCCGGTCTCAATCGTGGAGGCGTGGGATTTTTTTTCTTCTCCGGCGAACCTGGCACGGATAACTCCGCCTGAAATGATGTTCAGAATCACCAATGGCATTAGCGGGCAGAAGATTTATGAGGGAATGCTGATCAGTTATACGATCTATCCCTTCATGATGCTGCCGGTGCAGTGGGAGACTGAAATCACAAAAGTTGACAAACCATTTATGTTTGAGGATCGCCAGAAATCGGGGCCTTACGAGAGCTGGCATCATCAGCATCAGTTTTGTGAAATTCCGGGGGGTGTTGAAATGACCGACCGGATTGACTATGTGATGCCGATGGCGATGTTCGGCGACCTGGTTGATTTCCTGATTGTCAGTCGCAGGCTTGAGGAGGTTTTTCAGTTCAGAAGAAAAAAAGTAGAAGAGATTTTAGGCACTCTGTGAACGGTTTAAAAGCGCAAAAGGGATTGGTCGCAGTGCGCTCAGTGAATGGGGGTCACGTGAGGTCTTTGCTCTCATGAACATTGTCAAGGGGCCGGAATCTCTTAGTGATGTTCTTGAGAGTGTTGAAGGAAAGCCGCTTGAACAAAAACGGTGAGGGCGATCTGAGCCAGGAGGGTAAAGATGATGACAGAATGAAGTGCATGCAAACAGATTCCGTTGGGAACCTTGTCAAAGTTGATCCCTCTGATTTGCTTAAGTAACAGTGATTTTCATATACACAGTTTTCTTGCTTTTTCTCCCTTTTTCAAGGCTTTTCTAAAGATGATTATTTTACAATATCTTAGCCTTTGAAACCTTCCTCTATTACTTCTCTTTTTCCTTTGGTTATTCCCTTCTTTTCTGTAATATTCCTGATAATTGGTAAAGTTTTTGCAAAGTTGATAGGATAAGGCGGGGGTTTATATGGGCGTTTCAGTTCGAGAAATTCCACTGAAAGCGGGCGGCGTTTCCTTCTCTCTTGCTATCTACCATGAGGGAAAAAAGCGGCTTGAAAAAACAAAAATTCATACAGAGAGGTCAGAAGGGCGGGAGTACAAAAAAGCACGGCAGCAAGCTGAAGCGAGGGCGGCAGAGAAAGAGGCACAATTAAAGATCGACCCGGCAGCGGTTTTTCTTGGTAAGGAGAGGCGCGGCACTGATTTCATTGAATATTTTGAAAAGGTGATGGCGGGTGAAAAAAACAGTAATTCCCTTTACAGTTCCACATTGAAACATCTTCGAGATTTCAACGGAGAAAAGCCTTTGCCGATGGGTGATATTTGTCAGACATGGGCGGAGCGGTTCCGGGCTTATATCGATGGATTGAGCTTGAAGGAAACGACAAAGAAAAACTATTTGCTTGGGCTGAAAGTGATTCTCAATCAGGCAGTACGGGAAAACCTTATACCGGATTTCTCAAGAAAGATCAAATCGTTCAAACGAAATGACGTTTCCCTGAAATATTTGACCCTTGAGCAGATTAAAACCCTTGAGACAACACCATGCAAGCACCCAGCGATAAAGGCGGCGTTTCTGTTTTCTTGCTTTTCGGGTTTAAGAGCTTCAGACCTTGAAGCTTTGAAAGATGGCGACATTCAACAGGATAGCGACAGGGTTACAATTCGTTACAAGATGCAGAAAACCCAGAAATGGGAGCGTTTAACCCTTGGGGCGCAGGCGTTGAAATATCTTGCTGAAGCAAAAGAGCAACATAAGGACAGGGGAGCCGATGACAGCAGGGTTTTTCTTTTACCCGGCAGAGCATGGAGCGGGAGAGTTTTTAATGCTTGGGGCGCGGCGGCAGGCATTCCGTTCAATCTTGGGTGGCATTGCGGGCGGCATTCGTTCGCAGTGTTGAGCCTTCAGAATGGCGTTGACCTTTACACCCTAAGTAAACTATTGGGCCATTCGAGCGTAAAGATGACCGAGATTTATGCAAAAGTTGTTGATGAAACGAAAACGGCGGCAATGGATAAACTGCCTTCTTGGTAAATATTCTCCTTTACTTTATAGGGAATATTCCGAAAAGTTAAGAGTAAAGAAGAAAGAAAAAGAGGGAAAATCTTTTTAATTATGAAATATTTGTTTCTGTTTTAAGGGTGCATATCCTGCACACCCTACACGAATAAGGGCAAGAATTGGGCGGATTCATTAAAGCGGGGGTGAAACATGGGCAACAACTACGACTTTGGACAAGCGGCAAAAATTATAAACGTGTATGATCTTGTTTGGGCAATTAAAAGCGCTGTCCTGGATTATATCGAATACGTAGGCGCTGAAAAAGAAAGGGAACAGATAGAAGAAGCGGACGGGAGTAAGTGGGGCTTGATAAAGATTGATACCCGTTTTTCAAAAACATTGCAACAATTGGTTCTCTCTCTTGGTTGGGCATATAGGAAAGCAACAAAGGTTTCTTCTGAAATCGAATTGGAGCAAATTCAGGAAAAAATTACTGAAAAAGGGGATGATCTTCAGTTTGCTATTCAGGTTGCATTGACGTACTGGAGTGGAGAGTTTTGCAAAGATCGGGCTGACTGTGGTTTACCTACATATTCCTTAGCCTATATACGTGAGCAGCAAGCAAAATTCGAGTTGCAGCATGATTTAGGGGTTGGTATTGATCGAGAGGGGGAGCAGTTTATATATTTCCTTGCCAACATTCACGCTTTACGTTGGCTTTTTAGAGTAAATAGTCCCCAGCAACCCGCACCCCCGGCAGGAGATCAGGGGAAAGAAAACGCAGGCACGGAAGCTGAAATAATTACTGACAAAAGAAAGAAGCTTGAGGATCAGCTTTTTGAAGAAACCCTTTTACCGATAATTCTTGAGAAATTTGAAGCAGGTAAACACGATAAGACCAGCAAAATGATGTTGTATAACCAGATTGCAAAGCCTTATACATTTAGCGGCGATGCTATAAAAAAGCGGTTCGAAAAAGAGTATAAGCCGAAACCTGAAAAACTGCATGAAGCCTTACGAAAATATGGAAATGAAGAGCTTATAAGCCAGATCAATAAGCTTCGATAAAAAGGGAACATTAAGGGAATTTCCCCAATTTTTCCCTGTAGAATAAAGCATGAAGTTATAACCAGCTTAAGAAAAGCGGTTATCAACAAATAAATTTTGTGCTTTATGAACACCATTGAAACCCCCCAGCAGGCAGCCTCAGCAATTCAGCAGAGGCAGCAGAAAACCCTTTCCACAGACGGAGTAATTCAATACCTCTTTGAGGTTTGGGGTTTGAAGATTGCCAAAGCAACAATCTATAAAAAGAAATCTACCCAGCCGGACACGTTTCCGGGCCGTCGTTCCGCTTTCGGGAAACTGGTTTTTGATCCGGCGGAAGTTGACCGTTATATGTTGACCGGAAGCGCTCGGGAAGCAGTTGAGACAGAAGGGGGCCAGGCATGAGACCAGACAAGAAAAAAGCCGGTGACGGGCAAGCCACCGGCAATAACGGTCATTCATTGGGCGCAAACAATGGGCATTGTTCACCCTTCCAATATAAGGGAGGTTACAGAGATTCACAACCTTTCAATGTTGATGCCTTTTGTCGGAAAGCACAGCGGGCAATAGGTGACTGTTATGTTTCGTTGGAGCATTGGCCAGCTTGCATACGGTACAACTACTTTATAGGGCCAGATGGCCGGTTGATTACCAGAGGCGAGCGGAGGGCAGGAGCATGAGCGCACCAAAGCACAGAGAAGTATTTCCGGCAATGCTTCAACAGGTGGGCAGGGTTGATTTCGCTCTCTTGGCAAACACTGAACTTGCCCAGCTTCGAGATGACTTGAAGGCGGCAGAAGCGAGCGGAGACGTTGAGACGGTGAAGGCGATTCAAAAGCAGATCGACCGATGCAAGCCGACACAAAAGCAAATTATTGTTCTTGGGATTGAGTATTTACTGAACCTTTGCAAAGCCAATAAATGGCAGCTTGCAGCCCAGCACGGGCGTGTTCATGTGTACAATGGCGCGTATTGGCAGGCAGTCAATGAAGGCGACCTGAAACAGTTCCTTGGGCAGGCACTTGAGAAAATGGGTGTTCGGTTCGTTGATGCGAAATACTTCAAATTCCGTGATGACCTGACAAAGCAATTTTACACGAGCGCACATCTTCCAGCCCCGGAGCGTGACAGGGGAACAGTTTGCATAAACCTGAGAAACGGCACTTTGACCGTTGGCGCGGATGGCGTTCAGCTTCGAGGGTTCAGGCCGGAAGATTTTCTTCGTTATCAGCTTGCCTTCGATTATGACCCGGCAGCGACAGCCACCACATGGCTTGCCTTCCTTTGCGAAATGTTGCCAGACCCGGAAGCACAGCGGCTTTTATCTGAGGCGTTGGCATTGGCGTTTCTCCCTTCAAGCGTCCGAAAGCTTGAAAAGGTTCCCGTACTATTTGGGCCGGGCGGAAATGGAAAGAGTGTTGTTGCAGAGGTATTAACGGCGGTTCTTGGCAGGGCAAACGTTTCAGGGCATAGTCTGAAGTTGTTAACCGGTAGCGAAAATGGACGGGCAGACCTTCAAGACAGGTTAATCAATATCTCTTCAGAGATCGGCGGCATTACTGATTCTGATGTTTTCAAGTTGCTTGCCAGTGGGGAGCCGGTTTCAGCGAAAATATTGTATCAGGATGTTTTCACTATGAGCAGTTATGCACGGCTTATTTGCAATGCGAACAAGCTACCGGCAGAGGTTGAAAACTCTCATGCCTTTTTTCGGCGGTTCCTGATTATTCCGTTCAGCGTGACCATAGACCCAGCAAAGAAAGACACCAACCTTTCAAAAAAGATCATTGAAACAGAGTTGCCGGGTGTTCTGAATTGGATCCTTGAAGGCTTGGCAAGGCTATTGAAACAGAATGATTTTTCACCATGCAGGGCGGCAGATCAAGCGTTGCAGCAGTACCGGCACGAAAGCAACACCGTTTCTTTATGGCTTGAAGATGCCAGTTATCAGGTTTCAACAACAGGACATGAACAGCCAGCAAAAACGCTCTTCCAAGAATACAGGGATTTTTGCAAAGATGAGGGGTTCAGGGCAGTGAGTAGTAAAACCTTTGCCCAGCGGATGCAGGCGGCAGGCTTCGAGAAGCACCGGAAAAACGGGGGCGTTTTTTATTTCGCTGTTAAAGTTTTTACAGTCGGTGAGGGGGTGCAAGATGAACCATTCTGAAGACCCCGGCAGCCGGTTGATTTCCGCGTTCAGCAATGCCTTTCAGCAGATACCAGCAGGAACAATGACCGTTGAAACCTTCCTGCAGGGCGTTCAATGTGGACAATGGCGGCGACAGGTTGAAGCTGTTCGAGCACTGAGAGACCCTGACCAGATCAAGGAAGCAAAGAAACAAGTTCCAGCGGTTGCACCCAGCGCACTGTTTAACGGCAGGCGCGGCATGGCATACGTTCAACAGCATTCAGGATTCATTAATCTTGACCTTGACAACAAGGAAAACCCAGGCATTGCAGAGCCAGAAGCACGGGCGCGCGTTTATGCAGACCAGTTTGTTTTTGCCGGGCATGTCAGCGTTTCAGGGCATGGCTTGAGCCTTTATGTTCAGATCGAGCCAGCCCAGCATGAAGCGGCATTCTTGCAGCTTGAAGCGTATTTTTTGGCAGCATGGGGCGTTCATATAGACCCATCATGTAAGGACGTTTCCCGCCTTCGATTCGTGAGTTATGACCCTGCAATATACCGGAACACTGAAGCGCGCCCGTTCAGGATTCGGCGGAAACGTTTCAGCCCAGCCCAGCGACCGGCACGGCGGCCAGTTGACCGGGCAGCGGTTCAAGATTCGGGCCAGTATTTTGAAGCGATTCTTAGCCAGATATTGGCGGCAGGGCATGACCTTACAGCCGGTTATGATGAATGGCTGAAGATCGGCTTTGCCATTGCTTCAGAGTATGGGGAGGCAGGGCGGCAATACTTCCATGAGATCAGCCAGTTTTACCCCGGATATAAACCGACAGAAGCAGACCGGCAGTATTGCCGTTGCCTTCAGGCCGGGCGAACAGGCGTTACAATCAGTTCATTTTTCTACATGGCGAAGCAGGCAGGCTTCACGTTCAAGCAGCCATAAACCATTGGGATGATGAAAGAGAGTTTACACCGGCAGTAGGTTGTTCATGAGAGGGCGATTGCGAGCGTTTTTTGTAAAACCAAAGGGCTGAAGAGTATTGTAATCATTGATGAAACGAAGGGGAACCATTATGAGAAAAAAGAGTGAACCAACGAAGGTGGAAGAGATAAAAGACCCTGCTAAACTTAATCTTCAGAAGGATGTAGACGACAAGCGCACCAACGTTGAATTTATAGCTGATGCGCTTCTGGAGGGTGGCAGTATATCCAATTCATGTGTGATTCAATCCTTTCATTTGAATGGCAATGACCTTGATTTGGATGCCTGTATAAGGACATTGAAGGTGACGGCGAAGAAGGTAAACGACGGCGATAATGCAGACCTTGAGGGGATGCTTTCAGCGCAGGCGATGGCGTTGAACTCTGTTTTTACCAGCTTGGCAACGAGAGCGAATAACGCTAATCTCATGCCTCACATGGAAACTTTCATGAGGTTTGCGTTGAAGGCACAGCATCAGTGCAGGGCCACTATTGATACCCTTGCACAGATCAGGAACCCAAGGCAGACCGTTATCACGAAGCAAGCCAATATCAGCAACGGGCAGCAACAAGTGAACAACACGCTTCATCAAGGGATTGAACAACAGTTTTCAAGTTTGAAAAATTCAGAAACCGAGCAAAACAAACTATTTGCCCATGAAGAAGAGAGGTCGTACATGGACACCAGAACAGAGAGCCAGACAAGCGGAGATTATCCGGCAATGGCAGCCTTGGGCAATGTCAACAGGGCCGACAACAGACGAAGGGAAAGCCAAAGTAGCGCGTAATGCGTACAGTGGCGGGTATTGGCGAAAGTTGAGGGATTCGGAGAAGCTATTGAACCAACTTTTGAGAGAACAACGGGAATATCTTCAGGAACTGATATAGCAATGAACAGGGAATTGACTGCGTTTCAGTTTCATCGGATTATTTGTTTTATGGTTGTTGGTTATTTCGGTGGGTAAGGCGGTGCTGTCGGGGCCTCTACCGGAGGTTCAGTCCCTCGATAAGCAGGAGTCACTTTCTCTTCATAACCGTTATCTATACACCAAATATCCTCAGTAAATCGATCTATCTTATATAAATATCCGCCAGCTGATTGATACTTGTACCTCATGCCGCATCCTGATAATGACGATAATATCGATATTGTTGCGAGTAGGATTTTTAACCGTATAGCCATCTTTTCACTCCATTAGTTAACTGAATCAAAGATTACAAAAAATCAACGCTGGAGTTGCGAATATAACTATCTTTTTCCTCACTTTTCTATAATCTTCCCCACCCGCAAAGTCAACCACGATACGCCAACAATCCGCATTGTACAGATTGCGTAATCCTGCGTATTTTTTGTATTATCCTGTCAGTTTTATCAATCAAACAGGAGGATTATGAGTGTATTAAAAGGCCATATGTGCCTCCCATCAAAGAATGTCGACTCCGTTTCAATTTATTCAGGATGGTCATGGCCTTGCTTGTTCATGGGAAGCTTCTGGTTTGCTGCGAAAGGCATGTATGGGTGGTTTGTTCTATCTTTTTTTTTAAAAATCAGTACTCTTGGTGCGTCGTGGTTGATTATACCGGCATTAGCTAATTCTTTATATGAAAATTTTTTGCGCCGGAAAGGATTTATTGACATAGGGTCTTGACCTGATTCCGTTATGACTATTTTCTAAAAGCCCCGGTACAACACCGGAGCTTTTTCTTTTCAGTCATCTCTCCATGATCTTCTTCACCAACACTATTGCTTGTCGCCAATCTCCCAGCTCCTTTCTTCCATCACAGTGATTCCGATTTTGCGCCGGTTGATACCTCACTCTCTGAAAATTTGAAACCATGATGCACCGGTGAGCAGGAAAATGAAATATAAGAACGATACAAAGAGACTAAGTTACTTCATTCTTTTTCATTTCATGACAAAGCTATTTTAACGCTCTATAACAGCACTATTCCAGTTCATCGACAGAATCACGGATTCAAGGCAGAAGCCTTTTATTGGTTATAGTTGATGCTTTTTTCCCATATAATTTAATGACTGGAAGCGTCATGTTTCATGCCCTGAAATCATTTCAATTTATTATTGATATTGAGCGGATGAACAAACTACCTCATGATAGTTTTTCATGTGGAAACGATGAGGCAGGCAGGGGGGATATCCAGCGTTAAGACACGTCTGCACTGGATGATGAAAATGCTATCATGCAGTTCATCTTTTTTGATGGGTAAGCGCAAGATGGCGCACTCCCTCCCGAGGGTGGGCAGGTTTTTGGATAAACAACAAAATAACGATTCGCTATTATTTCAGGATTAAATATTACTTTTGATAGCCGTTTTAAGGCCATATAACCAGCAATAACGATTCAGCAATACAAACTACCGTTTCCGGTTAAAATCCTTTTATAGATACGATTTAAGGATATTCTATTGATATGAAGCGGAAGCGGTAAGCGTCCTGTTTGTCTATGATTATTGAGATTATTGAGCATCCTATTCCGATTAAAAATTAATTAATAGATAGTGGTTATTCGAGTTAAAACACTATTTGCCAGCGGCACGGTTGCCAGCGGTGACGGCGCAAAATTGCGCTCTCACGCAGGTCAGTTGGTGGGTGATGGGAACCGCTTTATGGCGATCATGTAGCCAATTCCGTAGAATATGGGGATAGTGCACAACCCGATACAAAGCCACTCATAGATCACTTGTCCAAAATTGGATGTTGACGCGACAGGAAGGTTGAATAGGTGTAGTATCGGAGAACCAAAATTAATGGAGCAGATGACAACGGGCCAAAGAGAAAACTTCTGAGCAAACGATACTCTATTTTTTGGCTCCCATTTATTCATTCCGAACTTGATAATGATGATAGGAATAAGAATAGGAAACAGGGGTGAAAGACCTCGGATAATTCTAAGCTCATCCATAATGACACTCCCGTTACTGTTTCAATGATACCAGTGTAAATATAGTGGCAAAAAACAAATAGCCATAAATATTGATACGCAATATTACGTTTTTATGCAGATCGGGCGGATGGTTGAGTTTTCACCCTTGAGATAGATCGGCATTTACCATCAATGCGAAGGTTTTGTACGTACAGAAACTTGTAAATAAAAGAACTGTAAAGGTTTACTTTTCTACTAAATACGCGCACAAGAGAGAAATAGGTTATTGGTAATGATGAAAAATACGCCGAGCGTTTGCGACTCTGCCGTTATTGCGTACCTTCCTAAGCATTATCAACCATAACGGGGGAAAAGTGATAAAATATCATCCAGAGCAAGGAACCATTGTAATTTGTGAATTTTCTGGTTTTCTTGCTCCTGAAATGGTAAAAAAAAGACCATCAATAGTTGTTTCTCCAAGGTTTCGGGAACGACCTGGGCTCTGTACCATCGTCCCATGTAGTACAACGGAACCGAAAGTTATTCAGCCCTACCATTATCTACTCAAGATTAACCCACAATTACCAGAACCATTCTCAACACAAGAGTGCTGGGTAAAATGTGATATGGTTTATACCGTATCTTTTGTAAGACTTTCTATCCCGCATAACGGAAAGGATGAATATGGGAAGCGTATATATGACTGTCGTGTGCTTGATTCTCAGGATTTGAGCAATGTTCAAGAATGCGTACTCTATGGCCTCGGTTTAAAATAATTGACAAACCATAAAAAAAGTTTAAATTATAATTGTCCCCGCTCTGCGACGGCATCGGGCAGAAGTCCACATGGGTGGCCACTATACAGCGAGATTGCAATCCTGTATAGCGTCAAATCAAGGCTCCGCATTTATGTGTGGAGCCTTTTGCTTTTCTGCTATTTCCCTGCCAGCTGGAATATTTCACTATATAGCTTAGCTTTGATGCGGTTTTGACGCGGCTTTGCGCCTCAAGGTAAAAAGGCTTGATAATAGTCTCAATTCTCTATTGAGATTGACCTTGAAACCAATAACAGGATGACAGTTTTTCGAGCTGAAACGCTATCTACCAGCGGTACGGTTGCCAGTGGTGACGGTGCAAAAAGGTGCACTCATGCAGATCAAGCGGACAGAGTAATAATAAAGCCTTCAGGACAATGCTGGTGGATGGCTGGATTTTCAGCCTTCAGGCAGGTCAGACAGAGCCGGGCAGAGTTGCTACCGTGTAGGGTGTGCAGGATATGCACCTCTAAAACAGAAACAAATATTTTGCACTTTGAAGCCGGTACATTTATTTATCTTCTGTAACTTTTCTACATATTTCTCAAGCTTGCAAAAAGGCCAAAAAAGGGAAATATTGAGCGATTGGCGAAGTTTCGGTAAATTTTTAACTGCTTTTGATACTCCTTATTCCTCCTATATTATTTAGGTATAGATAGATACAGGTCTCTTCCAAAAATATATATACGAAACAGTGATATATGTATACTCCTGTGAATCGATCATTCATTGATGCCGGAACCTGATGCAAGCTGAAAAACACCTTTTTGCCACAACCCCCCTCCTCGGCAGCATCCTCAGGAAGAGGGCGGTGGAGCGCCTTTTTTCGAGCAACAGCCGTGAAGCCGCAGTTTCGCTGGCGGGCGCGGTAGAAGAGAGGCATCCAGAAGCCGATGCGATATTGCGGCGTCTTCTGCTGTTGCAGCACAGCAGCCAGCCTGTCATGCACAGCGCACTGTGGAACTACTGGAAAGCATCCCGCTTTGAAGAGCTGCTGAAGAGGATGCACGCCTCTGCAACGCTTCAGCCGGATCTGCTGCAGGCGCTTGAGGCCATGCCGGAAAATGACTGGGGCAACGGTCTGCTCTTCATGCTCTGGAGTCTCCTTGACCGGGACGACATCGCCGAAAAGATTGACGTGAAAGGTCGCCATGCGCCTGCTCTTGAAATGGATGCCCTTTTCGGGCTTGTGCGAGGCAATCCTGGGCGCTACCTCGATCTTGAAGATCCCGATTACTCTATCTTTGAAAAAGCGTGGCTTGCCGCGTCCGGTGCCCAGAGGCAGCGTATCAGCACAACAGTCCTGAAAAGTCAGGATCCCCGGCTTGTCGCGGCTTACGATCATGCCGTCAAGGAGGGGCATGACCCGCAACTGGTCATCAAGGCGCTTAAACTCTGCGGAGATCACGATGCGCTGCTCGACCGGCTGCATGGTTTGCCCTTTACCTGTGCGCTCGAGGTTATCGCTTTCTGGGAAGAGGGAGGCGGAAGGCCGAAAAGTTTCTCAAAAAAAGCCGTTGTCGAGGCTGCTGTCGCTCTCTATCGTGAACTGGCCGAACTTCTTCCGCAGTCCCGACCGTCCGCTCCGCCCGGCACCAGAGATATTTTCTCTTTCTGGACGCAGCGGCATCGATCTGACGAACTGCTGCAGCAGGATCTCTCAAGCCCGGACCCTTTCAGACAGGCTGGTGCGCTGTTTTCAGCGGCGCAGCGGGGGCTGGTTCCCCGCAACAGGATGCAGGAGATCTCCCTGAACGGTACGTGGTCTGAAAAACTCGCGCTGCAGTACCTGTTTACTGTGCCGGACGCAAGCTCCCGGCAGGAGCACGTCTGCTGGCTCCAGCCACAGGAGAATATTGTGGCCGCCATACTGACGACACGTTTGCCCGGTTCGCTTGAAGAGAGCAGTCTGTTGGACGAGAGAGTTCATGCTGGTGCCGGAGCGCCTGATCAGTCGGCACAGCTCCAGCGTAAACTCCTGCACTTGCTCAGACTCCTGCAGGGCTACTTCCTTCGCGGTCTGATCACCGTTGACAGTAATGACGACGCAACAGAAAAAAATGCCGTGGAGACCGAAGAGTTGACGGATGTGGATTGGTAAATCAGGATAACTGTTTGAGTACATGGCTCTCGCTTTTGATTTCGGGACTTGCAACAGCGTGGTCGCACGCTGGAACGAAGCCCTGAACGACATAGAGACCCCCGACCTGCCCAACCTCGGAATTCTCTATCCGCAGCCGGGATCGGAGCCTGCGCGGGTCATTCCCTCCGTCATTCATTTCGACGTGGAGAGCGCTCTCCTTGTCGGCAGCCAGGTTGACGCAGCGGGAGTCGTCAATCATCCGGGAACATTCAGGTGGCTGAAAATGGATATGCTTCGCAACGGTGGAGCCAATCGCGGGCGGCGCGTCAATGGCAGGGTTATTTACCCCCGCCATGCAGCAGACGAACTCGTTGATCGCATCCTGATGTTTGTGCGCGGCTATTTCGGCGATATCGACGAGGAGATTGTGCTGACCGTCCCTGTGGAAGCCTTCGATCACTATATCGACTGGCTTCGCGAATCGGCGATAAAACGGTTTCCGGGAGGGATCACCTTCATCGACGAAGCAACCGCCTGTATGCTTGGCTACATCGATATGGTTCTTGACCGCGAACCCTACTGTATCGTGGATTTTGGCGGAGGCACTCTCGATGTTTCGGTCGTTCGTACCGATCTGCTCGGTGCCGGACATGCGAAATGCCGAATACTGGGCCGGGCCGGTGAGGAGATCGGCGGAATTATGATCGACAACTGGCTGCTGGAACATATTCAGGAAGAGGAGGGGCTCACCGATGACGATATTGCCTCGATCGGCCCATCCCTGCTCGAAGCGATTGAGGGGGCGAAAATAGCCATCTCGAACGGCAGCGAGCAAGCCTCCTTCAGCCGGTATAACGATGTTACCGGTCGTCTCATCGAGGTCACGCTCACTTCCCGCACCCTGAAGGAGGCGCTTGAAAAAAAACGGGAGCCGGACAGGAACAACCTCTACCAGCACATCATCCGCACGCTCGACCGCGCTCTCGATCAGGCACGCGACAGGGCAGGCATCCGCAAGGAGGAGCTCAAGGGGATTTTTCTTGTCGGGGGTAGCAGCCTGCTGCCCGGCATCGAAGAGAAAATCCGGGAGTTCTTTCCCCTGAGCGATGTCCATGCCGGCAATCCCTTCGAAGCCATTGCCAGAGGGGCATGCCGCTACTCCGGCGGCATCTTCGACCAGACGCTGACTCACGATTACTGTCTGCGCAGTTGGAGCCGGGAACTTCGGGATTTCGAACTGGTTCCCGTTGTTCCACGCGGTACCCCTTACCCGACCGGGAAACCGGTATGCAGCAAATATATCAAGGCAGCTTCGGACAACCAGGAGACGCTCGGACTGGTCATTTATGAGCGTTCGTCAATGAGCCGCCCGCTGATCACCTATGTCAACGGGGCCGACGGCTTGCGTCCGGTACGGGAAGGGGAGCGCCAGGAGTGTCGGCAGAAGCCCCTCAATCCCGAAGACAGCGAGTTCATCCATGCCGTACCGCCCTGCCATTCGGGAGAGCGGCGCTTTATAGCAGGATTCGGGGTGGACAGCAACCGCCGTCTCACGCTCTGGCTGCGGGATACGGAGGAGAACAATAGTTCCTGGATCCTGTTACGCGACGGCTCGCGACTTCCGTTGCCGGTAAACGATCTGCCGGTAGTGAAACTGTAACGGTACAACCCAATAACTTAACGCAGCATGGCTTGGCTCGACGAACTCAAACTGAATGTTGACGCGCGTGTAGCCGTCATACACCTCGCAACCATTGATGAAGAGGAGGCCCTGCGCACCCTTTCCGGCTGGTCGCAATCAAGCCGGTGGCCGGAAGGAATGGGGCTCATCACATGGGATATCGGCGACCAGTTCCGCCACCTGCGCGAGCCAGCAGCGACCTTCAGCAAGCTGGCGGCCAGCCCGGAAACGGTGCTCGACATCATCGACGACTATAAGGGCTCCGCAACATTCGTGCTCAAAGACTTTCACCATTTCTGGGAGCACAGCCGCAAGGTTTCGCGCATGTTGCGGAACCTCGCATCGCGTCTTCCTTTCCGCAGCGAAACGGTGAACATTATCATCACAAGCCCCCAGCTTGCGCTTCCCGTCGAACTCCGTCACGACATTCCAACCATCGATGTCGGCAAGCCCGACGGCAAACAGATACAGGAACTGCTTGATCGGGAAACCCGCTCAACGCGAGCGCTCGACAACGCCACGCACGGCTTGCGCGAACGTCTGGTTGAAAGCGCGCTCGGCCTTTCCATTGTCGAAGCGGGAAGGGCATTTCGCAAAGCCATTGTGGTTGCCGGAGGCCATGGGCTCGACGAACGGAGCGTCCGGCAGGTGCTGAACGAAAAACGGCACATCATCCGTGAAAGCGGCGCTCTCGAACTCTACCCCTATACCGGTTCCATGAACAACGTCGGCGGACTTGGGGCTCTGAAGGCATGGCTCGATGAGCGCCAGGAGGCGTTCAGCCAGGATGCGCGCGAGTATGGCCTCAGTATGCCGAAGGGGGTGGCTCTCATCGGGATCCCCGGAACCGGAAAAAGCCTCTGTGCAAAAGTAACCGCAGGGCACTGGGGGATGACGCTGCTGAGAATGGATGTCGGCGCTATCTTCAGCGGCCTGCTTGGTTCGAGCGAACAGAATATTCGCGAAGCGATCCGTATTGCCGAGGTTATCGCTCCCTGCGTGCTCTGGGTTGACGAAATAGAAAAAGCCTTTGCTGGCTCTATGGGCGACAGCGGCACGGCAAGCCGGGTCTTTGCCACCTTTCTTACCTGGATGCAGGAAAAAACCGCTCCGGTATTCGTCTTCGCCACCGCCAACAACGTCCGACGCCTTCCCCCTGAACTCCTGCGCAAAGGCCGGTTTGATGAGGTCTTTTTTCTCGATCTTCCTACCCATGGCGAGCGGATAAAAATACTTGAAGTCCATCTCAGGGAGCGCGGCTATACCATGCTCTCGCAACGGTTCAACCTTGGCGCCGTCGCATCGGCAACCGAGGGGTTCGTCGGTGCCGAACTGCAGGCGCTGGTCAACGATGCCATGTTTCCCGCATTCCGCGATAACCGCCGGGAACTGGAGACGGAGGATCTGCTCAACGCAGCCGGAGAGATGGTTCCCCTCTCGGCATCGCATCAGGAGCATATCGAACAGTTGAGAATGATGGTCAGAAACGGACAGGCGCGCAACGCCTCCGACGACCGGAATGCTTTGGCTGCGTCATAGAAAACCGGAGATAACAGCGCCCTATGAATACACCAACATATAACGAAATCCTTACGGAACTCAGAAGACTCGCGCTCTGTCCATCCGGCGGCGAGCTGCCTCCGGTCATCGTCAACGAACAGGACAGCTCCCCGATGGTGCTTGTTCCCGCAGGCAGTTTCACTATGGGAGACGACCTCGATAAGGAGAGTTCGCAGCGCAGCGTCACTCTCGATGCGTTCTACATCTCGGTTTATGCCGTCACCAATCGCCAGTACAGGGCTTTTGTGCAGGCAACGGGTCATCGGCCTCCTAACATCGGCGCAAGGATCGACTCGCTTTCGGTCTGGCACGAAGATGGCTGTCCCGCCGAGTTCGACGATTACCCGGTTGTGCTGATCAACTGGGACGACGCGGAGGCTTACGCCCGGTGGGCGGGATGCCGTTTGCCCACAGAAGCCGAGTGGGAAAAGGCGGCACGTGGACCGGAAGGATATATCTACCCATGGGGAGATCGGTGGGATGAAAACAACTGCCGGAACCGCAACAACCGGGGCGCGGATTCGGTTGCTCCGGTGTACGCCTATCCTGAAGGGGTCTCCGGCTACGGCACCTGGAACCAGAGCGGCAACGTCATGGAGTGGTGTTCCGTCTGGCACGAAGAAACGGATTCGGCAAACACCGCCTCCGGTGAAGAATCTCTCCGCCAGGAACGGGGTGGCTGCTGGCGTTATCCAGACAAGTTCGCTTTCCGTTGTTCGCAGCGCTCGTTTGTGGTTTCCAAAGCGGTTAACGATTTTCGGGGTTTTCGGATGGTGTTGCCGGTGCAGGCGGGCGCGTAATAACTTTTTATAGGTTCCCTTTCGTATATGCCAGGCGAAACGGATCGTGAATTGGTGCCAACCTGTGCCTGCATAAGCAGGATAATGAGATAAATTTTTGAAATAAATCTGTACTTTATAGCTTGAAAAGTTGGCACCGTCCACCTTGTACAGTGACTGACTAAGCGACGCTGTATTGAGGGGTTATTTTACGTTGGAAGGAGTTGTAAAACTATGATTCAGACCAGCAAAATAAATCTCCAGGGAGAGGATAGGCTGAAACTTGTGTTTGCCTATAATGACTTCATTATCAATAAGATAAGGCACATTGAAGGTGCTGTCTGGAGCAAGACACTCAGAGCATGGCATATCCCGTTCACCGAGGAAGCTTTTGGCGAATTTAAGAAGCTATTTCCGGATATAGTCGTACCAGATCCTGCAGGTTCAGCAAACATGTCAGGTACCGAAGAGCTAACGGAAGCTACCAATGCACCGGTGCCACCACCTTTGGCAAAAGCGCAATCTGAAGTGAAAACTTCGGCAATAGCAGATCTACAAAACGTTACGCAACACAACGGAATCGTTATCGAAATATCTCCGAAACAAATTACCGTTACAATGCCTAAGAATGAGACGGATATACAGTTCATTCGTACCTTCAAATATGTGAGGTGGAACAGCAATAATTTTTGCTGGGTCATACCGAACTACGGCAAAAATATCGACTTGTTAAAAAATTACTTTGGTCAGCGTATCACAAATATAAAAACCATAATTGCGCTATCGCCAAATCCGTCATTGAACTACGCGGCAACTGAAGTTATTACCGATTTACCGTTGTTGGACAAAGTCAACCATGATGAGATTGCTGCCTTCAAGCAGTGGATGGAGCACAAGCGATACAGCGGATCTACGATAAAGACCTATACACAAGCAATTACATTTTTTTTAAGGTTTATTAAACCCAAAAGAAGTACTGAAGCGACCAATGATGATATGGTGCGGTTCGTTCACCAGTATATGCTACCGAAGAAGCTAAGCCAATCATATCAAAATCAGGCTGTTAACGCAGCAAAAATGTTTTTCAAGACAGTACAAGGTTCAAAGCTCATAACAGAACAGATCGAGCGGCCAAGACCAGAACATAAGCTGCCCAACGTGCTGAGCAAGGAGGATGTTGCAGCTATACTTCAGGCATCACAGAACCTCAAACACCGTACGATGTTGAGCTTGATTTATGCCTGTGGTCTTCGACGGGGAGAGTTGTTGAATCTCAAACCTGAGAATGTTGATGCGAAAAGGCATTTATTGATAATAGTCAATGCAAAAGGAAAAAAAGACAGAGTCATTCCCATATCGGATAAAGTGATTGTAATGTTGCGTGAATACTATAAAATATATCGCCCCAGAATTTGGTTGTTTGAGGGTCAGGAACCTGGTACACAGTACAGCGAAACCAGCTTGCAAAAAGTGTTAAAACATGCACTCGATCAGGCAAAAATCAAAAAACCAGTAACGCTTCATTGGTTGCGGCACTCTTATGCAACACATTTACTGGAAGCGGAAACTGATCTTCGATACATACAAGAGCTCTTAGGGCATAAGAGCAGTAAGACGACAGAAATCTATACCCATGTATGCGAACAGAGTTTACTAAAAATTTCCAGCCCCTTTGATAATTTGTAAAAAATATTATTCACCTTGAAGGTGTATAAAGGATGCCAGAACAGTTGGCTTTATACACCTTTTGGTGGGATGTGGTACATATATAAAGGAGTTAGCGGCTATTCTATGACGACACTGCTAACATTGAACCGACTGAACAAAATGAACAATACAAATGAAAAAGAGTAAACAAATAGTAACAGAATTTCTAAATCAGTTCGCAACAAGCGAACAAGGGAAGGACATTCTCCTTTTGAATTTTACAACGCCACAAATACTTGACATTTCAATCAAAGGTTTGACTGAATTGAAACTTGAAAGCGATTTTGACAGAATCAAGAACAAACAATTTGATTTGGTAATTGGTGACCTCCCATTTGGTTTGCAAACAGTAACGACTGACACAGCATCAAAACTCAAAGTCAATGGTAACTGGAACTATGTTTTGACTTCATTGCGAACTTTAAAGGACAACGGACAAGCATTCTTTTTGATTGAGCCAAGCATTTTGTTTTCACAACAAGGAAAAAAGTTTCTTAGCGACCTAGCATTAGAAAATTATTTCCACAACTCAGTATTTGAACTTCCTGAAAAGTTACTTTATCCTGAAACTGCATTTCAACCAATTATCATTCACTTTGAAAGACAAAAGAAAGACGAACTCTTTATAGGAGAAATCACAAGCGACTTTGAACCTTTGCAGAATTCATTTAACTCAAGAACATCATCAAACAATTTGGCGACAGGTATTATTGTCGCAAGAGAAAGTTTTGAATCGTTCTTTAAGTTCAGAATTGAAAATGAAATCGACAATCTTCAAACGCAATACAAGGAATACAACAAGTATAAATTGAAAGAAGTTGCACTTGAAATCAACTTAACCCGTGAATCATTCCAAGATAAGCCCAACAGCATTTATATTCCTAAGATTGGAACTTCGCTTGTTGTCGCAGACATTGGTGCAACAACAATTAAACACCAAAATCTTTTTCAAGTTGTTCTCAACTCCAACATTGTAAAATCTGAATTTCTTGCATTGTTTTTTCATTCTGACTTAGGCAAACAGATATTGAAATCGCTGACCAGCGGCAGCTTTATTCCAAACATAAATAAATCAGACATCGAAAACTGTTTTGTTTCAATTCCGAGTTTAGCCGAACAGAGTTTGCTAATTCTGACAAATCAAAAACTATCAGAACTACAAATCACAATCAATCAGCTTAAAACTGAACTTAGTTTGAATCCAAAGAGTGCAAATGTAATTCTTGACAAGTTTGAAAGTATTCAAAGCCCATTGAAACAACTATCTTCAGAAGACCAAATTTTAAGTTTGATAAGAAAGGGAGAAAACAAACACATTGAATTCAAAGAAACTTTTTCTAAAAGTGTTGATCCTAATAAACCGCTCTTTGGCAAAAAGGACACGGAAGTAGAAAAATCATCCTTGAAAAATATCGTTGGCTTTTTAAATGCCGATGGAGGAACGCTTCTTATTGGAGTTGCTGACAATGGTGAAATAAAAGGAGTTGAGGGTGACTTCTTCTCTACACCAGACCAGTATTATCAGAATTTTAGAAATGCGCTAAACTCAAAAATAGGGTCAGAGTTTTATTCGCTTATTGATTACGAGTTGTTTAACATTGACGGACACCAAGTATTAAGAGTTGACTGCAAAGCATCAAGCGAACCTTGCTTTTACGACCAGAAAGAGTTTTTTGTAAGGACAAATCCTGCAACGGATAAACTCGAAGGGAAGAAACAAATTGACTACATAAAAGAACGCTTTAAATAGCAACACAAATGGATAAAAGAACAGCAGCTAACAGTGGGTTTAAGAAATTGGCGGTTTAGTGGGTAAATGAACATTTGTGCTTTGTATCAAATGTAGTGCTGGCAGACAGCTTTGTGCTCCGAAATCGCCAACTTCTTAAACCCGCAAAGCGTTATGCCCAATGCTATGACGACAGTACAACAGACGAACATTACAGCTTGACATCAAACTTTTGTGTAAAACTTGACGACCAAACAGAACAGATTTAAATTCTAAAAACATTAACTTAGCAACAAATATTTAAGACAAGATGCAGGAAAAATTAACAAAGGAAATTCTAATAAAAGAAGCTCAATTATTTTGTGTTGAACAGTCAAAATTTCAGCATAAAGAATTATATGGAGTTACTGATGGAAAAGCCGTTGGAACACTAATTGAACAAAAGTTTCAAGCACATTTAAAATCAAAATATGATGTTACTGTTGGCTCTTCTGCAAAAGGAATAGACTTGCCTTCGGAAGACATATTAACCGATATAAAAGTTACATCTAACAAACAACCACAATCATCTTGTCCTTTTAGAGATGCAAAACAAAAAATATTTGGACTTGGATATAACCTCTTAGTATTTGTTTACGACAAAACTGACGACCCAGAAAGTCAAACTTCAATATTAAATTTTGTTAGTTGTTCATTTGTTTCAAAAGAACGAACAGCCGATTTTACGACAACGAGTATTTTAAATGAGATGAAGAAAATTGGAGCAAACGAAGCTGATATTATTGCCTTTCTTGAAGGAATAAAATTACCAGCAGACGAAATAGCTTTAAAACAAATCACCGAAATCATTTTAACAACTGAAATTCCTATTGGATATTTAACAATTTCCAATGCACTGCAATGGAGATTGCAATATGCAAGAATAAGAGATTTGAAGAATGACATACCAGGCATTGACAAAATTATAAGTTATAACAAACCTGAATAATGAAAGTATTTGAAGCAAATATTACTCATCAGGTTTCAGATTTCTTGAATGACAATCTGAAAAAGATTACATCTTTTGAAAAGGCAAATCAAAAAATGTATGATGCCTTCGGCATCATACATTTTTTTGATAATGATGAAGAATTGGAAACTCTCAAAGAAGTTCTTTCAATTACTCATAATATTATTGAAGAACCAGACAGAGCAGAATATGGAGACTTTCAAACGAATTCAGATTTAGCTAATAAAATTACATTACACTTGGCTTCAAAAAACATTTCACCCGAAGTTGTTATTGAGCCAACCTGCGGAAAAGGGAATTTTATTCTTGCTTCTCTACGCAATTTCAAAAACATCAAAAATGTATTCGGAGTTGAAATTTATAAACCTTACGTTTGGGAAACTAAATTCAGTATTGTAGATTTCTTTCTTTCTAATCCAAAATCACACAAGCCAAAAATTTCGATAGTTCATTGTAATGTTTTCGACTACGACTTCAAAACGATAGCAAAGGAGCATTCTACGAATGATATTTTAGTAATTGGTAATCCACCTTGGGTAACCAATTCAAAATTGGGTAGTTTAAATTCAACCAATCTTCCTAAAAAAACGAATTTCAAAAATCATAGTGGTTTAGACGCAATGACAGGAAAAGGCAATTTTGACATTGCTGAATTTATTACGCTTACTATGATTGAAACCTTTCAAAATATGAAAGGTGATTTATTGTTATTGGTAAAAAATTCTGTTATCAAAAACATTGTCTTTGACCAAAACAAAAATCGTTACAAGATTTCAGCTATTGAAAAACATTGTATTGACAGCAAAAAGGAGTTTAATGTTTCAGTAGAAGCAGCTTTGTTTTATTGTAAACTAAATTCAAAACCGACATTTGATTGCTTAGAATTTGATTTTTACAACAATCAAAAATCTCAACTTAAATTCGGTTGGTTGAACGACAAATTTGTTTCAAACATTGACACATATATTCATACAAAAGAAATTGATGGTGAATGTCCATTTGTTTGGCGACAAGGTTTAAAACACGATTGTTCTACTGTAATGGAGTTAGACAAAGTGAACGGACATTATGTAAACGGACTGAACGAAAAAGTGAAATTGGAAGACGGTTTAGTTTACGGTATTCTCAAAAGTTCTGACCTTAAAAACACAGTAATCAATCAGACACGAAAATTTACGATTGTTACTCAAAAGAAAGTAGGACAGGAAACTAAATACATCAAAACTGAATATCCTAAAACTTATCAATACTTGACAGAACATCAAGCAAATTTTGATGCAAGAAAATCAAGTATTTACAACAACAAACCATTGTTTTCAATTTTCGGTATTGGCGACTATTCTTTCAAACCTTTCAAAGTAGCCATATCAGGACTTTACAAGACATTTCATTTTACACTTATTCTGCCAAAGGACAACAAGCCTGTAATGCTTGACGACACTTGTTATTTAATAGGTTTTGACAAAATAGAATTTGCTGTTTATGCTTTAATTCTTTTAAACTCCGACACGACAGTTCAGTTTTTACAATCAGTAACTTTTCCAGACGCTAAAAGGACATTTACAAAGGACGTTCTAATGAGAATTGACCTTTTAGAATTATCAAAACAAATTGGCAAAGCCGACCTACAAACAGAACTTGAAACGCTTAATAAAAAGTATCAATTCAATTTGACACTTGACTTGTGGGACAGTTTTATTAAAGAAATGACACCTGTAAACAATGGACAAATGGCAATGTTTGCATAGACTGAAAAAAGCACTGGGCATAACAGCGGTTTAGCGTAATGGCGGGTGCAGTGCTTCGTATGACAGTTTTGTGGTAAGTTCAAGTGCAGTTCTTCGATTAAACCTTTGTGCTAAAAATCCGCCACTACGCCAAGCCGCAAACCGTTAGGGGCAAGTGTAAAAAAACGACACAGCAGATAGATACGTGCAATATTGACAGAATTGAAATATGGAATTTAGCTCTTTGATAGGTTGGTGCAGATTGGATGAATTTATTTTGTTTTTTTCTTCCCACACTTAAAAAAAGAAAAAAGGAAACCCCACCCACAAAACAGCACATTTGCAAATCGCACAAGCCAACGCACGACCAAAATTTGCAAAAAAGCTGTTTTTTTGCCCTCGCACCACTGCTAATTTGGAAAGTTTAGTATCTTTGGACAAATATGTCAAATTGAATACGTCAAAATGAAAACATTTGGAGAATATATCAGAAAATTGAGGGAAGACAAGCAATTGCCTTTAAGAAAAGTTGCTGCTGCTCTTGATATTGACACTTCAGTTTTAAGTAAGATTGAGCGAAACGAAAGAAAACCAACTTCTGAAATGATTCCTGTGCTTGCTGAAACTCTTGATAAAACTGAGAAAGAAATCCAAATTACTTACATAAAATTTTTGATTCTTAATGATTTGGGAGATTTGAAGTATTTAAAAGAAGGATTAAATGAAACCCTCAAATTAATTAAGTAACTATTGCATGGCAGAAAATACAACACATATAGACCATTCCGATTTAACCTTTTTCACTAACGAAGAAGGTCAAAGTCTTTTAAGTCGCTTCAAAGCTACGCTTAAAGACACACAATTATTTGATGTACTTGTAGGCTATTTCCGTACAAGTGGATTCTATCAACTCTATGAATCATTAGAACCAGTTGAGAAGATTCGAATATTAGTTGGGCTTAATGTTGACCGTGAAACTTATGATATTATGCAGTATCATGAGCAATTGGGAATGCTTGATTTTGAATCGCATCAAAGAACTAAAAAACAATTTCAACAAAACCTGAAAACTGAAATTGAAACAAGCAACGAGAATGACAATCATCTGGAAATTGGGATTAAAAAATTCATTGAGTTTTTAAAGACCGAACTTGAAAATCAAGAACAGGATAAATCAACTGGCGGAAATGGGAAGAAGTTAGAAATCCGAGCTTATCCGTCAAAAAACATTCATGCTAAGGTTTATATTGGCAGATTTTACCCCGATGATAGAGATTATGGCTTCGTAATTACGGGTTCAAGTAATTTTTCTGAATCTGGATTTATTGCAAATCGTGAATTTAACGTAGAATTGCGAAAGAAAATGGACGTTAAATTTGCCGAAAATCAATTCAATACACTTTGGAAAGAATCGGTTGATATTTCGGACGATTTCATTGATACCATTACAAAAAAGACTTGGCTAAATGATGAAATTACGCCTTATGAATTATATCTCAAACTCATTTATGAATACCTTGAAGAAGATATAAACCTTGCAGATGAATTCGACCCATTCTTGCCTGATGGGTTTATGAAATTAAAATACCAAAGTCAAGCTGCAATTCAGGCAAAAAAAATATTAGAAACATACAACGGTGTATTTTTAGCCGATGTGGTTGGTTTGGGTAAAACTTTTATAACCGCTTTATTGCTTCAACAACTTCAAGGACGCACTTTAATTGTTTGTCCACCAGTGCTAAAAGATTACTGGAAAGATTCTCTTTTCGATTTTGGAATTCGCAGTTTTGAAGTGGAATCATTAGGCAAATTGGAACACATTATAAAAAGAGGATTGGAACGATTCGATTATATTGTGGTTGATGAAGCACACCGTTTTAGAAACGAAAACACACAATCGTATGCCAACCTGCTGGATATTTGCAGAGGGAAAAAAGTTGTTTTGGTAACAGCAACACCGCTGAATAATACCGTTGATGATATTTTTGCTCAAATTAAACTTTTTCAGGCTCCCAAAAACTCAACAATTCCAGGCGTTCCAAACTTGGAGAAATTCTTTAACGGTTTAAAAACCAAACTTAAAAAGGTTGAGAAAACCGACCCTGTTTATAAAACACTCATTAAAGAGGTATCGAACGAGATTAAAAACAGCATTCTTCGTTATGTAATGGTTCGCCGAACAAGAACTGATGTAATAAAATTCTTTAAAGGCGACATGGAAAAACAAGGTTTGGTATTTCCCGATGTTGATAATCCACAACAGATTATTTACAAGTATGAAGGAAAACTGGAAACCGTTTTTAACGAAACCATCAAGTATTTGCATCTGTTCACTTACGCTCGTTATACTCCATTGCTTTATTATGTGGGCAATAAAGTATTAAGTGAATTTGAAAAGCAACAACAACGAAACGTTGGCGGTTTTATGAAAGGTATTCTGGTGAAAAGGCTCGAAAGTAGTTTCTTTGCTTTTCGCCAAAGTGTTGACCGTTTTATTGATTCCTACGTGCGTTTTATTGATATGTACAATAATGGTACTGTTTACATTAGCAAAAAAGTAAACGTGTACGATTTGCTCGACAATGACGATATTGATAAACTGGAAAGCCTTGTTGACGAAGATAAAGCAAGCAAGTACGATTCAAAAGATTTCAGAAAAGAATTTATTGAAAAACTGGAATTTGATTTGCAAGTTCTAAAGGATATAAAAACACTTTGGGCAAAAGTTGACCAAGACCCAAAATTAGAGCAATTCATAGCTGAATTGAAAACAACAAAAGCATTAAAGAAAAACAAATTGGTTGTTTTTACCGAATCGAAAGAAACTGGCGATTATTTATACAATGCACTTATCGAAGAATTTCCAAATCAGGTAATGTTTTATTCGAGCATTGGTGGAAGGCATACTAATAAAACTCTGACTTCAAATCATGCTATTTCGCGCGATATAATAAAAGACAATTTCGACCCAAATCGAAAAGAAAAATCGAACGATTTACGCATTCTAATAGCCACAGATGTATTGGCAGAAGGTATTAACTTGCACCGTTCTAACGTGATTATTAATTACGATTTACCTTGGAACCCAACAAGGGTTTTACAACGTGCAGGACGTGTAAACCGCTTGGGTTCTCAATTCACTTCGGTGCATATTTTTAATTTCTTCCCAACAACCCATTCCGATGAGCATTTGGGATTGGAAATAAACATTACCAATAAAATTCAGATGTTTCACGATATTTTGGGCGAAGATTCTAAATATTTAACAGACGGAGAAGAAATTGGAAGTCAGGAATTATTTAACACTTTGAACAACAAACAAGCCTATACTGGCGAAGGTGAAGAAGGCGATTCTGAATTAAAATATTTAGAGTTGATGCGTGATATAAGGGATAAAAATCCTGATTTCTTCAAAAAAATTAAAGAATTGCCCAAAAAAGCACGTTCTGGTTATGTTAAACCTAAGCTTGAATCGAATCAACTATTTACTTTTTTTAGAATTGGCAAACTAAAGAAGTTTTACCAAAACAATAATGGTAATTCTACTGAGATTACTTTTTTCGATGCTGTGCATAATCTGGAATGTACACCACTTACCAAACGTGCTAAAATTCCTGAAGATTATTATCATTTATTGCAAACCAATAAAGCTCGTTTTGAGCTGGATTCAACCATTGGAAACGAACCTTCGGAAGCATCGGGCGGACGCTCGAACGCAAAATATATCGAAAACAGGTTAAAAGACAAGGTGTTTAAAAATTGTAAAACCTTTACCGATACTGACGAAGAATTTATTGAAGGAGTAAAAAATATGTTGGCAAACGGAACCATAGCCAAACGTACCGCACAGGATATAAAGAAAGAGCTTGAAAAAACAATAGACCCAATGGATGTGCTGCATATTTTGCGTAAACACATCCGCTCGGTTGCCATCGAAACCATTGGCTCAAATAAATCTTTTCAACGCCGTGAAGTAATATTGTCGGGTTATCTTATTAAATAGTTATGGATAAAAATACAGCTACCAACCTTATAGAATCAACATTCAATCAAGCTTTTGATGAAACCCGTTTTGAACTGTTTGCCAAAAACTTTTTGAACGATGTTGAACCCAAAAGCAACAGTTACAGCGGTCAATATATTTGGGACGATTATAAAGAACATGTAAACACTTACAAGCGAATTGGCAAATATATCGACCCCGACGGTGAAGCACTCGATATTCTGATTGTAGAAGTAAAAAGTGTTTTGAAACTCGAAAGGGCACGAACCGCTTTGCGGAATTTTGTTATTAAACACTTGGTGAAATTCGAGAAAGATTATGCCCTTGTTGCTTTTTATTCAAAACAAGACGAAGGTTCCGACTGGCGTTTCTCGTTTATTAAACTCGAACATCAAGCCTTTGTTGATGAAGAAAAAGGAAAAGTAAAAACCCGAAAAGAGTTTACCCCTGCCAAACGTTACTCGTTTTTGGTAGGTAAATACGAAAAGGCATATACAGCCAAAAACCAGTTGTTGCCCTTATTGCAAAATGTAAGCAGCAACGCCACCATCGAAGAAATTGAAAGTGCTTTTAGTATTGAAAAAGTTACCGATGAATTTTTCAGTCAGTACAAAGATTTATTCGGTAAGCTTTACGAACATTTCGAGAACGATGCGGCTATTCAAAACGAGTTGGTAAAATCGAACATCGACACTTCTCGTTTTACCAAAAAGTTGTTAGGGCAAATTGTGTTCTTGTATTTCTTGCAGAAAAAAGGCTGGCTCGGTGTGCCAAAGGATAAAACTTGGGGCAACGGAGAAAAACGCTTTATGCAACAACTTTTTGATACATCGAAAACCGAAAACAAAAACTTCTTTAAAGATTATTTGCAATACCTGTTTTACGAAGCATTGGCAAAAGAACGCGACAATTTAAATTCGTATTACGCTAAATTCGAATGCCGCATTCCGTTCCTCAATGGTGGTTTGTTTGAGGCAGAATACGATTGGAAAAATGCCAATATTTCGATTCCCGAAACCATTTTCCGTAACGAAGAAAAAAACAAATCGGGCGATATAGGAACGGGAATTCTCGATGTGTTCGACCGATACAACTTTACCATAAAAGAGGACGAACCACTTGATAAGGAAGTAGCTGTTGACCCCGAAATGTTGGGTAAGGTTTTCGAGAATATGCTCGAAGTTACTGAACGCAAAAGCAAAGGGGCTTTTTATACCCCAAGAGAAATTGTGCATTACATGTGTCAGGAAAGCCTGATACATTACCTTGACAATTCGCTGAACAATTACACCGAAACATTTCATGAAATTGGCGATAGCCAAACCAATATGTTCGGCAACGCAGGTAAGAAAGGACAGCACTCCATAAACCTTTCGCATCAGGATATAAAAGTTCCGAAAACAGATATTGAAAACTATATCCGTAATGGACATTTTGCTTTGGAACACGACCAACGTGTTGTAAACAAAGGCAAAGAAACAGCAGAATATAAATACATTTTGCCCGAAAGTATACGCCAATATGCCGACCTGATTGACAAAAAACTAACAGAGATAAAAATTTGCGACCCTGCCATTGGTTCAGGTGCTTTCCCAGTGGGATTGTTACACGAATTGGTAAATGCCCATTTGGTGATAAAACCCCATTTAAGCCCCAACTATTTAGCAGAAAAGCTGAAAGCGATAAAGGGCGAAAACAACGGCGATGAATTAAGCGAAAGCCGTTACATATACCGTCTAAAACGCCACATAATACAGGAAAGCATTTATGGGGTGGACATTGATGCTTCGGCTATTGATATTGCCCGCCTTCGTTTGTGGCTCTCGCTGGTAGTTGACGAAGACGATTTTGAACCTATTGAAACCCTTCCTAACCTCGATTATAAAATTGTATGTGGAAACTCATTGATTGGTATGCCTTCGGATGTTTTCCCTGATTTGGAAAAGCAAAAGGAGATTGAAAATTTAAAACCGCTTTTTTATAATGAAACAAACGAAGCTAAAAAGAAGGAATTAAGAAAGCAGATTAATTACAAAATAAGGGAATTGCTAGATTCTATTGAACATTTTGCAGGACATAAAATTGATTTCGATTTTAAATTGTACTTCTCAGAAGTGTGGCATGAAAAGGGAGGATTTGATGTGGTGATTGGAAATCCGCCATATATATCTTATTATGGCAGACGAAGAACGGTTATAACAAAGGAGATTGATAATTATTTTCGTAAAACATTTGATTGTGTTGTTGATAAAAAGAAAACAGGAAAGTTTAATTCTGTGATGTTTTTTCAAGAAAAAGCACTTGCTCTATCTAATTCTAAAGGAATTCAATCATTTATAATTGATGTATCGTTCTTCGAAAACTTTTATTCAGGTATAAAAAAAATATTAATTGAAAAGACCAATATAATTTCTGTAGTTAAAGGGTTATCTTCTTTTCAGAATGTAGCAAGTGGACAACTAATTATTATATCTAACAAAAATTTAACCAGTAACAATCAAACAAAATGGTTTGAAAATGGTTTTGGGAAATTTGAATTTGTCAATCAAGCAATATGGTTAAATTCAGAAAAACAATATCAATTCTATTTGCCAAAAAATGATATTATCGCACAGTTGCTTCAGACTATTTATAAAGAATCAAAACCAATTGAATTTTATTTCCCAGATAAACTTATCCGCACTGGGGAGAGTGTTGGAGTAAAAGAATCTGGTTTTGTTGCAGATAAAAAACCAGAAGCGGCCAACAAGGATATTTATGAGTATCTAGAAGGAGGGAAATCTCTCAAGGGGCAATATGAGCCATTAATTCCAACTCGTTATTTTATTTACGATGTCGATTTGCTAAATAGTAAAAATGAATGTTACAGAGAAGAGGCAATAAGCCTAAATAGAAATAATCCGAAAGTATTAGGAATAGGAGATAAATTAGCTTTTGATAATCCTAAAATCTTAGTTAGGCAGTCTAGCCCTATTATATGTGCAAGTTATACTTCTAAAAAATATGTTTATAACAGAAGTTACTATAGCATTAGTCAAAATAATTCATCAGGTTCATCTGATTTTAATTTGTTATACACTCTTGCATTACTAAATTCATCAGTTATAAATTTCTACTCAATTAATACTGGCCTAATAAAAATTGAAAATGGAAAACAACCTCAAATTCGTTTAGGCGATTTGAAAAAAGTACCAATTATTTCAGCCGAAAAAAGCAAACAGACTTTAGTTCAAAAAATCATTGAGTATGTTTTATTTCTTAAGTCTACACAAAATGGGTTGATTATTGCTTTTTTTATTGAATTAATAGATTCATTAGTTATAGAATTATTTTTCTTCGATTTACTTTCTTCTTTTAATAAAACAATCTTCAATAATATTGGTGATTTAAAGCCCATCACAGACAGCATGAGCGATGAAGAAAAACTGGCAATAATACAAAGTGAGTTCGAACGCCTGTACGACCCCAGCCACCCTGTACGCAATAATTTGGAAACATTGGATAGTATTGAGGAGGTTAGGATAATTAAGGAGGCGTTGAAATGAAAGGTTATAATACCAATTTAGCTTCGGAGTATTATGTACTTGCTACTCTTTACCGCTTGGGCTTTGATGCTTACATTACCCTTGGCAACAAAAAAGGCATTGATATTATTTTGAATCTAAATGATGAACGCCAATTAACCGTTGATGTAAAAGGATTACAGGGCACTACTTTATTTCCGTTAGACAATGTAAATGAGAAAGCCAACAAGCCACACCATTTCATTGTATTTCTAGACTTCGTAAGAAAATTCACAACTAACAGAATATCAATATGTTATATAACTGAACATTTACACATTTGAAACAATGCGTTTCAAAATACATATTTGTTTAATGTATTGATTATCATGTATATATATAATTTTAAATATAGTTAACCTACATATAAAGGCTGTTTATTGTCCAATTATATTGTTTAGAAATTACCAAAACTAACGAAGTCTAATTTCTATCGTTTTTAAATATAATGGATGTTATTTCGGTAGTTCCTGAAATGTTTGTGATTCCACACAATAAAGTGAAAGATTTCTTATATCAAAACCCAAAAGGAAACCGAAAAGGTATAAACCTTTCCATGCTTCGCAATTCAGCCAACGAATATAAAAATAACTGGAACCAACTAAAATGAAAATCAAGAAAATAGAAATCCGTGATTATAAAGCCTTTTATGGCACAAAAGAAATAAATGTTGAAGGCAAAAACCTTTTTGTTTATGGTGAAAATGGCAGTGGTAAAAGTTCACTTTACTATGCACTGAAAGACTTTTTCCAATCGTCAATAGAGGATTTCAATTACGACGAAACCGAAAACATATTCATTGAAGATGCAGAAAAGGGCAAAGGCTATATAAAAGTTTTTTTCAATCCTGATAAGGACGGTAACAATACACCAACGGGCAAAGAATATTCGGTTACGAAAACAACTAAAAATACATACACCACAGGTGATACGAGTATTCGTGATGCAATAAAACTAAAGAGCTTTTTAACTTACAAACATCTTTTAGACATTCATCACATCAAGAAAAATGATGAAATTGATTTGTTCGATTTGTTGGTAAAAGGAGTTTTGAAGCACTTTAAAAGTGTTGCCATTACTGGTAATAAAGAATTGGGCGAGTTATGGTCAGATTTTGAAAAGTCTGTAGCAAAACCACTTGAAGGTACAGCCTATAACATAACTAAAAAGAAAGCCGATGTTGATGGTGCATTACAAGCATTTAACACTGCGTTTTCAAAATTATTTCAAGCTGGTAGTCCCGAAAATATTTTAAAATTTGCCCAACCGATACTTGATAAATTCGGGCATAATATTGAAATAGATTTGCGTTATACAAGCACAAAGGTTAATGCAGATTACAACGCTTTTGAACGTAATCATGTAAGGATTAGCATCAAATATTTAGGCAAAACCATTTCGAAACCCCATGTATTCCTAAACGAAGCAAGGCTTTCAGCCATTGCCATTTCAATTTACTTGGGCATGGTAAAACGACATATTCAAGGTATCCCATGTAAAATATTATTCCTTGACGATATTTTCATTGGATTGGACATTAGCAATCGCTTGCCATTGCTTAAAATATTAGATACTGATTTTTCAGCTTATCAAGTTTTTATAACCACTTATGATAAACCTTGGTATGAGTTTATAAAGTCAACTTATTTGCACAATAATACGGCTTGGAAAAGCTATGAATTTTATGCGAGACGTTCAGCTCAGGGCTTTGAGATTCCTATAATTCATGAGATTAAAAGTCCTTCACATATACAACATTACATAGATAAAGCCCAAGAATATTTCGACAATGGCGATAATAAGGCAGCGGGTGTTTATTTGCGTTCTGCCTTTGAATTCATTTTAAAACAATATTGTCAAAAAAAGCAAGTTCCTGTACAATTTAATATAGACACGTCAAAAATGAATGCAGATATGTTTTGGCGAGCTGTAAAAAATTATAAAACAGTTACTCCTGCATGTGGCTTAACTCCTGCAACAACAACCACGATTGACCATTTGATAACTTTAGTGCTAAATCCATTAAGTCATCATGATGTGAATAAGCATGAAATTACAGCAGAAATTCAAAGTGCCTTGACTGTAATAAATACTCTTAAAACAGAATTGAACCGATGAAAAGCCAGCGCACAGTCGTAAGCACATTTGCAAGCCCACAAGAGCCAACGCTCAAATAAAAGAGCTTCCGCCTTTACATCGCACCTTGGCAAAGCCATTTTGTCCAACGCTCAAAAAAACAAAATAAATTTGTGCTTCGTGGGTAGGTTGGTGCAGGTTGACACAGATTAAAATGAGAGCTAAATGACTGATAAACTGACAGGAAACAAAGAACACCAGCCCCTAACAAGCGGTATAAAACATTGGGGTTTAAGTGGTTACGCGAGCGTTCTGCCCCGCATTGAGTATTCCGGTGAAAGTGTACCACCGATTCCGGGCGAAAGTGTACCACTGATTCCGGACGAATATGT
Source organism: uncultured Chlorobiaceae bacterium (assembly GCA_903994525.1). Classification (GTDB taxonomy): domain Bacteria; phylum Bacteroidota; class Chlorobiia; order Chlorobiales; family Chlorobiaceae; genus Chlorobium. Next base: position 91,743 of record CAJEXW010000008.1, read on the forward strand.
ACCACCGATTCCGGAGCAAAGTGTACCACCTTTTTCATGC
>CAJEXW010000009.1 GCA_903994525.1 uncultured Chlorobiaceae bacterium
CAGGTGCAAGGGTTTTGGGCTATTTCCTCCATTTTCCTTGCACCAATATACGAAAAATATAGACTTAATCAAATATAAAATATAGCTTTAGCACTTTTTCAGCAGACCCTATGTATGCAGCCCAGAGTCTGGGCAATATCTCTGGAGGCAAAGGTTTTCCCACTTCCTGAAACCCCGTTTGTCATGATCAGCATGGGCCTTGTGGGGCGGCTATACTCCATGGCTCGAGAGATATAGGAGCGATGCTCCTCGAGAAGCAAGAGAGCCTCTGTTGCTTCAAGGCTCTGTTTATGTCGGATTGCTGTCACTTTTGCCCGCACCATGGCCCGATAGAGAGCATAAAAACGGAGCAGAGGCACGGCGTTGTAATCTCCGGTCTCTGTCAGGTAGTTGTTCAGAAGTCTCCATGCGAGCTTTGGCTCTCCACCATGTTCAAGATCCATGAACAGAAATGCCAGATCGCTGATAACATCAATATTGCTGAGGTTTTCATTGAACTCGATGCAGTCAAAGATAAAAATCCGATTTTTCCACCAAACCATATTACCGGTATGCATATCTCCATGGCATGGTCTGATACATCCCTTCTGTTTCCTCTGGATCAGAAGGGGGTTGAGCCGACGATGCTCCTGCAGGGTGAATGATTTCAGCCCCATAATTTTGCTGAGTTCATTCTTGCCGGAGATAATTGACTCCAGAGAGGTGAAGTTGTGCAGCATCGGCTTGATGAGATTTTCCGGCTGGCCAAAACCACTCTCGACAGGCAGGGGAGTCAGTGATGTGTGAAACTCTGCGATCACGCTGCCCAGGAGATCAATGTGTTCTTCCCGTAACAGTTTTTGTGAGAGCATACGGTCAAGCTCCATGGTTCGGTCGAAGCGAACCATTTTGACCGCATAGTCAACAATATCTCCCGGCGTATCAAAACGAAGGATGGCACCATTCCAAACGACCGGCACCACCGCCATATAGAGATCGGCGCAGAGCCTTCTGTTCAGGCAAAGCTCTGCGTTGCAGCAAGAGAGGCGTTTTTCAAGGGTCGAAAAGTCGAGAAATCCAAGCTCCAAGGGCTTTTTAACCTTGTATGCCCACAACTCTGTCAGAAAAACCCAAGAAATATGTGTTTCAACCACCTCAATGGTACCTGTGGGATGAGGGTAGGCCTGAGGTTGACATAAGGCTTTGACAAATGGTTCCATGGGTGATCCAGCGTTGCAGGTATGAGGGTATAGTGCAAAATATGTTTTCAATATACAGGAAGTGGTCTGGCACACAAGAATCATCCAGAGCGAATGGATTCGTTTAAAAAAAATTGTAAATTGCAGGACTGTTGAAAAGGTATGCCGCTTCATCGTAACCATGCAGTCAACTCTCTTTTATGATACATCTTGCCCGGATACTCTGCCCGACCGCTTCTTCATCGCAAGCGGATAGCGCTATGGGATATGCATTCAGGGTGATTGCAGAATAAATTCAGCCTCTTCTCAATTTTACTGTTGTGTAATCTTATGGAAAATTTCAGGGATTCAATTCTTGCGCTTATTACGGAGACATCGGCCAACCTGCCGAGTGATGTTCGCTGTGCGCTTGCTTCGGCAATCGAGAGGGAAGATCCTCTCTCCCAGGCTGGTCTTGCCATGTCAACCATCTCGGTGAACATTGATATGGCGGTTGACAATGTCTCACCAGTCTGCCAGGATACCGGTCTGCCAACCTTTTTTATCCATACCCCTCGTGGAGCCGATCAGCTTTTCATGAAGCAGGCGATTGAAGAGGCTGTTGTGGAAGCCTCCAAAACCGGCAAGCTTCGTCCCAATGCGGTTGATGCTCTCAGTGGCAAAAACTCCGGCAACAATCTCGGCTGCCATTTTCCCGTTATCCATTTTGAGCCCTGGGAAAAGGATGAGATTGAGGTGAAGCTGATTCTGAAAGGTGGAGGATGCGAGAACAAGAATATTCAGTATTCACTCCCCGATGAAATTCCTGGTCTTGGGAGTGCTTCCCGCGACCTTGACGGCGTTCGCAAATGTCTGCTTCACGCAGTCTATCAGGCACAGGGGCAGGGATGCAGCCCGGGTGTTATCGGTGTCGGTATCGGCGGCGACCGCACCAGTGGCTTTGAGCTTGCAAAAAAGCAGCTTTTCCGTACGATCGATGACCGTAATCCTGATAGCGAACTTGACTCCCTTGAACAGGAGATTCTGGAAAAATCCAACACCATGAATATTGGCCCGATGGGATTCGGTGGCAAAACCACTCTCTTCGGCTGTAAAATTGGCAAGTCACACCGCGTTCCGGCAAGCTTTTTTGTCTCTGTCGCCTACAACTGCTGGGCATATCGCCGTCTTGGCGTGCTGCTCGATCCCGCCACCGGTTCAATTCAGCGCTGGTATTACCGTGATGCTGATGAGATCAAGCGGATGGCAAAGGGTGAAGGGATGCCACTGACCGGCAAAGAGGTGGTACTGCAGGCTCCTGTGACCGAAGAGCAGGTGCGTGCACTGAAGGTAGGTGATGTGGTGCTTGTCAAGGGTGCCATGCACACCGGGCGTGACGCGTTCCACCACTACATCATGCACCACGACCTGCCAGCCGGGGTCGACACGACAGGTGGTGTTCTCTTCCATTGCGGGCCGGTTATTATGAAAAACGATGATGGCAGCTACCGGGTAACGGCAGCAGGTCCAACCACGTCGATTCGAGAGGAGCCTTTCCAGGCAGATGTCATCAAAAAACTTGGCCTGAGAGCCATTATAGGCAAGGGTGGCATGGGCCCCAAAACGCTGAAGGGGTTGCAGGAGCACGGCGCTGTCTATCTTAATGCCATCGGTGGAGCAGCCCAGTACTATGCCCGTTGTATTGAAAAGGTGGCCGGTGTTGATTTTCTGGAGGAGATGGGTGTTCCTGAAGCGATGTGGCACTTTGAGGTCAACTCATTCCCGGCAATTGTCACCATGGATGCTCATGGCAACAGCCTGCACAGTCTGGTTGAAGAGGAGTCTTTCCGTCAACTCGGTACTTTTGCCGACGACAGGCACTGAGATCTTTCGGGCGGGTTGCCAAACTCACTATAAATGAAAAGAGGACGCGGATGAAAAAGATCAGATTTATGGATGTCTCGTTTCGGGACGGATTTCAGTCATGTTTTGGTGCCAGGGTAAAGACAGAGGATTTTCTGCCAGCTCTGGAGGCCGCCGTTCATGCGGGTACTGACAACTTTGAAATAGGTGGCGGTGCCCGGTTTCAGAGTCTCTACTTCTATTGCGAAGAGGATGCTTTTACCATGATGGATACGGCCCGCAAGATTGTCGGGCCGGATATCAATCTCCAGACACTCTCAAGGGGTGCCAATGTTGTTGGCCTTGTGTCGCAGTCACGTGATATTATTGACCTGCATGCCCGCCTCTTTAAGAAACATGGCATCACCACCATCAGGAACTTCGATGCCTTGATGGATGTACGCAACCTCTCCTATTCAGGGCAATGTATCCATGATGCAGGGCTCAAACACCAGGTTGTTGTGGCTTTGATGGGTCTTCCCCCTGGTTTGCATGAGACCTATTGCCACTCACCGCAGTTTTATCTCGACAAGCTGAGAGCAATTCTTGATGCCGAAATTCCTTTCGACAGTGTTGCCTTCAAGGATGCCTCAGGTACCACGACCCCGGCGGTTGTGCATGAGACCATCAAGGGGGCAAGAAAGATGCTGCCGGAGGGGACGATCATCCAGTTTCATACGCACGATACGGCTGGAATGGGTGTTGCCTGCAATTTTGCAGCCATCACTGGTGGAGCCGATATCATTGACCTCTCCATGGCGCCAGTCAGCGGAGGCACTGCCGAAGTGGATATTCTCACGATGTGGCAGAGGCTCAGGGGTACTGAATACAGCCTTGATATCGATCAGGAGAAATACTTGGAGGTGGAGGCGCTCTTTATCGACCAGATGTACAAATACTACATGCCCCCCGAGGCAACAGCGGTCAATCCGGTGATCTCTTTTTCACCCATGCCCGGCGGTGCTCTCACCGCCAACACCCAGATGATGCGCGACAACAATACGCTGCACCTTTTTCCCGCAGTGATCAACAACATGCGTGAGGTGGTGGTCAAGGGTGGTTTTGGTGCTTCGGTCACTCCGGTTTCACAGTTCTATTTCCAGCAGGCTTTTGCCAATACCATTCAGGGCCACTGGAAAAAAATAACCGATGGGTATGGAAAAATGGTGCTGGGTTATTTTGGCAAGACTCCGGCTCGCCCCGATGAAGAGGTGGTGCGGCTTGCTTCAGAACAGCTTGGGCTCGCTCCAACGGTTGAAGATGTACACGATATCAACGACCGTAACCCGGAGCTTGGCGTAGAGTATAACAAATCGCTGCTCCAGCAGGCCAATATTCCGCAGACTGACGAGAACATTTTTATCGCTGCAACCTGCGGTGCCAAAGGGATCGCCTTCCTGCAGGGTGATTGCACAACCGGTATCCGCTACAAGGCCGACATCGCCGTTGAGATCAAGGCTACGCCACGTGCAGAGGTTGTGGCAGCTTACCACGAAGCGCACAAACACGACATTCACCAGAAAGAGGTGAATCACCGCCTTGAGGATCTCTTTTCAAAGCTTCCGACAACGACCCCGGCTCCAGTGCCTTCGGACTCTGCATCAAAAGTTATTTCGATGGCCGGGAACTTCACCGTTTTTGTTGATGGCTCTCCCTATACCGTCTCCTTTGCCGAAGGATCAGCCATTAATCCCCAGTCGGTTGCTCCAGCTCATTCAACGCCCAATGTGACTCCGGCTCCATCCCTGCACTTGGGCACACCTGTTACGGCCGTGATGCCAGGCAATGTTTTCTCTATCGCCGTGAAGATTGGTGATGATGTCAAAGAGGGTGAAGAGCTTGCCATCATTGAAGCCATGAAGATGGAAAATCCTGTCAAGGCCCCTTGTGCGGGAAGAATCCTCTCCATCACGGTAGCCAAGGGCGACACTGTGGGGATGGGAGAGATTATGATGACCATCGAGTAACCACGTGTTCTCAGTGCTGCCCCGTGATGAAACGCGGGGCAGGCATGGCGGGTGAATTGATGCTCCTTGATGATGAGTAAGTTGTCAGCGATGAATCGAGAGGTTTGAGCGGTTCATCGTTGTCGTTGATTGGCGACAAAATCACTCTTCGGTATATTCCGGTCCCGGAGCTTGCGTGCGAACATACATTGCAGCAAGCATGACCAGCGCATTGATTGCTCCGACAACAATAAAAGGAGCTTTCGGGCTCATGGAGTCAAAAAGCCGACCGCCGAGGGTGGTGATGACCAGAATTCCAATGGCCCCGCTGATATTAAAGATGCCGATGACCGAGCCGCGCTCTGCCTTTGGTGCCTCCTGCCCAATAAGCGACTGTGCACCAAGAAAGGAGCTTATCTGACCGATGCCGAGCAGCACAAAATAGATGATGGAGCCCGATTCATGCGGGTTGCCGACCAATCCCAGCGAGAGGTAGCCGATGCTGGCCAGCGCCATGCAGACAATCAGGGCGGTGACCCGGTTCCATCGGTCAATCAGTGGCCCGATAACTGGTGCCCAGAGCAGTGCTGCGCCCTGCGAAATAATGAAAATCATCATTCCCTTCTTAACCGCTTCGGCAGGAGCCATGCCCATTGACATTCCCGCAGTAGTTCCCCAGAGTGGCAGAAAGGTGCCTATAATGGATTGATCTCCCCGCGCCACAAAGGCGGCAGCATAAGAGAGCAGAATTCTCGGATTTTTTGCACAACTGATTCCACTGGTGAGGAGTGCACGAAGCGCTGGACGCTCCTCTTTTGTCACAGCAGTTCCCCCCTTGAGGCCAAAGCCAACCACGACTGCCGAAACCAGCGCGATACCGGCAACGGCCAGGTGGGTGTAGAGCCCGGCATCATTACCGCTCAACCCTTTCGCGATCAACTTCTGTGGCAATCCCCCAAAAAAACTGTTGAGCGCAACAATGCCGAGGCCATTGAGAAACCCTGTTATGGCGATCAGTTTACCTCTGGAACGTTCGGCAGGATAGTCAATCATGACGGTGGAGAGTCCTCCGGTGACGGCCACAATACCGAGGGCATAGATCATCCTGTACAGTGTCAAATCGGCCACAGAGCGTGAGAGAGGGTAGAGCCCGTAAGCAAGAGCAAGAAGAAGAAATCCTGCGCTGTAGACCGGCCGCCTCCCGATTCGATCCATCAGTACTCCGGCAGGTACAAAAAAGAGCAGGGTGACAATCTCTGTCCAGAAGACAAGATCACCGCTGATGGCCCCTTGCAGCGAAGTTGGGATTTTAAGGTGTTCGTTGAGGATATAGGCCTGTCCGATGGAGACAAAGGTCACAAGGCCAATAGAGAAAAAGGCGGCATAAAGATAGGCAACACCGTGGCGGGGCAGCACCGAAGGGGCAAGAGCGATAGGCCCAATAGAGTGAGAAGAAACGGTTTTACTCATCACAGTTGATGTTGATGTTCAGAAATTGAAAAAAAAATAACAAGAGAAACATATTTTTTGAAAGGAAATCATCTTCAGTGCGTACTACTAAGGGAGAAGTGAATTGCTTCGGTTTCAATTAGAAGGTTTCAATTAAAAATAAAAGTTAAATAAGTTATGAAAAAGAATCTTGTTGCTGGCCTCGTTTTCGCTTTTGCGGTTTCATTGAGTGGTGTTTCTTTCGCTGCAGATGCAGCAGCTCCTAAGGCTGAAGTAAAGGCTGAAGCAAAAGCTGAAGTAAAGGCTCCTGCAAAAAAGAAAGTTGCAAAGAAAGCAAAGAAAGCTGACAAAAAAGCTGAAGAGAAGAAAGACGAAGCTGCAAAGTAAGTTTCGCGATTCCCTTTCGTTAAGATGTCTTGTTTTATGTTAGAAGAGCCCTGTAAAAAGGGCTCTTCTGCTTTTATATCTGCGTCACTGTTACAAAAGGCAGTGTTAACCTGAACTGGAGAAGTTGCTATGTTTGGATTGGGTGGACAAGAGCTTTTGCTGATTCTCTTTATTGTTCTGCTGTTTTTTGGCCCATCAAAACTTCCTGAACTCGCTCGCGGACTTGGCAAAGGAATGCGCGAGTTTAAAAAAGCTCAATCTGATCTTGAGCATGAATTCAACAAGGTTGCAGAGAGTGCAGAGGCTGAAGGGAAACCTGTTGACCATCAAGCTTCGAGAGATACCAACAGTGTTCCGGAGAGTAAAAAGTCGTAAGTGCGGGTTTCTTGTACTTGCCGTCGTCATACTGCAAGTACGATCAGCCCTTGCTTGAAGAGCTGGATGTCATTGTGAAGCTGCCATGTTTCCGAAAGAGCATCTGCAAAGCAGAGGTGTTCCATCTTCGCGTCATGTTTTCCGCACGACCATAAGCCGGAGTTTGGACCATTCAATAACTCTTGTCATACACATTGTTGCTGTGTACTTCCTGAAGTATGCCGTATATTGAGCGTCTCCGTATCGTTCCGATGAAGCAACCACTCCATACGCCATGAAACCCGAGCAGCAAACTCGTATCGAATTGATTGACAAGCTGTTACTGCAAGCTGGCTGGAGCGTGGACGATCCCTCCCAGGTTGTGGAGGAGTTCGATATTCTTGTCGGTTTGCCTGAAGGAGTGCAGGAGCCACGCACGCCGTACGAAGGGCATCAGTTCAGTGATTATGTGCTGCTTGGCAAGGATGGCAGGCCGATTGCTGTGGTTGAGGCAAAAAAATCAAGTCGTGATGCTGCCATTGGCCGTGAACAGGCGCGGCAGTATTGTGTTCATATTCAGAGGCAGTTGGGCGTTGAGATACCGTTCTGTTTTTATACCAATGGTCTTGAGATCTTTTTCTGGGATCTCGACAACTACCCGCCCCGAAAGGTTATCGGTTTTCCCACCCGTGACGACCTTGAGCGCTTCCAATACATCCGCAGGAGCCGCAAACCTCTCACCGGGGAGCTGATCAACACCGCCATTGCCGGGCGCGATTATCAAATTCGGGCCATTCGCTCTGTCCTTGAAGCCATCGAGCAGAAAAAGCGGGAGTTCCTGCTCGTTATGGCCACCGGCACCGGCAAAACCCGCACCGCCATTGCCCTCGTCGATGCCCTCATGCGTGGCGGACATGCCGAAAAAGTGCTCTTTCTGGTTGACCGCGTTGCCTTGCGGGAGCAGGCGCTTTCGGCCTTCAAGGAGCATCTGCCTCACGAACCTCGCTGGCCCAACAGCGGCGAAAAGCTCTTTGCAAAAGATCGCCGCATCTATATTGCCACCTACCCCACGATGCTCAATCTCATCAGGGATGAATCGCAGCACATTTCACCATATTTCTTTGACTTTCTTGTTATTGACGAGAGCCATCGCTCCATCTACAACACCTACGGCGAAATTCTCGATTACTTCAAAACAATAACTCTGGGGCTGACGGCAACCCCGACCGATATTCTCGACCATAACACCTTCAACCTCTTTCACTGCGAAGATGGCCTTCCAACCTTTGCCTACACCTACGAAGAGGCGGTGAACAACACGCCGCCCTTTCTGAGCAATTTCCAGGTGATGAAAATCCAGACGAAATTCCAGATGGAGGGGATCAGCAAGCGGACCATCTCCCTTGAAGATCAGAAAAAGCTGATTCTCGAAGGCAAGGATATCGAAGAGATCAACTTTGAAGGGACGCAGCTCGAAAAACAGGTGATCAATCGGGGGACAAACAGCCTGATTGTCAAAGAGTTCATGGAGGAGTGCATCAAAGATCAGAACGGCGTTCTTCCCGGTAAAACCATATTCTTCTGCGCCACCATCGCCCATGCCCGCAGAATTGAGGAGATATTCGACAAACTCTACCCGCAATACAAGGGTGAACTTGCCAAGGTTCTGGTCTCCGACGACCCTCGCGTCTACGGCAGGGGAGGCTTGCTCGACCAGTTCACCAACTGCGATATGCCCCGCATCGCCATCAGTGTCGACATGCTTGATACCGGCATTGACATCCGGGAGCTGGTGAATCTGGTCTTTGTGAAACCGGTCTACTCCTACACAAAATTCTGGCAGATGATTGGTCGCGGCACACGGCTTCTTGAGCTTGCTAAAATCAAGCCGTGGTGCACCGAAAAAGAGCTGTTCCTGATTCTGGATTGCTGGGATAACTTTGAATACTTCAAGCTTCAGCCCAAAGGCAAAGAGATCAAACAACAACTGCCGCTTCCGGTGAAACTCTTCGGGCTTCGGCTCGACAAAATTGAGTCTGCCCTCTCAACCGGCAACACCGCCATTGCAGAGCGAGAGACGGTAAAACTGCGTAAACAGATCGCCGAGCTGCCGCACACCTCAGTGGTTATCAAAGAGGCGGCATCAGCTCTTCACCCTTTGGAAGAGGAGAACTTCTGGATCTCTCTTACGCCGCAAAAGCTGGAATATCTGAGAAGCGAGGTTAAACCGCTCTTCAGAACCGTCTCGGATGCTGATTTTAAGGCGATGCGTTTTGAGCGCGACATCGTGGAGATTTCACTGGCCAAACTTCGCAATCAAAAGGAGAGGTACGACACCCTCAGCGACGGCATTGCCGAGCAGATCAGCCAGCTTCCCCTCAGCGTCGGCTTTGTGAAACAGGAGGAGCCCCTCATCAGGGCTGCGCAAACAAAGCGGTTCTGGAACGAGGCAACCGAAGAGAGCTTCGACGGGCTTATCGAAAAGCTCTCACCGTTGATGAAGTTTCGCGAGGTTGAGAGCGGCGCCATCGGTCAAGTCAACCTGAATCTTCAGGATCTGCTCCACCACAAAGAGATGGTGGAATTTGGCCCCCGGAATGAGGCCGTCAGCATTACACGTTACCGTGAAATGGTCGAGGCGCTCATTACCGAACTGACAACACAGAATCCCATTCTCTCCAAAATCAAGGAGGGCAAGGAGATTTCGCCTGAAGAGGCTACTGAACTTGCCGAGCTGCTCCACGAAGAGCATCCGCACATTACCGAGGAGCTATTGCGTTCCGTCTATAAGAACCGCAAGGCACATTTTATCCAGTTTATTCGCCATATTCTTGGGCTCGAAATTCTCAAGAGTTTCCCTGAAACGGTTGCCGATGCGTTCGATCAGTTTATCCAGCAGCACACCAACCTTTCAAGTCGCCAACTGGACTTTTTAAACCTGCTCAAAAACTTCATTATAGAGCGCGAAAAGGTAGAAAAGAGAGACCTCATCAACGCTCCATTTACCGTAATACACCCGCAAGGCATTCGCGGGGTGTTCAATCCGGCTGAAATTAACGAAATCCTGGCTCTGGCCGATCAACTGGCAGCATAACATGACAGAAAATAACCGCATCGAATACAAGCGCGAGCTGAATGAGAGGCTTGAGAAGGAGGTCATCGCATTTCTGAACTATCATGATGGCGGCATTATCTATATTGGTATTGACAAGCATGGGTCTCTCTATGGCGTGACTGAGTGCGACGCTCTGCAGCTTGCCATCAAGGATCGCCTCAAAAATAATATTCAGCCTTCATGCCTTGGTTTGTTCGATGTCATTCACGAAACCCGTGATGGCAAAGATATTATTAAAATCATTGTTGCCAGTGGTACCGAAAAACCTTATTACCTGCGCAAGTTCGGTATGTCTGAAAAAGGGTGTTTCATTCGCATTGGCAGCGCCAGTGAGCCCATGTCGCAGCGTATGATTGAAGAGCTCTTTGCCCGACGTACGCGTAATTCAATCGCTCGTATCCGTTCTCTGCGGCAGGATCTCACCTTTGAGCAGCTTAAAATCTACTATCAGGAGGCAGGTCTCACGCTTGGTGACAAATTTGCAGCCAATCTTGAACTGACCACCGAGGATGGCGGCTATAACTATGCAGGCTATCTGCTGGCCGATCAAAACGGCAACTCGGTGCAGGTGGCGAAATATGCAGGCACTGACAGGGTTGATCTGCTTGGGAGCAAAGATTACGGCTTTTGTTGCCTGATTAAAAGCTGCAAGCAGATACTCGACCGTCTGGAGGGAGTCGAGAACCGTGTCATCAATAAAATAACTTCCCGTGAGCGTATCAGTCGAAGCCTTTGGAACAAGGTCGCCCTTCGTGAAGCTGTGATCAACGCCATTATTCATAACGACTACAGTACTGAACTGGTGCCGAAGTTTGAAATTTTTACTGATCGGCTTGAAATTACCTCGGCAGGTGCCGTTCACCCTGGCGCTGAGCAGGATGATTTTTTTGCCGGATATTCCATGCCGCGCAACAAAACCCTGATGCGAGTTTTCAAGGATCTTGCTATGGTCGAATACCTTGGCTCCGGAATGCCCCGGATTCTCAAAGCTTATCCGCGTGAAGCCTACACCTTTTCGACCCATTTCATTCGGACGACCTTTCCTGTATCCTTGGAAGCCCTTGCGCTGGAAGAAGAGGTGCTAAAAGGTGAAGCAAAAACCTTGGGGGTAGAGTCAGTTCAGTCGGGGGCCCAGTCAAGGGCCCAGTCAAGGGCCCAGTCAGGGGCCCAGTCGGAAGCTGTTCTGCTTGCATTGACCTATCTACCCCGCTCCGCCATGGAGCTTATCGAAATACTTGGTCTTGATACCAAAACCGGGGCGTTCAAGCGAGCCATAAAGGAGTTGCTTGATCGGGAGCTTATTGCCTATACTCTTCCTGAAAAGCCCGGTAGCCGCCTGCAAAAGTACCGGCTTACCGCAAAAGGGTCAAGCCATTTAAAGAATTTAAACGAAGATTAATTAGCCAGAATCCATGGACAAACAAGTGACCGGACAAGTGACCGGACAAGTGACCGGACAAGTGACCGGACAAGTGACCGGACAAGTAACCGGACAAGTCACCGGACAAGTAACCGGACAAGTGACCGGACAAGTGACCGGACAAGTGACCGGACAAGTGACCGGACAAGTGACCGGACAAGTAACCGGACAAGTCACCGGACAAGTAACCGGACAAGTCACCGCATAAGTCACCGCACAAGTGACCGCATAAGTCTGGAGCTAATGTGCTGAATCATGGAGAGCAAGCGAAATTATGAAACCGAACAACCGAACAAGGTCAAACATTTTTGAAGCAGAACAAACAATGAACAAACAGCAAGAGTTCACCATCAATAGTACAGATACAACCCGATGCTCCAGCACAACCCTGAACTGAAATCGAAGATAGATCAACTCTGGAACAAATTCTGGAGCGGCGGCATTTCCAACCCGCTCACCGCCATTGAACAGATCACCTATCTGCTCTTCATGAAGCGCATGGACGATCAGGACAGGGAGAAGCAGGCAAGCGCCGAGTGGGCTGGCGACACCTACCGCTCACTCTTTGAGGGGATGTGGATACCGCCGGAATATCGCGACAAAGAAAATGCTGCGAGTTATGCCATTGATAAAAGCACCCTTCGCTGGAGTGAATTCAAACACCGGCAGGCCGAAGAGATGCTCACCCATGTGCAGTCGAGAGTATTCCCCTACCTGAAAGACATGAACGGCTCCGAGTCGAAATTTACCCGGCATATCAAAAATGCGGTCTTCATCATTCCCAAGCCTTCGCTCCTCGTTGAGGCGGTGAAAACGGTTGACGAGATCTTTGAGGTGATGGAGAAAGACTCAAATGAAAAAGGGCAGGCATTTCAGGATATTCAGGGCGATGTCTATGAATTTCTTCTCTCCGAAATTGCCTCTGCCGGTAAAAACGGACAGTTCCGTACCCCTCGCCACATTATCAAAATGATGGCCGATCTGGTTGAGCCCAAGCTTGGCCACACCATTGCCGATCCTGCATGTGGTTCAGGCGGATTCCTGCTTGGGTCGTATCAATACATCGTGACGCAATTGGCAATTCGTGCCGGAAACAAGGAACTCGTGCCGGACGAAGATGGATTTCTCCGCACCTCCGTCTCCGCTGGGCTTACCGAACAGGCAAAAACCATTCTCAGCAAAACGCTCTTCGGCTACGATATCGACAGCACCATGGTTCGCCTTGCACTCATGAACCTCATGATGCACGGCATTGACGAGCCGGAAATTGATTACAAAGACACCCTGAGCAAAAGCTTTACGCAAGAGTCCTGCTACGACATCATCATGGCCAATCCCCCCTTTACCGGCAGCATCGACAAGGGCGACATCAACGAAAGCTTCACCCTCTCCACCACCAAAACAGAGCTGCTCTTTGTCGAAAACATCTACCGGCTGCTGAAAAAAGGGGGAACCGCCTGCGTTATTGTGCCCCAAGGCGTGCTCTTTGGCTCCGGCGGCGCCTTCAAGGCACTGCGCAAACTGCTTGTTGACCGCTGCGACCTGAAAGCCGTTATCACCATGCCCAGCGGAGTCTTCAAGCCTTATGCCGGAGTCTCAACCTCCATTCTGCTCTTCACAAAAGTATGGGGCCCGCTCGACAAGGTCACCAAACCAGCCACAGAGCAGGTCTGGTTCTACGACATGCACTCCGACGGCTACTCCCTCGACGACAAACGCAGCAAGCAGGAGGGTTGCGGCGATCTGCTCGATATTGTAGATAAATATAAAACGCGAGGCGTTGAGCACGACACCGACAGAACCCAAAAGTTCTTTTTTGTGCCGCGCAGCGAAATTGAAGGCGAAGGTGGATATGATCTCTCCCTTTCCCGCTATAAAACCGATGTGTTTGAAGAGGTCGTCTACGAAAGTCCTTCGGTAATTCTCGACAAACTGATTACGGCAGAGGTGGGGGAGATTGATGAGGCTGAACTTGCAAACATTCAGAGTGGCATTGTACGGGAGCTGTTGGAGCTGAAGGGGATGATTGGATGAAACAAGCATTTATAACCGGTTGGGGGAGAAGCTTTTCAGTTGGTCGTAGGGGTAAAAGGCCTTTTTATAAAGAGGTTACAATTACGAACGCACTGCGTTCGCAATTCGATTATGAGCGATATGGGAAACTACCCGAAGAGAATCTGACAATCGGCATGAGGGTTATTGAGGGGAGGGGTAGATGAAAACAGTTGAACTTCAACAGGTTACAACCATAATTGCAGGACAATCCCCTGAATCGTCAACATATAATTCAATTGCCGATGGATTGCCGTTTTTTCAAGGGAAAGCAGATTTTCAGGATAAATTCCCAAAAGTCCGTATTTGGTGCAACAGCGCTAAACGTAAAGAGGCCGAGCCTGGCGATATTCTGATGTCTGTTCGTGCCCCGGTTGGATCAGTCAATATTTGCAACCAAAAATGCATTATAGGAAGGGGATTGTCGGCAATCCGACCACATGCAAATTTAAATAATTATTTTCTATACTATTACCTCAAGTGCAACGAGCAAAATGTTGCCAGTTTAGGAACGGGTTCGACATTTCAAGCAATAACTCAGACAACGTTGAAAAGGCTTGAAGTGCCCCTTCCGCCGCTTGACGACCAAATCCGTATCGCAACCCTTCTTTCCAAAGTAGAAAACCTGATCTTCCGCCGCAGCGAGCAACTCAAACAGCTTGACGAACTGCTCAAAAGTGTTTTTCTGGGGATGTTTGGCGATCCGGTCAGGAATGAGAAGGGGTGGGAGACTGTTCCTTTTTCAAGAATTTTAAAAGATATTGAAAGTGGCTGGAGTCCAGTATGTGAAGCAAGAGCGGCTTCTCCTTCTGAATGGGGTGTGCTGAAATTGGGGGCAATAACAAGCTGTGTATTCAAATGCGATGAGAATAAGGCTCTTCTTCCTGATGTTCTGCCAATAGCAAGGAATGAAGTTCATGTTGGCGATTTGCTGTTCAGTCGAAAAAATACATACGATTTAGTTGCCGCATGTGTATATGTTTTTGATACAAGAGCAAAATTAATGATATCAGACTTGATATTTCGGTTTGTTTTTGATGACGATGTGGCTGTTAATCCTATGTATATCTGGAAATTGCTCATCAACGATTCGCAAAGAAAAAAAATTCAATCATTTGCTGGTGGGGCCGCAGGTTCAATGCCAAATATCTCAAAAGCAAATTTAAAAAATATAGTTATTCCATTACCTCCTCTTGAACTTCAAAACCGTTTTGAGGCCATAGTAGCCAAAGTTGAAGCCCTGAAAGCCCATTACAACATGTCTCTTATCAACCTTGAATCGCTTTATGGAACTATTAGCCAAAAGGCGTTCAAAGGCGAACTGGATTTGTCGCGGGTGCTGCTTGCCAAACAGGGCGAACAGGCGGATTGAATGGTTTATTTAACTAAGCGAAATTTTTCAATTTAATTTATTTCTAAAGCAGGGTGATCCTATGGATAATAATAGATATGCAGTAAAGGCACTAGAACAAATATTTCATGAAAGAGATAAATTTATATTGATTGGCTTAACTGGACGAACTGGTTCTGGTTGCACAACTGCTGCCACATTATTGTCGTATAACGTTAATGATTTTGATTTGCCAACGCCAAAATTGAGTTGTTTCGATAATAATGATGAGCGAAAAGAGCGAATAATTTACAGTTATACTCAGAAACACTGGGATAAATTTACAGTTATTTCTATGAGGGATGTAATAACTTCATTTGTTTTGGAAAATGAATACTGTGAATTTGAAAGTTACATCATGAAGTCTATTCAAGTTACAAAAGACAAGATTGAAATTTCCCAAAAAATGAATAATAGACTAAAAGACCAGTATGAAATATATCACAAAGAACGAAAAGATATTAGTAATTTAGATGAATATACAAAAGACCAAATTAAAATTAAAGCTCAACGTTCGTATGACTTTTATTATAAAGGCATTAAAAGCTTTTCTGAGGACTTAAAAAAATGCTTTGATAAGATTAATCTAAAAGATTCAGAAGACTCATTTACGTCACTCTTTCAGAAGCTTGGTAACAATATAAGGTCTTCTGGCAACGCTCTAAAGGAGAGTTACGAGAATGAAAATATTTACACCTTCGCTAAACGTCTAAACAAAATAGTAAAAGTAATTAGGGTTGTAGAAGAGAATAAAAGCTTCATTGTTATTGATGCGATTCGAAATCCATTTGAGGCGCAATACTTGCGCGAAAGATACTCTGCATTTTATCTTATTTCTATCAATACGCCTAATTCAGATAGAATTGAGCGTCTAACAAATCTGGGCTACACAAAGGAGAAAATAGAGTCGCTTGATAATAACGAATACCCAAAGAAGTTAAAAGGGGTGTACAAGTTTACACGACAAGATATGCAAAAATGTATAGAGTTGTCGGATATTCATATTAATAATCCTCATGATCAAGGACAAGACTTAAACAAATTAAAAAAACAACTAGCTTGGTATGTTTCATTGATTAAACATCCGGCATTGGTCACGCCTACACCGCTTGAACGGACAATGCAAATTGCTTACCAAGTTAAATTAAACTCTGGTTGTATTTCCAGGCAAGTTGGTGCTGTTATAACAGATCAATACTATTCTATCAAAGCCGTTGGGTGGAATAGCTCTGCTGAGGCACAAACACCGTGCTTGCTGAGAAGTTCATCTGATTTAATAAGTATTCTTGATAAGAAGGGGTTTAGCTTTTATGAGAATACGGACGAGAAATTTCGGGATCTTGTTTCCATAAATTATAAATATCTTCCTGAACACGAACATTTTTTAGGCTTTACACCTTGTTATTGCTTTAAAGATTTACAGAATAGAATAGATGGAGAAAAGAATCAGGTTCATACACGATCTTTACACGCAGAAGAAAATGCTTTTTTGCAGCTTGCAAAATATGGGGGAGTTGGAATTATTGGTGGTATTCTATTTTCGACTGCAAGCCCTTGTGAACTATGCGCTAAAAAAGCATATCAGTTAGGTATCAAAAAAATATTTTATATCGACCCATATCCTGGAATTTCGTTAGACCATATCTTTCAAAGCGGAAAAAAGCGTCCAGTAGTGGAACTCTTTAGCGGAGCTTTGGGGCGTGCCCACCACCAACTATACACACCTATTTTTCCCTTCAAAGATGAGCAGGAACTTTTATATGGCGATCTGATAGGCACTGAATCAATTCTTGAAGACGAAATTAAGAAGGCTGAAAAAAATCTGAAAGAGAAAAGAGATGAGCTTGATAAAGTCAAAAAAAATATTAAATGAAGAAGAATTTATTGACCTTGGTAGGTACACTTCCAAATGAAAGTGGTTTTAAAAAAAGAATACGATTTCATCAGGGTTGGTGGAGGACGTTTGTTCTTGCTGAAGATGAAGGGAATAACCCTGTTCTAAAGAAAGAAAAAGTTTGTAATACAATTTTAAATGGAGACATAAACAAAAAGAATTTTTTATCTAAAAGTATCTTGGCTGTTGTCGAACAGACAATTGAGGATAGAAAACAAGCGGGTTCTGGTATTATAGAGGAACAGCGTCTGTATAATAATCTTCTATCCAGTCAACCGCTTTGTTTTAATTTTTTTGGAGAACTAAAAGCGGATAAGTGTCTTGCATTAAAAATATTGCAGCAGTATTGGCCTGAGTTAACTGAAGTTACCAATGTTATTTTTGAATATGCTCCTCAACAAAACTACACCAAGGATAATTCAGCGTTTGATGTTTCTTTTGAGGTAATGTCTGGCAAAAAAAGCGGTTTTATAGGTCTTGAGTGCAAGTACACAGATACTTTTTCTTCTACCGAGTACAAAAAACCTGAGTATGAAAGTATTTTTGAAAAAGGTCAAAAGAGTTCATTTATAGCAACTTATGACGAGTTTACGTCACCTAAATACAACCAGCTTTTTCGTAATCAGCTAATTGCTGAAGCACTGCTTCAAAATGCTTGCTATCAATTTTTGTATACGGGTCTATTCTGTCATCAAGATGATAATAGTGCATTACAAACTGGAACAGAATTTCAGGGTATGCTGAAAAATGGGGAACAGAAATTCAAGGTCATTACATATCGTGATTTTATTGAAAAAGTACAAAAGCTGGATATAAGCTGGGAACAGCGGGAGTTGAGTATGATGCTTTGGGCAAGGTATTGTGGTTTGCAGTTAAGTGATAATGTGTATAAATAATATTGTAATGCGGCAATTCAATCTGAAGTAAGCAATAAAAGTTTTCTGGAAGAAGTGATTAAGTTTTTTCTTGGACGTATCCGTACTAAGCGCAAGCGTCACCTTTTGCGATTATTGGTTCAAGATGAAGGTCAGGGTACTGGATGAAAATGAAGGCTTCAGATAAGAAAATGCGAAAAACAAATCGCATCCTCAAAGCCAATAAGAGAGAGCACGTTGGAAGGTGAGGGTAAGTGTGTGAGTGTGAGTGTGAGTTAATCTGACGGGTATGTCCTGTTATTTGATAACTATCATCGGATTTATACCTTACTCAAGAGTAAAAATAAAAATCATGGCTGATGATATTTTGCCACAAAAACTTAACTAATACAGGTTATGCCGGAGATATCACGATTTCTTGGGATTATCATTTCAATGTATTTCGATGAACACAACCCACCTCATTTTCATGTGCAGTATAATGACTATCGGGCATCAATGGACATCAGGAATTTGAATATCACAGTTGGTTCTCTTCCTGCGAAAGTTCGTGGTCTTGTGGAAGAATGGGCAGAATTGCATAGTGATGAACTTTTGATGATGTGGGAAACAAAGGATTTTCATCGGATTCAACCGCTTGTGTAACGGAGGACTTTATTATGGAATGTATTTCAATTATAGAGGCAAAGTATGTCAAGGATTATCAGATATTTCTGACATTCAATACTGGTGAAACCGGCGAGGTTGATCTACGCGATCTTGTCTATAAATATCCAATAGCGGAGCCATTACGGAACCCGGAAGCTTTTTCACATTTTTATCTTGATTCTTGGCCTACTCTTGCATGGGATTGCGGTTTTGATGTTGACCCTGAGTCACTGTATTTCAGGGCAACCGGCAAGTTGCTGTGGGAGACGAAAGCATCCTGATAAAACGCCATTCAATGATGTAGGCTTGAGGTATCAAATCTCTGACTCCACTTTGGTATTAATATATATTTGCCAGCGCTTACTAAACACTGTGCCTTTGATGGTGACTGATGGTAGCAGTGGTGAGCGTACAGGTTTTTTGGCGTTGATATACTCTGACAAAGGCTGCCATATTTCCTCAGATCCAACAGATTCCAATAAATATCCCAGTCGCTGCACCCAGGTTATTGGCGACAGTTCAGCAACCGTCACTAACTTTTTGGGATCAATGACTTCGACCAGTTCCGACAGCACGGTGGCAACATTATCCAGCCATCCACAGTGCCTGTAATATCCTGCAAGATCAAAGGCGGTCGCTTCTGGTGTTGAGAGCTTCAGAATGCCGGATACCGTATTGCGTGGTTGAGTTGGAATAGCCTCAATATTACCTCTGACGATGAAGTTGACCTCAACTTTGCCGGAGATAATGGTTCTTCGCGGTTTGGCTACCATAACCTGAAAAACTTGGGGGCGATGATGAGCTGCACCGTGGTACTCCGCAGCACTCAAAAGCCCGACATAGTAATATTCCCCCAGGTAGTTCATCAAATCAGGGATGAACTGCTCTGCCGGGCGGTATCTTATGTCGGTTAATTCTTCGACTAGGACGGCTTAATGTCTGTGTAAATAGTGTATATTTGGTGCTGAATTATGTGCTCTCGTTTATTATTGACATTCTCGCTGCAAAATATGTTGATGGTAAAGAGTCGGTCAATGTATTTCGCATGATCATCAGTGTGCCGGAATTCAGCGCAAAACAAGAGGAGACGGCTGAAGTTGCAAAAGCCGTGGTGTATGACGTGGTGCATGACACCAGATTGACTGAAACGATGAAGGAAATTATAGGGCTACTGATGAGCAATACCGTCTGTTTGAGAAGGGCATGCACTTGATGGATTGGATTTGAATTCAAAACTGTATCAGAAGGTGGCGGATCATGACAGAAGAACAAACGCTCATTGCTTTTGAAAATGCGCCAATTCGTCGTCACTTCGATGAGGCTACTGAAACCTGGTACTTCTCGATTGTCGATGTCATTGCCGTGTTGGGCGAAAGCGTCAACCCGCGTGATTATTGGTTCAGGATGAAGGTCAGGGTAAAAAGTGACGATGGACTTGAACTGTCGACAATTTGTCGACAGTTGAAAATGAAGGCTCCTGATGGGAAAATGAGAGCAACAGATTGTCCAAATGTGGAAGGATTGCAGAGAATTTTTCAGTCCATCGCTTTTGACTCCTATTCGCATAAAATTACTCTAAAATTTGAATTAGTTTGACCACTTTCGTAAACTTGCATTGTGGTGTTCTATCGATTGAATCCGTAGACGCCCTGGTGAGTTATCCTGTTCGATTCCCGATAGAGTTTTGCTGACACCGGGGCAAGATGTTCTGCATGTACTTGCGTAGCACTTCTGTTTTTCTCTGTAAAATATTTAAATTAAAACAGTAATGCTGATAGCTGTTAACCTGCCTGAAAATTCCAGACTTTCAGCTACTTGCCGGCTTTTTTCTCAGGGGTTGATTCGTGAGCTGGCGCAGAAAGGCTCTTCAGCTCAATTTCCTAGGTTAGCCAAAGAGTCGAGTCTGCTTGACCAGTCACAATGTGACTCTCCGCTCTGTACTTTTTTTGAAAAGGCTTTTTCATTGTTGAAAAGAAAAGCGTGCCGGAATGAATATACTTACAAGTCGGCTCTTGCACATAAAATATTGCTTGGAAAGCATTCGCTTCAAACGGCCACAATGCTTTCAGAGTTTCGGGTTGGAAGCAGTAAAGCTGATATTGCTATTTTGAACGGAACTTCAACAGTCTACGAAATAAAATCTGAACGAGATTCTCTTGTTAGAATTCAGGATCAAGTTTCCTGGTATAGGAGTTTTTTTGCTCATGTCAATGTAATTACGGGAGAGAATCATTTAAAGAATGTTCTTGCAGCAGTACCTGACGACGTTGGGGTATTATTGCTCACCGACAGATTTCAGATAGCAACTATAAGAAAATCTCAATACTCACCAGAAAGAATACGTCAGGAGATAATTTTTGATGCAATTCGACTCGATGAGGCAAAGAATATTTTGAAAAAATATGGTGTTGAAATACCAATTCTTCCAAACACCCTTATGTATAGCTCTTTGCGTCATAAGTTTCTTGAATTAACTCCGCATCAAGCGCATGACGGGATGGTGGAGGTTCTTGGAAATACTCGCAGTCAATCTGCAATAAGCGATATTATTAAAGCCATTCCTCATTCACTGCAGGCGATTGTATTATCCCTCCCTTTGAAAAAGAAAGAGTACTCAAGACTTCTGGATGTTATGAATATTCCAGTCATCGAAGCTTTAAAATGGACGTGACACGGTTATGTACTACCCCTATTTTCGAGGAAAACAAAACGAACTGCTTACTATTCGAGAGTGTGCGCCACTTATGGTACAGCGCCAGTTTGTTCCCATTATTGAGCCAGTCAAGGAGTCTTTGGGAGGTTTAAGCAAAACTCTTTCATCGCTCATAGATATTGGTGGGCGTGCGGTGGTTATTGTCAATCCTCGTTATGGTGATCATTCAAGAAACGGTGATGGTATTGTTGAACTGGTGAACAATGACTTTGAGCAAGAGAATATCTCCGTTGGCATTTTATTGTCTGAAAACATGTCAGCAAATGATGCCCTCAAGTATTGCAATGAGTATTCCGAAAGGCATATTACTCTGATTCATGCAGGGTTCACTGAAGCAAAAACATTGGCTAATTTACTGGGTTGGGAGGCATGTGAGATGCGACATGTTTTTTTTGAGGAAAGTTGCGGTAAACTGTACCAAAAGCATTTTAGAACAGGTGAGCGAATATTATTGCGTGATGGTTTTGAAAAACGATCGAACAGATTGCATCCTTACGTTGAGTTTTTTTCTGATATTCATGCAACATTCATGGATGAGGGAATGAATGGTTTTGGCGATTTTCTGATTGTTGGTGATGATTATTCAGAAACGGGTGGGCCAGCCTATGCCGTTGCTATTCATCTGACCTTCATTGACAGAAACAAAGATGATGGCATGTATATTCATCATTTTAAATCGAACCGTCAGGACGACCCGACAGATCCTGCTGGTAAATTTGCAGAAGCTTTGGATAAATTAGTTAAAGAGGTGACCCGTTCAGATACTCAAATATTTCATAGTAATGCTGTTGGTGAATTTCTTAAACTGCATGAAATGAAACATTTTCCTGGTCTTGGCCCGGTTAAAAAATTATCAATGAAGCATCATATAGAGACCTTGGCAGATTACTTTATTCGGGAACATAATGTTGCATGATGAAAAGTTGTTGCGCCAACTGTATCGGTGACCGAGGAATAACAAGAGCGATTATTCCAACATTATCCTCTGAAGTTGGAAACTGTCTTTATTGCGGAACGCAGAATACTCAACTGATTCAACTATCTTTTCTTAAAAGCTATTTTGAACAACTTGCCAATATCTACATCAAGAATCAGACTGGCAAAACTCTTGTTGAGTGGTTCAAGGATGATTGGGATATGTTCTCTCATCCCACAATGGATATTGCACATTCAAAGGAACTGTTGGCTGATATTCTTGATGATGGAGCAATAGTTCGTGAAAATTTTATTCCTTCTGACGATTGTCTTTCAGATGGACTTGAGCGCTGGGAGAAACTTCGCAGTGAGTTGATGTATGAAAACAGATTCTTTCCTCAAACCGAAATCGACGCAGAGAGGTTACATGGTCTGTTGTCTCATTTGCTGCTTGGATCTGATGAACTCAATGAAATATGGTATAGAGCCCGTCTTCAAACTATGACAGAGCCCTTTTTGCCTGATGACATGGGGGCTCCACCGAAACATCTTGCATCGCAAGGCCGGGCAAATCCTGCCGGAATTCCATATTTGTATCTTGCCTCCACTGTTACGACAGCGATTTCGGAACTTCGCCCGCATACGGGTGATTTTGCAAGTGTGGCTGATTATTGTATGTCGAAGAATTTGAAAATCATCGATTTGCGTTTTCCCCGCAAAACTGTTTCACCATTCTTGTTGAGCGATGAAAGGGAAGTTGCTTTGCTCAGAGGAGATATCAGCTTTTTAGAACAGCTTGGAGATGAATTGACACGACCGGTACTCCCACTGGTAGCAGCTATTGACTACATTCCAAGTCAATATATTTGTGAATTCATCAAAAAGTGCGGCTACCATGGCGTGATCTATAAAAGCTCAGTAGGAGATGGAATAAACCTTGCCGTTTTTGACCCAAATATTGCATCAGCGCTGAATGTTGCTCGATATAAAGTATCTCGTGTATCTGTAGAAGTTTCACAATAACAATGGAATGTATTTCAATTATAGAGGCAAGGTATGTCAAGGATTATCAGATATTTCTGAAAGTTCAATACTGATGAAACTGGCGAGGTGGATCTTCGCGATCTTGTCTATAAATATTCAATAGCGGAGCCATTACGGAACCCTGAAGCTTTTTCACATTTTTATCTTGATTCCTGGCCTACTCTTGCATGGGATTGCGGTTTTGATGTTGATCCTGAGTCACTGTATTTCAGGGCAACTGGCAAGCCGCTGTGGGAGACGAAAGCGTCCTGATAAAACGCCATTCCATGACGAAGGCTCAGCCTTGAGTTGTCGACAATTTATCGACAACTGAAATTGAAATTTTCAGATGGGAAAAAATATGCTACAGATTGCGCAAATGTGGAAGGATTGCTGCGGATTTTTCAGTCCGCTTTTAGGATAATTTTGTTGTGTGTTTATGAAATGTTAGCCGCAACCCATTCGCGCATATACTTTATTAGCTCCGGCACAGGAAGACCAGGAATGTCATCTTTGTGAAAACCGTGTTCCAATAAGTATTCGTAATTATCTGCCATGAATTGCATAAAAGAGATCGAAGAGTGCAGAAGGACCTGGCAGATCGATTCCGGTGCGCCGGGAGACCGGCAGGAGGTCAAGAGGTGAAAGTCCTTTACAGTGAAAGAGTAGCGATCTACACTGGCCCCGAGTCATGCGCGGGTGGCCCTGAGGCCATACGTGAAGCGTTGACAGGGGTGCGTATAGGCCAGCCATTGAGCGGCGAAAAATCAATCTGGGGGGCCGATGCTCTCGAAATGGCAGAAGGCAATATGAACAGGCGCGATAATGCGAGTGCTTGTTTGCCCCCACGTCGTCTGAGACCCTGGCATGTACGTACATCTTCTGCACGGGAACCGGGAGATCTTCAACACCACCCGTCGTCGGTGGCGGGTCGCATCGGGAAGGCCATTGGCCGAAGCCGATGATGTACGGTAAGGAGAAGTCAGACCTGCTGATAATACCTGAGCAGGCGAACAAAGCGGGAGTTCTCGCTGAGGAGTCTGTGGAGGGAAGCGGTGGGAACAAGAGGAATGCGGAAGAGCAAAACACGGTCCGAACACAGAGTGGGGATGCCGTGTCCCAAGCGCAGGCCCGCATACGCGAAGCAGTTTCGCGTCAAATACTCAAGTTAGGAGCCGGATGCGGGAATTCCGCCAGTCCGGATCTGTCCGAGGGCGAGGGGAAACCCTCGTCCCTACCGGGATACATCGTTTACAAGCCAGTGTCGTACTGCAGTAACAACCCGTACCGGTTCATCGTAGTGGGCAGCGATATCGGAGTTTGAGAGATCAGACAGAGCAATTTGGTATCTGTAAGGCTCTTTCTCAAGAATCAGGGCAAGCACTTGATAGATGGGATTTCATAAACTAAAAAGACTTTATCGCAAATTTTCTATCCATTCTCAATTACGTCCGCAGTGCGGACGCAATTGTACTGAAATGCGATTAACTATTTTTATTTTAAAACAATCGGCGAGTGACGAAACAGCGATCAAGAATTTAAAACTGTTGTTGGCGACAGTTCAGCAACCTGCAAGATCAATGGCGGTGGCTTCTGGCATCGAGAGCTTCAGAATACCGTAAATAGAGGAACAACTATGATAGCAATAAGCACTATCCAGTACGGAAAGAGTGAAACCTATGAAATTATTCCTGCCCCGAAAATCAGTGATACTGACCGATATTTTTCTGATCCCAATGTTGTTGAACATTTTCAGCACTCTCTTCAGCAAGTACAGGAGGGTAAAACCACGGTTCTCAAAAAATCAGATATCAAAAACTTCCTGGGACTTGAGTAATGAGCTATGCGCTTGTATATATGAAAAACAACCCAGGTGCCAACCGGTCCCGTGATTGCTGTCAAGGGCCGTATAAGCCGAAAGATAGGATATGGTGGAGCTTATGTCAGTTATGAACCAGCGGCCTGAAGAGGAAGTTTTTGAGAAAGTGTCGCTTCGGTTCCCTCTTTCATCGAGAAGGATTGGTTTGTCACACAAATTATTGCAGTACTTGCTGATCACCATGCAGTTGCCGGAGAGTCAGAATTACATTGCGGATTACAGGAATATTTCTTAATGTTTGATGCCGACCGGCTTCATCAGTCGCTGGGCTGTGGGTACTTGATAATGTTTTTGTACCATCAGAATTGTCAGCAACGCCTGAAGAAATTTCAGCTACTCAATGGCAACTTGATGAACTTGATCGCAGAAGCGCCGAATATGCTCAAAACCCCCTCATCAGGAATTTCATGGGAAGGGGTAAAACGCTACATATTATCCCGCTCTGCTGAATAAGGTATTTCGTTAAAATAGATCAATTTTATTTATTACTACCATGCAATTGACCATAACATTACCCGATATTCTTCCTGATGAAATATCGCGTGTTATTAAAAAAGTAAAAGAAATATTTACTCAGGAAGGTATTGTGGCGGAAATAACGCCCGAGCCGTTGTCAACAGATGCCTGGGATAGCCTCAATTTTGCTGAAATAGCTGTTGATACCGGTAGAGTTGATTTTGCCGAAAATCACGATCATTATCTGTATGGTATTGCCAAGCGATCATGAATCATATTTTTTTTGATACATCGGCATTGATTGCTGTGGGTAATAAACGAGATTCTTTTCATTATCAGGCATGTGCTATCAATGATGAATTGAGCAGATCAAACGTTACATTTATTACAACGAATGCCATTCTGCTTGAATTTGGGAATGCTTTCAGTACAATTCATCTCAAGCCTTTTGCGATAAAGCTGATAAATGCCATCATGCAGTCAAAGAGGTGGAAAAGCATCGAAATTGATCAAAACATTATGAATAGAGGCATTGAGTTGTTCAGTCAAATGATCGATAAAGAATGGGGGCTTGTTGATTGCTGTAGTATGGTTGTTGCAAAAGATATGAGTATCCGTAATATCTTTAGTACAGATCACCATTTTGAACAAGCAGGGTTTGATATTTTATTAAAGAACCCTAAAAATTGACTTTTGAACTTTTAGTTTCATCGATGGCTTTTTTCTGGTTGCCAATTATTTCGGCAATGGTAACTTTACTTCTGTCGATATGCTATGTGGCTTATGTTTTACTCTGGAAATTTAAATATTCACGGGTACCATCTCCATCGTCAATAATTTCATACGTGGATGGTCATCCCGACTCTTCACTTGCTCTTCAGGATGGGCTTTCGGGATTGCTTAAAGAATACTCTGACTCTGTGGATTATAACTTTATGCAAAATCAACACAGGAAAAGTAAATTACTGTTAGCGCAGCGGTTAGCATTTATATCATTTGCTATTCTTATTTTGTGTATCCCTCAATGGGTAATCAATTTTAGTCACAACGAACGACAAGCACTGCCAGTTCAAATTGTTTCACCTGTCCAAATTATTAAGGAGTCAAAATGTCAAATGCCACAGCCAGACCAAAACCAGTACAACAAATAATGAGGGAGTCGCAACCAGCCAGTTCACCCCAAACTGCTGTCCAGCAACCAAACACCAGTTCTATGGCAATGGATTCGGTTAGTTCAGGTGCATCTATACCCGCGTTTCCTCAAAGCGTTTTACATTTAGAGTCGTTCGATCCTAAAGCTGGGGGTAATAAAAAATTTGGAAAGGTAAAATCGTTATAGCCCGACTGTTTACCGTACCAGGTCAATTTCTGCTATTGACCTGTGCATCTATAACAAGGTTCATCTGTTCCTTTAAAATGCTCAATCGTTCAGCCGCCTCTGGATCGCCTAATGCTCCCTGCAGCCTCAAAACAGCACTTTTTGCATAAAAACCACCTTGAGGCTCTAACTGCAAGCGCTTTTCGGTTACTCCGATTTCAATGCTGGCAATTTCAACAACCTCCAAAATCTCTTCTGACAGTGTGGGATCTTTTCTCATCATCTTCAGGGCGTTATAGGCCTCTTTGAATTGCCCGGCCTCAATCTGCTCAATAATATTTTGTAGTTGTGTGTTCATGGTTTTATTTATTTTTTACTTCTGAAATATAATTTATAAGTGATTATCGGCTTTTGTCGGGTACTTTATTCTGCCTGGTCACGCCTCGATAATTTTTATCTGCATGAAAGATAGCGCTGATAACACAGGAAAAAAAGAATCATCCAAATTTTTGGATCCTTCACGTCAATTGAGATTTCCCTCTTGCTTTCACGAAAAAAGATAGTTATCATTGGTGATTATCTATTTTGAAAGTAAAAAGGGGGGAGTATGGATACAGCACGCATTTTTCCATCCGGTCGAAGTCAGGCCGTCCGTTTACCAAAGGAGTACCGGTTTAAAGGCAACGACGTTATGATCAAACATTTTGGCAATGGTGTACTCCTGTTGCCGATTGATACATCGTGGTCCATGCTTGAAGCGGCTTTGCAGGAATTTGAACCTGGATTTGTATTAACGAGAGAACAACCTGAGGAGCAGAGCCGGGAGGAGATTGCCCCGTGAGCTACCTTCTCGATACCAATATCTGCATCTACA
This sequence comes from uncultured Chlorobiaceae bacterium, assembly GCA_903994525.1. Lineage (GTDB taxonomy): Bacteria > Bacteroidota > Chlorobiia > Chlorobiales > Chlorobiaceae > Chlorobium. The sequence goes on from CAJEXW010000009.1 coordinate 27,768, forward strand.
TCATCAATGCACGTCCACCACATGTTCTGGAACGGTTCAGGCAGGTGAGCATTGGCAATATTGCTGTTTCATCCATCACCGCTGCTGAACTGGCTTTTGGTGTCATTAAAAGCGGATCCGAGAGAAATCGTCGTGCTCTTGAAATGTTTTTTGCACCACTCGAACTCTTCCCGTTTGATGAAACAGCAATCTGGCATTATGGTGAAATACGGCGAGAGCTTGAAAAACGCGGAGAACCAATCGGAGCGCTTGACACCATGATTGCTGCTCACGCAAAGGCGCTGAATGCGGTGCTGGTCACCAATAACAGCCGGGAGTTCAGTCGGGTAGCGGGGTTGATGATTGAAAATTGGGCAGAATGATGTGAGGACACTACACCACATTCAGGTCGCCCTCTCCGGCACCAACCTTATCGAGGCAAGCGCCGGGACGGGGAAGACCTACGCCATTGCCTCGCTCTATCTGCGGCTGCTGGTGGAGCAGGAGCTGTTGCCGGAGCAGATTCTTGTGGTGACCTATACCGAGGCGGCGACGCAGGAGCTTCGTGCCAGAATCCGCGCTCGTATCCGTGAGGCGCTTGAGGTGATGGAGGGGGGCAACACCAACGACGCATTTCTTGAAGAGCTGCACGAAAAGGCCTCTCAAACCGGCATGAAAAGGGTGCGCGATCTCCTGGAGCGATCTCTTGGTGCCTTCGATACGGCCTCGATTTTCACTATTCATGGTTTCTGCCTGCGGGCGTTGCAGGATAATGCTTTTGAAAGCGGTTCACTGTACGATACCGAACTGGTGACTGACCAGACAGGGCTGCTTCGCGATATTGTGGAGGATTTCTGGAGAATGCACTTTTTCCGCGAACCTTCACCGCTGCTTGGCTATACCCTGCGCAATCGTCACTCGCCTGAAACCTTTATTTCGCTGCTGAGAAATCTTCATGCCGGTACCGGGGTGGAGGTTATCCCCGACTTCAGCGACGAGGAGATACGGATGCTTGACGAGGCGTGCTGCGCCGCATACTCGGAGACAAGCACTCTCTGGAAGCGTGAACGTGAGAGCATTACAGAGCTCTTGACAACAAACAAGGGGCTGAAGCGATCGCAGGATACTTACCGGATAGACCTGCTTGAGCCACTCTTTGCCGACATGGATGCCTTTGTTGCTGCTGGCAACCCTTATGACCTTTTCGCTGACTTTAACAAGTTTACAGCAAGTGCCATCAGTGAAGGGACGAAGTTGAAAAACACGCCACCGGATCACCCTCTCTTCGCGAACTGCCAGCGGTTGCACGATGCGGTGCAGAGTCGCTTTCTTGCACTCAAGGCTGAGCTGGTTCGCTTTTACCGAAAGAGCCTGCCGCAACGCAAACGGGCCAGCAATGTTCGCTTTTTCGACGACCTGCTCGAAGATCTCTATCGAGCGCTCCTTTCGGATGGAGGCGGGGTGATACTGGCTGGGCTGCTTCGAGCCAAGTACCGGGCGGCGCTGATTGACGAGTTTCAGGATACCGATCCGGTGCAGTATGAGATTTTCAGGAGCATTTACGCTGGCAGTGACTTGCCGCTCTTTCTTATTGGCGACCCTAAACAGGCGATCTACAGCTTTCGTGGCGCGGATATTTTCGCCTACATGCGGGCGGCCCGTGAAGTGAGTGATGAGTGTCGTTTTACCCTGACGGATAACTGGCGCTCATCTCCGCCGCTGCTCAATGCTTTCAATACCTTGTTCGACAATGAAAGGCGACCCTTTCTCTATGATGAAATTCTCTACCATCCTCTTTCTGCGGGAAACCGTAAAGAGAGTGAGAGCGGGGAGGGGAGCGAGAGTGAGCCGATGCAGCTCTGGTTTATGGACTCCAGTGATGAAAAGAGCGGCGTATGGACGGTTGAGGATGCTGGCACTTTTGCCTCCAAAGCGCTGGCCGGGGAAATTGTGCGTCTCCTGAAGGATGGTGAAATCCTTGTAGGGGGCAACGCTCTCACCGCTGGCGACATTGCCGTGATTGTGCGCACGCACCGGCAGGCAACCATGGTGCTCAACGCCCTCAGTGCACGAGGTATTGCGGGGGTGATGCGGAGCGACAAAAGCATCTTTGCAACAAGGGAGGCCGAAGAGGTGCGCATTCTGCTCTCTGCTCTTGGCGATCCAGGTAATGAAGCGAAGCTGCGGGCTGCGCTGGTGACCGATCTCCTCGGCAGGTCAGGCAACGAGATTGCCAGCTTGCTTGATGATGAGGAGTTGTGGACGGAGTGCCTCAGGTCGTTCCGTCACTTTCATGAGCTTTGGCTTCAGCGGGGTTGTATGGTGATGAGCCGTGAGCTGATGGCCAGCGAGGGGGTTCGCGGTCGTCTACTTGGTTATGCTGATGGAGAGCGGCGGCTCACCAATATTCTGCACTGTTTTGAGCTGCTCCATGGGGAGGAACATGAGCTCGGATTGGGCATGGAGGGGCTGATTGCCTGGTTCAGCGAACGGCTTGGGGCTGAGGATGAGCAGGAGGAGCACCAGATTCGCCTTGAAACGGATGATGCGGCGGTGAAGATTGTCACCATCCATGTCAGCAAGGGACTTGAGTACCCGGTGGTCTTCTGCCCCTTTCTCTGGGGTGTTGCTAACCACAAGGGCGAGGTGGTGATGTTTCACAATGAGCAGTGGACGCTCGTGAAGGATTTTGGCTCTTCCGATATTGACAGTCACCGCTCTCTGGCCGCAAAGGAGTCGCTGGCGGAGAGTCTCCGGCTGCTCTATGTGGCGCTGACCAGAGCGAAGTACCGCTGCTATCTTTTTGCGGGCAAAACCCGTGCGGACACCTCGCCGATCAACTATCTGCTTCATGCTTCGGGTGATACTCGGGAAAAGGAGAACCCGGCGATGGCCCTTGTTGCTGAAATGAAAGCCATGAGCGCAGCAACGATGGGTGCGCAGTTACAGGAGTTTGCCGAGAGTTCAGGGGGAGCTGTCGGTTTCAGGCGGATGAATCGGGAGGATGTTGCGGAGAAGTCACTTCTTCCCCGTCTATCCACAGTCTCCGACAAGCCACACCTGCGCAGTTTCAGTGGCAGGGTTGACACTGGCTGGCGTGTCTCAAGCTTCACCTCTTTCAGCCGCCACGAATCCGGCCCCAGACCGCAAAGCGCAGAGTTGCCGGATCGCGATGAGGCGCGTCAGGCATGGGAATCGCCAATGAAAGCCGCTGGCGGGCAGAGCATTTTCACTTTTCCCAAAGGTGCGCAGGCGGGTATCTTCATGCACGAAATTTTTGAGAAGCTCAATTTTGCTTCGCCCACCGATGAGACGATTCGTGACTTGGTCGTGCAGGGTCTGCAGCGGTACAACTATAATCCGGAGTGGGAGCCGCATATTATCGGCATGGTGCATAATGTCCTCAGTACACCACTCTCGTCGCATGACACTCTCTTTACCCTTGGCTCTCTCAAGAAGGGGAGCTGGAGCACCGAGCTGGAGTTTTTCTTCCCTCTCCGCTTTATCAACTCATCGACGCTTGGCGAGCTTCTTGCGCGTCACGGGTTTTTGTCCGGCGGGATTGATCTTGCCCGGCTTGCTGAGGCTCTCCAGTTCAAGCCGGTCAAGGGAATGCTTATGGGATTCATGGATATGGTTTTCGAAGAGGGTGGTCGCTATTACCTGCTCGACTGGAAATCAAACCATCTTGGAAACTCCCTTGATGACTACGGTCAATCCGATATGACGGAGGCGATGCAGAACAACCTCTATCCGCTTCAGTACCTGCTCTACACGGTGGCGCTCAACCGCTATCTTTCGCTGCGGGTCAAAAACTACCGTTATGCCTCCCATTTCGGTGGTGTGATCTACGTCTTTCTGCGCGGGGTGAGCAGGGAGCAGGGAGAGAGCAGAGGATTCTTTCGCGATCTTCCCTCCGAAGGGCTGATCGAGGCATTGACCGATATGTTGATTGAGGAGGGAGGATAAGCCTATGACTATTGAGTTTCAGGAGCGGGCCCTTGATCGCCATTTTGCAGCCTTTATCGGCAAACAGGTCGACGGGAAGGGCAGTGAACTTTTCCGGCTTGTAGTCTCTCTTGCCAGCAGCGCTATCGGGCGGGGAAATCTCTGCCTGAACCTTGCCGATATTGCCGGGCAAACGGTCACGGTGAACGGGAAAGAGCTGCCCCTGCCCCAGCTTGATGCGCTCCTTGAACTGCTTGGGAAAAGTTCGGTTGTCACTTTGAACGGTCAGCATTACCGCCCATTGGTGCTTGATGCCGAAGGTCGCCTTTACCTCTACCGTTACTGGAGAAACGAGCATGATCTTGCCTCAACTATCCTCCACAAAGCTGGAGCAGTTGCCGGCGACATTGATGAGGCGACACTGCAAAGCTCTCTCAAACGACTGTTCCCCGAAAGCACTGATGAACTCCAGAAAAAGGCTGCCACAGTGGCACTGCAGCGGCAGTTCTGCGTTATCTCCGGTGGCCCTGGGACAGGCAAAACATCGACTGTCGTCCGTATTCTGGCGCTGCTGCTTGAGCAGGATGGAGGCAAAAAGCAGCGGATTGCCATGGCCGCCCCCACCGGCAAGGCCGCAGCAAGGCTGAAAGCGTCGGTCAACTCCATCCGCGAGAGCCTTGACTGTAGCGATGAGGTCAAAGCGTCAATTCCTGGTGATGTTGTCACCATCCAGCGGCTGCTTGGCACTATCTCCGGTTCGACCCGCTTTCGTCACTCAGTGCAAAACCCGCTTTTTTTTGATACCGTCATTATTGACGAGGCCTCAATGGTCTCTCTGCCGCTGATGAGCGCTCTTGTGGCGGCGCTCAAACCAACCGCCCGTCTCATTCTGCTTGGCGACAAGGATCAGCTCGCTTCGGTTGAGGCTGGTGCAGTGCTTGGCGATATCTGCAATGCTGCCGGAGCCGCCGGAGAGGAGCACCCTTTTTCGCCACTCTCTTCTTCACTGGTTGTGCTTGAAAAAAACTACCGCTTTCAGCCGGGTAGCGGTATTGCTGAAATCAGCCTTGCCGTCAATGCGGGTCTGGAGAGAGAGGCGTTGGCGCTCCTGAAGAGCAACACGACCGGCAACATTGTCTGGCAACCCTCACCCTGTCGTGAGGAGTTGCGAGATGTTCTTGCGGCAAAAGTGGTTGAAGGCTATCAGGGGTATCTTGAAGCAGCCTTTCCCGAAGAGGCGCTGGAGCGGTTTGACCGGTTTCGGATACTCTGCGCCTTGCGTGACGGGCCTTATGGTGTGAGTGGTCTCAACGTGCTGGTTGAAAATATTCTTGCTCGTAAGGGGCTGATTGCGCCATCAACCATCTTCTATGCGGGTCGTCCCATTCTTGTTACCGTCAACGACTACTCTATGCGCCTCTTTAACGGCGATATCGGAATCATCCGCCTCGATCCAGAAAACGGAGGCGAACTCAGAGTCTTTTTCGCTGCTCCTGCTGGAGGAGTTCGCAGCATTCCGCCGGAACGACTTCCCGGGCATGAAACCGCTTATGCCATGACCATCCACAAAAGCCAGGGGTCAGAGTTTGAGCGTGTGCTGATGGTGCTTCCTCCTGTCGACAACGATCTTCTGACCAGAGAACTCATCTATACCGGTCTGACCAGAGCAAAAAAAAATGTTGAAATATGGGCAGATGAAGATATATTTTGCTCTGCTGTCCAAAAAAAAAGGGTACGGAGCTCAGGATTCAGGGAGGCATTGTGCAGGAATAAACAGCAGTGATCGTCAAAAGAGCGATGGCGTGTCGATTTTTAATACTTTAACGCAAGAGAGCAAGTATGAGCAAAAAACTATGGTTGGCCGCCGGAATTGCAGGAACACTGCTTGGCCACCCCTCCACCGATGCAAAGGCGGAGGTAAGCATCCATATTGGTTTGGGTGAGCGTGCCCCGGAGCGCGCTCCATTTGTGTTTGACATGCGCCCCCGATTTATTCCTTTGCCCGACATGGGCTTTGCTGTAGCTGTTGGCACTCCTTATGACATAATCTTTTTTGGAAACTCTTATTATGCCTTCCATAACGGTATCTGGTATGGATCAGGTGATTATCGCGGCCCATGGATAGTTGTGCATGAGAGTCGGCTGCCCTCTGGCATAAGACACCACCGATGGGAAGAGATAAGACGGTCTCGTGATGTCGAATATCGTCGACACGATCGCCGGTACGATGGTCGCTACGACTGGAAGGATAACAGGCGTCAACGACTTGAGGGGAACGAGCGCGATAATGGCAATCGGGACGAGAGGGGCAACCGTTCCAGCGACAATGCTCGTGACCAACGCAACGACAACCAGAACCAGCGTAATCCAGGCAGCGACAATCGTCGGGGTGAAGGCGGCAGAAGAGATTAATTTTCTGATTGCATGGGGGTGACCGCAAGGGAGAAGTCTCAAAATCTCTTGCGGTCAAGTTTGTTTACCCTATTTCGCGGCTTCCCAGTAACAGCGTTTTGGAGAGACGATGGCTCCCTCGTCTTTTAACACTTTCATCGCTTTGTCGACCTCTTTCCGATCCAGGCCGCTGAGTTCGGTAATCCTGCCCGCATTCAGTGGTTCACTCTCCTTTTTCAGGATCTCAAGCACAATATCTTTTGTTGCTGCCATTTTTTCTCCTCCGGTTTTGTTTCTTGGATGTGAAGCATGTTGTTCCGTCACAATGTACAAGTTTTTCATTTAATATAAGTGGGGAGGACTTTTTCCCCTCCGTTTCACGATTTTTTCCTTGAAGAGTTGTAACTTGGAACTGTACGAATTCTTGAAAAAATCGAGTCGACACTTTATTCGCAGCGTTCATTCTATTGGTAACTCAAAAAACGAGGGAACAGTCATGAAGAAGAAGTTTGCATCAATAGTCGCGGCAGCCCTGCTGGCTTTTCCGATGCTGCTCCATGCGGCTCCGGTCAAGATCGGCTTCATTAATTCAATTACAGGCAAAGAGGCTCAGATTGGTGAAAATCTTACCAATGGTGCTACTATGGCAATTGAGGATTTGAAAGCAAAGGGGATTCAGGTTGAACTGATCAAGGAGGATGATGGTGGTGATCCCAAAAATGCACTGGCCGCTTATGAAAAGCTGGTAACCCGCGATGCGGTTATGGGCGTTGTTGGCCCCTACACCTCGGGTTGTGCCAATGTCGTTGCATCAAGGGCTGACCAGTATCAGGTGCCACTCCTGGTTCCGGCTGCAGCCAAAGAGGAGATTACCATGAAGGGGTACAAGAATGTCTTCAGGCTGAATGCTCCGGCAAATGTCTATTCAATGGTGCTGATGGATGCCGTCAAGGCCTATAAGCCAAAAACCATCGCGTTTGTCTATGCCGCCACTGATTTTGGAGTATCAACCGTAAAGACCGCCCAGGAAAATGCCTTAAAAATGGGTTTGAAGGAGGTAGCCAACGAAAAGTACCAGCAAGGTCAGCCTGACTATCGTCCATCACTGTCAAAAGTCAAGGCGGCAAATCCTGATCTTGTCTTTCTTGTCTCCTACGATGCCGATGCTATTCTTCTGATGCGTCAGGCAAAAGAGATCGGACTCACCCCCAAGGCTTTTCTCGGTGCAGGTGCAGGCTATACAACAGCTCAGTTTGCCCAACAGACGGAGATATCAAATTTCGTTGTCTCTGCTACTCAATGGACCGATGATGTTAACTGGGCAGGTGCCGCTGATTTTGGCACTCGCTACAAGACGAAATTTGGCAAAGAGCCATCCTACCATGCGGCCTGTGCTTATGAGGCGATCAGAATTATGGCAGAGAGCGCTTCAAAATCAAAAAATCCGGCAGCACTTCGTTCTGCGCTCAAGGCAGGAAGCTGGAGTGGCATTATGGGGCCGGTCAAGTTTGCAGACTACAGTGGTTTTACAAATCAGAACAACCATCCGATGCTGGTACAGCAAATTCAGAATGGCAAATATGAGACGGTCTATCCCGCAACGTTCAGCAAGAAGAAGCTTGTTTATCCCTTTAAACGATAAGATTCCCGGTGCCTCAGTCCATGGTGCCTGAGGTGCTATTGCCTTCTGGATGAGTTCATTACACAAGGAGAGTCATTATGTTATTTCTTCAGCCACTCCTGTCAGGTATACTGACAGGAGGAGTCTATGCTCTTGCAGGGATTGGTATGTCCCTTGTTTTTGGTGTCATGAACATCAGTAACTTTGCGCATGGTGACCTTATGATGCTTGGGATGTATCTCGCCTATTTTGCCTTTACCCTGCTGCATATTGATCCCTATCTTTCGTTGGTGCTGATTCTTCCAACGGCCTTTCTGTTTGGTTACCTTTTGGAAAAACTCTTTATCAACAGGGTTATCAATCATCCCCATCAGAACCAGATTTTGTTGACTATTGGCCTTGGCCTCATTATGAGCAATACGGCGCTCCTTGCCTTTACCAGTGACCCCAAAATATTGACCACATCCTACTCAAGCAGCGCATTCAATCTTCCGGGGGGAATTTCAATATCAGTACCACTTCTTCTCTCGTTTCTTATTACCTGTATCATTATTGCCATTCTGTACATTTTTCTCTCCAAAAGCTCTACTGGTATGGCGTTACGGGCGACAAGCCAGAACCGCGAAGCCGCTCAGTTAATGGGGATTAATGTGGCAAAGATGAGCGCCATCGCCTTTGGTATTGGCACAGCTCTGGCGGCTACCGCTGGCGCGCTTATTGCACCAATCTACTACATCCATCCTCTGGCCGGTCACAGTTTTCTTTTGAAGGCCTTTACCATCTGCGTGCTTGGCGGTCTTGGTTCAGTTGTCGGGGCGGGTGTGGGGGGGATTGTTATTGGCGTTGTTGAGGCAATGTCATCGACTTACCTCTCGACTGACTGGAAGGACGTTGTGGTCTTCGTGCTCTTTTTGGCGGTACTGCTGATGCGTCCGCAAGGATTGTTCGGTAAAAAGGGAGGACAATGATGAAACAGATCACTTTTGTATCGATTCTTGCTGTAGTCGCCATTGCTCTCCCTCTTGTCATTGGTGAGAACCCCTACATTATCGGTGTACTGATTTCTGTGCTGATGATGGCAGCGCTCTCTTCTGCCTGGAATATTCTTGGAGGCTATGCCGGTCAGTACAGTTTTGGCCATGCCGCCTATTTTGGAGCAGGTGCCTACACGACACTGATTCTGCTCACGATCTACCCTACCCTTAACCCGCTGATTTGTATGGTAGTGGGGATTATCGTCGTCTCCCTTATAGCGCTCATTACCGGCAGCATTGTTTTTCGTTTGCGTGGCCATTATTTTGGACTGGCCTCCATTGCTGTGGCTGAAATTGTTCGTCTTTCAGTGCTCAACTTTGATTTTACCGGCGGTGCCCAGGGGATTCTGCTCTCCGATATCTCGTTGTGGGGGCTTAACCTGAACAGCAAGAACCCTTTTTATTATGGGATGTTGCTGGTGCTTGCCGTGACGCTTGGCATAACGGCATACTTGAGAAAATCAAAAACCGGCTACTACTTGCAGGCTATTCGTGAGGATCAGGACGCCGCATCCTCTTTGGGTATCAATCTCTCGTTTTACAAGAACAAGGCATTGCTTGTCTCAGCCGCTCTGACCTCGGTTCTTGGTGCTCTCTATGGCCTTTACATTCGCTTTATTGATACCTCTGCGGTGCTTGATCTCCGGCTCTCCATAGAAATTATTTTGACAGCCATTATTGGAGGCGTCGGAACATTGTGGGGTCCTGTTGTCGGTGCTCTTCTTCTGGTGCCACTGGCCGAAGTGCTTCGCTCAAATCTTCTTGGAGATGCGCTGGTCAAGGCTGGTCTGGTCTCTGATACCTCTGCTCTCGGCATCTTTTTGAAAGAAAATCTTGCGCATGCCCATGTGCTGGTGTATGGAATCATTACGGTACTTTGTATACTTTATCTGCCCAAGGGTGTTCTTGGGCTTTTCAGGAGGGCCAAATGATACAACATCTCTTGCGTGTAAGCCATGTCAGCAAACATTTTGGCGGAAATGTGGCGGTGCATGATGTCTCTTTTGCTGTTGATGAAAAGCAGATTGTTGGTCTTATTGGTCCAAATGGAGCAGGGAAGACGACACTGTTTAACTGCATGACCGGTTTTTTCCCTGTAACGTCGGGAGAGGTGATTTTTGATATCAAAAAAATCAATGATCTTCGTCCCGATGAGGTTTGCCGAATGGGTATGGCCCGTACCTGGCAACGAGTGAAGCCCTTGGGAAGTCTCAGTGTGCTTGAGAATGTGATGGTCGGCGCCTTCTCTGTTACCAATAACGCCCGTCTGGCGCAGGAGATTGCCATGGAGCAGTTAAAAAAGGTTGGATTGACTGAATACGCATCAAAATCTGCCGGTTCACTGCCTATTGGTCTTAAAAAGAAGCTTGAACTGGCCAGGGTGCTGGCGACGCATCCAAAACTTTTGCTGCTTGATGAAATATGTGGTGGCTTGAACCATACGGAAACAGAGACGATTCTTGACATTATCCGTACTCTCCGCCAACGTGGCGCGACCATTGTTTTTATAGAGCACGATATGAAAGCGGTCACTTCAATCTGTGACCGAATCGTCGTGCTCAACTCCGGCGAGAAGCTTGCAGAGGGCACTCCCGAAGAGATTACCAATAATCCTGATGTCATAGCCGCATACCTTGGAGGTGGTCACCATGCTTGATATTCAAAATCTCAATGCCGGATATGGAGAGATGCCTGTATTGCGGGCGATCAACCTTACCGTTGGTGATGGTGAGATTGTCTCTGTTGTGGGGAGTAATGGTGCCGGGAAGTCGACTATGCTCAAGGCAATCTCTGCTCTCATCAAATACAGTGGTTCCATCACCTGGAAGAGTGAGTCACTGCATGGCATCAAGGCCCACTCCATTGTTAACAGGGGTATTGTTCATGTTCCAGAGGGGCGCAAGATCTTTCCTGACATGACGGTTGTTGAAAATCTGATGATGGGGGGGTACCTCTGCCAGAAAGATTGTCAGCAGAACCTCGACAAAGTTTTTGCACTTTTTCCGAAACTTGCCCAGCGCCGTACCCAGTTGGGCGGCACTATGTCAGGAGGTGAACAGCAGATGCTGGCTATCGGCAGGGGGCTTATGGGGAATCCGAAGCTTCTTCTTCTTGACGAGCCAAGCCTTGGGCTGTCGCCCCTTTTTACTGAGGTGGTTTTTGGAGCAATCCGCACTATCAACAGTCAAGGCGTAACGGTGCTTCTTGTCGAACAGAATGTATACCAGTCACTGAGCATAAGCCACCGAGGCTACGTTATTGAAACAGGCAGGATCGTGCTGACAGGCACAGGTGAGGAGTTGTTGAATAATCAGGAGGTCAAGAGGGCATTTTTGGGAATGTGAGTCTCTTTTTGGTATCGGTGTCTCCTGCTTCCGAGAGGCTCTGTTTACTTATTTTCTGGATGGATACTCATCATGTCATTCTTTCACTACTCACCCCTTCCTTTTTTCCACCAAAATCTTCAACCTTTGCTTCTGGTTTGTTACTTTATAGCAATAAAAACAGAGTTTTGCATAACGAACAGGTCACGATACGGTGAAACCAGCCACGATTGCTCCGCGCGAGATCCCTTTTAACTATACCTCTGCTGGCGACAGGCAGGCGATATCGTTCCTGCTTGGGGGCGATATTGTGCAGATGCTTGATGAGCTGCGCGAGTTGCGGGTTACAGGGCGGTCGGCGCGGCTGCTTATGGGTATTATCGGCGAAATTCTTATTCATCGCCGGAATCCCTATCTTTTTCAGGAACTGGTGAACTCATCTGCCCGTCGTCGTCGCCTGTTTGAGAGGGCTTTTTATGAGCTTGATACTATTGCTGAAACAGCTAATGGTGAAACGAGGGTTTCGACTATTGTTGGCGCTGTGCGTGAGCAGCTTGAGCGGTTTCGGTCAGCGGTTGAAAAGACTCCCGAACTTCGCCGTCGCTTGAAGCGGGAGTTGGGCGTGGTGGTTGGCGCTAAAAATGTGCTTTTTGATCCCTTTTCTCTGGCAGCTCACGCCACTGATGCTACGGACTGGAGACTCCATCTTCCTTCGGCGGTGGTGACACCCGATGAGGAGTGGCAGGTTGCGCCGCTCATTACCGCAATTGCAGCGATCGGGCTGCATGTTATTCCCCGTGGCGCAGGCACCGGGCTTACTGGCGGAGCCGTGCCGCTGAGGTCAAGGTGTGTCGTTGTCAATATGGAGAAGCTGAACCGCATCAAGGGTATTACCCTGCGTGAATTTCAGCTTGACAACGGCCAGATAGCTCAGGCTTCTGTGATTGACGTTGAAGCGGGTGTGGTGACAGAGAAGGCTATGGAGGAGGCTGACGAGCATGGGCTTGTTTTTGCTACGGACCCGACCAGTGAGTGGTCCTGCACCGTTGGGGGGAATATTGCTGAAAATGCCGGTGGCAAGATGGCCGTCCGCTGGGGTACCTGCATCGACAATCTGCTTGAATGGCGTATGGCGATGCCCTCCGGGGAGAACTGGATTGTAAAGCGGGTCGACCACCGGTTGCGGAAGATCCTGCATGAGGATACGGTCACTTTTGAAGTTCGGAATCAGTCCGGCAAAAGGGTTGATCGCATAGAACTGCTTGGTACCGATATTCGGAAAAAGGGGCTCTGGAAAGATATAACCAACAAGGCACTTGGCGGAGTGCCCGGGCTTCAGAAGGAGGGGACTGACGGGGTGATCACTTCGGCTGTTTTTGTGCTCTATCCCAGGTATCCCGAAAAGAGGACGCTCTGTCTGGAGTTTTTTGGTCCTGATATGGATGAGGCGAGCCGGGTAATTCTTGAACTGTCGAAAATCTTTCCGCTTCACTCTGAAAATTGCGAGGCGCTCCTGGCGCTGGAGCATTTTGACGACGAGTATATTCGGGCTATTGATTATAAGGTGAAGGCACCCCGTGCCCAGACGCCGAAAGCGGTTTTGCTGATTGATATTGCTGGCAACAGTGTGGCGGAGGTGCAGAGTGGTGTAGAGCGGGTGGAGCGTCTGCTTGAGCCACATCCAAATACCTTGATGTTTCTGGCCAGGGATAATGCGGAGGGAGTTCGCTTCTGGGCCGACCGGAAAAAGCTTGGTGCCATTGCCCGCAGAACCAATGCTTTCAAGCTTAATGAGGATATTGTTATCCCGCTGGAGGTGCTGGCCGAGTTTGCCCGATTTGTCGACACCTTGAATATTGAAGAGGAGCGGTATGCCCAGCGTCGATTTGTACAGCGAGCAGGGGATATTCTCTCGACAGCAAAGGTAAAGGGCGATGGAGGGCAGTTTACCTCCAAAATTCCTGCCGGACTTGCATTGTGCCAACTCTTTGATGAGAGGATTGTCGCCGAGCCGGACGACTCTCTCCGTTCTCATGCTGTGGTGCAGGAGCTGGCCAGAGAGCTTGGTGAACTGGTGCAGGGCTATCCCGAGATGGAGGCTGCGCTGGAGGGAGCTTACCATTATGTTCGCGACCGACGTATTGTGCTGGCGACCCACATGCATGCGGGTGATGGTAACGTCCATGTCAACGTGCCGGTACTTTCGAATGATCGGCCAATGCTTGATCGAGCCGACAAGGTGATTGACCATGTCATGGAGAAGGTTGTTTCTCTTGGTGGAGTGGTGTCTGGCGAGCACGGAATTGGCGTGACAAAGCTGAAGTATCTTGATCCGGCCATTGTTGATGAACTTTCTCGTTATCGGCGCAAGGTTGATCCTAAAGGGATTATGAACCCCGGAAAGCTTGAGGATTATGAGGCGCTTAACCATATTTTTACACCATCATTCAATTTGCTTGAATTGGAGGCGCATATTCTCAAGCGGGCTCAGATTGAGGAACTCTCCAAAAAGGTTGACTACTGTATTCGGTGTGGCAAATGCAAGACTGATTGCTGTGTCTATTATCCATCGAGGGGGATGTTTTACCATCCGCGTAACAAGAATCTTGCTATAGGCTCTCTGATAGAAGCGCTTCTCTTTGATGCCCAGCGTGAGCGTACGACCGATTTTGCCCTCTTGCAGTGGCTTGAAGAGGTTGCCGACCACTGCACCATCTGCCATAAATGTCTCAAACCCTGCCCGGTTGATATTGATACCGGTGAGGTTTCGGTGCTGGAGCGTGAAATTCTTTCGGAGTGGGGCTTCAAGCACTCTTCACCTGTTACGGAGCTGACGCTGCGTTATCTCGACAGCCGTTCGCCTGCCTTTAATTCGCTCTTTCGCAGGGCGGTGCTGAGGGTGGGTGGAGCTGCCCAGCGGGCTGGCCACAAGCTCTCAGCACCGCTGCAGCCGGAAAATGACCCTCCAGCTTTCTACCCGCTTCGGCTGCTGCGCTCTCCGGTGCCACCGGTGCCTGAAGAGACGTTGCGTGATGTGCTGCCGGAGTGCGGTCCTGACCAGGTGCTGGTTTTTGAGCCTTCCCGAGAGGTGACCGGTAATGTTTTCTATTTTCCGGGATGTGGTTCCGAGCGGATGAACTCGACTATTTCGATGGCGGCACTTCATGTTTTGCTTGAACTTGGCACCAGGGTGGTGCTTCCGCCCCCATTCCTTTGCTGTGGTTTTCCGGCACATGTCAATGCCAAAACCGACCAGTATTCGAGTATTGTTTTGCGCAATACGGTGCTTTTTAGCCAGATCAAGGAGATGTTCTCCTACCTCGATTTTGATGGGTGCGTCGTCACCTGCGGTACCTGCATGGAGGGACTTGATGCTATTGAGACCGGCAAGCTGTTTGGTGGTAACATAACTGATATCTCAGCCTATGCTCTTGGAAAAGGGTTGAAACTCAAGGGTGATGGAGATTATCTTTACCACGCGCCCTGTCACGATTCTCTTTCAGGCAAGGCACGTGAGACCCTTCACCATATTGGCGGTTTTGGTCGAGTGACCGCAGTGCCGCACTGCTGTTCGGAGGCGGGAACTCTGGCGCTTTCGCGCCCCGACATTACCGACTCCATGCTTCACCGCAAACGGGATGCCATCACAGAGTCGATGTACGGAAGGAGAGGCGCGGTCATGTTGACCAACTGCCCGTCGTGCGTGCAGGGGTTGGGAAGAAATCTTGATCTTGCCGTTGTGCCCCAGCATCTTGTGGTGGCACTTGCAGAAAAAATCTCGGGTTCAAACTGGATGGTGCTGATGCGGAAGCAGGCAGCAAGGGCGACTGCTGTGAGTTTTTAATGAGCAACTGCTGAGTTCTGTTTAATAAGCATTTGCTCATTATCGCCTTGTACTCCACCACTCATCGCCATAACTGTAAAATAGCTCTTCGCCTTTGCCGATATCCCGCAAGGCATAGAGGACAAGTTCCGGGCCGAGAGAGGTGTTCTCCCGATAATAGGCGACATTTGGGGTTGACGAGTGGTTAAACAGCATTCCATTGCCCATGGCAACGAGGCGGTCTTGCTCAGTGTTGCCATAAAAAACATAGTTCAACAGTTCGCCGCCGATATCCTTGTCTGTAACTTCAAGAGCAGGGCAACGTTCAATAATATCACCACTTCTTATCTTTTGAAGGGCAAAAGCACCCCTTCCACTGACGGTGGATGGCTTGATGACAACTCTTTGCTTGTGAATCCATGGAGCTTTTTGCGCGAGTAACATTCCGATGCCAACTCCCCCGGCAATGCTGCATATCAGGACGATTGAAATAATGAGAGAAAGATGTTGTTGCATAATGTTTTTACTCAATACTGCCGGGAACTCTCTGACAAATCATTACTTTGAACATGACTGATGACAAAAGGATGTGCGTGCGCCTTTTTCCATTGTGCAATCACGGTTGATTCATCAGAAGGAGCCTGGCAGTGAGAAGTAAAGATCCTGCTTTCATCTTATGAACGTTCTATGAGATATTTTTACTACTGGCTAAAGTTACAAAAAGTCCTGCATATTTTTGACAAGATGTGAAAAAGCCCCCTTATGTTGATGGGGGCTTTTGGCTTGTGCTCAATTCAGGGACGAGCTCAACGGAACAGAGTCATAGCTATACAAACAGGAAATCAGTATCCGCAAGAGTGGCCACCCCGGTCAGAGTTGCAAGTTGCACTCCAGCAGCGGCTCCACCTCCATCGGCATCATAATAGAGTGCTTTGGTTGTGGTATTGAAGATCAAATGCTGGTTTCCTGCAACTGTACCTTTGGTTGCTCCTGCTCCAACAAGCATATCAACTGCATTGAAAACACCATCAGTTCCCTTGATATTTGCAAATAAACTTGCCAATAACTCAATTTTATCTGTGCCGGACTGAAAATCAGAGATAATGTCAATGTTACTTTTTCCGGGTGCTGTGTAGAATCTGAAGATATCACTACCAGCCCCGCCTGTAAGCGAGTCATTGCCAGCCCCGCCAATCAGGATATCGTTTCCAGCTCCGCCAAGAAGTGTGTCTATTCCTGTACCACCATTGAGGGTGTCATCAAGAGATGAACCGGTAAAGCTTGCAGCCTTGCCTGTATTGGTGACGTTAAATCCGTTCCCGACGGTTACTGTTGCAAGGTTGACCGCAAGCCCGCTCGAGGTGATGTTGGCAGTTCCATTGTTCATTGTTTGGGCTGTTGCACTCCACACCACGGTAACAGTGGCATTGACAGTTGCACCAGAAGAGACCTTGATAATGTCACCTCCGCCGTTTCCAAGGTCGGTAATGGTGTCCGTACCTGCATCTACCACAAACGTATCAATGCCCTGTCCTCCAACCAGATTGTCGTTGCCCTGCCCACCAGTCAAGGTATTTGCGGCAGCATTGCCCGTCAGTACATTTGCCAGTGCATTTCCGGTAAGGTTACTGGCAACGGTGCTTGTGATGGTTGCATTCTCAATATTGTCTGTCAGGGTGTATGAACTGCCTGCGGTTGCAATCCCTACCTGCACAAGATCCGTTCCCTCGTTTATGGCATCAGAAACCACATCGGCAGCGTTGTCCACCACATAGGTATCGTTGCCGGCACCACCGGCAAGAATATCTGCTCCGGCTCCACCGTTCAGTACATTGGCGGCCGCATTGCCGATAAGGATATTTGCAAGTGCGTTTCCGGTGAGGTTGTAAGCGACGGCGCTGGTGATTGTTGCGTTTTCAACATTGTTGGCGAGGGTGTATGTGCCTGCTGCTGTGGCAATGTTGATCAGAGCTATATCCGTCCCTTCATTAAGATTTTCAGTAATTTTATCACCGGTGTTGTCAATCAGGTAGGTGTCGTTACCGAGGCCACCTGCCAGTGCGTCACTGCCAGCACCTCCATCAAGGGTATCGTTACCTGCGAGTCCGTTGAGTTTGTCATTGCCAGCAAGACCCATAAGCAGGTCATTGCCTGTTCCGCCGTTAAGCACATCAGCCGCTGCCGTTCCTGTAAGTGTTACCCCTGGCAGTTGAGTTACTGTTGCTGATGCAGCAGACGTTACACTTTCGGGTGTACCATAACCATCAGTGTAACTTGATGTCACGGTAATGGTTTTTCCTACCTCATTAACAGTCAATACCAGCGTGGTTCCATTAGCTCCGGCAATATTTGCACCATTGGCTTTCCACTGATAGCTGATAGAACCAAGTCCATCAGCATCAGCCAGTGAGTTGCTGACTGACAAGGTTTGGGCCTGTTGTGCGGTGCCGGTAATGATGACAGTTCCGGTCGGAGCATCATTGACATTGGCAATAGTCTGAGCAGCGCCGGTAAAATCGGTGGTACCACCAAGATCATCGGTTGTGGTTGCTACGACACGAACGCTTTTATCAACATAACTCTGGTCAGAAGGGATTGAAAGTGATTCGGTGCTCTGCCCGGCAAGATCAGTCCAGACACCATTGATGTTTTCCTGCCAGCGGTAGGCTGTGGTCGTATTACCATCAAGATCGTTTATATTTGAGAGATTGGCGGTAAGGTTACCTCCTTCTTCAGCCGTACCGGTAACGATAAGTGTTCCTGTTGCCTCATCGTCAACATTCTGAACCGGATCAGTAACGGAAGAGCCGACAACTTCATGTGTTCCTTTTCCATCGGTATAGCTTGCTGTAACGGTAATGGCTTTGTCCACCTCATACTGTGTCAGGACAAGGGTATCACCTGTTGCGCCATTAATATCAACACTGTCAGCCTGCCACTGGTAACTGACAGGGCCAATTCCATCAGCATCAGCAAGAGTATTGGTTGCAATCAGTGTCTCTCCCTGCAGCGCAGTGCCACTGATCGTTACATCACCAGTTGGTAAAGCGTTAGCGGCTGCTGTGACAATTAAAAGCTGTGAGCCTGCAACTGAACCACCCTGGCCATCATCAACAGTATAGGTCAATTCAACGGGTCCGGTATAGCCGGCATCAGGAGTGAACGACCATGTCCCATCACCATTGTCCACCAAAACCCCACCAGTGTCCGTCGACAACGCTGATACTACTAAAACGCCACCATCCGGATCAACAAAGCCCTGAAGTAGATCAAGTGAAGAAATAGTATATACTTCACTCTGTATGGCGGCCGGTAATACTGATGATCCAATGCCGACTGGTGCCTGGTTGACATGGATACTCAGATCAGCAATAGATGTAGATGTAATGCCATCCTGTTTACCGCACAGGTCAACCCATTCATTTTCAATGTGAGCAACATTTCCTCCATCGGCCAGGGCCTTGGATATGTTTGTGTTCAGTTGAGAAGCTGTACTGATGCCGTTGGGTATGTTACCCAAAGGATCAATACCAACGATTGAGCAGATATCGTTAAGACTTGCAAGATCGAGTGTTTTGTTATTCGCAGCGGCATTAAGAATTGCGAGTGTCAGGTTCATTCCTGTATCGTCATCCGTCAAAGAGGTAAGAATGGCAACCTGAACGGCCACTTTCTCTACAGCAAGCGCTGTTAGGTCATTTGGGGTAGTATGGAGTACAGCGTAGGCATCATACGTCTGAAGTTTTATTCCTGCCGGAATCCCAAGGACTGTTTTGATCGTCTGAACGGCCATATTCGGAGATAAGCCAAGATCAATGGCATTCTTCACCAGTGTCGTTAACGGATTAATGACGCTGGTACCCGATGGAGCATCAAGCTGCATCAGTGTTACCACTAAATCACCGGATTTTGGTGCAAAAATAGTTTTGGATGAACTGACGGGCGACTCTGCCTGGCTGGCATTATCTACATAGGTGGCAGTTACCTGAATGAGCTTGCCGATATCGTTATTTGACAGAAGGTATGTGGAGTTGATTGCTCCGGAAATATCCGTCCAGGAAGCTCCATTATCACCTGAAACTTGCCATTGATAGTTGATTGTTCCTGTTATACCATCCGGATCGTTCAATGTGGCAGTCAGAATATTACCTGCGGTACCTATGCCGCTTACAGCAAGCATACCAAAAGTATTTATTGGAGTTGTGATACCGGTATTTGAAACTTTCGTTAATCCTGTCGGGCCTAATGCAAAAAGCCCGTCACTGAATTTGGCGAACTCAATGTTATTTAAGGTATCTGTTCCTTCTGACAAGAGACTGCCTGAGTTGTTACTTACAGTAAAGCTGCTGTCAAACTGTTTATAGACAACATTATAAGCAGTACTTGCACCAGCATAAACGACAGTGTCGGAAAAACCATCACCGCCATCAAGCAGATCATCTCCGGCATCCCCTTTTATTTCATCGTTACCAGTACCACCATACACAGTGTCATTTCCACTTCCTGCTACAATGATGTCATCGCCACCACCAGCATAGACTATGTCATTTCCTGCTTTGAGGTCAAAATATTCGTCAGCCACTGACCCTGTGACTGAATCGCTGTTATCCGTGCAGGGAACAGGAGGAGCAATGACAATGCCTGAACCCGGGTTATTGCCGGCAGTGAGGTTAGCAATAAAAAGCCCACTGTCATAAATATGATCGCCAGTGTCAGCAATACCAATCTTGATGTGATTGACTGCTCCGCCAGTATTAATTGGTGCAATAATTTTAAGCACATGGCTGACACCATCGTATTCTATCGGTAGAACGCTCAGACCAGTTACGGGATCTACTGCATTATATTGGAAGTATCCTGCAGCAAGATTGGAGCTTATAACGCTCAGCGGGTGAAGAGGATCGTGATTGAACAGGGCATAATTGACACCGTTGACCATCACAATGGCAGAGTCAACAAATTGATCTACCCACTCGGGATACTCATCGGAACCAAAGACCAGGTCAAAACTTATTGATGTTGCTGTTGGGTCTGCAACGGTAAAGTCAAACTCAAGAGTGGTCGCATCAAAAGACTGCGTTTGAAAAACCGTGTTGACGACTGCGTCAATATTGGGATCACCATTAAAATAAGTATCCGGATAGATGCTGTTATCCTGGCCAAACCAGCCAACTGTATTCGTGGTTCCTGGGGTGGTTCCTGTGGTGAGCAGCAATCCAGCGCCTATGCCGAGCGGTGCAAGCGAACCGTCATAGAGGTTTACAGCGCCTTGTCCTGAACTGTTGAGAATTACCGAACCAGCATTGATTGTTACGCCTGAATTCTGACCTGAAAGTGCTGAAGTGAGCAGATTGTTATCTGCAGCAGTAAAAACGGTAAAAGGGGCGGCCATTTTTTCTCCTGGTTGAAATCAAGTTGTAATGTAATTATGTGAAAATGTGTTACCGAGAAGTATACCTGTGTACTGTGCTATCAAAAAGACAGAGCTCCTCTCTCTATATATAGGACAATATCTGTCTTATTAATGCACAAGAAAAAACCCGATACTTAAATTAATTAATTATCAGGTTTTTTTGAGCGGGAAACGAGACTCGAACTCGCGACCCCAACCTTGGCAAGGTTGTGCTCTACCAACTGAGCTATTCCCGCTTGATGAGTGACAAATATAAGGATATTTTTATTTCATACAACTTCCATTCATATTTTTTTAACCATGATGTTTTACCGGGTTCATAGTGAAAGTTCGTGCATGATGGTCGTCATATCCTTGTCGCCACGCCCCGAAAGATTGACCAGAAGAATCGAATCCTTGTTCATGCCGGGCGCTCTTGAGATGGCATAGTGGATGGCATGAGCCGATTCAAGAGCACAGATGATGCCTTCAGTTTTAGCGAGCATTGCCAAGGCGGCAACCGCTTCACGGTCGGTGACTGAGGTGTATTGTACCAGGCCGAGTTCCTGGAGATAACAGTGCTCAGGTCCAACACCGGGATAGTCAAGGCCTGCTGAGATGGAGTGAGCTTCCTGTACTTGTCCATCTTCATTCTGTAAAAGTTTTGTCATCGCGCCATGAAGCACACCGGGCTTCCCCAATGTCAGTGAAGCGGCGTGGCATCCCTCCAGCCCCTCTCCAGCGGCTTCAACGCCGACAAGCTCGATTGTGTCAGCATCTTGGAGAAACTCATAAAACATGCCGACGGCATTGCTTCCTCCTCCGACACAGGCAGTAATGACATCGGGAAGTTTTCCGGCCTGTTCCATTATTTGTGAGCGACTCTCTTTTCCTATGATGGACTGAAAATCCCTGACGATCATTGGATAGGGGTGCATTCCAACAACGGAACCAATAATGTAAAAGGTCTCTTCAGGATTGTTCATCCAGTCACGGATTGCTTCGCTGGTGGCATCTTTGAGAGTTTTTGATCCTGTAGTTACTGCGAGAACCTCTGCTCCGAGGAGCTTCATTCGTGCTACATTTGGTGCCTGTCGTCTAATATCCTCCTCTCCCATGTAAACAATGCACTCAAGATCGAAAAGGGCGCAGACTGTTGCTGTTGCGACTCCATGCTGTCCTGCTCCGGTTTCAGCAATGACGCGTCTTTTACCCATTCGGCGTGCAAGAAGCACTTGGCCAAGTGCGTTATTGATTTTATGGGCGCCGGTATGGCAAAGATCCTCCCGTTTGAGATAGATCTGTGCTCCATTCAGTGTTTTGCTTAGTCGTTCGGCATGGTAAAGCGGAGTAGCTCTTCCGACGTAATTCCTGAGGAGCTTGTCAAGCGTTGCGTTGAAGTCAGGATCGTTTTTTGCCTTGCGGTATTCTTCTTCCAGATTGGCCGCATTTTTTACAAGAGTCTCCGGAATAAATTTCCCGCCAAAAATGCCAAAATGTCCATGTGAATCGGGAGCGGAATAGGCTGTATGCGCCATGGCATGAGAATAGGTTAAATAATTGTTCAGAGCCGCAATATAACGATTTCGTTAAAACAGACTCCTCTCTCAGGGAGATGTATTGCCGAGAAGGGATTTTGCTGGTGGTGTTGATAGCAATGGCCCGGGAGCGGATTGTTGCTTTTTGAGCAAATCGTCAAGGTTTTTTTGAATTATTAAGGTATTTGGATGAGTTTTACCAAGTTTTTTTTCCATGATATCGATTGCATTTCTGAAGAGTTGCTCTGCTTCAGCCTCTTTCCCCTCTGTTTTGATAAGTGCAGCAAGATTATTCATGCTTTTTGCGATGTCCGGGTGCTCGTTACCCAACTGCTTTTTCATCATTGCCAGCGCTCGTCGGTAGAGTTGTTCAGCTTCAGTCAATTTCCCCTGATTTTGTAGTAAAGCGGCAAGATTGTTGAGGCTTGTAGCGACTGAAGGGTGTTCGCTACCCAACTGTTTTTCATAGATTGCCAGCGCTTGGCGCAGGAGTTGTTCAGCCTCTGCATACTTGACCTGCATTCGGCATAACTCTGCCAGGTTATTGAGAGTTGTGGCTACATTAGGGTGATCATGCCCAAGCGTTGTTTCCCAGATTTTCAGCGCCCGACGATCAAGAGGCTCGGCTTCTGCATATTTACCCTCTGCGTAGAGTACCCAGGCCAGAGTATTGAGATTTCTGGCCACATTGGGGTGCTCATAGCCAAGCGTTTTTTCCCAGATATCAAGTGTTTGACGGAGGAGCTCCTCAGCTTCACTATATTTACCCTCAGCTTTCAGCAATTGAACAAGATTATTCATGCTTTCAGCCACCTCGGGGTCATATTTTCCAACTCTTTTTTCAGTACTCTCTAAATCCTGCCTGTAAAGAACCTCAGCTTCTGCATATTTCCCCTGTATTTTAAGGAGAACGGCAAGTTTCTTGCGATTTGTGATTACTAACGGATGTTCGGATCCAAATTGTTTTACAACGATATCAAGCGCTCGTCTGTAGAGTTGTTCGGCTTCGGGGTATCTCCCCTTTGATTGCAGAAATGCAGCAAAATTGTTCACACTTGTGGCCACCTCCGGGTGATCTTTGCCAAGAGTACGCTCTCTGATTTCAAGTGCTCTGCGGTACAGTGGTTCAGCTTCACTGCTCTTGTCCTGTATTGTCAGCAATAATGCAAGATTGTTCAGGCAGGTGGCCACATCAGAATGCTCTTTACCAAGTATATTTTCCCTGATTTCCAGTGAGTGGCGGCTGAGCTGCTCGGCTTCTGCATACTTATTCTGGTTATACAGCGATAAAGCCTGGTTATTGAGACTCGTTGCCAGGTCGAGCTGTTCACTTCGTCCATCAACAATACTTGTTGTTTTTTGAGCTTTGCTTTTGCCTGGCGCACTCCATGCTGTGTCAGGAGCAAGAGCTGGAAGGGTCATGAGAGCGATCAGGGGTAGAGTGGCAATGTTGAGAGTGACGTTCATGAAAGGGGATACCGGTTTTGCTCTTGGAAGTTACAATGAGAGTAAAAAGATAATGCTGTGCGCATCCACTCCCAACCTATCAATTTTAAAACTGCAAAAAACAGTTTTTTTATTGTCTTGATCTGAGGAGCATAAGCTACGCCCTGAACGGGATGTTGTATTCAACAAATCTTGATATATTAAGGTATTATAAATACCATTTCCAATACCTCTGATTACTGCATTGACCTCATTCAAGCAAAGAGCCCTGTTCTTGACCATTATCAGCCAGGTAATAGTGGCGCTTTCACTCTTGTTGCAAGGAGTCTTGTCTGCCGGCGAGCGTTCGTCAGAGCCTCATTCTCTTTTGCCAAAAGCTGCTCTTGAGCGTGTGGTGCTGTTTACGGCCAAAGATTCTGTTGTGTATGATTCTGACCAGCGAAGTATGTCGCTTTGGGGGAGCGCAAGTATCGATCATGATGGTACCCGGGTAAAAGCCCCTCAAATTAATATTGACATCTCTACTTCATTGCTCCATGCTTTTGGAAGAGTAGACTCTTTGCAAAAGTTGGTAGAGCCTGCCGTTTTCAGTGACCGGAAAGGAGGTTTTGAGGCGAAGTCTCTGACTTATAATTTTAAGAGCAGAAGGGGAGAGACGAGCCATGTTTCATCCTCTTCAGAGGTGATTAAATTTACAGGAGAGAGGGTTTCGAGGCTGGATAATGGCACAATGGTTGTTCGTGACGGGACGTTTACCACCTGTGATGACGCTGATCCGCATTTTTGGTTCTCTTCTCCTTCACTGACCATCAATCCTGATACCGGTCTTGCGGCAAAGCCTTTGTTCATGTATATCAGACCCGAAATATTTTCGAAGCGACTTCCGGCTATACCGGTTCTGGTTTTGCCCTATATGGTTTTTCCGGTTAATGCGGCTCGATCTTCGGGTTTTCTCACCCCGGATATTACCAACTTTGCCCGAAGTACTGCGTTGTCGAATCTTGGGTATTACTGGGCTTTTGATGACTACTCAGATCTGAGGCTCTGCGGTGATATGGCACTCAATGGAAGTTGGCAAGTGGGGGAACGACTTCGTTTTACCAGGCAAAACCTTTTTTCGGGGGAGGTTTCGGGCGAATACAGGCGTTATGTGGAGAGTGCATCGCAACAAACATTTTCAGACTGGAGTGCCAGAATCGTGCATCATCACTCTTTTGACTCTTCAATGCAGCTTGATATTGCTCTTCAGTTGCAGGGTGGTGAGCGAAATGATGATCTGTATTCGATGAATTTCGAAACTACCTTGAGCGAACAGGCAAATTCCCGTGCCTCGCTGGCAAAAACCTTTCATGATGAAAATAGTATTGCCACTCTTGATTTTAACCGCACGGCTGATCTTCGTAACCATAACGAACACCTTTCTGCAGGATCAACTTTCTATCAGAACCGTCTTTATCCTTTTCGTTCGCTCTCTTCAGGGGAACATGAGAGCTGGGAGTCAGCCGTTTCATTAACAACAGGCGCATCTGTTCAGGCTGAGTCTCTTTCGCTGACCAATGTGACCTCTTCAGGCTTTTCAGGATATGCCAGTGGAGAGGTTGGCTATTATCGGGAATTTGCCGACGGCTATAAAGCGCTGTTTACGCAGGGAATACTTTTTCAGAGCTGGAGTCCGGTGGCTGGATGGAATGATCGGGTAGAGAGTGGTTCTCAAATTATAGTTCCGTTGAAGATACAATCGACACTGTTTCACCATTTCAATTTAAATCCCTCTCTTGCCCTTTTTCGTTCAATGCAGAGGGATGGGATTGATGGTGATATTACGTCAACCATTTTTTCTGTGGATGCGAGTACAAGGCTTTACGGAACTCTGCAGACCGGGATATTTGCAAGAGTGGTTGGGTTGAAGGCACTGCGCCATACCATTATTCCAGTTGTTACCTATACATGGAACTCTCCTTTTTCCAGCTCCGGATATGATCCATCGATGAGTAACGTTTATCGTTGGTTGAATGGATCTGCTTTGGGCAGCATTGAATCACAGCGATATGCGGCTCTTCCCGCAGGACAAAGTACGGTTGCTCTTACACTGAAAAATATTTTCCATGGTCAATTTAAAGGCTTACCTTCTTTGGGAGATAATGGTGAGCCTGGTGGAGAGCATACCTCACAGTTGCTTTCAGTTACCGCTTCCACCTCGTTTAACCGGGCTGCCGAAACTTTTCGAATGGCACCGCTGATTTTGTTTGCATCAAGTAATGTTCTGGTGTCTGATTTTCTGTTCAGTGCGGGCTCAATGTACGATTTTTACAGCTATGACCAGTTGACCGGGGCAAGGATTAACCGTTACAACAGTGATGACGGCCATGGTCTGCTCCGTTTTATCAAAGGTTTTGTCAATATGAGTTTCAGTCTGCAGGGTGGCGGAGAGGTCGGA
Source organism: uncultured Chlorobiaceae bacterium (assembly GCA_903994525.1). Taxonomy (GTDB): domain Bacteria; phylum Bacteroidota; class Chlorobiia; order Chlorobiales; family Chlorobiaceae; genus Chlorobium. Next base: position 53,701 of record CAJEXW010000009.1, read on the forward strand.
TCTGCTGCATCCTCTGCCTCTGCATTTGCAGCTCCCTATGATCAGGTGCTTTTTAGGGATGCTCTTTTTATGAGAGACTGGCAGCTCCGCTTTTCTCTTTTTCTTCAAACCGACCGGAGTAATCCACTGGAGAGTTCCTGTGACAGGTTACTGAATGTAGACGCGAAAGTGGCATTGTCAAAGAAGTGGCATACCGGGGTGAATACCGGATTTGATCTTGACAGGGGAAAAGTTGTTTTTCCTATGGTACAGCTTTATCGCGATCTGCATTGCTGGCAGACGGGTTTTCAGTGGGTTCCTTTCGGCGCCTTTAAAGGCTTTGCTTTCCAGTTGGGACTGAAAACCCCGTAACAGTGTTCATAGAAGGGCTCAGGCCGGGAGATCAAGTTGGTCAAGAATAATTTTCAGGCGTTTATTGAACTCCTCGTGAGCGTCATGGTGTATACAGTGTGATGCTTTCGGAATGATAAATGCTCCCGCCTGTGGCATAAGTTCCTGAAATTCCGGAATAATTTTGTGTGGCGGAAGCGCCACATCGTCAGCCCCCCATACAAGGAACGATGGTCCTTTGTAATTGCAGGGTTTTTCAAGATGATCAAGCCTGAAATCGAGAGGTCTTTTCGAAGGAGAGAGATAAGAGTATTGTGCTCCCCTGTCTTGCAACGGTTGAGTAAACTGGTTGATTAATTTATCATCAACCTTTTGCTGATTAAAGTATGTTGGAGTGAGGCTTTGGCCGACACACACCGGATTGGCAAATGCCGCAAACAGTGCTTCTCCGATAAATGGAGATGCAACAAGCCCGAAAAAGAGAGTGGCCACGCCATCCATAGTATCTCCGAAAAGGCCGGAGGGGTTTGCCAGTACGAGGCCTTTAATTTTTTCTGGGCGATGGTGGGCAAAAAATATTGCGCTTGCCGCACCCATTGAATGGCCGACAATAATGACCGAAGAGATCTTTTTCAGGTTAAGAAAAGCCTCAATTTGTACTGCAAAAAGTTCCAGTGAGTAGCGTACATCTGGTTTCTGCGATTTTCCAAATCCTATCAGATCCATTGCATAGATTTTTCGGTCGCTGGCAAACACAGGGATATTCAGATTCCAGTGCTCAATCATTCCTCCGTAGCCGTGCAAAAAAAGAAGCGGGGTTTTTTCCGGATTCTCCTTTCCATATTCTTGATATCTGATGGTCGCCTCTGTTTCTGGCGATAATTGCCATTTAAAATATTGATCTGTCAGCTTACTGCTCATAATTTGATAAATCAGTAAAACGTTTATTGGGAAAATCCTGGAATTAACAGACATACTCAGCATTCAATATAAAAATATTGGTTAATATGAATAATAGGGTTAGATTTATCCGATTTTGATAAACGGTCTATTATTTTTCGCTATGCTTCAGGTTTCAAGAAAATTTGAATATGGACTTCACGCTGTCACCTATCTTGCTACAAAGGGTCAAGGTAGGGTCGTCACCGTCAAAGAGATGGCAGAGGATATTGGATTTTCTCAGGAGTTTCTCTCTAAGGCAGTCCAAAGTCTCAAGCGGGCAGGTATTGCCAACTCTGTGCAGGGAGTGAAAGGAGGGTATACACTTTGCAGGGCAATACAGGAGATTAGTCTTGCTGATATTGCAGTGGCTATAGAGGGTAAGCCGCATCTGGTGCATTGTAGCCGGGATGTGCGCAGTTGTGAAGTCTACTCTTCGTGCCAACATAAAGGGTATATGAAGAAGTTGCAAAATACGATTCAGGATCTGTTGGAGGGGACCACTATCTCCACTCTTTTGGAGCATATGGGTCATTGATGATTTTATCTTTTAATACAACAGGACGATAGAGAAACACATACTATGACCAGTAACAGGCCCGGGAATTTTGTCGTTACTCAAACAGCTCTGCCGGATATAGTTTTTAAAGGGATTAATACTCATAATCTTCGTAATATTTCGGTTTGTATTCCCAGAAACAAGTTTGTTGTGTTGACGGGTGTAAGTGGATCCGGGAAGTCAAGCCTTGCTTTTGATACTCTCTATGCGGAAGGCCATCGCCGTTATGTGGAGTCCCTTTCAGCTTATGTGCGTCAGTTTTTGGAGCGCATGCCACGTCCTGATATTGAAAGCGTTGAAGGTATAGCGCCCGCAATTGCTATTGAGCAGAAACCCATCCCCAAAAATCCGCGATCAACAGTTGGTACGGTATCTGAAATTTATGATTATCTCCGACTGCTCTATGCGCGTATCGGCAAAATTTACTCTCGTGATACCAATGAGCTTGTGCTCAAGCACACCCCTGATGATGTGAGTTTGCAGGCGGGTTTTTTTGAGGAGGGAACGAAATTTTATGCAGGTTTTTTTTTTCCGGCCCATCAGGACGCAGGGCACCACACCTGTTCGGTCGAGGATGAGATAGCAAGTCTTCTGAAGAGAGGTTTTTTTAGAGTCGTTGCCGGAGAGGAGATTCTTGATCTCAATCAGGTCCCAGCTTGCAAGCGGGTGGCTGATATGACATTGTCTGAGAGAGCCTCTTTGCTTGTTCTTGTCGATCGTTTTGCTGCTCGACAGGATGAAAAGGTATTCAGTCGTGTTTCGCAGGCAGCAGAGAGCTGTTTTAATGAATCGGGAGGGTATGCTGTATTGAAGGTAGTTGGAGGGAAAAGCTATCTCTTCAGTGACCGCCTTGAATTGAATGGTCATGAATATCAGGAGCCATCACCACAACTTTTTGCTTTTAATTCGCCAATCGGGGCCTGTACAAGCTGTCAGGGGTTCGGCCGTCTTGCGGGTATTGATGAGGATGCGGTAGTCCCAAACAAGTCTCTTACACTTAAGGAGGGAGCCATTGCCTGCTGGAACTCGGAAAAATACCGATGGAATTTCATGGAGCTTCTGGAGTATGCGGACGATATGAGTGTTCCGATCGATGTGCCTTATGAAAAGCTTACCTATGCGCAAAAGGAGATGATCTGGAAGGGGATGCCTGATGGACGCTATTCGGGAATTCGTGCTTTTTTTGCCGAGATAGAAAAAGATGCCGGTTACAAGATGCACTATCGGGTCTTTTTGAGTCGTTATCGTGGATATGCCACCTGTCCTGATTGTGAGGGTAGCCGTCTTAACCCCGATGCGAGGCTTGTGAGGGTTTCGGGCAGGGATATCGCAGAGGTTTCGCGCATGAATATTGCAGAGGCATCGAATTTTTTCCGGAATCTCGATATTTCACCATTTGATCGCAAGGTGGCAGAAGTTATACTCGAGGAGATTATCAAGCGACTTGGCTATCTGCTTGATGTTGGGCTCAACTATCTCTCCCTTGACCGTCTGACCCACACCCTGAGCGGTGGGGAGTTTCAGCGCATCAACCTTTCAACCTCTCTTGGTTCTCCGCTTGTTGGTGCTATCTATATCCTTGATGAGCCCAGCATTGGTCTTCATCAAAGCGATTCAGCTCGTCTTATCAAGCTGCTCAGGAAGCTGCGCGATCTTGGTAATACGGTGGTGGTCGTTGAGCATGATCGTGAAATTATTGAAGCTGCCGATGAGGTGATTGATTTGGGGCCTTATGCAGGGCGTCTGGGTGGCGAGGTGGTTTTTCATGGTTCAGTCGCAGAGATGAGAGATGCGGGTATGTCGCTTACGGCACAATATCTCAATGGTAAAAAACAGATTGCGGTGCCAAAGTGTCGCAGAACCGTTGATTTTGCTTCCTGCATTGAGATTGCTGGCGCAATGCAGAACAACTTGAAGAATATCAATGTGCGTTTTCCTCTCAGCGTCATGACTTGCGTCACTGGCGTGAGTGGTTCAGGAAAGTCCACGTTGGTCAACGATATTCTCAACAAAGGAATTTCGCGAGCAAAAGCAGGTACGAAGGAGAGTGTTGGTGCCCATCGTTCATTGACAGGTGCCTGGCTGGTTGACAGGGTTGAGCATGTTGACCAGTCGCCGATTGGCAAATCAAGTCGCAGTAATCCTGTTACCTATCTTAAAATATTTGATGATATTCGTAATCTTTTTGCACAAACCAGGGATGCCCAACAGAGAAAGTTGAAGGCCGGTTATTTCTCATTCAACATTCCGGGGGGGCGTTGTGAGACATGTGCGGGTGAAGGGAGTGTGCATATTGAAATGCAGTTTCTTGCTGATATTGAGGCCGTTTGTGAAGATTGCGAAGGACTTCGATACAAGCCGGAGGCGCTTGCTGTCAAGTACGAAGGCAAGTCCATTGCTGAGGTGCTTGATATGACGGTGGAGGAGGCTATCAGCTTTTTCAGTCGTGAGAAGAGTATTGTGAAAAAACTGATGGTGCTTGATGAGGTGGGGCTTGGTTATATCAGGCTTGGTCAGTCGTCCAGTACCCTGTCGGGCGGCGAGGCGCAACGCCTGAAACTTGCCAGCTTTATTGCTCATGCTGATACAGCCCATACTCTTTTCATTTTTGATGAACCAACCACCGGACTTCATTTTGAGGATATCAACAAGCTGATACTCTGTTTTGAGAAGCTGCTTGAGCAGAAAAACACCCTTGTCGTTATTGAGCATAACCCGGATATCATCAAACAGGCCGACTGGGTTATCGATCTCGGGCCGGGCGCGGGTGACAAGGGAGGTTCAGTTGTGGTCGAAGGGACACCTGAAGAGATAGCGCTTTGCGGTGAGTCGCTGACCGGGAGGTATATCAAAGAGCAGCTTGTTCTCTGATCCTCATTGTCTTTTGTAATCAGGGATCCCGACAAAGCTTCAAGTAATAGAGTCATCTTCCAGTGCACCTCCATGCAGCCTGATGTGCGGCAGGTGCCCTTGGGTGCGTTCAACCCACACATCACTACCCTTGCTGAACTCGGTTTCGTTTGACGCAACAGAGATGCGGTTTTTTGCAAGCGCTGTAATCTCCTCAAGACCAGCGGCCAGAATCCGATCTTCAGCAGTTGCGGTATCATCCTGCATCTTTGATTGGATGCTTGCCAGTTTTTCCGTAGCAACCTTGCCAATAGTGTAACAGAGTGTCTGGTTCATGGTCATTGTTGGGATAGTGAAAAATTTTACTCATCAGCCAAGAAAATTTTTGGAGGAGATAAAATTTTTCTTATTATTGAAAATCATTTTAGCACTCTCAATGGTTGAGTGCCAAAAGGGAGGTCAACTGTTTACCGTAGTATCTTACTATTCAATCAAAAACCCAAACGAGAGAAGACAATGAACTTGAAACCCTTAGCTGATCGAGTTATTGTTAAGCCAGCAGCGGCGGAAGAAAAAACCAAAGGTGGTCTTTACATTCCTGATACAGGGAAAGAGAAACCACAGTATGGTGAAGTTATTGCCGTAGGTGCAGGTAAAGTTGCTGATAGCGGTCAACTGCTTGAAATGCAGGTGAAGGCTGGCGACAAAGTGCTTTATGGTAAATATTCCGGCACCGAAGTGAGCGTGGAAGGTGAGGATTACCTCATCATGCGTGAGTCGGATATTTTCGCCATTCTTTAATGTCACTAACATTTTAAAACCTTATTGGAGGAAAACATAACGATGACTGCAAAAGATATTCTGTATGATACTGAAGCCAGAGCGAGGCTTAAAGTTGGTGTCGATAAACTGGCCAACGCTGTTAAAGTTACCCTCGGACCTGCCGGACGTAACGTTCTGATCGACAAAAAATTTGGTGCACAGACCTCAACCAAGGACGGCGTGACCGTTGCAAAAGAGATCGAACTTGCTGATCCTGTTGAGAACATGGGTGCTCAGATGGTGCGCGAAGTTGCATCCAAAACCAGCGATGTTGCTGGCGACGGAACAACCACAGCCACAGTGCTTGCCCAGGCAATTTACCGTGAAGGTTTGAAGAACGTCACCGCTGGTGCTCGTCCGATTGACCTGAAGAGAGGTATCGATCGTGCGGTGAAAGAGGTTGTTCAGGAGTTGAGAAACATCAGCCGCAGCATCTCCGGTAAAAAAGAGATTGCTCAGGTTGGAACCATCTCTGCAAACAACGATCCTGAAATCGGTGAACTGATTGCCGAAGCGATGGAGAAGGTTGGAAAAGATGGTGTCATCACCGTTGAAGAAGCAAAGGGAATGGAGACCGAGCTGAAGGTTGTTGAGGGTATGCAGTTTGATCGCGGCTACCTCTCGCCTTATTTCGTGACCAACTCCGAGACGATGGAAGCTGAGCTTGAAGATCCGCTGATTCTGATCCACGACAAGAAGATCAGCAACATGAAGGAGCTGCTCCCGATTCTTGAAAAATCAGCACAGTCTGGTCGTCCTCTTCTGATCATTTCAGAAGACATAGAAGGCGAAGCTCTTGCAACGCTTGTGGTGAACAAGCTGCGTGGTACCCTGCGCGTCTGTGCAGTCAAGGCTCCGGGCTTTGGCGATCGCCGCAAGGCCATGCTTGAAGATATTGCAATTCTCACCGGTGGTACTGTTATCTCCGAAGAGAAGGGCTACAAACTCGAAAATACCACCATTAACTACCTTGGTCAGGCAGGACACGTCACTATCGACAAGGATAATACCACGATTGTTGAAGGCAAGGGCACTGCTGAAGAGATCAAGGCCCGTATCAACGAGATCAAGGGACAGGTCGAAAAATCAACCTCTGACTACGATACCGAAAAGCTCCAGGAGCGTCTTGCAAAGCTTTCAGGTGGCGTTGCTGTGCTGAACATTGGCGCATCGACAGAAGTTGAGATGAAAGAGAAGAAGGCCCGTGTTGAAGATGCGCTGCACGCTACCCGCGCTGCTGTGCAGGAAGGTATTGTTGTCGGTGGCGGTGTTGCCCTGATCCGTGCGATCAAGGGTCTTGACAGAGCTGTTGCAGACAATGAAGATCAGAAGACCGGTATTGAAATTGTCCGCCGTGCACTCGAAGAGCCACTTCGCCAGATTGTTGCCAACACTGGCACCACTGATGGTGCTGTTGTGCTTGAGAAGGTGAAGGCAGGTACTGGTGATTTTGGTTTCAATGCCAGAACTGAAGTATACGAAAACCTGGTTGATGCAGGTGTTGTTGATCCTACCAAGGTGACCAGAAGCGCTCTTGAGAACGCTGCATCGGTTGCCGGTATTCTTTTGACCACCGAAGCTGCTATTACTGACATCAAGGACGATAAAGCCGACATGCCAGCAATGCCTCAAGGCGGAATGGGTGGTATGGGCGGCATGTATTAATCTGCGCTCAACACTCTGTTTCTTTAAAAAAGCCAGCCTTCGGGTTGGCTTTTTTATTTACCTTTCGGAAAGTATTCAATAAAAAGACACAGACTATGAAAGCAGTCATCCTTCTCAGCGGCGGAATGGACAGCCTTGTCACTACAGCAATCGCTCATGAGCGAGGCTTTGCGCTGGCGGCCATGCACGTGAATTACGGGCAGCGGACGTGGCAGAGGGAGCTGGAATCTTTCCGTGCTATCTGCAATCATTATACTATTGAGCAGCGTCTTGAGGTCAATGCGGACTTTCTGGCCCAGATTGGTGGCTCTTCTTTGACCGACTACTCAATGCCTGTTGGTGGCGCTGATCTGGGGGGCTCTTCAATCCCAACGAGCTATGTCCCATTCCGCAATGCCGGTTTTCTTTCGATGGCGGTGAGTTGGTCGGAGGTAATTGGCGCGAGCAAGATTTTTATCGGGGCGGTGGAGGAAGACTCCTCAGGTTATCCGGATTGCCGAAAAGTTTTTTATGATGCCTTCAACAAGGTTATCGATCTGGGGACAAAGCCCGAAACGGCGATTGAAATTTTCACGCCTCTCATCGAGATGCAGAAATCGGATATCGTCCGCAAGGGAAGGGAGCTTGGTGCGCCGTTCAATCTGAGCTGGTCGTGTTATAAAAGTGAGGGTAAGGCGTGTGGTGTGTGCGACAGTTGTGCACGGCGGCTTCGGGCTTTTGAGTTGATGGGTCTGCGTGATCCAATTGACTATGAAGAGCGTCCTCAGTATATTACTTGACTTCATTTAATTTAATTATTCAGTCATGAAATCGATTAAATCGTTGAGTTCAAGTATTTCGGCTTCCGAGTCGCTCAAGGCACGGCTGACTCTTTCGTTCTCGCTTATGGGGGCGATCTGGATTGTGGGTCTTATTGGCCATTTTACGCCGCTACTGGAGTGGCCAGCGCTATTTCTCTATCTCTTTGGCTCAATTGGCCTGGTGCTGTATCGGGGAAACAAGCTGGGTGAGTGGCAGCAGATGTATCTTTCCGGGGGGAATTTGGGGAAATCCCTGAAGTGGGGCGGCATTGCCGGCGCGGTGCTCTTTGCCATGGATATTATCAACACTGTGATGTATTACAAGAATGGTGGAGCGCCTATGGCCGGTATGGAGTTTATTCTGGTGAACGGTTCATTGCTCTATTTCTTTCCGATACTGATTCTGGCAGAAGAGTTTCTCTGGCGTGGCATTATGTTTTCGGCCATGATTGAGCGGGGAGTCAACAAGCATCTTACGGTTTTTCTGACGACGATTTTTTATGTTCTCAACCACTTTGCTGTGGCACCGGTTGGTATGCAAGAGCGGGCGCTTATGGGGATGATGGCTTTCCCGATTGGTATTTTGGGTGGATACCTTGTTCTGAAAACCAAAAATATCTGGGGAAGTGTTCTTGTCCATATCACGACCATGCTCTCCATGGTGCTTGATATTTTTGTTATTCCACAACTGATACGTTGATCGCGCAAACTTTTTTATGTTTCTCTGGTTTCTATGTTCAATAACCGCATTACAACCCTGCTGCAGCAGGATAAAAAACTGCTGATAGCCTACCTTATGCCTGAGTTTCCGGTTGCGGGTACCACGCTTCCGGTGCTTGAGGCGCTGGAGGAGAGCGGCGCTGATATTGTGGAACTCGGTATGCCATTCTCGGACCCGATTGGTGACGGGCCGGTGATTCAGGAGGCGGCCCATACCGCAATTCGCAACGGTGTCACCATCAAATATCTCCTTGAGTTGGTCCGGCGTGCCCGCCGGGGTGAGGGATGCAGGCCTGTCAACGTTCCCATTCTGCTGATGGGCTACTGTAATCCGGTAATTGCCTACGGTATTGATGCCTTTTTGCATGATGCCGTTGCGGCTGGTGTTGACGGACTGCTGATTCCTGATTTTCCTCCCGAAGAGGCTGCTGATTTTCTCCGGAAAGCTAAACGTGTTGGCTTGACGGTGGTCTTTCTCGTTTCTCCGGTGACTCCTCCCGAACGGATTGAGCTGATTGACTCGCTTTCGACCGATTTCTCTTATTGTCTTGCTGTCAATGGCACCACTGGCACTGCCAAACTCTCTGAGTCATCATTTGAGAATTCGATTGATGAGTATCTGAAAAGGGTTCGGCGGCATACCCGCAAAAAATTTGTTGTCGGATTTGGCATCAAGGATAAGTCGCGTGTTGAGTCAATATGGGCATTGGCTGATGGTGCGGTTGTCGGGACGGCGCTGTTGCAGCACATAGCGTCTGCATCGACTCCTGAAGCGTGCGCCACCCTTGCCGGGGAGTTCTGGAGAACGCTCCGGTAGCCCTTTATGGAGAATGCTCCCACTGTTGATATTATCATTCCCCATTTCAACCGGCGGGATATGCTTGAGCGATGTCTCGACTCGCTTGCAGAGACTCATTATCCCTCAATGGGTATCATTGTGGTCGACAATGATGGAACGGAGGCGGGACTTGTTTTTCTTGTCAAACGGTACCGGAGTGCCCGATTGCTGCGTCTCCCGCAAAATCGCGGTTATGCCGGTGGATGCAATGAGGGGCTGAAACACTCCACAGCGGACTATGTCGTTTTCATGAATGATGACACGGAGCATGATCCCTTGTGGCTTGAGCGGCTTGTCCGTGCAGCTCTTGAGGATGAGCGCATTGCAGCGTTACAGCCGAAAATTCTTTCACTGAAGCCGTACCGTCAGGGCAAAAAGGTGTTTGATTATGCCGGAGCGGCGGGGGGGATGGTTGACCAGCTTGGTTATCCGTGGTGTTTGGGGCGTACCTTTTCGGCTATAGAGCATGACAGCGGGCAGTATGATGTCGGGCAGGATCTTTTCTGGGCATCAGGCGTTGCTATGTTTGTGAAGAGAGCTGTTGCTGTAGAGCTTGGCGGGTTCGATGAGGATTTTTTTATGCAGATGGAGGAGATTGACCTCTCCTGGCGGATGAAGCTTGCCGGTTATCGTCTTTGCTCTGTGCCGTCATCTGTTGTGCTGCACGAAGGGGGAGCATCTCTTTATGCTGGCTCTCCTGAAAAAATCTTTTTCAACCATCGCAATAACATGACGATGCTGTTGAAAAATCGGAGCATGGCTTCGCTGATGTGGGTGTTGCCATTGCGGCTGCTGCTTGAGGTTGCTGCTGCGCTGTTCTATCTGACCCAATATCCAGAAGGGCTGAAAAAATCGGGAGCTGTGTTTCGTGCGTTATGGCACAATGTCCGCTGTTTTGATGATAGTATGGAGAAGCGGAAGCCGATACAGCGCTCCCGGGTCGTTGATGAAAAAGCGCTCTTTCGCCATGTGCCGTTTCTGCATTCTTTTCAGCGTCGCTTGTGAGCAACTGCGGGTACCTCGATAGGGGCTTGTCTTCCTACTCGGCGACCGGGTTTTGGGTGTGCTGATGAATCTGGAGGGAGAGCATTTTTTTGCCTCCTGAAAAAATCATGTCCATCCTGATCATCCTGTGAATCAAGGTTCAAAACAAAGGTTGCGCTACTCTTTTGGTGTGGGGAGATGTCCCCATTTGATCATATCCCTGACAGTTTCAATCAGGCTCTCTTTGAATGGTCTGAATGAAATGGGGAGTTCCCGTCTGATTTTCGAGGTATCATAGTGCATGGTGCGACCAACATTCAGTCGGATATACTTGCCCGTATCTCTTGGCTGGGTAAAAGAGAGAAGTTTCATCAAAAGTGTGCCTGCTGTTCCGGAGAGGTCCAACTTTGGAAGCGTGTAACTTTGAAAACCTGAGGATTTCAGTATTGCCACAATGCGCCGCATGTGTATTGTTTCAGCCGAACAGAGGTAACGTCCACTGGCCGAATTGTTCTTCATGGCAAGTACGTGTGCTTTTGCAACATCGCGGACATCGACAAATCCCCAGTTCAAATCCATAATACCAGGATATACTCCGTTCATAATATCACGGATCATCTGGTTTGTGGTGTTGAGTGAAGGGGAGAGTGATGGTCCGATGACCATGGAAGGGTTGACAGTGACAAGATCAAATTGTGGCCGTTTTGCCATAATAAAATCCCATGCCTCGCGTTCAGCAAGTGTTTTGGAGTACTGATAAGGTTGTCGATCGAGGGACGACATGGTGTTCCAGTCTTTTTCAGTAAATATTTTATGACTCTCCGGTTGATCTGTAATTGCTGCAATTGATGAGGTCACTATCAGTCGTTTTACATTGTCCGACTTCAGGCAGCTCTCAAGCACGGTCTCTGTTCCGATTACAGCCGGATCCACCAAATCGAGTTGGGGATTTTTCACATTGATCTGATAAGGACTTGCTGTGTGGATGACATACTCGCATCCTGATGCTGCCTGATCATAGCCTCCGACTTTCAGCAGCTCCGCCCTGAGCAGCTCCAGACGCTCTTTAGCCCCGGGCAGGTTAAGAAGGAAAGGGTAGTCTTCCGGGCTTTTACGGACGGTACCCCTGACGCGGTACCCCTGCTCAAGCAGTTCTTTGACAATATGAGCGCCAATAAATCCGGAAGCTCCGGTGACGCAGACTGGCGAATGGCTTTTCATGGTTTGTTATGCAAGTGGTTCAGCGTGGATGATGACTCGTCCTGCGTTATCGATGGATCGGTAGAGTAGCCCCTCAAGCTGGCTGGTAAGAGAGTGGACCTCTTCCAGCAGGGCATCATCATGAAATGAGCAGTGAAGAGTAATAATAAGTTTCTGTTGTTCAGTTTTTCTGATCTGAATGTCGTGTACGTCGTGGATTTTTACAATTTTTTTTGATGCGTTGACAATGGTGGCGCGTAGCTGTTCTTCCTCTTTTTGGGAGAGAGTGCTGGTTGCTCGTTCATCGAAGCGGAGAGGATCAAGATGGATGCAGATATCCAGTTCTTCATCAAATTCACGGTGCAGTTCATCTTCAAGCGCTGTAACGGTATCGTGTGCCTGCTTGATGGTGAGTCGCTGGTCAATTTCAACATCAAAGGTGATCTGTTTTTTCTCTCCACTCAGGCTTGTCGAGATATTGTGAGCGTGAAGAGTATGGTTCAGCCCGATAACATGAACCCTTTCCGCAATGGTTTCACTGGTAAGGGCTATTGGTCGGCAGTTGATCGTGATATCCCCTACAGGAAATTCTTCACGCATCTTCTGTTCAATATTTGAGCTGATTGCCTGTACTTTTTCAACAGAGAGCGTTCGGTTGACGCAGACTGCCATTTCAATAAAGATCTGTGGTCCGGTTGGTTTTACCCTGAGTTTATCAACCTTGATAACACCCTCAATCGTGGAGGCTATCTCTTCGATTTTTTCAGCAATGCCTTCAGGCGCAGCATCGATCAGGACATCAATTGTTTTTTTCCCAAGGCTGAAGGCCGCGTAGCCAACCAGAAGGGCGACAGCAATGCCTGCCACAGCGTCAGCCCATGCTATACCCCATGATACAAAAACAAGTCCCGCCAGAACCACGGCTGAACTGAGAATGTCAGAGCTGAAGTGGAGCGCATCAGCCTCAAGCGCCTGGCTATTGGTCTCTTTGGCCACTCGTCTCAGTGCTCTTGAACGGGAAAAATCAACAATGATGGAGATAACCATGATGGCAATGGCATACCACGTGACTGTGACCTCTGTCGTTCCGGCAAGCATCCGTTCCGTTGCGGCATAGATTATCCAGATACTTGTTATGACCAGAAGACCTGTCTCAATAAGCGCAGAGACACTTTCAACCTTGGCGTGACCGTAGTGATGCTTGCTGTCAGCAGGTTTATCACTCATTTTGACCGCAAACAGAGTCAGTGCGGCAGCCCCAAAGTCCAGACCGGAGTGTGCGGCTTCAGAAATAATGCCAATGCTGCCGGTCATGATACCAACCACAAGCTTCATGGCGGTAAGAAAGAGGCTTGCTATTACTGAGGATAAGGCAACATCCTGTTTTTTTTGACCATGTTCCACTCTTCTCTTGGTACGTGTTGACTTAATTTTGGAGAAATTCGCTTCTTAAGCAGGCATTGCTTTCAATTCCTGATTATAATACAACGCTTTACCGTTGATTCATAATAATTGGCAGCAAATTTCAAACAGAGTGCTGATTCTTTATCGACACTTGACTGTCGTCTGACTTGTCGATTGACGGGATTCTGACGAGTAGTTAAAAGTATTTTGTTACTTTGGCATAGACTACAGCCCCTTTGGGCGAAGTACTCTCTCCTGCTATTTTCCATGCAGCGGTTGATTTGATACTGAAATTGCTGTTTTCAAACCAGCTTATGCCAAATCCTGCTCCAGTAAGGTTCAGACTGTTGCTCTCGGCTTCGGCTATTGGATTTGTGTGAAGAGTGGCGTAACCGTGATCCACAAATGCAGAGACTTCAAGATTTCCGGGGAGTTCTCCAGTTGAAGGAAAAAGGTAGCGGAGCTCGATGGTGGAGACTATCGCCCGGTCCGCTGAAGCTTCATTTGTCTGAAACGCACGGACAGCGCTTGCGCCTGTCAGGGAGAGCTGTTCAGAGCTTCCCAGGTTGTTGTTGCTCCACTGACCGTACGCTCCGGTAGAGAGTGATAATCCCTGATAAAGAGTTTGGCTTCGAACCAGGCTCATATTCCATTTTGTATAATGGCCATTTGTGTGAAGTCCGGTTGCTGCTTGATCGATGGCAAGCGTTTCATAATCCCTGAGATGTAACCGTCCGGTCACAAGACCAAATGAGAATAGTGTTGAGCCAGCCCCTCCCCCATGCGTGATATCTGTCCCTATTCCACTGATGCCCACTTGAATTGAGCCATTAAGACGCAGATTTTTTGATCTTGCGCTTTCCACTCTGTCGTCGAGTATACTCCCTTCGGCGGCAACAGTTGCATTAAGGAGCAGCTCTTTTCTCCGCACCATGGAATGGGAAAGGGAGATGCTCAGATTTCTGGCAGTGCCATTGGCATGTAACGAAGTAAACGCACCCCCCATTTGGTAGCCCAGATAGTTATAGGTAAGCCCGATTTTGGTACCGTAGGAGATGAGTGGTATGGTGTAGCCTGCCTGTATGTTTTGCAGGTTACCAATTGTTGAAGTCTGCATTCTGAGGCTGAACTGATCTCCAAGATGCAGTGGAGAGTAGAGGTCCATAGTGCCACTGAAATGATCCTCTCCGGTTGTCAGGTTTCCATAGTTGTCCATGTTCAGTGAAAAGCTGTACGGCTTTCCCTCTGTAACTTGAAGAGTGGCTTTGGTTGTGCCTGCTCTGGAGCCTGGCTCCAGCATAATGCGGGAGCTGATATTTGGCAGTTCATTGGTTCTCATAACCATGGAAGTCAGAGAGGCATCATCGAGAGGTTGATTGAGCGGTAGATGACTTGCATAATATTCCAGAACCGATTTTTGGGTCTTTGTTGTCGCGGGTGTGGTGGCAACATAAATATTTTCAAGTATTCCCTCTCTCACTTCGATAATCAGAATCCCACCTTGTGTCACGGTTTGTGGCGGAAAAAGCACGGATGCCAGAAAATATCCTCTCTTTTTGTACGCATGAGTAATGGCTGATGCCGCAATTTCAAGTTCAGCAAGAGTCATCTCTTTGCCTTTGTATGCTGCCATGAGTGCAGATAACTCACAGCAGGAAAAGATGGTATTGCCCGTAAACACAAAGTATGAAACCCTGATTTTTGTTCGTTCTCCTTTTTGTTCAACTGTTTTCGACTGCTGAGGCAGATCCGGTGGCACCTGTTGGTGGAATGTTGCAGGGGGCGGAGCGCTCTCCTTCAATAATCGGCCAGCATCCGGAAGGATTGCTGCAAAAGTGATGCTGGCCGTAAAAGTTGATGCTATAAAAAGCTGTTTCAATGGGCAGTGCATGGAAAGGTCGTTTAAAGATGATCATCCCGGCGACTCTTTATGACATCGATAAAGTTTATTGTGACGATGCTTATCCGACTTTTAACAAAACAGTTGTGCGAATTTCTCCACCAAACTGGTCTCTGGCGATCATCTCAACCTGGTAATCTCCAGTCGCTCCTGCCGGAGGCGTTCCGCTTATGATCTTCTGTACGGGATCAAATGACATCCAGCTTGGTATCGAGGAGCCATTGACGGTTCCTAACTCAAGAGAGATGACTGCTTCAGGATTGTTGTGGGTAAACATCTCCACAGGAAGAGGAACAGCAAAAAACATTCCTGCTGGTTCTGGCACAACAATCGGGTTCGCAGCAATAAATCCGCTGGTAATGCCGGGCTGGTTCAAGCCGGATTGACTGCCTGATGGCGGAAGTTGACCTCCACTGTTCAGGGCTGCCAGATTTCCGGTTACAGGAACGTTGCTTCCCTGAGCCATGGATTGGCTTGGCGCTGCAGGTCTTTCCGCCTGCAAGGTCAGTAGCGGGTCAGCATCTCCATACGTTTTGCTGAGAGCGTTGGCGGTGATGTTGATCGGTCTTTTGGTGATTGAGAAGTCGTTGTTGTCTGCGGTGTAGGTGATGTTATAGTTTCCGGATTTACTGCCTGAACCGAGCGTAATATCGTAGCTGCCCGGAGTTGAGCCTGACTGACGGCTGAGAATGCCTGTGACATCGCTGAGGGCATCCGTCACCGTTGTGTTTCCAAGGCTGCCTTGAGTGATCGTGACGGCAAGTGATGGATCCGGCTCACCATAGGTTTTTGTCGCCGCTGTAGAATTCAGGGTTATTGAACGAGGCTGAATGGTCAGGTAGTCACCCGTATAGGTGATTGCATAGTTGCTGTTATCAAGTGTGTTCTGCGTGATCGCATAGTTTTCGCCTCTCACATTTTCGCCAGGTGCTCTGGTAAGTGAGCCGTTAAAGCTGTCGCCTGTAATGAGTCCACGGCCACTGCTTTGGGATTCAGTTGTCCATGTCAGTGTTGGATCAGCGTCACCATAGGTTTTCCCCTGGGGATCGGCAGAGATGTTCACAGGGCGTGGGGTAATTGAAAGAGCGTTATTATCGGAAGAAAAAGTAATGGCATAATTGTCGGTTTTGCTGCCAGTGCCAAGAGTGAGGTCATAGTTTCCGACAGTGCTGCCCTCCTGACGACCAAGTGTTCCTGTGACATCACTTAACATGTCATTCACCGTTACGCTGCCCAAGCCCCCTCCGCTCACAGTGACAGCAAGTGCAGGATCGAGTTCACCGTAGATTTTGCTTGCTGAAGTTGCAAGCAAGGTAATTGGTCGCGGATTAATGGTCAGATCTGCACCGGTATAGGTGATGGCATAGTTATTGTTGTCAAGTGTGTTTTGTCCTATGGTGTAGCTTCTCGCATTCTCGCCAACTGAACGGCTCAGTTCACCGTTGACATTGTCACCGGGAAGGATACCTCGTCCGCTGCTCTGCGTTTCTGCTGACCATGTCAGAGCCGGATCAGCATCGCCATAAGTTTTTGTGAGAGGGTTTGCAGAGATGTTGAGGGGGCGCGGATCAACTGAAAAAGCGTTGTTATTCTGCTCAAAGGTAATGGCATAGTTCGCAGCCTTGATTCCTGTGCCGAGATTGATGTTGTAACTGCCAACATTGCTTCCTGCCTGACGGCTCAAGAAACCGGTAACATCACCCAAAGAGTCGTTTATACTGGTTTTTCCAAGGCTTCCACCAGTAATGCTGACAGCAAGTACAGGATCAGCTTCTCCATACACAGTACTTGCCGTGGTTGCATTCAGGGTAATAGGGCGCTGGTTTATGGTGAGGTATGCGCCAGTGTAGTTAATGGCATAATTGCTGTTGTCAAGAGTGTTCTGGAGTATGGCGTATTGATTGACATCTTCGCCAGGAGCACGGCTCAGTTCACCAGTAAAGAGGTCGCCGGGAATAAGGCCTCGTCCGTTTGAGGGGCTGTCGGCAGACCAGGTGAAGGTGGGATCACCGGAGCCATAGGTTTTATCTTGTGGATCAGCTATGATATTGACCGGCTGTGGATCAACGGTATAGAGAAGAGCTGTTCCGGGAATAAAGGTGAATCCGGTCGTACAGGAGAGCCCGCCTGAATAGGTGATGGGATAGGTGCCTGTGTTTGAGGTGGTTGTTGGAGTGCCAGTGACAGTCATGGCTCCGCTCAGGCCTATATTTTGCGCATTCTCTTCATTATCAGCAAAACCGCTCAGAGCGTATCCAAAAGTGGCATTGGGCTGGTCGCCGTAGTAACTGCTGGCTTTACCACTGGCCAGAGTGGTGTTGACAGAAACTTGACCAGGGATACTTGCGTAGATAAAGCCGTTTCCGGATTCGCTTACAACGGTTGGTGTATAACTGGCATAGTCGCTGCTATAGTGCCGGAAAGCAGATGTCAGGCCTCCTTTACTGGTAGCTCCAGGGTTATCCGAATAGATCAGCCATCGTGCCGATCCCGCAGTAGAAAGTGTTGAGCCTGTATTGTTGTCAAAATCCTGACCAGCCAGAATAATGCTGTTGCCGTTAGACGCACTGGCGGTCAGAGCGCCTGCAAGGGTAATGCCGGATCCGGCTGTCCGTCCGTAGTTTATCGCACTCATTGTGCCTGCGGAGATGCTGCGCAGGGTGATGTCACCACTCTCCTGATTTGTTAATCCTGCACCGTCACGAAGTTCAATGTTCAGATTACCTGTCCCGGTATTAATACTTGTTCCTGCTGCCATAGTAATGACGGCGTTGCCCGTTGAACGCATTGCATCAACAACGCCATTGACGAGTTTGTCATTTGCTATAAGTGTGAGGTTGCCGTTGTCTGTTACAATATTGGCGTTTAACAACAGGCTTAGGCCCGCATTCATGTCCAGATTACCACCATTGCCAAATGGGTTATTTGCCACAATGGCTGAATTGAGTGTAATATTGTTGTTGGCCTTCAGGATGACATTGTTCCCGGTGTTGAGGAGCGCTGTGATCTGTGCCGGAGTGAACGTGTTATCGACACCGGGGTTGGCGCTGTACTCCTGCTGTACAGATGCTTCAGCAACTTGTGGCCTAACAATTATCACTCCGCCAGTGTTGGCTGATGCATTCATGGAGCTGACCACAAAACTGCCGTTCATACTTCCGGCAGTGAGCGGAGTAATACCACTTGAACTCATGAACTCATCTTTTTGGGTGCCAGTCATACTGTTGGCAGTACTCACGGCTCCGACAGTGCCTGCAACTCCATTGCCCAGTGTCACGGCTCCGGCATTGGTAAGTGTGCCATTATCCCAGCTTGAGGAACCAACCACATAATTGCCATTTGGCAGGGCTACCGTCAGTGATCCCGTCTGATCTCCGATTCTGGAGCCAACCAGGCTATTGGTGATATTTATTTCACCAACAGCACCAACAAGACCGTCGCCCCACGTTACAGCACCCGCATTTGTAACAGCGCCCCTGTCCCATACAGAAGATGCTACAATGTAATTGCCGTTTTTCAGCGCAGTGATTTTATTGACAAACGTATTGTCTGACCCGGCAAAGTCATTTTTGGTTGAACCGACGAGACTATTGGCTGCACCTATTGTGCCGACGGTTCCCGTAACTCCATTGCCCCATGTGACAGCGCCTGCGTCAATAAGCGTGCTATTGTCCCAGTTGGGTGAACCAACTACATAGTTTCCATTCGTGAGAGGCGTGATGTTATAGACTATACCATCATTTGCTGTAGAGCCGACAAGGCTGTTTGCTGCGCTGATTGCACCTGTGGTTCCGCCTGCACCATTACCCCAGGTCACTGCGCCGACATCAAGGGCAGTTCCATTATCCCAGTGAGGTGAACCAACCACATAATTCCCATTTGTCAAGGGTTCCATGGTGTAGGAGATTCCATCATTTGCAGTAGAACCGACGAGGCTGTTGAGGTTGTTGATGATGCCGACAGTGCCATTGACTCCATCTCCCCACGTTACTGCGCCGGCATTGACCAGTAAACCATTGTCCCAATTGGGAGATGCAACGACGTAGTTGCCATTGCTCAAAGTCATCACTGTTGAAGAGAGGGCATCACTTGTGGTCGAGCCGATGAGGCTGTTTGCGGCGTTTACTGTTCCTGATGTACCTGAAGTACCATTTCCCCATGTTGTTGCACCTGCATCGACGGTTGCTCCATTGTCCCATGTGGGTGAATTCACGATATAATTTCCATTTGAAAGAGCAGTTATGGCCGTTCCAACCTTATCATTGGGCATCGGGCCAACCAGACTGTTTGTAGCGTTTATTGTGCCTGCGGCTCCGGTGCTACCATTGACCCAGGTTGCAGCGCCAGCGTTAGTGACTGTTGTACCATTATCCCAGTTAGGTGAACCAATAACATAATTCCCGTTGGTGAGAGCGGTGATGACTATGCCAACATTATCTCCGGATTTGGAGCCGATTAAGCTGTTTGCACCGCTTATAGCTCCAATGGTTCCGCCCAGCCCGTCACCCCATGTTACCGCACCGACATTGCTAATCCCCCCCTTATCCCAAAGCGAAGAAGAGATAACGTAGTTACCGTTGGTCAATGCAGTAATCTTCGATGTTAAGCCATCATTTGCTGTGGAGCCTACCAGACTGTTGAGTGCGCTGATCACGCCAGCCCCTCCTGTTGTTCCATTGCCCCATGTTACCGCCCCGGCATCAAGCGCGGTTCCATTGTCCCAGCCAGGTGAAGCGAGAACGTAATTGCCGTTTGCCAGTGGAATGAGCGAAGCGAGAGCTGCATCGTTAAGCGAGGAACCGACAAAGCTGTTGCTCATGGAGACGTTTCCGCTGATACCTGTGCTGCCATCAATCCATGTGGCTGCACCTGAACCGGCAACTCCTGTGTTTGACCAATTTCGGCTCAGCGTTACGGCGTTGTTATTTCCACTGAGGGCGATTACTTTTTCACCGACCTGATCATTGGCCGTTGAACCGGTCAATGTCGAAAGCAGTGTTCCATCTGGCTTGTAAAGCCGAACAGCTCCCGCATCCGTTGCAACGAAATCATCGAGCGGACTGGCTACAACGATATTGCCGTTTCGCAGTTCCACGATGTTTCCGGATCCATGCTGGTCTCCGGCAGTCGGGTTAGGATCGAGCAGCGGGATAACAGAAAAGAGCTGTGTAGAGGCATTGGCATCAATAGTGATGTTACGCGGATCAAGCAGGAGAAGTCCGTTTTCGCCTTTTGGCGCTGTTGTGGTGACCTCCCCAACCATTGCAAGATTATCATGTCCTGAGACCTCAACCTTTCCTCCGTTGCCGCTTATGGCCCCCCCCTTGGCTTCAATGGAGCCAGCAAATGCTGTCGATTGATCAGACCATACCACAATGGTGCCTCCGTTGCCATTGTCAAGAGCATTTGCGGTTATCATGCTTCCGTTGGTTACACTGGTAATTGCAGCATTGGCAAGTGCAGTGTCATTGCCTTGCCATCCTCCGCCAATCAGGATTGTTCCGCCTCCACTCTTGCCGGTTGCCTCTATTTGTGCCCCGGCTATCGTCGTGCGGGGCGCAGTGAGAGTAATTTTCCCACCTTGCTCCACAGTTCCGCCAGCCTGAACCCCTCCTGAGAGGTAGAGGCTCTCCCCAGCCTCAAGGCTGATCGTGCCACCGTTCACCCCATTGGCGAAAATCTGACTTGTTTGAGTTTGTTCAATATTTCCCGTTGCCTTAATTCGTATTATTCCATTGCTGGCGATGTCATCAGTCATTACAGTCCCCGAATCAAGAAAATTATTGACATTGGCACTGATATCGATAGCTGTTAAAGAGCCGGTGTTGATAAAGGTCCCTCCCTCAATGACAATTTGACCATTTTTCTCTGTCATACTGGTTGCTCGAATCACGCCGCTGTTATTGACCACAGAGCCAAGCAGCTCATTGGCCGTCGACGCGCTCATAAGAACAGCACCTTCCCTTGACTCAATCACTCCACTGTTTGAAATTCTGGCATTATAGTCGTTCTGCTCTATTTTGATGGCGACAAGTCCTGATGAGTCAAGATCAAGGAGCACACCATTACCTGCCGCAAGTCCTGCCGAACCTTTTGTGGTGACAATGGTTCCGCTGTTGCTGATGTCGTTCCCAAGCAGGGCAACAAAACCACCATTCAGAAGGCCCTGGTTTGTTAAGGATGCTGTCGTGGCACCAGTGCGAAGAAATGAATATTTCTCAGAAAGAAAGTCTGTGTCGTTGATCGGGAGTGTTGATGCTACCAGTCCACCAACGTTAATGGAGGCTCCAGGCGCAAATATCATTCCATGTGGGTTCACCAGAAAGACTCTGCCGTTAGCTTGTAACGTACCAAAAATGGAAGAAGGATTGTTACTTAAAACCCGATTCAGCAGAGTGGACTGGTTTGTAGGTTGTGTGATAATGAGAGCCTCACCTTTGCCAATACCAAAGGAATTCCAATTTATAATGGCGTGTTTACTCTCCTGTCCAATCTGCATTGATGTGGCTGATGGAGTAGTGATGGAGGCTTGTCCGGCAGCTATCACTCCCTCCGTTGGAAGTGCAACGGACTTACTGAACGCAAATAATGATTGGGTGACAACAGCAGCGATAATCCAGACCTCCCTGGTGCTGCTTCCGATAAAGCGATGGGTGGTGTGCATGGTTTATGCGAGTTTAGGTTGAAATCATACTTATTGTGATTCCAATACTTCCTCATATCACAATAAATTCAATCAATAATTACGCATTTTTTATGCAACCACAAAGTTTTTTTAAATAAAAATTTCATTTATTTACGTCCCTTAAGTTTATCGACAGGGATATCAGAGTTTTTTTTACCTCTTTTTGACAGAAGGGGGATTTGGGGAAAAGAGAGTGTTTAGAAAGACGAGAAACCAAAAGCGCTGCGGATACTCTCACGGTAGAGATCAAGCCTTTGGCGGATTTCATCGAGATGGTCGCCACCGAGCTTTTCAAGAAGAGCATTGGCGATAACTGGAGCAACAACAGCCTCGGCGACGATTCCAGCGGCGGGAACGGCACAGGTGTCACTGCGCTCAAAGCGCGAGAGGGTGGGCTGAAAGGTTTCAACATCAAACGACAGGAGGGGAGTGACCAGCGAAGAGATGGGTTTCATGGCAGCCCGAAGGTGAATGGTCTCTCCGTTTGACATACTTCCTTCAAGCCCTCCAGCTCTGTTGCTCTTTCTTGTGAGACCATTATGGGGGGAAAGGATGAACTCATCATGAACCTCTGAGCCTGGTTTGCGGGCATTTTCAAAGGCAGTACCTATTTCAACGCCTTTAATGGCTTGAATGGAGAGGATTGCCGATGCGAGCGCAGCATCAAGGCGACGGTCGTGCTGCACATAGCTTCCAAATCCAACAGGAACGCCTGTAATAAAAACTTCAATAATGCCTCCAAGCGTATCACCCCGGAGTTTGGCCTCATCAATAGCGGCAACAGCTTCAACTTCAGTTGCTTTGGCAAGCATTCGTACCGGTGAGAGGTCTGCTTCTCTTGAAACAGCTTCCGCACCCTCTGCGAGTAGTTTGGCAAGGCGACTATCGGGTGCTTTTTCCGTTGCCGAACCTACCGTAGAGATATAGCTTCCTATCTCTATACCGAGAGCTTTAAGAAAGATTTTTGCAAGCGTTCCTGCGGCAACTCTTGCCGCAGTCTCTCTTGCCGATGAGCGCTCAATAACAGGACGAATATCGTCCAGGCCATACTTGATGCGACCGGCAAGATCAGCATGGCCTGGCCTTGGAATGGTAATCGCAGAGAGCTGATCATCAGGTTTTTCAAACTGGGCCATCGTCGTTGTCCAGTTTTCCCAGTCCCGATTCTTAATGACAAGTGCAATGGGAGAACCGATCGACTTTCCGAAGCGGATTCCTGATAACACCTCCGCCTTGTCGGTCTCAATTTTCATCCTCCCACCACGTCCATGCCCCTTTTGACGACGGGCCAACTCGGAGTTGATATTTTCAGGGGTAATGTTGACACCCGCTGGCATTCCCTCAACTATTGCCGAAAGAGCCGGGCCATGGGATTCGCCAGCAGTAAAGTATCGTATCATGGGTTTGCAGTTTACAGTGCCTGGCGGTATGAGGGCACCGCCAGGCTTTTTACAAAAGTTAACGAAGAATCCTTGCGGCCTCTTTTGCGTAATAGGTAAAGATAAGGTCTCCGCCGGCACGTTTCATACAGAGCAGTGACTCCATCATCACCCTCTTTTCATCAAGCCATCCACGTTGGGCAGCAGCCTTGACCATTGAGTATTCTCCGGAAACGTGGTAGATCGCAACAGGAACATCAAAACGCTCTTTTGTGCGGTAGACAATATCAAGATAGGCAAGTCCGGGCTTGACCATGACGATATCTGCTCCCTCCATAATGTCAAGTTCAATCTCCTTCATTGCCTCATCGGTATTGGCGGGATTCATCTGGTACGTTGTTTTGTCGCCAAACTGTGGCGCGGAGTGGAGCGCATCACGGAAAGGCCCATAGAAGCTTGAGGCATACTTTGCGGCGTAGGAGAGAATGCCTACGTCGGAGAACTCTGTGTCGTCCAGCGCTTCTCGGATTGCACCGATACGCCCGTCCATCATGTCACTTGGGGAGACAAAATCAGCTCCCGCATTGGCGTGGGATATGGCCATTTTGCACAGCACTTCAACGGTTTCATCATTCAGGATAATTCCGTCTCTCACCAGTCCGTCGTGACCAAATGGTGTAAACGGGTCAAGTGCTACGTCGGTCATGATACAAAGATCCGGCACCTTTGCCTTGATGGCTCTGAGAGCATTCTGGATAATGCCGTTCTCATTATAGGACTCACTGCCATCTTCAGTTTTAACTTCAGGAATACCAAAAAGGTCGATAGACTGGATTCCAAGATCCCAGAGTTCCTGGCACTCTTTGACCGCATTGTCAATGGAGTAGCGGAAACTGCCTGGCATCGAGGAGACCTCTTCAACAACGTTGGTTCCCGGGCAGACAAAGAGCGGGTAGACAAGATCATTGACCGTCAGGGTGTTTTCCTGAACAAGGTTTCTGATTGCTGCACTTTTGCGGAGTCTTCTTGGGCGTTGAACAATATTGAGTAAATCGAGCTGACTCATGGCGGAAGAGCTGGTTAGGAGTTGAAAAAGGCAAAAATACTAAAATCTGTTGATATCGCGAAGGATTTACTGATGCCAAATATTAACGGAGGAAACCGAGAATAATACCGGCGGCGATTGCCGAACCAATCATTCCTGCTACATTCGGAGCCATAGCGTGCATGATCAGGTGATTATTTGGATCAGCTTTTAGCCCTTCACGTTGCACAACGTGAGCGCTTTCAGGCATTGCAGAGACTCCGGCAGCACCTATCAAAGGGTTGATCTTGTTCTCTTCAGAGAGAAAGATATTCATGACTTTAGCAAACAGTACACCTCCAGCAGTTGATATCATGAAGGCGACAGCCCCAAGTACAAAAATATACATGGATTGCGGTGTCAGAAAGGTCGTTGCCTGTGTCGTTGCGCCGACGGTGACCCCAAGCATGATGGTGACAATGTCATGAAAGCTGTTTTTGGCTGTATCAGCAAGTCGTTGCGTTACCATAGACTCCTTGAGAAGGTTGCCAAAGAAAAGCATTCCAAGCAGTGACAGTGATGCCGGAGCAATAAAGCCAGTGATGAGGAGTGCAACAATGGGAAAGAGCACCTTCTCTTTTTTGCTGACAGAGCGAGGTGGCTTCATTTTAATGACACGTTCCTCTTTTGTTGTCAAAAGGCGCATGACCGGTGGCTGAATGACAGGGACAAGAGCCATGTAAAAGTAGACAGCAATGACAATGGAGCCCATCAGATGTGGGGCAAGTTTTGAAGCGAGAAAAATAGCAGTGGGCCCATTTGCAGCTCCGATGATACCAATCGCAGCAGATTCAGGATTGTTGAATCCCAGAGTAAGGGCTCCGATGTAGGTCATGAAAATACCGAGTTGGGCGGCAGCCCCAAGCAGAATTAGTTTGGGATTGGCAATCAGGGTTGAAAAATCGGTCATCGCTCCGATTCCCAGAAAAATCAGTGCCGGAAAAATTCCCTTGAGAATGCCCAGATAGAGAAAATTCATGATACTGCCCTCCTCATAGAGTCCAAGCTGTATTCCTGCATGTTCTATAAACGGAGTATTTCCTATCAGGATTCCGAAACCAATTGGCAGCAGCAGCAGTGGTTCATATTCGTATCGGATGGCAAGGTAGATAAAAACCAGTCCAACCAGGATCATGAAAAGATGGCCAGGTGTTGCATTGGCAAAACCTGAATTTTCCAGAAATCGTACAATTCCTTCCATAATAGTATTATTCAATTTCTATCAGAATATCTCCCTGCATGACGGTATCTCCTACAGCAACCCTCACTGTTTTGACAATGCCGGGCTTTTCAGCAAAAATATTGTTTTCCATCTTCATGGCTTCAAGAATCAGCACGGGCTGATCCATTTTGATCTGCATGCCCGGCTCGACTGAAATTGAAATAATTGTTCCAGGCAGTGGAGCTTTGAGCAGGCTCAGGCCGGGAGTGATAAGCACAGGAGCCTTAGGAGGTGGCGGAGGAGTGTAGCGGACAAGTTTTGGTGTCTGTGGTGTTTTTATCTCATGGCCGAGTTCCACCTGGTAGGTTGTTCCGTTGACCTCAATTTCAGCGACATTCTCCTCAAGGGATTTGATCTCAACGTTGTATTTGTTGCCACTTATAGTGAATTTATATCGCCTCATCGTTGAAAACGGTTAAAATTAATGACATTGTAAATTTTGGAATTCCATGGAGAGTAGCTTTTTCCTACTTTTCTGATCGTCAGGATAGATGCCTCCTGGTCATGCAGCTCTTCGAAATACATCGATATTGCCAAGGCGATGGCGGCGCTGACCTCCCCCGGCACCATTTTTCCGGCAAGTGCGGGGTTGCCTTCACCACCCTCTTTCTGCAATTTTTTCCTGATATTTCTCGTGTAGAGCTTTGGAAGTATCCCAAAAACCAGCGAAAGCAGGAAGAGCGTCAAAAAGACGACGACGTAACAGAGTACCGCCAAGGCCAAGTGTTCTGTTCGGATGACCGAAAAGTCAATCGGCAAGAGTTGTGCAATCATGGGTTCTTGACATTTACCGGTTACAGTGGCAGTGTAGAGTGCTTTTTGGGAGGATTGACATCTTTTTTGGTCGAAAGAGTCTGCAATGCACGGATTATTCTGAAACGGGTGTTCCGTGGCTCAATAATGTCGTCAATATAGCCGTATTTTGCAGCCTCATAAGGGTTTGAAAATTTCTCGCGGTACTCTGCAGCATTTTCAGCAACAAATTTTGCACGCTCTTCGGGGCTTTCGATGGCGTTCAGGGAGCGATTATAAAGCACCTCAATGGCACCGATTGGTCCCATGACAGCAATCTCGGCTGTTGGCCAGGCATAATTGACATCTCCCCTCAGTTGCTTTGAACTCATGACACAATAGGCTCCCCCGTAAGCTTTTCGCAGAATGATCGTTATCTTGGGGACAGTCGCCTCTCCATAGGCAAAGATCAGTTTAGCGCCATTGGTGATAATTCCGTCAAATTCCTGGGCACTGCCGGGAAGAAATCCAGGAACATCAACGAGTGTCACAATTGGAATGTTGAATGCATCGCAGAAACGGACAAAACGGGCAGCCTTCCGTGAGGCATTGATGTCGAGGCAGCCTGCGAGGTAGTTTGGCTGATTTGCTACAACGCCTGTCGAGATACCGTTGAAGGTGACAAAGCCAACAACAATGTTTCGTGCGTATTGCCGTTGCACCTCCAAAAACTCTCCGTTATCGGCAATGGAGTGGATGACATCCTTAACATCGTAAGGTGTCGATGGTTTTTCTGGGATAATTGTATTCAGTTTGTCGTCAAGCCGATCGGCAGGGTCGTCGCAAATGGCGAGCGGTGGCTCTTCAAGGTTATTCTGGGGAAGATAACTGAGCAGCTTTTTGATCAGCAGAATTCCTTCAGTTTCATTGGCCCCTACAAAATGGGTGACACCCGATTTGGTTGCATGAACCGATGCGCCGCCAAGGTCTTCATCGGTGATGTTCTCTCCAGTAACAGTTTTTACAACTTTTGGGCCAGTAACAAACATGTAGCTTGTTTTATCAGC
Source organism: uncultured Chlorobiaceae bacterium (assembly GCA_903994525.1). Lineage (GTDB taxonomy): Bacteria > Bacteroidota > Chlorobiia > Chlorobiales > Chlorobiaceae > Chlorobium. The sequence goes on from CAJEXW010000009.1 coordinate 80,881, forward strand.
CATAAGTACAAAATCGGTCAAGGCAGGGGAGTAAACGGCTCCGCCAGCACAAGGGCCGAAAATTACTGAAATCTGGGGGATCACCCCTGAAGCCATAATATTTCTCTGGAAAATACTTGCATAGCCTGACAGACTGCGAACACCTTCCTGAATTCTTGCTCCGCCGCTGTCGTTGATACCGATCAGTGGTGCCCCTACTTTCAGGGCCTGATCCATCACCTTGCAGATTTTAAGTGCATTCGTTTCAGAGAGAGAGCCGCCAAAAACGGTAAAATCCTGGGAAAAAAGGTAGACGGTGCGTCCGTCAATGGTGCCATGGCCAGTGATGACACCATCAGAGAGATAGTGCTCATTGCCAAGGTCAAAATCAGTGGTTCGATGTGTCACAAACATGTCAAACTCTTCAAAGCTCCCTTCGTCAAGCAGCATGTCGACACGTTCTCTGGCTGTGAATTTTCCTTTTTTATGCTGTGAATCTATACGCTTTTGTCCACCTCCGAGGCGGGCTTTTTCGCGTTCCGCAATCAAGCGTTTCATGGCGTTTTCAGATATTGATTAACTAACCTGCCGGGTGACAGTTTTCTGTCTGAGCTAATTTGCCCTTGCCTTATGAGCCTGTGAATTATCCCGGTTATGCAGTAGTGCCGAACAGAGAGAGCATCTTCTCAATCTCTTTTTTTTATACTTGGCCCCGTGAATATTGGAAAAAAAAGGGAATAACCCTATGCCGTTGTGAATATTAGTTATATTTTGTTTCATAAATGTTTCTGGTGCTCCAATAGAACGCGACAAATCAATGACTCCTGAGTTACAGCTTGCCGTTGAAATGGCCGAACAGGCTGGAAGGTTGACTCTTTCCTATTTCTATAGAAAGTCACTGCAGGTTTTCACAAAAAGGGATTCCACCCCGGTCACTGAAGCTGATCGAAAAGCTGAGGAGCTTATTCGCAAAGCAATCAGATCACGATATCCTGACGATGGAGTGCTGGGTGAAGAGTTTGAAGAGTACGTTGGTCATAATCATCGCCGATGGATCATTGACCCCATTGATGGAACGAAAGCGTTTATTCACGGAGTGCCTCTTTACGGAGTGATGATTGCTCTTGAGATCGAGGGAAATCAGCATCTTGGTGTTGTCAATTTTCCGGTGCTTGGCGAACTCTTTCATGCAGAATATGGGGGGGGAGCATACTGTAATGGTAAGCGGATACAGGTCTCTTCTGTTGCGGACATTGCTGATGCGACGGTGCTCTTTACAGAAAAGGAGTATCTGCTTGATATGTCATCGAGTCATCCCGTTGACAAGCTTCGCCATGAGGCTGGTCTCGTGCGAGGTTGGGGCGACTGTTACGGTCATACGCTTGTTGCATCAGGTCGAGCAGAGGTCTCCGTCGATAAAATCATGAGCCCCTGGGATTGCGCAGCCATTATTCCGATAGTAACTGAAGCTGGTGGCTGCTGTTTTGATTACACGGGGGTGACGACTATATCAGGAACAGGACTGGTCAGCGCGAATAATGAGATTGGTACAGCACTGCTTGCTGCCATAAGCGATAAAAGAATCAATTGACAACTGATAATCGACAGTTGATAACGTTTCGTTCTCCGTTGGCAACTGCTAACTTCCGATCTCTTTGGCTATTGCCTTTGCAAATCCTGTAGCATCAAATGATTCCGGGATGATATCCACTTGAACTCCCAGCTTTTCAAGAGCCTTGGCGGTTGTTGTGCCAATAGCGGCAACCTTGATACCATCAGGCAGGGCGGTTGTGCCCATTGCTTCAAAAAAATTGATGGCTGTGGATGGACTTGTGAACGACAGACAGGAGAGTGAGCCACTCTCAAGCAGTGTTTTCACCCTGGCTGTCTCTTCGAGAGAGGGCGGGAGATTTTCATACACGGTGAGCTCAATACAGTTCCCTCCTCTTTTTTTAATAACTTCAGGTATCGTTCCCAACGAGAGACTTCCTCTCAGAAAAAGGAAGGTGTGTCCAGCAATTGTTTTGCTTTCAATTTCCTCCATCATGGTAACGGCATCGGAAACTTTGGCAATTGGGCGGGTTTCAATACCATGCTTCGCCAGATCATTGCCTGTCGTTTTGCCGACAGCCCATACCTTGAGTTGCTGAAGAATATTCAATTGATCGGGTGCTTCAAGCAGCAACTTTTCCAAAAAAAAATGAACACTGTTGGTGCTTGTAAAGAAAATGCCATCAAATTGTCGAAGGTCGGGAACGCTCCAGTCAAGAAGTGGCCTGATCTCGATTGTAGGAAAGACAACCGAGTCCAGACCATAGCCTTCGAGCATGCTGACAAAAGAGGCCGCCTGATCCTTCGGGCGGGTAACAAGAACAGTTTTCATCAGCGAGTTTTACGGATCTGCGAAAGAATTGCGTCAGCTCCCTGTTTCAGAAGCTCCTCAGCAAGAGCAATACCAGCCTCTTCAGCCTGTTCCGGGGAGGTGAGTCCTGTTCTAGTGATTTCGTTATGGATCCCAACTTTTCCATCAACAGAACCGACATAGGCAAGGAGCTTGAGCGTGCCGTTTTTAAAGGAACCATAAGCACCGATCGGGATCTGGCATCCACCCTGCAGATGGCGCAGCAAAGCACGTTCAGCACGGCAGCAATATTCTGTTGTGGAGTGGTTGAGAATTCTCACAATCTCTCTCGTCTGTTCGTCATCAACACGGGTTTCAATGCCGAGCGCGCCCTGGCCCACAGCGGGAAGCATCACTTCGTGCGGTAGGATTTCGGAGATGCGATCGCTGAAATTCAGACGGTATACACCGGCATAAGCAAGCATCATGGCATCAAACTCACCGTTGTCAAACTTTTGAAACCGGGTATTGAGGTTGCCTCTGATATCACGGATATCAAGGTCCGGGCGAAGGCTCAGCAACTGCGACATGCGGCGAAGGCTGCTCGTCGCCATTTTGGCGTTTGGTGGCAGATCTTTCAGTTTAACACCGTTTTTGGAAATGATAACATCCCTGGTGTCTTCACGTTCAGTAAAAGAGGTGATAATAAGCCCCTCAGGCGTTCCTGTAGGCACATCCTTCAAGCTGTGCACGGCCAAGTCAATCTCTTTGGCAATCAGGTGTTTTTCAATGTCCTTGGTAAAAAGTCCCATATCCCCGATTTTTGAAAGAGGGGAGTCAAGAAGAACATCACCGGTCGTTTTAACCAGTTTCAGAGTGATATCCAGTTCAGGAAAATGTCTGGAAAGTTCCGCCTTGGTGAATTCTGCCTGCCACAATGCGAGCGGGCTGGATCTGGTACCGATGATAAGCTGTTTTTTCAAAGCAATGGCTGATTTTTATTTAGTATGACTGATTTGGTTCTTCAAGATCGAAAACGTTGCGGACAAGATTGACTCTTGTTGGAATAGAGTCGGTAGTATCCATCGGTGCCTTAAGCATTTTGATGGGGTGATGGAGAATCTTTTTAAGGATACGGTCTGTCAGGTGCTCCATTCTCTGGAGTTCTTCTTCGCTCACCTTATAGCGGTAGCGTTCAAGCTCCTTCTCCTTGATTTCAATGAATTTGGACTGAAGGTCCACAATTGTGGGTCGTACCTTCAGTGTATTGATCCACTGTCCGAATGCCACCAGCTCCTCTTCGATAATGGCATGAACCTTGGGGAGTTCACGACTCCGTTTTTCAAGGTTCTTGTCAATAATATGTTTCAGTGCATCAATATCCTTGAGGAACATGTTCTGAAGCTTGGCTATGTCGGGGTCTACGTTTCTTGGTAATCCAAGATCCAGAATAATCACAGGCTTTAGTTTTCGTTTGATCATGCACTGGTGCATCTCCGCTTCAGTGAGAATATACTCTTTGGAGCTGACAGCGGTCATAATGATATCGAACTCGTGCAGATGGTTCTTAAACGACTCATAAGGCAGTACCTGGTTGGTGCCAAGTTCTTCAGCAAGTGCCTCTGCTTTGGAAAGCGTCCGATTCGTAATAACGATATTTCGGGCGTTTTTCTGGAAAATATGTTTTGCAGCCAGCTCCCCTGTTTCACCGGCACCTATGAGAAGTACCTTTTTCAGTGAAAGATTGGAGAAAATTTTTTGAGCAAGCTCAACAGCAGCGTAGCTGACCGAAACAGCCCCCTCCATAATTTTGGTCCTGGTTTTAACCTTTTTCGCAACACTGAATGCCGTGTGGCAAAGACGGGTGAGCAGAATTCCTGCCGACTGTGTTTCAGCGGCAATGCGGTAGGCATTTTTCACCTGGCCAAGAATCTGGCCTTCGCCAAGCACCAATGAATCTATTGCGCTGGCCACCTCAAAAATATGACGGGCCGTTCCACAGTAAAAACGACCAAAAAAGTGTTCTGGTCGGACCTCCTTGCGAGCCTCCTTGAAAGAGATGAGGTACTCTTTAAGATACTCACAGGTAACTTCATGCATTGCCGGGACAACATAAAGTTCCGTACGGTTGCAAGTTGAGATTACCATCGCTTCATGAGCAAGGCCTGCGGAAATAAGGCCTGTAATGAACTCCTTGTTCTGAACTTCTGAAAGGGAGATTCTTTCACGGATTTCAATAGGTGCAGTCTTGTGGTTGACACCAACTGAAATGATGTTCATAGCATGGTTGTTTAAGTAAGTGAGCTTATGACTTAAAGATCAAAACCAAATATATCCTAATTGCCTCTATTTTTCAAACACGACGCTCTTATTTAACAGGAAGCTCATGGAAAGTGGGTGAAAAAAAGGTCATAAATACAATCAAGATTGTGACAAAAAGAAAAAGAAAAATAAAGAGATATGCCATGTGCTTGATGTCCCATCCGATGATTGGTTTAATGATAATGCCCGTACCATAAAGTACCCATATAACAACCAGTGTCACAAGCTTTGGCTCAAAAAGGGTAATTGCTTCACCGGAAGCCCGTTGTTCAAACATTCCGGCAAACAGGGTAATGGTGATAAACAGAAAACCAAGAGAGACGGCATGCATGGTGAGTTTCTCAAGAATTTCAAGATTTGGCAGGCGCTGGAAGAGCAATTCGAACCGGTTTTGCTGGATCTGTCGGAACAGAAGGAGGTAAAGTATGCTGTAAAGTCCTGAAATTGCAATCGCACTGAATCCAAAAATTGCAGCGACAAGGTGTATTCCTATACCAACACCTTCGAATGTTGTGCCTAAACTCTGAGTCTGTGCTGTCAAAATTGATGAAATGAGTTGAGCGCCTGCTGCAAAGGAGATGATAAAAAAGCCTGTTTTATCACTTTTGGTGGTAAACTCAGTGAAGAGATAGGTCGTTGTAAGGGTAAATCCTACCATGCTCATCAGATTCAATGTTGAGTAATTGATTCGATAGCCTTCGGTGGAGGTAAGAAGTCCAAGATAAATAACGTGAGTCAGAACGGTTAAAACAAGAAGAGGTTGTTTGAATCGTTTTGCTCCCTCATGATCTTTGAAAAAATGGGCGGCATAGAGGTATGTGGTCGCAATATAGAGCAGTGAAACAAGTTGGTTAAGTATCAGTAGTGGCTGATTATGAAACAATATATTGTTCATGGGATAGTATCAAGGGGGTCGGTAAAGATTCTGGTCTTACTATACAAAGAAATATTGTATATTCCGGCCATCACGCTATGCAAATATACTTTATTATACAAGGAAAAAAGATGAGATCCACAAAAAATATCAGAAATATAGCCATTATTGCTCACGTTGACCATGGAAAAACAACACTTGTTGATTCGATCTTTCAAAAAACCGGTGCATTCAGGGATAACCAGCAGGTTAATGTGAGGGTGCTCGATTCCAATCCACAGGAGAGAGAGCGGGGCATTACCATATTTTCCAAAAATGCAGCGGCAGTTTATAACGATCACAAAATCAATATTGTTGATACCCCTGGTCATGCCGATTTTGGTGGAGAGGTTGAACGTATCCTTCAAATGGTTGACGGAGTCCTCCTTCTTGTTGATGCATTTGAAGGTCCGATGCCTCAGACAAAGTTTGTGTTGCGCAAGGCGCTTGAGCTTCATCTAAAACCGATCGTGGTTATCAACAAGATTGATCGCCCGCAGTCGGATCCCGTCAAGGTTCATGATCAGGTTCTTGATCTTTTTATTGCGCTTGGCGCTGATGAGCATCAGCTTGACTTTCCCTATATCTTTACCTCGGCAAAAAATGGTGTTGCCAAATACAGCATGGATGATGAAGATGGCGATATGAGTCTTTTGCTTGACATGATTGTCAAGGAGATTCCCCCTCCGGTTGCCCACGATGAGGGAGGGTTTCAGATGCTGGTGACGACGCTTGATTACAGCGACTATATTGGCAAGATAGCTATCGGCCGTATTCAGCGAGGCAAGGTGAGTCCTGGCAGTCAACTTGCAGTCGTTGGACCTGATGGCGTGATTGGGAAAGGCTCTGTGACAAAAGTTTTTCTTTTTGACAAACTCCAGAAAATTGAGTCGAAAGAGGCGACCTCGGGTGACATTATTGCTATCGCAGGTATTGCTGATGCGACTGTCGGGATGACACTTGCCTCTGTTGACGACCCTGTATCGCTTGCCTCATTTGATATCAGCAAGCCGACGCTCTCCATGCTTTTTTCGGTGAATGATTCCCCTTTTGCAGGGCTTGAAGGCAAAGAGGTTACCAGCCGAAAGATTCGTGAGCGCCTGATGAAAGAGAAGATGACCAATGTTGCGCTTAACGTTGAAGAGACTGACAGCGCCGATACATTCCGTGTTTCAGGAAGGGGAGAGCTTCACCTCTCCGTGCTTATTGAAACCATGAGGCGAGAAGGGTACGAGCTTGCAATCGCAAGACCTGAGGTGATCATGCACAAAGATGAGGATGGCACGCTCCTGGAGCCGATTGAGCATGTCACCATTGATATACCTGAAGAGTACACGGGTGTTATTATTGAAAAAATGGGACGCAGAAAGGCCGAGATGACCCACATGGGCACGCTTCGGGGTGGAATGGTGAGGGTCGAGTTTGAAATTCCCACGCGTGGCCTTATCGGATACAACCTTGAGTTTACCACCGATACGAAAGGCGAGGGCATCATGTCGCACGTTTTTTACAACTATCAGCCCTTCAAGGGCAAGTTGCCGTCTCGTGAGACTGGAGCGCTTGTCGTCTCTGAGGCAGGAATCTGTGTCGCTTATGCACTGAGCGCTCTTGAAGATCGTGGCACCTTTTTTGTGTCGCCGAACACCAAGGTGTACGGCGGAATGATTGTGGGTGAATCAACACGAGGTCTCGATATTACGTTGAATGTCTGCAAAACGAAAAAGTTGAGCAACATGCGCTCTTCAGGCACCGATGAGTCGCTTCGTCTCACACCGCCGAAAATCCTCTCACTTGAGCAGGCGCTTGAATTTATCAATGATGATGAGCTGCTGGAGGTAACCCCTCAGAGCATCAGGCTCAGAAAGAAGATACTTGATGTCAATTTGAGGGCAAAGGCCACCAAAAAGGCCAACGCATAGTCCCCTCGTTTTCAGTTCTCTCCGGGCGTTCGCAAGCGGCTTCCGGAGGGCTGATTCCGTTCCCACGCGATTGAAGAAAATTCCCTGATTTTTCATCTTCTCTTTTTTTCTGCGACAGGGTTGTATCGGTATTCGCTTCCGCCAATCAGAAATGTTTTTCGGATCGCACTTTCTCGCGTGTTCCTCCGATAATAATGAATTGGTTGAGTATTCCGGGGAAAGTGTTTGTTTCTGAAGCTGAAATCCGCTCTATTAATTCAATGGGGATTCAATGTAAAACGTATTACTTTATTCCATAGGCGATCATTAAACTGATGCTATACTTATGGCGTTGAAGAAAAGTGGCGAGCAGGTCATCTATCGCCATCTTGAGGGTCGTCATACCGTCGGCATTTTCCCGATGCTGGAGGATGATACCTGCTGTTTTCTTGTGGCGGATTTTGATGATGATGGATGGCGAGAAGATGCCGTCGCATTCATGCTGTCGTGCCGGGAGTTTAATATTCCTGTGGCACTGGAGATATCCCGATCAGGAAACGGCGCTCACGCTTGGTTCTTTTTCGCCGATCCGGTGCCAGCACGTGAAGCTCGGCAACTTGGTGCGGCCCTGATCAGCCAGACCTGCGAGCGTACCCGTCAGCTTGCCATGGAAAGTTATGATCGCTTTATTCCGCTGCAGGATACCTTGCCCAAGGGTGGTTTCGGTAACCTGATTGCGCTGCCATTGCAGGGAGAACCCCGAAAAAAAGGGTTCACTGTTTTTGTTGATGAGCACCTTGTTCCATATCCGGATCAATGGGAATATCTTGCGTCAATTCAGAAAATCTCCCGCTTTGAACTGGAAGCAACTCTTTTGAGTGTCAGTGGTGGTCGCCATCCGCTTGATATTGCCTTTATTGCTGAAGAGGATGAAAAGGAGCCCTGGAAACGCTCGTTACAGCATACCAGCGCGATATCAGGCCCCTTGCCGGAATCTCTCACTCTGGTGCTTGGTAATCAGATCTTTATCGCCAAGTCTGATCTCCCGCGAGCGCTGGCCAACAGCTTGATCCGTCTGGCAGCTTTTCAGAATCCTGAATTTTACAAGGCCCAGGCGATGCGTCGCTCGGTCTGGGAGATACCGCGTGTTATCGGTTGCACCGAGAATTTTGCATTGCATATCGGTCTGCCGAGGGGATGCCTTGATGCGGTGACAGGACTGCTCAAACAGCACAATATCAGGGTGAATATTCAGGAAGAGCGCATCACAGGTGCTGAGATAACGGTCAAGTTTGCCGGTTCGTTGAGAAAAGATCAACAAGCGGCGGTCAATGCGATGTTGAACCATGAGGTTGGCATTCTCTGTGCCCCAACGGCATTCGGCAAGACCGTCATGGCGGCGGCGATAATTGCCCGACGGCAGTTCAGTACCCTGATTCTTGTTCATCGTACTGAACTGCTCCGGCAGTGGCAGGAGAGGCTGTCCACTTTTCTTGATCTTTCAGGCATGTCTCCTGGTCTGATTGGTGGTGGCAAGAAAAAGCCGACTGGCACCATTGATATTGCCGTCATGCAGTCGCTTTCACGGCGTGACGATCTTGCAGAACTTCTCGACCGGTATGGCCAGATTATTGTTGATGAGTGCCATCACCTCTCCGCCGTCTCATTTGAGGCTCTTCTGAAACAGGCCAAAGTGAAATATGTCCATGGATTAACAGCCACACCGATTCGTCGCGACGGTCATCAGCCGATTATCTTCATGCAGTGCGGCCCGGTACGCTACCGTGCGCTTCAGGCCGAAAATGCCCCTGTTCGACTGGAAGTGTGGCCGCTCAACATGCTTGCGCCTCCCATTCCACCAGAATCTGCTATTCAGGAGATTTTCCGGATTCTTGCTCACGATGCTGCACGAAACCAGCGCATTGCAGAGGATATTTTAGCGGCATATCGTGAAGGACGAAAAATTCTTGTGCTGACAGAGCGGACAGAGCAACTGCAACTCTTGCGTGAACATCTTGGAGAAAACCTCACCAATATCTTTCTGTTGCATGGACGGTTAACCAAAACGCAGCGTTCGGCGACACTTTCGGAGCTGAATGAACTGGATGGTTCATCACCACGCATTATTCTGGCGACAGGACGCCTGATTGGTGAGGGTTTTGATCATCCTCCTCTTGATACCATGGTGCTCGCTATGCCGATCTCGTGGAAAGGGACATTACAGCAATATGCAGGACGCCTGCACAGGGAACATGCCAGCAAGCAGGATGTGCGCATTTACGATTACATCGAGCACGATAATGTGCAGCTTGCGCGAATGTGGCAAAAACGCTATCGTGGTTATCAGGCCATGGGATATCGGGTCAGACCCCGTCATATAGAGCTTCAACCATCATAAACTATTGCAGAATAAGGTGAATGGAATCTTAGAGAAACAGCGTCCGTGATTCATTCAAAGAGCCCGAAAGACTATTTCAAGCTCAATTGAGTAATCAATCGCGTTTTTCCTCTTCTGCTTCATATATTTTCTGTTGAGATTTTCGTGTCATTGATTAAAATTGTCTAATGATTAAATATAAATATGTCCAATGGAGATAAGTTTCATGAATTGATAAAAGTCGGGTAACAGCAGCACATTACTGCACCGCCGTCCCCTAAGAACCGTGCTGGCGGCTTTCGCCGCACACGGCTCAAGCCTCGGCAAAGGCACCTTGCGGCACCCGACAA
>CAJEXW010000010.1 GCA_903994525.1 uncultured Chlorobiaceae bacterium
CTCAAGTGTAACCTCTTCTATTATTACCGGCTACAAGCATAAGGTGGAAGAGGAACCCGTATGAAGTACAACTCTGTCAATGTAATCGGACTTGGCAATATTCTTTATGGAGATGAGGGTTTTGGCGTGGCGGCTCTCAACAGTTTCAGGGACTCATCAAGTTTCCCCGAAACTGTTCGCTTTATTGACGGTGGAACGCAGGGGATAGCTCTGCTTGATTACATTGAATCTTGCGATGCCGTGATGGTGTTTGATGCCTTGATCCCTCTTCATTATGACAGGCGGGTTTATGTCTACAGGAATGATGAGCTTCCCGCCTTTATTCACCGCAAAATGTCATCGCATCAGATGGGGCTTAGCGAGATGCTCGGCATTGCCCGGCTGCATGGTCGAATGCCCCGCGACATCGTCCTTATTGGTGTTCCCCCTCTGGCGCTCGAACTCAATATTGGTCTGAGTCCTGAACTCACACTCTTGCTTCCTGAAGCAGTTCAGAAGGGTTTCAGGATTGTAGAAGGGTGGTTAGCAGAGTTGTAGCTTATCTTTTTTTGGCTCCGTGTCTCATTGGTTTACAAAGAAAGTGACTATGGTTTGATCAGACGCAAAAATTCACTTCGTGTGGATTGAGAGGTGATGAATTGGCCAGACATTGCAGAGGTTGTTGTGACCGAATTAAGCTTTTCAACGCCTCGCATCACCATGCACAGATGCTTTGCCTCTATGACCACCGCAACTCCTTTGGGGTTCAGCACATTCTGGATAGAGTCACGGATCTGCTGGGTAAGCCTCTCCTGTACCTGCAGGCGACGCGCAAAAACCTCGACTACCCTTGCAAGTTTTGACAAGCCAACAATTTTACCGTCTGGTATATAGGCAATATGTGCTTTGCCAAAGAACGGGAGAAGATGGTGTTCGCACATTGAAAAAAGATCAATATCCCTCACTAATACCATCTCATCATAAGCTTCGGTAAAAACAGCGTTTTTAAGAAGCTCTTCAGGATCCTGCTGGTAGCCTTTTGTTAAAAAACGAAGCGATTTTGCAACCCGTTCCGGTGTTTTCAGAAGTCCCTCGCGCAGGGGATCTTCCCCGATTCCACTGAGTATTTCGTAAACAGCTCCAGATAAATGATGTGTAAAAGGAGCATTTACTTGTGGCATTGTGGAGCTATATTCATCATCACAGCAACTCCCTTGGCCTGAAAAAAGAGGGGAGTTACTCTCCGCGATAGCGGACGGAATTTTTTCCTGTTTCATGGATGGTTACTTCATGGAGCACAAGCTCCTGGTTATTAATAGTGAGCAGTCTTTCTTCGAGAATATCCCATATCAGTATGGCAAGCACCTCAGTGGTTGGTATACAGTTTTGCAATTCCGGTACGTCATGGTTCAGATGCTTGTGGTCAAATCTTGCCGTTATTTCATATTCAAGTATACTTTTAAGCTCTTTAAGGTCAAAAAGAAAGCCGGTTTGCATGTCAACAATGCCGCAAAGCGTAATCTCCAGCAGATAATTGTGTCCATGCCCGTAACTATTGCTGCATTTGCCGTACAGTGCAATATTTTGCTCTTCGGTGCAGAGAGGATTAAAAAGCCTGTGTGCAGCATTAAACTCAATTTTTCTTGAAACGTAAACTTTTCTTGGTTTCCGTAAAAGATCGTTCATAAAACAGCGTCATAAGTGTTGTACAGGATAATACAACCAGTGTATGCAGGAATAAGTTGTGGTCATATCTTGAGCTAACTTCTTCGAGCACAACATAACCGTGCAGTCACTCTATAAGTTTCAACTGTAACGACTGGAAGTAGTTGAAAAAAACATTGTGACTCAGCATTGTAATTTTTCATCAAAAAGAGTTAGAATGGGCAACAAATTTTTATGGGTGAGACGAAGAAGGGGAGCATCGTCTTCGAATGTCTTCCTGTGAGCGATTCAATGTAAACTCGGCGAGGCTAAATTAGAGAGAGATAATGGATACAAAACGGAAAAAGCGGTTGTTCAGGGCTCAGGGAGTGGTCGTGTTTTTGTTGCCACTGCTGCTTTGTGGGTGCGGCGCTGCAGGTGGAGGGAAGGATAACAAAAAGCAGGAGCAACCCAGGCTTTCAGTCATGACCGTTCAGCGTTCGGACGCGACTGTAACCACTGGCTATTCTGCTCTTCTCGAAGGCAAAGTAAATGTGGAGATTCGTCCGCAGGTAGATGGTACTCTCCAGAAAATATATGTTGACGAAGGCACCTTTGTCAAGACCGGTCAGCCACTGTTCAAAATCGATGACCAGGTTTACCGGGAGCAGTATCATGGAGCATTGGCGGCGCAACATGTCGCTGAAGCGAGGCTTGTTGCTGCAAAAGTTGATATGGACAAACTGGTGCCACTGGTGCAGAGCAAAGTGGTGTCGGATATTCAGCTTCAAGTTGCACAGGCCAACTATCAGGCAGCTCAAGCTGCCGTCGAGCAGGCGGTGTCTGCCTCCCGTTCTGCAAAGACAAATATGGACTATACGACCATCAAGGCTCCTGTCAGTGGCTTTATCGGAAAAATACCGTTCAGACTTGGTACTCTTGTCACTAAAAATCAGGCTGGCTGGCTGACGCTGCTGAGTGATGTCAGTGATGTTTATGCCTATTTTAGTATGAGTGAGCTTGACTACATCCGGTTCCAAAAACAGTATGCCGGCTCTTCAGTGCAGCAAAGCCTCCATCTGCTTCCCCCGGTCTCCCTTGTTTTAGCTGATGGAAGCCGCTTCAGTGAAAAAGGCTCTATCAGCACCGTAAGTGGGCAGTTTGATCAGGCGACCGGTTCTGTCAGGGTGAGGGCAGTATTCCCCAACAGAAAAGCTCTCCTTCGGTCGGGTAATACAGGAACGGTCGTTATGGAGTCGCTCTGTCACAATGTTCTTTTGGTACCACAGGCATCCACGGTTGAATTACAGGACAAAGTTTTTGTCTTTGTGCTGGGCAAAGAGAATAAGGTGAAGAAACAGGTGATTACCGTGGCGGCAAAAAGCGCCAATAACTATCTGGTGAACTCTGGAGTTGATGAAGGTGATACCATGGTGATGGTTGGTGTCGACAAATTACAGGATGGCGCAGTTATTACTCCGGTCAAGGGTGTTGCCGGCGTTGTTGAACCGAAGAAATGAGTGTACAGGCAGTGGTGATAATTTTCCCGCAGAGAAGGGGCGAGCTAAACGTATTTATTGATGTTTGAAAGATTTATTTCCAGACCGGTTCTTGCTACGGTTATATCGGTTATTCTGGTTATCCTCGGTCTTGTGGGTATGAACCAGCTCTCCATTACCAGGTTTCCTGATATTGCACCTCCGAGTGTCTCTGTAACGGCAAGTTATCCCGGTGCCAGTGCCGAGACGGTTGGCCGTTCAGTCGCTCCGCCTCTCGAAGAGGCGATCAACGGTGTGGAAAACATGACCTATATGCTTTCGACCTCGGCCAATGATGGTTCACTTTCAATTACTGTTTTTTTTAAGCAGGGAACCAATCCTGACCAGGCTGCTGTGAACGTACAGAATCGGGTGGCCCAGGCGACCAGCAGATTGCCTGCTGAAGTGAATCAAATTGGTGTGACGACAGTCAAGCGTCAGAACAGCCAGATTATGTTGATCAATCTTGCCAGTCGCGTTAAAGAGTATGATCAGATCTTTCTGCAAAACTATGCCAAGATTAACATTGTTGACGATTTATCAAGGGTTCCCGGTGTGGGTCAGGTTACAGTCTATGGGAACCTTGATTATTCTATGCGGATATGGTTGAGGCCGAAGCAGATGGCGGCATACAAGGTGACACCCCAGGAGGTCGCTGCTGCCATCCAGAGTCAGAATCTTGAGGCGGCTCCAGGGTCGTTCGGAGAGAACAGTACGCAGGCGATGCAGTATGTGATGAAGTACAAGGGAAAGAATCCCTATCCCGGCGATTATGAAAATATTGTAGTTCGTTCAAATCCTGACGGTTCACTGCTCAAACTTGGTGATATCGCCCGTGTCGAGTTTGGTGCTTACCGCTATACTGTTGACACCAAGGCAAACGGGGAGCCTGCTGTAGTTCTTGCAGTCTATCAGGCTCCAGGTTCAAATGCCAACAAGGTTGAAACTGGTTTGCGCAACGTGCTCGCAAAGGTCTCCACATCGTTTCCTTCCGGGATCACGTACTCTATTCCCTTCAGTTCAAAAAAGGTTGTTGATGAATCTATTGACCAGGTTGTGCATACTCTTGTTGAGGCATTTCTGCTGGTGTTCCTGGTTGTTTTTATCTTTTTGCAGGATTTTCGCTCAACCCTTATACCGGCAATTGCTGTGCCAGTGGCAATTATTGGCACTTTTTTCTTTATGAACCTGTTTGGATTTTCCATCAATGTCCTGACTCTCTTTGGATTGGTGCTTGCTATCGGTATTGTGGTTGATGATGCTATTGTTGTGGTTGAGGCGGTTCATGCCAAAATGGAACAGAAAAAATACCCGGCAAAAATCGCAACAGTTTCGGCGATGAGGGAGATCACCAAAGCCATTGTGACCATTACTCTTGTGATGTCGTCGGTTTTTCTTCCGGTTGGCTTTCTGGAGGGCTCCACAGGTGTTTTTTACAGGCAGTTTGCCTTTACACTTGCCATTGCTATTCTGATTTCAGCAGTTAATGCGTTGACTCTCAGTCCGGCTCTCTGTGCTCTGTTTCTTGCCAATCTTCATGAGCACGACAAGAGCAGTAAATTTGGAGGCTTTGGACAACGCTTCTTCTCAAGCTTTAATGCAGGTTTTGAGGCGATGAAACGCAAGTATCTTGGCTCTCTTGTTTTTCTGCTTCGCAATAAACGATTCACTTATGGTTTTCTGGGTATGGTCATCGCTCTCTCATTCTGGATGTTCAAGACCATGCCTACCGGCTTTATTCCTGACGAGGATAATGGATTTGTTATCGTTTCAGTTACCCTTCCACCAGGCGCTTCCTTTATGCGTACACAAGCAGCCATGGACAAGGCCGCAGTAACGTTACGCTCAATTCCGGCGGTACAGAAGGTGATATCAATTGCGGGCATCAATATTCTTTCAAGAAGTTCATCACCTTCAGCAGGTTTGTTGTTTATTCAGTTGAAAGATGTCAAAGAGCGAGGTCCGGATGGTAATATCAAAAAACTCCTCGGATTGATTTCACAGAAGTTGAGCAACCGGGAGGGCTCCTTCTTCGCTCTTGCGCAACCGACAGTGCCTGGATTCAGTACGGTCGGTGGACTTGAGTTTGCATTGCAGGACCGCAGTGGTGGCGCTCTTGATAAGTTCAGTGGCGTTGCCAAAGCGTTTATTGGCGAATTGATGAAACGGCCGGAGATAGGTTTTGCCTTTACCAGCTTTAAGGCCACTTATCCCCAGTATGAACTAGAGGTTGACAATAGCAAGGCAGCCCAGCTTGGTGTGAATGTCAAGGACCTTATGACGGTTTTACAGGCTTATTACGGGAGTATGCAGGCATCAGATTTCAACCGGTTTGGTAAATATTATAGGGTTGTGATGCAGGCAGAGCCTGGAGAACGTGCCGAGCCCTCATCGCTGAATGGGATTTTTGTTAAAAACTCCAGAGGTGATATGGTTCCGATTGCCTCAGTGATTACTCTGAAACGTGTGTATGGTACCGAATCAGTTGATCATTTCAATCTGTTCAATGCTATTTCTGTCAATGCCGTTGTCAAGCCAGGATTCAGTACAGGACAGGCCATCAAAGCGGTTGAAGAGGTTTCGATGCGCACCCTGCCAACCGGTTTCACTTATGACTGGAAAGGCCAGAGCAGGGAAGAGATTGAGTCGACGGGAGGTTTGCTCTTTATTTTTCTGCTCTCGGTCTTGTTTGTCTATTTTCTGCTTGCCGCGCTCTACGAAAGCTATCTGCTTCCTCTCGCGGTGATGTTCTCTATTCCAACCGGTCTGCTTGGAGTTTTTCTTGGTATAAAGCTTGCTGGTATTGAGAACAACATCTACGTACAGGTTGCTGTGATCATGCTTATCGGGTTGTTGGCCAAGAATGCCATTTTAATTGTCGAATTTGCATTGCAGCGCAGAGTGGCGGGAAGCTCGCTCGCTGCTGCAGCAATTGAAGGTGCAAAGGCACGGATCCGTCCGATTCTTATGACCTCTCTTGCTTTTATTGCAGGTCTTCTGCCGCTTCTCTTTGTGACCGGCCCGGCGGCCCAGGGCAACCACTCCATTGGTGCTGCAGCTATCGGAGGCATGTTTGTCGGGATGTTACTCGGTATCTTTATTGTTCCCGTGTTGTTTGTCACCTTTCAGTATCTCCAGGAGCGTTTTACTGGTGTGGCATCGCCCATTGTTGAAGCCGGAGATCTGCTTGAAGAGCTTCTGAGCAATGAAAAAGTGCGGTCACAGCAACCACTTGATGTATAAAAAAGGTTTATGAAAAAAAAGACAAATATTTTCTTGTTGACAGGGATATTCAGCGTTGCCTCTCTTGGTATGGCTGGATGCAGTGGTAGTCGTGAGTCGATGAAGCATGAGCCCACTGTTCCTGCCGCCTATCGTGGTACGCCCCAGGTTGTTCCAGTTGCAGCAGAGAGATCCGTGACAGCAAAGCTTCCCTACAAAAGTTTTTTTACCGATTCTGCTTTGCAGGCGCTGATTGACACCTCTTTGGTCAACAATCTTGACCTGCAGGTTGCGGTCAAAAATATTGACTTTGCACAGCAGGCACTCAATGCGGCAAAGCTTGGAACGCTTCCTGCAGTTACTGCTGGTATTCAGGATATTCGATCCTATTCCTCCGACAACGGGGTTAAAAAGACTCCCCAGGAGTATATTGCCTCTCTTTCTGCTTCGTGGGAGCTTGATATCTGGGGGAAAATTCGCAGCAAAAGCGAATCCTTACTTGCCTCTTCCCTGAAGACGCAAGAGGTTGCCAAAGCTGTGCGTACGCGGTTGGTGGCGGATGTGGCAACCGGTTACTATAATCTTCTCATGCTGGACGAACAGCTTGCGGTTTCCAGGAAAAATCTTGCACTTGCGGATACGACCCTCAAGATGATTCAGCTTCAGTATGCCGCTGGCCTTGTTAATGGTCTTGCCATAAAACAGCAAGAGGCAGTGCGCGAGTCGGTTGCCGGGTCAATTCCTCTGCTGGAGCAGAATATTGCTTTGCAGGAAAATGCGTTAAGTGCCCTCTGCGGTAAAATGCCTGGCCCGATTTTTCGCAATCACACTCTTTTCAATGCCAAGGTGACCGACAATGTTTCTGTCGGAGTTCCGGCGCTCATGCTTCAGAATCGACCCGATGTGCGTGCTGCTGAACTTGTCGTAAGGGGAGCGTATGCTGATGTCGATGAGGCGGGGGCAACTTTTTACCCCTCGCTTGTTGTTACTGCCCAAGGGGGAGTAAGTGCTCTCAAATCAAGTGACTGGTTTAGTGTCCCTGGCTCTTTGTTTGGTGTGCTGCAGGGCTCTTTATTACAGCCGCTGTTTCAGCGTGGACAGTTGAATGCAAACTATGAGCAGTCAAAGATCAAGCAGGAGCAGGCTGAACTTGCTTTCAGACAGTCGGTGTTGAAGGCCGTTGCAGAGGTTTCCGACGCTCTTGTTCGGCTTGAGAAGGTAAAGGCGCAGGAGAATTTGGCCGAGGAGCGTGTTGCAACATTGCAAAAAGCGGTTGATCACGCCGGGATGCTTTTTCAAGGCGGCATGGCGACATATCTTGAAGTTATTGTGGTACAGGGCAATGCTCTTGTCGCTGAGCTTGTTCTCGCCGATTTACGACGACAACATCTTGTGTCCATGGCAGAACTCTATCGTGCTGTTGGTGGTGGGTGGCTGTAAGGGGATTAAGGCGTTAATATCTATGATTATTATTAGATATATTATCCGATGCATCGCTTCTTGAGGCTCTGAAGGTACATTTTACCTGCTCCTGCTGTGGGGTAGTTGATTGAGCCAACAAAAAAAAATAAATTAAAATCCTGTGGTTGTGCTGCGAGGATGCTTTCTGTGAATAAAGAGGTTGATTTTTTGATGGATACACAAGCGTATAATGCAACGGTTATTGGTAAAATCATGGTTACGCCCGACATCATGATCTTGACGATTGATGCTGATGAGCCAAGAGTTGAGTTTGAGGCAGGCCAGAATTTGCTGCTTGGGCTCTATGGGTATGAGTCACGCTCTTCAAATTCGGAGCCGGAGCTGGATCCCGCTGAAGCAGACAAGCTGATAAAAAGGCCCTATTCAATTGCATCTTCTAAAACCGAGACTCGGCAGCTTGAGTTTTACATTTCCCAAGTCAAATCTGGACAGTTGACTTCGAGGCTTTTCAAACTCAATATTGGCGACAGACTTTATGTCGGCACAAAGATAACCGGGATTTTTCGTCTTGACGAAACACCTGACGGGAGTGATATTGTCATGGTTGCAACCGGGACGGGTATTGCTCCCTATATCAGTTTTTTGCGTTCACATATTGTTGAGCGACCCGAGAGCAAGATGGTTGTCATTCAGGGGGCTGCTCATCGGTGGGATCTTGGCTATTACAGTGAATTGACCTTTCTTGAGAAGACTTATGCGAACTTTTTCTATGTGCCCACGCTTACCGATGCAGATGAAAAATGGGATGGTTATCGGGTTTGTATTGAGGATCTCTTGACAAACGAGGTGTTGCAAAATGAGTTTAATATATCTCCCGATCCAGAAAGAACTCATTTTTTTGTGAGCGGAAAACCGGAGATGGTTGCCCATGTTTCAGACTGGCTCCTTGAGTTTGGTTATACAAGGCACCATCCTGATGATCCCGGTGAGTTGTATATCGAAGAGTTCTGAAGTCGTAGAGCTGATAGCCGGGAGAGAAGTGAGTGGACAATAAAGGACTCGAACCTTTGACCTCTCGCGTGTGAGGCGAACGCTCTAACCAACTGAGCTAATTGTCCATAAGTTTTACAGCCGTAGTATAGGTTTTGAGATTCATTTTTGCAATGCTGAAGAGGGTTATTTTTTAATATTCAAATGACATCATGGACAGAGAGCCTTTGGTAACGAGAGTGGAGGGGTTGTGGCGTTGCGTTGGTGGCAGAGTGTTGATGGTGATGCTGCTTCTCTCCCTTCTGTTCAGTAATGCGGCTGTTGCCAGTGATACGGTTGAAAATGCCGGCAATATTCTTCAGGTGATGTTGCCCGTCAGCGGGGCCGGTATTGCTCTTGCCCGGAATGACAGGGAGGGTCTCATCCAGCTTGCCGAATCTGGTGCGCTGACTCTGGCTCTCACCCTCGGGATGAAGTATACTATTCCTGCGGTGAGACCTGATGGCGGGGAGCACTCCTTTCCCTCGGGGCACACCTCCATCTCTTTCTCTTCTGCTGAATTTATTCGTGAACGGTATGGCTGGAATTATGGTATTCCTGCTTATGTTATTGCTTCTTATGTAGGGTACAGCCGTATAGAGGCAAAGCGCCACTATACCCGTGATGTTATTGCCGGTGCAGTCATCGGAATCGGCAGCAGTCTTTTATTGACAGAACCATTAACAAAGAGTTTGCATATTCAACCTTCAGTTGCCAGTGCATATTATGGTATGACCCTTTCTCATGCCTGGTAGTATGGTTGCAGCACTTTTGCATTGGTGTGTGCTCATTCTGATTTTATCGTGTAATACTATGGGATATAACACATTGACTCCTGATGAAGAGCGGGTTATCCTGCATAAAGGCACTGAAATGCCCGGGAGTGGTACATATTATCGAAACAAGGATGATGGTCTCTATCTTTGTCGTCGATGCGATGCACCACTTTTCAACTCTTCTGATAAATTCGATTCAGGTTCCGGCTGGCCAAGCTTTGATGATGCAATCACAGGAGCGGTCAGGCAGATTCCTGATGCTGATGGACGACGCACGGAGATTGTCTGTGCCAACTGTGGTGCTCATCTTGGGCATGTTTTTTTCAAAGAGGGGCTGACCGGGAAAAATGTTCGTCATTGTGTCAATTCGCTCTCACTGAGTTTTTTGCCGAAGAAAACAGCCGAAGCAGTGGCTCAAAAGGCCATTTTTGCGGGGGGGTGTTTCTGGGGAGTCGAGTATCACTTTACGCAACTCAACGGGGTTCTTTCTGTCACTTCCGGGTATACTGGCGGTGTTGTTGACCATCCAACCTATAAACAGGTTTGCAGCGGGAAGACCGGACATGCTGAAGCGGTAGAGATTACGTTTGATCCCGCTCTTGTCAGTTATGAAACTCTTGCGAAGCTCTTTTTTGAGATTCATGATCCAACCCAGGTGAACCGGCAGGGGCCTGACATCGGTACCCAGTATCGTTCTGCCATTTATTATGCGGATGGCGGGCAGAAAAAGGTTGCCGAGAAGCTGATTGGAGAGTTAAATAGCAAAGGGTATCATGTTGTTACTCAGGTTGAGCAGGCAGGCAGGTTTTGGGACGCTGAGCCATACCATCAGGACTATTACGCAAAAACCGGCCATCAGCCCTATTGCCACATCTATCAAAAACGTTTTTAAGTTTTGGGTGCAGTTGTTTCAGGAGTCTGACGTGTTGTTTTGTCAACAAAAAGTATTCGTTCCATTGTTCTTGCCTGCCGGAGCTTATTGTCTTGTGCCTCATGCTTTTTTAAGGGCCTCCGGCTCGCAAGTGCATATCGTTACCAATTTTTCTCTGATGCTTTAAGGCATGATAAGCGGATACGACCTGATTGGTGTGTGGCGGGAGTACAAGAAGCTTGAGAGTGGTCAGGTAGCGGTGGATATGAATATTGGTGATTACAGGGGTTATGTGGCTGGAGTGTGTGATGTCTGTAATCGCTGGTTATTTACAACTCCGGAGGGGACAACCCAGGGTCAGGTTTGTGCTGTCGTGGGCAAGTGGCTGGAGGAGCATCCGCAGCGATGGCATGAACCGGCTATGCCGCTGGTGATTCAGGCGCTTCAGGAGGCTTTTCCCTACTATCATAAAAAACGGAAAAAAAGAAGAATGATTTTTCTTCTGGCCGAAAAGCGATAATGGGCGTGGGTTCCCCGTTCAATAATTCCTCGTTATGCTGTCGGCTGCACGCTGGTAGATGTAGCTTTTTGGATGTTCAATTTTTTTGACAGAAAAAAGCGTTGATGCTCTCTCCCAGAGGTCGGTATCTTCTGCATATTCAAGATCGTTAAACCCTTCAAGAGCGAAAAATAACTCCCTTTTTCCAAAGAGGGTCCCACACAGAATGCACTCACGAATATCGACGAGCTTATCAAGATTGTAGCAGTCTTTGACCATAATTTGCTCATCGCAGTCAAAGCCTCCTGAGAGCAATGCCACATCAGGGTAGTCTGCCATCCATGCCATTCTGGATGCAAGATGGTGTTCCAGATAATGGTCGTCACTGTCAAGAAAGGTGATATAGCGGCCAAACGAAGCCTGCATTCCTGCATTGCGAGACAAAGCAGCTTTGCGGTTATTATGCTTCACATACCTTATGTTACGATAGCTGTCAAGAAATGGTGCCATCGTCTCAAAGCTGTTGTCAGAACTGCCATCATCAACGACGATCAGCTCCCAGTTGCTGAATGTCTGGGTAATAACACTGTTTACTGCGTTTTCAAGATGAGCAGCCCGGTTAAAGGTGGGCAGAATAACCGAGATGTCGGGCTTATAGCTGAATCTCATGGTTTTGCGGCTCTGATGGCAAAGGCGCAGACAAGCATACCGCCCACCAGAAAGTTCTGGGCGATAGCGTTATAGCGTACATCCATGGTGCCCGGTGATTTTACCAGGGAAAACTGCAACAGAAATTGCGGAATGACGAGAGCGCCAACCACGATCCCGTAGGTGGATTGCCCAATCATGACCATATAGAGGGCCGCCAGAATCTGGCCAGCATTAATCAGCACCGCTGCAATTATGGCAGCATTGGTTTCACCGAAAACCACAGGCAATGTTCTGATGCCGACCTGTCGATCTCCCTCAATAGATTTGAAATCGTTGATGGTCATGGTGCCGGTGCTGGAAAGGGTAAAAAGGGCAGCAACAATCAGTGATGGTTGCAGCGAAGAGAGCGAAAAAGCTGGATTATAAGCGATCACGCCCGCCATCCAGGGGATGATAAGATAGGAGAGTGCCACAATGATATTGCCCGCCCAGAGCCGCTTTTTCAGCTTGACGGGATTTGCACTATAGAGGTGCGCATTGACAATACCTATGATCACGTAAAAACCAATCAGTGGATGAATCAGGTAGCCGGTGATGACCGAGAAAACCGACCAGAGGGCAATGAGGATGGTGGCGTTTTTCAATGAAATTGCTCCACCGGGTATCGGGCGATTGGGTTCGTTGATCTCGTCAAGATCGCGGTCAAAATAGTCGTTCAGCATCTGGCAGGTACCACTGGCCAGTGGGCCGGTCAGCAACATGCCAAGAATAAACTTTATGCCGAGCAGATCCGCCCATCCAAACGCGCCACTTGCTACGGCACCACACAAAAAACTCCAGATAACCGGAATCCAGGTGACCGGCTTGAGGAATCGTATAATCAGCGCCAGTTTCGACAGACTCTCAGCGGGCATTGGGCGAGCTTGCACCAGCTTGCGCACATTGAGCGGTGTTTGGAACTCACCACTCTCTTGCGGTTGTCCTGAATTTCTGGTAGTACGCAAATCGCTCACACTTACTGGCTTATAGGTTGAAAAACAGCTGTGACGGAAAATAACAGGTAAAATTGAATAAATGAATTACATGTCACAAAACAGCCATGGTATCTCCATAATATCGTAAAATGTCACGGGTGCCCCCTTGTCAGCATTGTTGTTATCCATTCATGATGCGCACTATATTTGTATATTTCGGCGATGACAGTTGCTTTCCGTTTTTTGAAGTGGCATTTATCCACTATCCCACGTGATAAAAATCAGTTGCAGATATGACTCATTTCATTGAACATAAGGGTGGTGCAGAAAGGAGAGTAGCTTGTCCGATCTGCAAGGAGTCATTTGTCTGTGGCCTCTCCTCAACATGCTGGTGTGCTACCAGAAAGGTGCCTGCAGAAGTGAAAGAGTATCTTGCCGAACGTTATGAAACCTGCATTTGCAGCACCTGTCTTGACCGCTTGATTGAGCAAGCCGGTACGGTTGAAAGTGCCTGATAATTTTTGATAGTCAATCAAGGAGTTCTAACATGAAACATCTCTTGTGTTATCCGCTTTTCGTCATGCTGATCGTTTCGATGCATTGGGGAGAGGCTTTTGCCTCTGAAAAACCCTCTGTGGAAAAGGGGCATCAGCTTTTCAATTCTCAATCGCTTGCCGGGGCAACCTCAAGAAAAAGCTGTGCAGGCTGCCATCCCGCGGGCGAAGGGTTGGCAAAGGCATGGAAGAACCCGAATCTTGTTGGACGGATCAATACCTGTATTGCTGGTCCGTTGGGAGGCTCCAAACTCAATGAAAATTCAATTGAAATGCAGTCGCTGATCATGTACATTAGGTCATTGAAACGGCAACACTAAAACAGGAATCATGCAGAAAGAGACCATTACGATACTCGGGTGCGGCTGGCTCGGGTTGCCGCTTGCACAGACTCTCGTCAAAGAGGGCTATGCAGTCAAGGGATCGACCACGACGGAGGATAAGCTTGAGGTTTTGCAGGATGCAGGGGTGGAGCCATACCTGATATCCCTCGACCCTGAGGTAACCGGTGACGATGTTGTGGCTTTTCTTCAGAGCGATATCCTTATTGTCAATATCCCTCCGACACGGCGAGAAGATATTGTTGAGTACCACATCGAGCAGTTCTCTTCACTGATTGACGCACTTGGTCAGTCGCCAGTGCGCTCCGTGCTGATGGTCAGCTCTACATCAGTCTATCCATCGCTCAATCGGGAAGTTACTGAAGAGGATGCCGTTGATCCCGAATCCCCCTCCGGGCAGGCGCTGCTCCTTGTCGAAGAGATGCTGATGCAGGAGAGCGGATTTCAGACTACGGTGCTGCGTTTTGGCGGCCTGGTCGGTTATGACCGTAACCCTGAAAAGTATCTTGCCGCGTTGACAGCGGTCACCAATCCCGATCAGCCGATGAATCTTGTCCATCGTGACGATTGCATCAAGATCATCCTGGAAATTATTCGGTTGCAGCAGTGGGGCGAAGTGTTCAACGCCTGCAGCCCGATTCATCCACTTCGGCGCGACTATTATGGCCGAGCCGCCGATGCAGCAGGCGTTTCGCGAGTTCCTTCGGCACCATCTGACGCTCCAGATCCGTTTAAAGTGGTGAACAGCGACAAGCTGGTGAGCGCTCTGGGATATACGTTTTTGCATCCTGATCCGGTTGCGCAAAAGGGATAGAGGATGGCAGGTAAACACTCAGCCTTCCTTCTTGCCGCCCCTTCAAGCGGATCCGGTAAAACCACGATAACTCTTGCTCTCCTGAGGACGTTTGCCCGGCGGGGGCTGGCGGTGCAGCCCTTCAAGTGCGGGCCGGACTATCTTGATACTCGTTTGCACACGATGGCGGCCTCTTTTGGTGGGCGTGAGCGGGCAGGGATCAATCTTGATACCTTCATGGCTTCAAAGGAGCATGTGCAGGGGCTGTTCAGCCGTTACGCATCGGACGCTGATGTTGCCGTGGTTGAGGGTGTTATGGGGCTGTTTGACGGAGCTGAAAAATCAGAGGGGAGCAGCGCAGAGATTGCCATGCTGCTTGGTATTCCCGTTATTATGGTCATCAACGCTCACAGCATGGCCTATTCGGCAGCGCCAATGCTCTATGGTTTCCGGACGTTTGATTCTGCGCTGAACCTTGCCGGAGTGATTTTCAACCAGGTCAATACTGCCTCTCATTACAGCTACCTTGAGGCGGCAGCTCGCGATGCCGGAGTTGAACCGCTGGGCTATGTTCCCCGCAGCGAGGCGATGGCCATCAGCGAGCGACATCTTGGCCTTGACACCTCTGCCGGATATGATCGCGAGAGCGTGATTAAGGCGATGGCCGAGCATATTGGTAAAACCGTCAATGTTGATCGCCTGCTGGAGATTGCGCAGGTGGAGAGGCCTTCCGCTTCGGTTCGGTCGCCATCAATCGCAGGGGGAAATAAACTTATCGCAGTGGCCCGCGACGAGGCGTTCAACTTTGTCTATCGCGAGAATATCGCGCTGCTTCGCCAATATGGTCGCCTGGTTTTTTTCAGTCCACTACATGATGAACGTCTGCCTGAAGCCGAGATGGTTTACCTGGCAGGCGGCTACCCTGAACTCTATGCCGAACAGCTCTCGGCCAACAGCGCCATGCGTGAGCAGATTGCAGCGTTCAGCCGAAGTGGCGGTCGTCTCTATGCCGAGTGCGGTGGCATGATGTACCTTGGAAAAACAATAACGCTGAAGGATGGTTCCGTTTATCCCATGTGTGGCGCACTTGACCTTGAGACGACCATGCAGGAGTCGAGACTGACTCTTGGCTACAGGAGCGTGGTGCTCGATGGCTCCACAGCCGAGCTCCGGGGTCACGAATTTCACTATTCACGCATCAGCCATCAGGGAGCGTTGCAGAACATCGCCACCGTCAACAACGCCCGGGGTGAACATGTGGCAACACCTCTTTTCAGAAAAGAGAATACGACAGCCTCCTACATTCACCTCTACTGGGGCGAAATGCCTCAGGCTCCTGCCCTGCTTTTTTCGCTTGAGAGTGAATAACGTGTTGATACCTCTTATTGTGGCTCGTTACAATAGAAACTCCAGATCGTACCCCTCTTCTGCCGACTCTGCAACAAACGCATTCAGCTTCTCCAGAAACTCAAGAAGCCGTTCCGAATCAATGTCACGGAAATATGCCACACCCACCGGCTGATCATGCCAGCCGAGCAGAACTGTTTCATGCTGTTTCGCATCAATGGAGGCCATGCGATCTTCAATGATGATGATCATGCGTTCCAGAGCACTGTTATGCAGAAACGCTTCATCCCAACTGTCAAGTCCGTTGCCGCTCTCCGAGATAAATGGGAGGCTGTTCAACAGTTCCGGCAGGCCGTAATAAAAAAACGCAGCGTAATTGTGGGCATCAATCTCCAGGGAACTGTAAGCTTTATAAGATACATCTTGAAGCCGTACCCGATTGATGGTGCCTGTACGGTAGATCGACAGCTCACGGTGTAACGGATTGTCGTCGTCGATAAGGATGCGATGAACATTCATAACGGTCATATTGGAGACGAAGAACCATTTATCAGCGGAGAGCGTTTTCTGTTTTATGGAATTGGTTGCAACATAGCTATCTTTAGAGGATTTTTTTGCTGTGTTCATAGTGGCAAACAGAGTACAATGCGGTATTCACAACAATTTTACCGATAAATCAGAAGTATGGAAGGAAATTTTTCAAACAGGGTACAGGATGTTATCCGTCTCAGCCGTGAGGAGGCGTTGCGGTTGGGTCATGATTATATCGGTACGGAACACCTTCTCCTTGGTCTTATCAGAGAGGGTGAGGGTATTGGAGCCAGGATATTAAAGAATCTCAAGATAGATCTGTTTGGCCTGAAGTTGAAAATCGAGGAGAGCACGCATCCCCGGATTGGTGAATCCCAGATGGGGAATGTTCCTCTCACCAAACAGGCTGAGAAGGTGTTGAAGATTACCTATCTCGAAGCAAAGATATGCAAGTCGAATGTTATCGGTACGGAACACCTCCTGCTGTCGATTATGAAGGGGGATGACAATATTGCCGCCCAGATTCTGGAGCAGTTTGGCGTGACGTACGATCTGGTCAGGGATGAACTGATGAGTATTTCAAGCAGCAGGAGCGAAGCGGATGAGCCTCCGTTGGAGGGGGCCTATTCATCAGGCGGCTCAGAGCGGCAGCCTAAAAAGCCTGATCCCAAAAAAGGGGAGAGAACAAAGACACCGGTGCTCGACAACTTTGGGCGTGATCTTACCCGTCTGGCTCTTGACGACAAGCTCGACCCGATCATCGGGCGTGAAAAGGAGATCGAGCGCGTCGCCCAGGTGTTGAGCCGTCGTAAAAAGAATAATCCGGTCTTGATTGGTGAGCCGGGTGTCGGCAAGACGGCCATTGCTGAAGGTCTTGCTCTCAAAATTGTGCAACGCAAGGTCTCCAGGGTGCTGTACGACAAGCGGGTCGTTGCCCTTGATTTGGCTGCTCTTGTGGCTGGCACCAAATATCGCGGTCAGTTTGAAGAGCGGATGAAGGCGTTGATGAATGAACTTGAGCGGTCTCGTGATGTGATTCTCTTTATTGATGAGCTGCATACTATTGTTGGTGCCGGAGGTGCATCAGGGTCACTTGACGCGAGCAATATCTTCAAGCCCGCACTTGCGCGTGGCGAACTTCAGTGCATCGGAGCCACCACGCTTGACGAGTATCGTCAGTTTATCGAAAAAGATGGTGCACTTGATCGCCGGTTCCAGAAGATCATGGTGGAGCCCACCTCGGTTGATGAGACGATTCAGATACTCAACAACATCAAGTCGAAGTATGAGGTGCATCATCATGTCAACTACTCGGAACTCTCCATTGAGAAGGCAGTCAAGCTTTCCGAGCGTTATATCACGGATCGCTTTTTGCCCGACAAGGCGATTGATGTTATGGATGAGGCCGGGGCGCGTGTTCATCTGAGCAATATTCATGTGCCGCAGGAGATTCTTGAGCTTGAAAAATTGATCGAGGAGGTGAAGAGCGAGAAGAATCAGGTGGTGAAGATGCAGAATTTTGAGGAGGCGGCGAGGCTTCGTGACCGTGAGAAAAGTATGATAGAGGCGCTTGATCAGGCCAAGCAGGAGTGGGAAGAGAGAGCGGCTGAAAGTGTCTACGATGTCACTGAAGCTGATATCACCTCGGTGATTGCCATGATGACCGGTATTCCGGTTGCCAGGGTCGCACAGTCAGAGTCGAAACGGCTGCTCACGATGGAGGCTGATCTTACCAAAGAGGTGATTGGCCAGGATGAGGCGATCAAGAAGATTACCAAGGCGATACAGCGTACTCGTGCCGGTCTTAAAGATCCTTCGCGTCCGATTGGCTCGTTCATTTTTCTTGGTCCGACCGGAGTGGGCAAGACCGAGCTTGCCAAGGCGCTGACCCGATACATGTTTGATACAGAGGATGCTTTGATACGAGCCGACATGAGCGAATATATGGAGAAGTTCTCGGTCAGCCGCCTTGTTGGAGCACCTCCCGGATATGTTGGCTACGAAGAGGGCGGCCAGTTGACCGAAAAGGTTCGTCGTAAGCCCTATTCTGTGGTGCTTATTGACGAGATTGAGAAGGCGCACCCCGATGTTTTCAATATTCTCCTGCAGGTGCTGGACGAGGGCGTGCTGACTGACGGGATGGGGAGAAAGGTTGATTTCCGCAATACGGTGATCATCATGACCTCGAATATTGGTGCCAAGGATATCAAGAATTTCGGTGCTGGTTCAGGTATGGGATTTACTCCCGTTGATGACGCAGCCGGTAATTACAAGGCGATGAAGTCAACCATTGAGGATGCTCTCAAGCGAGTCTTCAATCCCGAGTTTCTCAACAGGATTGATGATATTGTTGTCTTCCATGCACTTGAAAAGCAGCATATTTTCAAGATTATCGACATTACCGCCGGCAAGCTCTTCAAGAGGCTGCATGATATGGGTATTGAGGTGCAGATCGATGAAAACGCCAAGGAGTTTCTTGTTGACAAGGGTTACGACCAGAAATATGGAGCACGTCCGCTGAAAAGAGCACTGCAAAAGTATGTGGAAGATCCGCTTGCCGAAGAGATGCTGAAAGGTCGTTTTTCTGAGGGAAGTGTCATCAGGATTATGTTTGATGAGGCGGAAAAAGAGCTTCGTTTTGTTGACGGGGTGGTGCCGGTTCCTGAAGGCGAAGGGCAGGCGCATAGCGAGTAAATCATCTCTTTCTTCCAGCCGATTTTATTTCCTTGATTGGGAACACCACTGCTACACGGAGTGGTGTTCCCAATCAAGGAAACCGGAGGCTTTTTTTGCTGGCAATCTGCCACGCAAGCAATTGCGCATGGTGCAAGCATGGATTGAATGAAGGCAAAGCATTTTACGATCTTCAGGCAACAGGTATTGGTGATTATTTTTGGGATTGTTTGATTTCAGGGAATTATGAAACGTAAGGTCTACATTGAAACATCCGTTATCAGCTACCTGACGGCTCGGCCCAGCAAGACCATTCTCGGAGCGGCTCACCAACAAATTACATTAGCCTGGTGGGAAACCCGCAGCCAGTACGACCTGGTTGTTTCTGAGTCGGTTTTACGTGAGTGCGGTGCTGGTGACCCAGATGCTGCAAAAAAGCGCCTGACTGTGTTGAATGATGTGCCCTTGATCTTGATAACCGAACAAGCACTCGATATTGCCAACTCGCTGGTAGCGAAGGGGATTATTCCAGCCAAGGCGGCTGAAGATGCGCTCCACATTGCCATTGCCACAGTCAATGGAGTTGATTATCTTCTGACGTGGAACTGTAGGCACATTGCAAACCCCGAGATACAAAGAGGTATCGCTGCTCACCTCGATGATATTGGTTTGTCGCTGCCGTTCATTTGCACCCCCGAAGAACTGCTTGGAGACGAACATGTTGAATGACGAAATCGTAGATGAAGTAAGAGCTATTCGTGATGCCCATGCAGCCAAATTTGGCTATGACTTGCAGGCTATCTATGCTGATTTGAAAAAGTCAGAAGCTGAACATATTGCCGCCGGTCATCCATTTATTCCTGCGCCTGAGTGCCCGGTGCCTGACACGGCATTGCAGTGGACTCGCTTCGCTCACCGCTGAATTCAGACGTTCGCAAGTACATCTATGGAATTTGCAGCACTCAAGCCAAGAGCCGAACACACAATTGTATCTCTTGGGGATGTTAAGTCTGTTGGTGAACGGATGGCCCCGATTATCGGGTTTATTTCATACAGCATGAACAATCAGTGATAATCCTGTTGGCTGGTGGCGATAAATGTACGCAAGCCAGAGAAATAAAAACTGCGCTTCACTGGGCACAAAATTAATATGTTAGCAAAGCTTACTCTTACTATTGATGATGAAGTCATTTCAAGAGCCAAGATTTATGCTCAGCGGCAACAAAGAAGTGTATCTAAAATTGTTGAAGAGTATTTGAAGAATATTTCCGACATCAATAGAACGGAAATTTCAACTTTTCGGTTGGATCCAATAATTACTAATCGAATCACAGGAATGTCCAAAGAGAATTACTCTGGAGAATCGTATAAAGAAATATTAAGCGCTGCACTCATGGAAAAGTTACAATGATTAGTAATGTCTCCAATGATTCTGAGTTAGTGCTATGCACTTCTATCTGCTGCAAATGCAGCGGCAAAATTATATCTTGCTGGAAATTGATAAAAGGAGGAACCGGATGAACATTACTGAATTGAGAAAAATGAGCACTTCGGAACGATTGCAAGCTATGGAGGTGCTTTGGGATAGCCTTGTATATGAAAATGATGCAGTCGAAACTCCTGAGTGGCATGAGAAAGTACTTCAGGAAAGAAAAGAAAAAATTGCAAGTGGGTGCGCGACATTCATCACACTCGCTGATCTCAAAAAGAGTCGCCTCCAATGAGAATAAATGATGTTTTCATATTGGATGAAGCGGTTGACGATTTGAATGAAGGTAAAGCATTTTACGATCTTCAGGCAACAGGTATTGGTGATTATTTCTGGGATTGTTTGATTTCAGATATCGAATCCCTCATAATATATGCTGGCGTTCACAGTAAAAAGCTCGGTCTGTTTCAAATGTTCGCCAAGCGATTTCCTTATACCATCTACTACGAACTCGTTGAAAACATGGCGTATGTTGTTGCTGTTCTGCCGATGCGCAGAAATCCCTCATGGATTATGAGTAAAATCAGGGAAAGGCGCTAACAAGCTGGTCAGCCAGTTTACTAACCGTACCACAGGTTGATGCGGAAAATACAGGGAAAATAAAGTTGATGGCTTGCCGTAAAAGAATCGAATTATCTTTGTAAGCATGATCTGGGAAGAATTAGAGCTATTAAAAAAGCAATATCTTGAAATGGGATTATTGGAGGCCATTGATTATGAAAAGTTTTCAATGATCTCGATTGTGTATCATTCCACCAAAATTGAAGGCTGTTCGTTAACTGAGAACGATACGAAAGTATTGCTGGAGAATGGTGTTACTTCAAAAGGAAAACCATTGACTGACCATATCATGGTTAAAGACCATTATGCAGCATTTATGTTTCTTAAAGAGATTGCAAAGCAGAAACAAAAGATAAGTATTGATTTAATCCAACAAGTTGCCGGGCTTGTTATGAAACATACTGGTGGAGTGGTCAACACAATGTCAGGGACTTATGATACTTCATTGGGAGATTTACGAAAGGCTCAAGTCTATGTGGACAGAAAATATTTTCCTGATTTTTCCAAGGTAGAGGCCTTGTTGATTACACTGATTGATCATGTTAACCAAAGACTCGATAACGTTTCTGATAATGAGATTTTAAAACTCTCTGCTGATCTCCATTACAACCTTGTGAATATTCATCCTTTTGGGGACGGGAATGGGCGGACGTCACGATTAATGATGAATTACATCCAAAGGTATCATCAAGAACCTTTCATCAAAATATTTACCGAGGATAGAGCTGACTATATTGAGGCCTTGAATAAAACCGAAGAGCTTGAGGATATTTCCATATTCAGGGATTTTATTTGTCGTCAACAGATTAAATTTTACAAGGCTGAGATAACAAAGTTTGAGCGAAAAGATAAAGGGTTCTCTTTGCTGTTTTAGGCATTAAGGGAGGTATTAAGGGGCACCATGCCAATTATTTGACGTTTTTTATGATTTATCCATGTATATTGAATACGAAAATTTCAAATTGCATGG
Organism: uncultured Chlorobiaceae bacterium; assembly: GCA_903994525.1. Lineage (GTDB taxonomy): Bacteria > Bacteroidota > Chlorobiia > Chlorobiales > Chlorobiaceae > Chlorobium. Next base: position 21,865 of record CAJEXW010000010.1, read on the forward strand.
ATCATGAGCCTTCTTTATCTCGATCGCAAAATAGCCGCAGATGTCCGGCTTGGGCTGAAAAGTTCGGGCTTGATGATCCTGATCAACTTCATTCCCTTAATTGTACCTTTGATTGCACTTGTTATCCATGGCTTTGTCAAATGTGATCGGAAAAGGGAAATAACCGCACAATCCCCGTTAACCTATGCGTTTTTAAGTTAACCCGCAGTATATTATATGAAACCCGGAGGAATCCAATGGTAACTATGCAGATGACAGAGAAAATTTATGAGCAGGCTTTGGATCTGCCAACAGGTGACCGGTTGATTTTAATTGATAAACTTCTTCACAGTACTAACCTGCCGACTCAATTTGAGGTTGATAAGCTTTGGGCTGAAGAAGTTGAACGGAGAAGCAAGGAAATCGAATCTGGCAAGGCTAGGCTGATTCCAGGCGAGGAGGTGTTTGAAAAGATAAAGAAAAGGTTTGGTAAATGAATTTCAGCTTTCATGAGCTCGCCGAAGATGAGCTGATATCAACGATCGAATATTACGAAGATTGCCAAACCGGACTTGGCCTTTGTTTTTCCGAGGAAATATATGCCACAATTGAACGGATTTGCCGTTTCCCATTAGCGTGGGAACTGATCGATTCCCATACCAGACGTTGCCTGTCACATCGCTTTCCATACGCTGTTCTATACCGTATGGTAGAAAATGAGATTCGAATTATGGCTGTTATGAATCTCCACAGAAAACCTTGTTACTGGAAAACTCGGAAATAGATGCGCAGAACCCCATAAATCTCTTCGGCAGCGAACCAAGGGCTACGTTCTGGCTGATTTTTTCGTTTATTTTCTTGTACAATAAGTTTTGTGATTTATTGGAATAATTTATAAGCCTCGTTATGCAGAAAGGAGTTTCTGCTTTTTGCGGAATTAGGCAGATCCGTCTAAACAATGTTGGGTCGACGAAGGAGACCATCGACCAGAAATATGGCGCTCGTCCGCTGAAAAGGGCGCTCCAGAAGTATGTGGAAGATCCCCTTGCCGAAGAGATGCTGAAAGGGCGTTTTTCAGAAGGCAGTATCATCAGGATTGCTTTTGATGATGCCGAGAATGAACTCCGTTTTGTTGATGGGGTAGCTCCCGTTCCTGAAGGCGAAGGACAGGTTGCACATCGAGTAAATCTATTCTTTATTTCATGCCTGTTTTATTGCCTTGCTTGGGAACGCCACTACTTCACGGAGTGGTGTTCCTCGAGGAAAGCTGAAGCGGTTATATGTTGATCTGTAGGAGAACCTGAAATAAGACGTAACTGGATAGGAACCATATCAAATTACACCACGGTGAGGTCTTGTATGTATTGGGATGCAAAAGTTGTCAAGCCGTTATCCGATTACCGCATTTATATTGAAATTGAAGATGGTCGTCAGGGTGTCTTTGATATGAAGCCTTACCTTGATCGCGGTCTCTTCCGGGAACTTGCAGGTGAGCATTATTTCAATCAGGTAGGTATTCTTTTTGGGGCTGTTACCTGGCCGCACCAACAAGATATTGCGCCAGAGACTCTCATTGAAGGTATGGCACCGCTTGAAACCATGCCTGATGCCCGTATAGACTGATCTGTATAAACCGACAGGTTTACATATTTGTTAATGCTATTAACTCATTTATAGATAATTAATTGGCTGGTCTGTGATTAGGGGTTATGAAGTTGTCTTAGGCAGACAGAAGCTTTCTGCTTTTTCTGAATTAGGTAGATCAGTCTATAACATTGTTAGGAGTTAAAGTGCACAGAATAAAAAAAGGGACTACATGGCTGCTGGTAATACTGGCATTTGTTTGCTCTTTTGTTTTTTCACTTCCGGCCAATGCAGAGAAGGGACTCAATGTCGCGGTTATTGCTCACAGTATTTCGACCCGTATGGAAGCACGACAGGTTTTGATGCGAAAAGGCTGGACTGAAACAACAAACTTACGACAGGCAGACGGAATACTTGTGGTTTGCCGTAGCGGTCTTAATTGGCCACTAAATAGCTCATACCCCAGCATAAAAGAACTGGATGACGATGCAGATTCTCAACTAAATATTAGTGGCTCGAATTTTCATATATATGTATATCGGATCAATGATGATTTGAGCGTTGATGAGGATAAGCATATTCACTATCCTGCAAATGACTAGAAATACTCTTAACAACTGCGTCAACACCGACTGGCAATTCCGCTGTGATACATTGCCATCCGGTCAGGCGGGGCGTTTGAGTTAAAAACTTATGCCAATTGAATTTTTTCAATCTGATAGCCAAATGAAAGTCAGGCAAACGTTTGACTCTCCAACAGTCTATCTTGATCACTGGGCAATTCGAATGTTTACAGACGATTCTATACTTCAAAATCGTTTCGTAAACGCAATAAAATCTAAAAGTGGTACTCTCTTACTATCAAACATTTCTTTCGCTGAATTTGCTGTAGCAAGCGATGGTAGACATTCACAAGATGCGGAAAATTTCGTTAAGCGGATTTTGCCAAATATTTTTCTTACAGATTTTGCTTTTGATAAGATACTTGAACAAGAACGCGCTGAAACAGATAATGTAAAACGCTTTTGGCCATCCACCGATCTTGCTCAACTTAAACTTTTTGCCGAGCGAGCATATCAAGCTTCCCAAAATTTTTCAACCATACATGGTTTATTTTCTCTTGCCCATACAAATAAAGATGAAATTAATAAATTGACTGCTGAACTTGTTGAACAAATTAAAGTTTCCATGCAATCGCAGAGAGAAGATCCTTCTTACGTTGCTAAGGCGCGAATTACTCAGCCAAATGATAAACGTCCTCGTACTATAGTTATTTTAGGTGAACTAATGCGTAGTTTTGTCTTAGATCCCTCTGCGCCACTCAAAGATAATGATATAACTGATATGCTTCATGCCACTATGCCAGTTAATTGCTGCGATTATGTATTACTAGATGGAGCCTGGGCTGAACGTGTAGAAAAAATGAAGCGACGCATTAAAAAGATAGGCGCAAATATGCCCCTTGCAAAATGTTTTTCAATCCGAAATCACGGAGTAGAAAAGTTTTTATGTGATTTAGAAGATTTTTCTCAGCCTAATTAATTATGGGTATCATTTGAAAAATCTAACAATTCCTTCAACGGGACATTTTACAGTGCCTGTTAAGTCAAACATTAGCTAGCAATATGGTATGGGAAAAATTGCTAACAACAAACGAGCGTTTCGAAGTCTTGAAGTGTTATCGCTCAAGTAGCGGAAAAGGTAAATCACCACACAGTTCCCATCAAATCGAGCTAATTTACAGCACACATCTGAATCAAGGAGGTATCCAATGGTAACTATGCAGATGACAGAAAAATTTATGAGCAGGCTTTGGAGCCGCCAAGAGGCGACCGGTTGAATAACCATACCACAAGTTGATGCGGAAAATACAGGGAAAATACAGTTGATGGCTTGCCGTAAAAGAATTGAATTATCTTTGTAGGCATGATGTGGGAAGAATTGAAGCTATTAAAAAAGCAATATCTTGAAATGGGATTATCGGAAGCCATTGATTACGAAAAGTTTTCAATGATCTCGATTGTGTATCATTCCACCAAAATTGAAGGCTGTTCGTTAACTGAGAACGATACGAAAGTATTGCTGGAGAATGGTGTTACTTCAAAAGGAAAACCATTGACTGACCATATCATGGTTAAAGACCATTATGCAGCATTTATGTTTCTTAAAGAGATTGCAAAGCAGAAACAAAAGATAAGTATTGATTTAATCCAACAAGTTGCCGGGCTTGTTATGAAACATACTGGTGGAGTGGTCAACACAATGTCAGGGACTTATGATACTTCATTGGGAGATTTACGAAAGGCTCAAGTCTATGTGGACAGAAAATATTTTCCTGATTTTTCCAAGGTAGAGGCCTTGTTGATTACACTGATTGATCATGTTAACCAAAGACTCGATAACGTTTCTGATAATGAGATTTTAAAACTCTCTGCTGATCTCCATTACAACCTGGTCAATATTCATCCTTTTGGGGACGGAAATGGGCGAACGTCACGATTAATGATGAATTACATCTAAATGTATCATCAAGAACCTTTCATCAAAATATTCACAGAGGATAGAGCTGACTATATTGAGGCCTTGAATAAAACTGAAGAGCTTGAGAATATTTCCATATTCAGGGATTTTATTTGTCGTCAACAGATTAAATTTTACAAAGCCGAGATAAAAAAGTTCAAGCGAAAGGATAAAGGGTTTTCGTTGCTGTTTTAGGCAGTAAGGGTTCTCTATGCCAATTCTTTGGCGTTTCTTATGATTTATCCATGTATATTGAAAATGAAAATTTCAAATTGCATGGATTATGAGCGTTCTCTATCTTGATCGCACAATAGCCGAGGATGTTTGGCTTGGGCTGAAAAACAACCCGGTTACGGCGGTTGTGGGGCCTCGACAATGTGGCAAGTCTACCCTGATCAGGCATCTGGTATCTTATGATCGGCCGTTTGTCTATCTTGATCTTGAACGTCCTTCCGATTTGCGGAAGCTCGATGACCCAGAATGGTTTTTGCAGCATCAGCGGGGAAAGCTGGTTTGCATCGACGAGGTGCAACGGCGGCCGGAGCTTTTCCCCCTGATTCGAAGTCTGGTGGACGAATGGGGTGGTAATGGTCATTTTCTGATTCTCGGATCGGCTTCACGTGATCTACTGATGCAGAGTTTCGAGTCGCTCGCCGGGCGAATCACCTACAAACGGTTGACTCCGTTTTTGTGGGAAGAGGTAAAGGAGCGGGTGATAATCGAGGAGTATCTTGCACGCGGAGGGTTTCCGAAAAGCCTGCTTCAGGAAGAGGCTCAGGTGTCGTACGGGTGGCGGGAGGATTTTATCACGAGCTTTCTTGAGCGTGATCTGTTGCAATGGAGCGGGTTCTCTCCGGCAACGATGCGTCGTCTCTGGCAGATGCTCGCTCACAATAACGGTCAGATGGTAAACCTCTCTTCCATCGGCGGATCCCTTGGAGTAAGCCATACCACGGTAAGGAATTATCTTGATCTTTTACAACAGACCTTCATGGTGTGCCTGTTGCAGCCATTGATGTCGAATATTGGTAAACGAGTTGTCAAATCGCCTAAGGTTTATGTGGCCGATACCGGTATTGTCGCCGCTTTGCTTGGGCTTGTTGATTTCAACCAGATTGCAGGGCATCCGGTATTTGGTTCACTTTGGGAAACGCTGGTGATGGTCAACATTCAGGGAATGTATCCCGGCTGTAGGCTTTATTATTATCGCACGGTCAACGGAGCCGAAGTGGATATCGTCATGGAGCTGTCGGGCAAGCGTTTTGCCATAGAGTGCAAGGCTTCTGCCGCTCCGGTGCTGACAAAGGGGAACCGGTCGGCAATTGTTGATATAGATCCTCTGCACACCTTCGTCGTGGCTCCTCTTGAGAAGGGGTATGCATTAGCGCCAGGCATCTCGGTTGTGGGTTTGTCGGAACTGTTCGACGAGATCGGGAAGCTTCTGTGATAGCTTCTCATGGATGGTGCGAAAGAGAACTCGCATAATGAAAAGATAAAGGATTCTCTTTGGTGTTTTAGGCAACACGGCTCTCTGAATAAAGTTCCCGTTACTCTGTGCCTTTTTGCAAAGGACATCAAGAGTAACGGGGACTTTGCTGTTACGCTTGCGGTGGAACCGGATGATCTTTCAGTACAGCAAGTGAGCGTTGCAGGAACTCTTCCGGTAGTCGGTAGTCACTGATTTTGCCGGACAAAAAGGCATCATATCCCTGGAGATCCATCAGTCCATGGCCTGACCAGTTCATAAGAATCACCTTCTCTTTCCCCTCCTCCTTTGCTCGCTTCGCTTCACGGATGGTTTGTGCGATGGCGTGGGAGGTTTCAGGTGCCGGGATAAATCCTTCGGTATGAGCAAAGAGGAGAGCGGCTTCGTAGCACTCCGTCTGGGGGATAGCGGTGGCCTCAATCAATCCCAACTGTTTGACGTGGCTGACAAGGGGCGACATGCCATGGTAGCGCAAGCCTCCTGCATGAATGGCCGGTGGAATAAATCCGTGGCCAAGGCTGTACATGGGCAGCAGCGGTGTCATTTTTGCCACATCACCGTTGTCATAGACATAAGGTCCCCTCGTCAGGGTCGGGCAGGCTTCGGGCTCGGTGGCAATAATCTGAACCTCACGTCCATGGATTTTGTCGCAGATGAAGGGGAAGCTGATGCCTGCAAAGTTTGAACCTCCACCAGCACAGCCGATAACGATATCGGGATAGAGGCTCACCTTCTCAAGCTGTTTGCGGGCTTCAAGGCCGATAATGGTCTGATGCAGCATCACATGGTTTAAGACACTGCCAAGGGCGTAGCGGGTATCATCGCGTTGGACAGCCTGTTCAATGGCTTCGCTGATGGCAATGGCAAGGCTGCCCGGCGTGTCGGGTGTCTCCGCCAGAATTCGGCGTCCCGTCCCGGTTTGTGTGCTTGGGCTGGCAATGCATTCTGCCCCCCAGGTGTTCATCAAGATTTTGCGGAATGGCTTCTGGTCGAAGCTGATGCGCACCATAAAGACTTTACAGTCGATACCGACAAGTTTGCAGCTCATCGCAAGGGCGCTTCCCCACTGGCCGGCACCGGTTTCAGTGACGAGATGCTTTATGCCAAACTGCTTGTTGTACCATGCCTGGGGTACAGCGGAATTGGGTTTGTGGCTTCCTGCCGGTGATACACCCTCATTTTTATAGAAGATTTTTGCCGGAGTCTTCAGGGCTGCTTCCAGTCGGTGTGCCCGATACAGCGGTGAGGGGCGCCAGAGTTTCAGGATTGCCTGCACCTCCTGTGGAATTTCAATCCACCGCTCAGTGCTCATCTCCTGCTCAATAAGGTTCATCGGAAAAACTTTGGCAAGGGCATCAGGGCCGACTGGGTTGCCATCAGGCCCCAATGGTGGCGGCATCGGTGAAGGCAGGTCAGCCTGGATGTTGTACCACTGCCGTGGCATCTCATCCTCGCTTAACAGGATCTTTGTAAATTCCGAACTCATGGTGATCAAGCGTTTATTTTTTTGAAAAGAGGCTGTTGGACCGGTCATATCAGGTGATATAACCCCATTTCCTGAACTGTGGCATCAAATCAGCATCACCTTTAAATGCCTGATAGTAAATGTATTCAGGTGCCAGATCAGCTCCATTAGGCCAAACAAGCGTTTCAAGCTCTTTATCCACAATAAAGGAGGAGAATATGGAAGTATCTGCTAATGGCTCAAATACTGGACCTTTCAGCGCATCAGTGAAATCAGCAATTCCTTCCCTGCCATTATTGAAGACAACTTTTATTTTGTAGTCGCCAAGATATCGTGCATCCGATACATGAAGAAACATCGTTATTACTCCAAAGGGTCAATTTGATTGGGCTCTTCTTTGTTGTTGCAACGAGTCCAATTGTCGATTAATTCATCCTTGTGGAGCTCATACCATTCAAGAATATGATGGAGAGCCCGTTTTGGGAATTTGCCTTCAACAGTACCGGTAAGAATTTCAACAGTAATTTCGTATTCCGAATATTTGGCATGAAAATGTGGTGGCGAGTGATCATCCCAATACATGGCGATGATTATTCCAAGGAATCTGCTGATTATTGGCATCTCTACCTTCTTGAATTGCTTCTCAATACCATCATAATGCTCATGCACATTATTGTTCAAGTAAACGTAGCAACGATGAACTTCGGATGTATTACTGTTCATACAAGTAAAAACACAATGCCTCAATCAAGTGTGCCGAAGACGGGAATCGAACCCGTACGTCCATTGCTGAACACGGGATTTTAAGTCCCGGGCGTCTACCAGTTCCGCCACTTCGGCTTTTTGTCTTACTTTACAGGAGCAGCAATTTACTATCTTCACTCTGTTTCCCAAAAAAATAAATGGTTCATGCCCCGCCCTTCTCCCACGGTAAAATTTGAGCTTATGAGCTGAAATGGTCAAAACCCCTGATCGACTCCAGCGGAATGTTCATGCCAAAGGTGTCTTCAAGAGTAATGCCCAGCTCAGGCTCAGTCATTTCACCGATCACTGAAATTGCTCTGTTGCTGGAAATTGACTGATAGCTCTCTTTCGCCAGAGTAAAGAGCAACTGATAATCTTCACCTCCGGTGAGAGCCCAGGTGAGGGCATCATCCTGCAGTTCATCGGCTATTAGGCGCGTGTTGTCATGGATTGGCAACAGCTTTTCATGAAGAAGAGCCCCTGTCTTTGAGTGGCGGCAGAGATGCTGAAGGTCAGGGCTGAGCCCGTCGGAGATGTCGATCATCGACGTGGGGAGAATATTGTGGTCATGGAAGAGTCGGACAATATCGATGCGGGCGACGGGAAGCAGTTGTGCCCGGATAGCTTCGCTGTACTCCTGCAGCTCTCCGATTGCGTTATTGGTATAAGGTTCGTTGTTTTCGAGATGGTTCAGCATTATCTCTTTTTCGCGCATAAGGAGTTTCAGACCAGCCGCAGCGCCTCCAAGAGTGCCGGTAACGCAGATCACATCGCCTGGTTTTGCACCGCTTCTGTGGGTCACCTGCTCAGGAGATACCTCTCCCACCATGGTGACTGAAATGACCATGCCTGATCGGGAAGAGGAGGTGTCTCCTCCGGCAATAGCAATGCCATATTTTTGTGCAGCATCACTGATGCCTGCGTAAAGCTCCTCGATCATGGTAATCGGGAATGATGCCGGCACGGCAAGTGAGATCAGGGCATAGCGGGGAAGCGCATTCATGGCGCAGATATCTGATACATTGACACTGATTGCCTTGCTTCCGAGGTGTTTGAGCGGGGTAGTCAACAGATCGAAGTGTACCTGCTCGGCCAGAATATCTGTCGTCGACACTTGCAGCAGCTCTGCTGAGGGGCGGTAAACGGCGCAGTCGTCACCGATTCCGGTCAAGAGTGAAGGCACAGCCGTCAGGGTTGGTGCTACAAGAGTGGCGATTGTATCAATCAGACCAAATTCTCCGATTTCAGTGATAGCTTTAAATGGCATATTTTTGAGTAAATTGTCTTTTATACCAGATTGTATTATCTGGCTCTTTTGTTGCAGGAGCACTGATGAGGTGCAACTCTTCTTGATAACAGTGACAATATCTGCTTTTTATGGGTTTTTTTGACAAGTTCAAATTTACAAAGCTTAAAGAGGGGCTCGAAAAAACCCGGGATACCCTTCGTGAAAAGCTTTCTGTTATTACAAAAGGCAAAACAGAGATCGATGACGAGTTCCTTGAGGAGCTTGAGACGATTCTTGTTGGAGCAGATGTCGGGGTCGAGACCACGCTCGGGATTGTTGATGCCATCACTGAAAGGGCAAAAAAGGAGACCTACCACTCCGAAGGTGAGCTGAACAAGATGTTGATGGAGGAGATTCAGCAGATGCTTGAGGAGACGGGAGAGGATCATCCCCTGGATTTTGACGCGTCGCTTCCGGCCAAACCTTATGTTATTTTGATTGTCGGGGTGAATGGCGCCGGCAAGACCACGAGTGTTGCCAAGTTGGCCCATAATTACGATAAGGCTGGAAAAAAAGTGATTATTGCCGCTGCTGATACCTTCAGGGCCGCAGCCTATGAACAGCTTCAGATATGGGCCGACAGGGCAGGTGTTCCCATGATCGGCCAGGCCCAGGGTTCCGATCCCGCTTCGGTTGTGTACGACGCTGTCAGCGCTGCGGTTTCCAGGAATGCCGATGTGGTGCTGGTTGATACTGCCGGGCGATTGCATAACAAAAGCCACCTGATGGAGGAGCTGGCCAAGATAATGCGGGTGGCAAAGAAGAGGATTCCTGAAGCTCCGCATGAGGTGTTGCTGGTTCTTGATGGTACAACCGGGCAGAATGCCGTGCAGCAGGCCAGGGAATTTACAAAGTTTGTTCATGTGACGGGGCTTGTGGTGACCAAGCTTGATGGAACCTCAAAAGGGGGAATTGTTCTCTCTATTTCGCGTGAACTGAAGCTTCCTGTCAAGTATATCGGTGTCGGAGAAAAAATCGATGACCTTCAGTTGTTTGACCGAGCGGAGTTTGTTGCCGCACTGCTGGGCAGAGAGTCAAAGTCGAGGTGACAGTCAGCTCTTTATCATGTCAGGGATGGCGATGTCAAGAATATTCAGGAGTTGGTTGACGTTGGTTGTTTTGAGAATGTGTGTGTTTTTTTTGCTGTCCTGAGCACCGAGGCGCGGGGCAATAAGGGAAGTTTCTTGCTGTTGCTCCAGGAGCTCGGCCAGCTTCTGCTCTATGCTCAACGGAGTGCGAATCAGGACGATATGCGTTATTTCAGCGTCAGGAAGGTCAAGCAGATAATCGATATGCCATCGAAGTTTTTTTTGTGACCGGGCGATTTTACTCGTCTCTGTGATTTTGTTTTCAATGAGATGAGTACACAATGGTTCTCTGATTTTGTGGTGTGGTTGAGAGTCTGATCGGGTTGTGTGGCGGAGAACTCTTCGGGCAAGCGGAGAACCTGATACCTCGTTTCCCAGTGCTGAGCCTATGTAGAGATAGTCTCCCGCCGGTATGGTGAACAATGCTCCCTGTTGAAACTTGCCAAAGGCAATTCGCGACGGAGCGGCAAGATTGATGATGAGGATATAGGAACCGATGCGGTGATTTTTCCCAAAAACAGTAAACTGCGAACCGGCCATTGTTTTTTGTTTTTTTTGATGCAATATTAGCCACTCCGGTACACGATACCAATTTTCCCCTGAACAGGGTGAAATATATGATCGGAGGGGTATGTTTCGTGCCAGGGTGTTTGCGATGTTTATCATTCGTGAGGAATACCTGCCAGAATGTGGAACCGCAAGGGTCTACGCGTTTTATAATTATCTATTGTTAATGAAAGAAGGGATTGATTTATGGCTGTCATGTCGAGCTTGAGGAATAAGACTCATATCATACTGTATACGCTTTTGGGGGCCTTTCTTGCGCTGATTGTTTTTGAGTGGGGTATGAATTTTACCGGATTCACCGGTAAGGCCAATCTGGCGGGAAAGGTCAATGGCAAATCCATCTCAAATAGTCAATATGAGGAGGTGTATAAGGCCATAACTGAAAATTTCAGGCGTGGCAATCCGGCTGCTGAACTGACCTCTGAAACTGAGCTTGGCCTTCGTGAGCAGGCATGGAATACGGTGGTTGATCAAACCTTGCTGGAACAGCAGTTTGAAAAATTTGGCATTACGCTTCAGGATCAGGAGGTGGTTGAAGCATTCGACAGTCCAAATCCTCCAATGGTGATTCGCCAGAATTTTTCTGATCCTGCCACTGGATCAATTGATCGCAAGAAGCTGGACAATGCCCGCCGTGATACTCGCAACAAGGAGTTATGGTTGCAGCTTGAAAAGATGGTTCGGCAGGAGTTAAAGGTCAACAAGCTTATCCGTTCTCTTCAGACTCTTGCTCACGTTACTGAGTCTGAGCTTGGAGATATTGTCAGCAGGCAGTTTTCACGTTTTTCTGCCTCTTTTGTTCCAGTGCCACTGAGTTATGCCGGAGCGGATGCAAAGTTTCCTGTTAAGGATGATGAGATAAAAAAATATTACGATGAGCACAAAGAGCTTTTCAGACAGTTGCCTTCCCGAAAAGCTGATTATGTCTTTTTCCCTTTGACACCATCATCAAAAGATAGTCTTGCTGTTCGTACAGAACTTGAAGCGATTCGTGGAGAGTTTTCCAGCGCGGTGAATGATAATGATTTTGTTCAAAAGCAGAGTGATCGTCCGACAGGCATTAATGTTACCTACGGTCGGGCGGATTTTTCACCGAGTGCAGGCTCTGCTCTTTTCTCTTCATCCAATTGCAAGCCTGGAGCCATTGTTGGTCCCATTGCTGATCGCGGTGAATATCGACTGCTGAAGATCAAACAGCTTGCTACTTCTCCTCAACCTGTAGCCAGGGCATCGCATATTCTGCTTCGTTTCAATCCTGCCAGCAGGGATGACATTCAAAAGGTGCGGGAGCTTTCTGTGCTTATCTACAAGCAGCTTCAGTCCGGAGTTCCATTTGAGGAGCTGGCAAAAAAATATTCTGCAGATCCTGGCAGTGCTGTCAATGGGGGTGATGTCGGCTGGTTCAGCAAAGAGCGGATGGTCCCGGCATTTTCTGCGGCGGTTTTTAGCGCTCGTCCCGGGGCAATTGTCGGGCCGGTGCAGACTCAGTTTGGATTGCATATTATCAAGGTGACAGGTTTTGACCAGAGCGCACTGCTCTGTTCAGAAGTTGTGCGGACAATCCGACCTTCCTCCGAAACCGTGGATGGTGAACGGCGTCGTGCTATGGCATTTCAGCTCAGCGCCAAAGAGAAAGGTTTTGATAAAAGTGCAGTAGCTGAAAAGATGCGTATTGATAAAACCGGGGAGTTTGGCAGACGTACTCCTGTTGGCCCGATTGGTTACAGTGATAAAATTGCCACTTTCGCATTTAAAGCAGGTGAGGGAGATCTTTCAGAGGTACTTGAAACTGAGAAAGGTTTTTATGTTCTGCGTTTGACCGGTAAAAATGATACAGGATATCGACTGCTTGAGAAGGAGCTGAAGACGATGATTACGGCTGAGCTTATTCGTGAGAAGCGGGGTGTTTTTCTTGAGAAAAAGCTTTCAGGAACGGCAAGGGGTACAGGTGTAACGCTTGAAAGAATTGCTTCAACTGTCGGTGTGCAGGTTGTTGCTTCTGATAGTATTCGCTGGAGTGACGGATTTATACCTGGCTATGGGGTTGATCGTGCTCTTGTGGAGTCAATTTCAGGACTTGCGCCGGGCAAGCTTTCGGCTCCGGTTAAAACCAATGATGGATATGCTCTTGTGCTGCTTAAGGGCAAAATTCTTCCTTCAGGAGTTAATGCTGCCGGAGAAAGAGCTGGTATCGCTCAGCAACTGCTTCGGGCAAAACAGGAGCAGCTCTTCGCCGAGTATTTTGCATCCCTGCGCAAAAACTCGAAAATTGAGGATCTGCGCCCATGATCTGATATTTTATCAGTGCACCGTTCGAAATCTTTCCAGGCGAGCTTTAATTGCGCTGGAGGTATCCAGCCGGAGGCACTCAAGTGCAAGCTCTTCCGTTTCGCCTATTGTGTAGTGTGAGACCAGTGATTTCAGCGCTGGAATGTCAGAGATAACAACGCTGAATTTTCTCAGTCCACATCCCAACAAGAATGGAAGAGCAAGAGCATCAGAACCCATATCACCACAAATGATTGCCCTGCAGTGGTTCTTTTTGGCCGTTGTAATAATTCGATAGAGTTGTCTGATGATGGCAGGATGAAATTTTTCAAAAAGATCCTGAACAATGACGTTATTTCTGTCGACAGCCAGTGTGTACTGTGTCAGGTCATTGGTGCCGATACTGATAAAATCAACACATTTTGTTATTTCATCAATAAGCTCCACCGCAGCAGGAATCTCGACCATAGCGCCAACGCCTGGTTTTTCGATCTGTGAATCAGCTTCAAGGATCAGCTCTGAATAGCTCTGTTCTACAGTTGTCTGCACATGTCGTATTTCGTCAAGAGACATGATCATGGGAACAAGGATATCAATATTGCCAAATTTGTTTGCTTTTATGGCTGCTCTGATCTGCTCCTCAAGTATTTTTGGCAGATCAATCAGTATCCTGATTCCCCGCCAGCCAAGGTTGGGGTTTGGTTCTTTGACTGGTGAGTAGATCAGCTTGTCCCCGCCAATATCAAAGAGACGAATATCAAGGGGCATGGGAGCAATTGCCTCGGCCATTTCGTGGTAACAGGTGTATTGCTCTAACTCACTGGGCACCTTTGTCCCTTCTGTAAAAAGGTTTTCGCTTCTGAAGAGTCCAATCCCTTCAGCTCCAGCGGCCTTGATCGTGTGAACCTCCTCCTTGAAGTCGACATTGGCATAAAAGGTTATTCTGACACCGCACTTTGTTGTTGCAGGCAACTCGGCATGCATTGCCGTATTCGCATCATTTTTTCTGGCCTCTTCTTTGATTCTGAGATATTCCTCAATAGTTTTTTCTTCAGGATAGATAACGACGGTGCCTGTACTGCCATCAATAATCATTGGTGTGCCTGTTGATACCTTTTCGGAAAGGTTACCAAGGCCCACAACAATAGGGATGTTGAGTGACTTGCATATCAAAGATATATGTGAGGTTTTTCCCCCTGAATCGGTAATAAAACCCTTGACATTGCTGCGACTCAGCAAAATGATATCGGCAGGAGAAAGGTTGTCAGAGGCAACAATGACCCCTTCGGGTATCCATGAGTGGAGTTTTCTGACATGCAGATTTCTGATGATCCGGTTTTTAATATCCTGCAGATCATCAGCCCGTTCCTGAAACATAAGCTCTTCAGAATTCAGAAACTTTTGAAGATATTGATCAAACTCCTCTGCAATAACGAGATGCGCTCCTTTTCGTTCGGATCTGATGCGGTTGGCAATCGTGTCGATAAGCATCGGATCATGCAGCATCATGATTTGGGCCTGAAACAGGTTGGAATAGTTTTTTCCCAGTTTTCTGATGGTGACCTGTTCAATTTTCTTGAGCTCATGTTCCGATCGTTTCAGTGCCACAAGAAATCGTTCAATCTCTTCGTTGATATTTTTATCATTCAGCTCTCTGATTTCATGATTTGCCTCCACTTTGATAAATGCGTAGCAGTCACCGATAGTAATTCCTTTTGAACCGCCGATACCTGTATAGGTTGCCTCTTCACCCTTTGGTCCAAGCCCGGTTTTTGTATTTCTGCTTCCAAAATTCATCGGTTGTTTTTTTTGCTGCATGATCATGAGTTAAAAAGGTGCATCGTCCTGAGCAATGAATGCGCTGATATTCGATTTTCCTGTATCAGGTAGCGAAGGAACATGGAACTCCTGCTCGTGAGCAGCGCTGGTAACCTCGCTGCTTGTAATATAAGTATTGGCTGTTGACTGAAAGCGCCCATAGTTTTTAAGAAATAATAACCGTATGTCACCGATCGGGCCATTTCGTTGTTTTCCAATCACGATTTCAACAACGTCTTTGGTGGATGATCCATCTTCAAAAGTGGTTTTGCCATACATCTCTGGCCTTGAGAGGAACATGACGACATCAGCGTCCTGTTCAATGGAGCCAGATTCTCTAAGATCGCTGAGCTGGGGTCTTCTGTCTCCCGATCGTTGTTCAACTGATCGGTTAAGCTGCGCAAGAGCGATAACCGGAATGTTCAACTCCTTTGCCAGCGCCTTCAGTGATCGGGATATCTGGGCAATCTCCTGTTCACGGTTGGTTCTTCCATCTCTTACCGGTGTTACTAACTGAAGGTAGTCGACAACGACCATGCCAATATTATGCTCCTGTTTCATACGCCGGGTTTTGGCCGCAAGTTCCATAATGGAGATGCCTGGCGTATCGTCAATAAACAGTTTGGCTTCGTTGAGCTTGTCCATACTGTTGATAATCCGGCCCATCATTTCAGGGGTGATGCGGCCAGTCCTGACAAGTTGTGACTCGACATAAGCTTCAGCGCACATCAGCCTTATGGCCAACTGTACCTCTGCCATCTCAAGGCTGAAAAAAAGCACAGGCGTATCGAAATCCACCGCCGCATTTCTGGCCAGCGCCAGTGACAGGGCTGTTTTACCTGCGGAAGGTCTTGCTGCTATGATAATCATGTCAGAGGGCTGAAATCCGGCGGTAAGCTGGTCAAGTTCAGAAAATCCGGATCCTACTCCAGTGACCGAAGATTGTGATGCTCGCAGACTTTCAAGCATCCTGATACCGTTTTTAACAAGCTCTTTGATTAACGAGGCCTTCTTTTTGATACCGGCCTGGGAGATGTTGAAAAACTGCTGGGAGGCGTGTTCGACAAGATCAAAAATATCCATCGACGAGCTGTAGGCTGCTCCCGAGATTTTTGCCGATATGGAGATCATTCGGCGGTAGAGGTATTTCTCTTTCGCCAGGCGGGCATAGTACTCAATATTGGCAGCGCTGATCACTTTTCCGGATAACTCGGCAAGGTAATGGCGTCCACCGACAGGCTCAAGCTCGTTCATTTTCAGCAGCTCTTCACTGACCGTGATAATGTCAATAGCCTGTCGTTTATGATAGAGCTGCATCATCGCTTTGAAGATGATCTGATGGCGACGCTCGTAAAAGACCTCTTCGCCATTGTCCCCAAAAATCTGAATCACCTGTTCAATAGGGTCATCTTCCAGCAGAATGCAGGCAAGCACCTCCTGCTCAATTTCTGTTGAATAGGGGGGTACCCGGCTCTCTTGACTGAAATCAATGTCTTTGCTGAAATCTATGGTAACTGGCGCTTTCTTGATCATGGTTTTTCTCTCTTTTCAGTGTATTGCGCCCGGTCGAACATGCTTGCATAGTGCTGCATCATAACCTGAATATCCTCCCAGCATCCCCGCTTCCAGTTGGGGTTTCGCAGCAAAGCCGCAGGATGATAGGTAATAAAACAGTCATATCCATTCCATTTGATCAATCTCCCTCTCATCGTGCCTAGGGAAAGGCTGTTTTCGAGAAGAGTGTTTGCCGCAACTTTACCCAGCATCAAGATAATCTTTGGCTGAAGAATCTGAAGTTGCCGGAGTAGCCAGGGCATGCAGTTGATAATTTCATCATGGAGCGGGTTTCTGTTACCCGGTGGTCGGCATTTCAGGATGTTACAGATATAGACCTCCTCCCGCTGGAAACCTGCAGCTTGCAGGATTTTATCTAAAAGTTGACCAGAACGGCCGACAAAAGGTCTGCCGGAAGCATCCTCTTCAGCTCCGGGGGCCTCCCCGATCACAACAAGATTTGCCGCAGGGTTGCCCTCCCCAAAGACAAAAGTAAGTCTTGTTTCAGCAAGTGTGCATTTGCTGCAGCTTTTGGATGTATCGAACAGGCTTTGTAGCTCTGCAGATGCAGAAGCAGGACTCTTTTGTTGCGAGGTATTCTGCTCGTTTTCTTCAAATAAAAAACCTTGCATGAAAATTCCGGGTTTTCAGTGGTTAGTGACGGTTTCCAGGCAAAAGCCTCTCAATAGTCTCAATGAGCTCCTCGGCAGCAGCATCCTTTGTCAGTTGTGGCAGCTCCTTTGTGATACCATTGCGCTGTATCAGGGTAAGAATATTCGTATCAACTTCAAAGCCGGAGGTTTGACGGTCAAAGTAATTGAATGCGATCAGATCCAGATTTTTGTCGGTGAGCTTTATTCTTGCATTTTCCAGGCCGAACTGTGTTTCAAGCGCAAAGCCGATGGCAAGTTGTTCGGGAGTTTTCTGACATCCGAATTCAGCAAGGATATCAATATTTTTGACAAGAGAAAGCTCAATCTGCTCCATCTCCTTTTTCATTTTTCCTTCACGAGGTTCTGCCGGGCGATAATCAGAGACGGCGGCTGCGCCAATAAAAATGTCGCAACTTTTGAAAAAGCGTTGAGCCTCGGCGTACATTTCAGAGGCGCTTTCTACGTTACAGCGCTCTACACCCTGTGGAGTGTCAAGATGAACAGGGCCGGCGATAAGTGTGACGTTTGCGCCGCGTCTTGCTGCGCTTCTGGCAACGGCAAAGCCCATTTTACCGGAAGAGTAGTTGGATATGAAACGCACGCCATCAATTTTTTCGCGTGTCGGGCCCGCCGTTATAACGACTGATTTGCCAAATAAAGGAGAGGCTTCCGATCCTCTTTTCAAACTCTTTTCGAGCGTAGCCAGGATAGATTCTGGCTCGGGCATACGTCCGACTCCACTTTGACCAGAGGCAAGCTCCCCCTTGTCAGGAGTGATGATGGTACATCCCTGCGCCGCCAGTGTGCTGATATTTCTCTGGACAGATGGAGAGATAAACATATAGCCATCCATTGACGGGAAGAGCAGCACCGGTTTTCCTGGTCTCAGGGTGATAAAGCAGGTGGTGAGCATATCATCGCAAAGCCCCGCAGAGAGTTTTGCCAGCGTGTGGGCTGTGGCAGGAGCAATAACAAAGGCATCTGCCCATTCCCCGAGAGAGATATGGTTTATAAAGTCGGTGTTCCCTTGATCTGTTGAAGGAAAGAGAGAGCGGTATACGGTTTCGCCTGACACTGTTGCTAACGCCAGCTCACTGACAAATCGGGCACCTCCTTCGGTCAGGATAACTTTAACATTGGCACCTCTTTTTTTTAGAAGTCTCACTAACTGGGGTGTTTTGTAGGCAGCGATACCTCCACTAATGCCTATAATGATGTTTTTTCCTCTCAAAATGTGATTTACCGGTTGATTATCAAGCAGGTCTGCGGCAATTTACGAAAACCGTCAGGATTTATCGTTTTCTCTCAGATGAAGGAATGAGACGATTCCAAAACTCTGTCCAGGAATGGAATCGCTCCTTATACGAAAGACTGATACCCCAGGTTTCAGCAGGTTTCTGGAGATTAGAGCTGGAGGTTGCCGTGCCGTTAAGCCCGAAAGAACGAAAAGCCTCCGCGTAGACTTTTGGAGTAATCCGGTATTCAATTTTTTGGGCAGTTCCGTAATAATCAGAGAAAGCGGCACCACTCAGGTCGGGGGAGCTTCCTGTACCAATAAAGCGCACTTTTCCCTCGGTACCAGGAACACTCAGAGCAAAATAAAGATCCAGACCACTCAATGCGCCGCTATTATCGACTCCCACATTGACATTAAAGCTTTCGAGTCCCCCGATATCCTGAATAACTCTGGAGATTCTAGACGAAATAATACCTGTTCCCGCAGAATATCCGGCGCTTGAAACGGCTATATTGCTGATCTGTCCGCTTGTTCCGGGACGTACATACCATTGTTTGGAGAGAAGCATCGAGATAACATTCAGTTCAGCGTTTGGGTCAATCTGGCTTGAATATTTTCCAATCATATTTCCAGAAGAGTAGGGCTGTGTCTGTTCATTAAGGTAATATCCCATCGTAACCTGCGGATTATTAAGGGTTCCCGTTATGGCCAGCAGCATGTTGACTTTATCACGATCGCCATTCTGCTGACTTAAAACACTGACGTATTTACTGCCGTAAAGATATTCCATGACTCCACTTCGCATATCCACATTATTCCAGGCAATCTGTCCACCATCCAGCAAGTCAAAGTTTGAATTTGAAAACTTGTATTTTCCTCCAACAATGTTGACCGACCCAAAAAGACTGTATTGCTGATTGTTTTTGTTGAGAATCAGTGAGAGGTTATTGATTGAAGTTTCAAGTTGTTCTCCTCTATTACTGTCAAAAATCATGGTGTATTTCAGTGGCTCAATACTGCTCAGTTTGAGTTGCTGGATCTGCAGAATGTCGAGAACTGAATGATAAAATTCTGTTTTTGCTGGAGTTACTTCGTTCTCGGGCTTTATCGTACTTGCTGCTTTCTTGTTACGGGGTATAAAGCCAATAAACTTGTCAATGCCCACATATTTTGCACTTTCGTTGGCACCCGACCGGTAAAGAGAAAAGTCTGCGGCATCAATGATCATCTCTCCCTCAACGACAGGGGCAGAAAGATTTCCATGCACCTGGATGTTATTCGTCGTGCCGGTTATTGTCCCAAATGAAGTTTCATCCTGTCTGTCTTTTTTATTAAACAAAAGTAATCGGTTCACTTTTGCAGAAAGAGAAAGCGTTTTAGGCTTGAATTTTTCAAGATTTATAACTCCATTGATAACACCGCTGCCTTTAAGGTTGTCGTTGATAGTTATATCCCGTAGCTCAATAGTATTCGGAGTGACATAAGCATCGCCGTTAAGCTGGTACGCGACCTGTGTTGGTTCGATTCTGATTTTTGTATTACGCAGCCGAGTGGTCATAGATATCTCTGGCTTTGGCATCTTACCCTGAATTTGCAGCACTGTTGGTATGGTGCCTTCTACTGACGAAAAGATGGGAAACAAGTACTCAACAAACTGTGCCGAAAGATTATCAGAACGGAATGAAGCATTGACAGTTTGTTGCTCGGCTGTATGAAACTGAAGGGGAAAGAAGTTGATGACAAGGGGAATTATGCCATTTCCATCAATAGTACTGGTTGAAGGAGCGCCTTTTTCCTGAATTGTTTCTGGTATTGGTACATTGCTATGCATGGTAAAATGGAGCTGATTATCGTAATGATGTCCATTTCCGCTTACCGTACCAATGGTATACTTGTCATAACGAATATTCTCTCCAGTAACTTTAAAAGTACTTGTTTTTAATCCTGGCTCTCCGCTGACCTGGACAGATGCATTGATCCTCCCCGAAACCTTCTCGACCGAAGGATTCAATGCAAATCTTTTGAGCTCGTTGATATCAAGGTTGTTTAAGGTGCATTGAAAGGTTCCTGGCAGTGAGTTGCTCAGTTCCCCGTCAAATATAGCCTCTTGTACTCCTTTTGTAATGGTAAAACGGCTACATTTTGCCGATGTTTTACCGACCATGATACTTGAATTATCCGCTGTCTGCCATACTCCGGAAGCATCTTTTAATGAAAGGGTTTTAAAAAGTAACTCGTATCCCTCGCCATTTTTGGTTGCTGTAAATTTTGCTGATACTTTTTGTGCAGGATTGGGTATTGCAAGATCGAGAGAGGCATCAAGACGAGAAGAAGAATAAAGAGCTGAAAAAAGAGCATTTCCATTGTTTTTACCTGAAATCGTCATTGACTCAGCTTTTCCGGAGACTGATGCCTGCTGAATTCCAAGGGTATTGCACTCTAAACCGAGTTCCATAGAAAGTTTTTTCAGAAACAAGGTATTACGTGCCTGCAAGCTGGATAGGTCAATTGATGAGTTTATTAAACATTGTCCATTTCGGTAGCTAACCTGACCCTCAGCACCTCCTTCAAGCGAAATTCCTTGAATCGGCAACAGCAGTATCAGAGGAGAAAGATCTTTTACGACGATCCCATACTTTATGGTAAAAGGTTTGTCAAAAGTATTCTCGGCAGTGAGCGGAGTGCCAAGTGTTGTTGGCCAGATATTTTGTGTTGTGATTTCACTCACAATACCAGAACGGGCAAGTTGACCAAGAGAGAGCAGCTCTTGAAATGAATAATTTCCTTCTGCCAGCACATCAATAAAATCACTGTTTATCTTTACCCGAGAAGTGGTTGCATTCTGTACAATGTCGATTGACGCTTTGGTGTTATCTTTAAGCTCAAAGCCGTTGATTAAAGATGGGGCAAACTGTAGTGTGCCCGAGATATTCAACATTTTGGGATCAAACCCAGAACCCTGCATGTCGAAAGTCCCACTCAGATCGGTAGTAATCCCTTTTAAATCAAAAACGTTTGAAAGGTTCACTTTTACAGCTTTTCCTGAAGCCTGGTATCGAGGGCTATCGTTTTTCCACTCTATTTCGCCCTCAAGATTGAGGGTTGTCTGGTTGTTTTTTAGGAAAAGCGTGCTTTTCACTGCTTTATCACTATATGTCGCTGAAAGAGTGCCTTCCTGGACCTGCTGGTTCTGCCAGAACGAGTCCCCAATTTTCATTTCAAGTTTTACCAGATCAAACTCTCTGTTTTTTACTTTTGCTTCAAAATTGCCTGCGGCATTGAGTATGCTTGTTTTATTAACAGTTTCGACGAGTTTGTGTGGCTTGAAATTTTTTAGAGTAATTTTGCCATTACTTGTAACTTGTCCAGAATCCTCTCTTAAACCTTCTCCGTTTAGTACTGCCTCGCCGGCATCACAAATCATTGTTAAATAGGTTTTAACCGCATTAAACGTTCCTTTTGCGGTACCTAAAAAAATAATGTCCCCAGCTTTTTTCGCAAAATCCTTTTGCTTCTCCTCTTTTAGAAACGATGCAATAAATGGAAAAGAGATTTTTGACGTATCGCATTTCAGATCATAAGCAAAAGCCTGGCTGTTTTTCAGATTCAGAAGGGTTCCCTTGACGGCTATTTTGCTTTTAAGATGCGTCAAAAGTGCATCGATAACTTCAATATTGTCTTGCTTGCCTTTTGCGTTGCCTTTTAACACATAGAGTCCGGCAGGTATATCAAGTGAAGGATAGAACTGTTTGAATTCATCGCGGTCAACAGCAATCTCCTGAACATTAAAAAAAGAGTTGCCGGGAAGAAATGGTTGCTCCTTTTGGCGTGAAAAGATGTTGAAGTGATCCACTGTTGCTGATATTTCGGCATGGCTTTTTTGGGTGACCACCTTCAGTGTCAGTACTTCTGAGCGCGCTTCAGAAAAAAGGAATTGACCTGATGCCTGCTGTAGTGAAAAATGATGCTCAGGAGTGTTGAATCGCAGATGCTCAAGGACTCCCTTGATGAATCTCTTTTTTATGGTGAATTCTGACAGTCCCAGCTTGATGTCGTTGAGCGTAAAATGCAGATCATCAGGGCTATTGATGTTGCCCTTGAAAGATACTGTTCCGTTGTTAATCTGCATTGACTTGCAGAAAAAATGATCAAAAATGGTTTTCGTAGAGTCCGTGTCTCGTCGCGTAAAAATAAGCTCCAGATTAAGTTTTCCACTTTTCTGCTGAACAACATTGGCGTGGAGTGAATCAGCCTTGAGGAGCGGCAAATACAGTGATCGTAGATTTGGCTGAAGAAGCGAGAGAATATTGAGCTTCATCGAGATTGTGCGTGCTTCAAGAGCTGGTTTTTTATCATCAATGGCGTAAATGCGGGGGTGAACCAGGGTCACGTTGTTCGGAAAGGTCAGGTGTAGCTCTTGAAGCTCAATACGCCCAAAAAATTTGTTTTCAAAAATCGAAATAAACTGATCTTTGGCCAGCAGGTCAACCAATCCACTGTTCAGCACAATCATGACGGAAAAGGATAACAACAGCATGATTGCTGAAAAGATGGTAAGTACTTTGAGCGTGTAATGTTTGACCCGTTCCACTGCTGATATCTCTGTTATGAGTAACGCTGAATAATTTTTTCTATGATTCCGGTCGTTGATCGTCCTTTAAGCAATTCTAATGTCAACACTTGCCCTCCATGTGCAAGAACAGTTTTTGCTCCTGCTATACGCTCAACCTCCCAGTCAGCTCCTTTGACAAGGATGTCCGGCAAGAGAGTGCCAATCAGCGTTTCAGGTGTATCTTCATCGAAGAGAGTTACTGCATCAACAGAACGGAGAGCAGCGAGAACCGTTGCTCGGTCTGCTTCACTGCATACAGGTCGGTTCGAGCCTTTGATTCGACGTACCGACGCATCGCTGTTCAGTCCGATGACAAGTGCATCGCCAAGCTTTCTTGCTTCGGTCAAGTATTCAACATGTCCAGCATGGAGTATATCAAAACAGCCATTTGAAAAGACAACTTTTTTGCCTGAAAGATGCCATTGACGAATCCTGTCAACTGTTTCGGCTCGGCTCATCAGTGCGTTGGATATGGTCATAAATAGGTCAATAACAATTGAGTGCCCTCTGTTTTTCCCAATTTAGCGTATACTCTTCGATTGTCCGCATGGTAAAATATTAGAGATTATGCAGGACTGCAAAAATTGAGAGAACTGTTGTTAAAGAAAGTCATGGTGCCGTCTCTTATCATGGTGTATAGAATTCCTCATCGGCAAGCGCTCCGTAGCCAATAAGCCTGAGTGCAGAAGTGTTTATGGAATACCTTTTTTCTTGTGAAGGATGACAAGAGGTTGCTGGGGCTGAATTGTTAGTATGCAGCGTTGTTCAACTTATCAGATCACTCATCCCTTTTTGTAAAGATGTGGGTGAAGCTGTAGATTACAGCAGAAAATTGTTCTGTGAACAGATAACTTTTGTCATGAAATTATTTATCAGACTTGTTCGCTATCTCCTTCCTTCAAAAGGGAAGATTGCTCTTGTTGTGGCTGTCAGTGTTATCTCTTCACTTCTTGGTGTGGTTTCAATCTATTCGGTGCTTCCCCTGCTTAATGCTGTTTTTAATGCAGACAGGAGCATTGGCGCGCCCCAGTACTCACAACCTCCCGCAGTTGGGCATCAGGGTCTGCAAACTGGCAGCAAGATGGAGCTGCTGGAGGTGAAGGGGCTGGATACTGAAAAATTGAAAGCTTTGGTTACAGAGAGGTTTGGCCGCCTGTTTCAAGCTTCAACCAAAGAGCAGACGCTGCTCAATATCTCTCTTTTTTTGATTGCATCGTTTGCAGTCAAGAATCTTTTTGTGTATCTCAACGGTCAGCTCATTTTCAGGATACAGACCAAAACAGCCAAAAAGCTTCGGGATGATGTCTTCAGTACTATTATCGAGATGCATCTTGATTATTTTAACAAGAACCGGGTCGGTAATTTGATGAATCTGGTCTACAACGACGTTCAGGCGGTTAACGAAACCGTAAGTTCGACGTTTGTTAACTTTTTGCAGAACCCGTTTGCAATCGTTGTCTATGTCGCAGTTCTTTTTGTTTTGAGCTGGAAACTGACACTTTTTGCAACAGTTACCTCTTTGCTCATTTTTTTTGTCATTCGAATTATTGGTCAACAAGTCAAGAACAACGCCACAAATTCCCGTATGAAAATGGGGGATATGAATGCTGTTCTCCAGGAAAAATTCAATGGAATCAAGGTTATAAAGTCAAGTGCTTTCGAAAATGTTGAGCTGGCCAGGTTTCGGGCATTTACCCATGATTTTCGGAAACTGGATATACGGATAGCCAGTCTGCGCAACATTATCGGGCCCATCAATGAGACGTTGCTGGTATCGGCTATTGCGTTTGTGCTCTGGTTTGGGGGTTTGCAGGTGTTCGATGGACGGATGACCTCTTCTGAACTGATTCTCTTTGCATTTACTCTTTACTCGACGATGGGGCCAATCAAGAAATTTGGGGATGTGAGTAACCAGTTGGCAGCCGGGATGGTTTCTGCTGAACGTCTCTTTGAGCTTCTCGACACTCCGCCGGATATCAAAAACGGGGAACAGGCTATTAGCGGTTTTGCGCATTCTATTCTGTTTGACGATGTCTGTTTCAAATATAATAAGGATGCTGATGAGCAGAATGTGCTCGATCATGTCACTTTCGAGATCAAGAAAGGTGAGATGGTGGCACTTGTTGGTCAGTCTGGCTCTGGCAAGTCGACCACTGTCGATCTTCTGCTCCGTTTCTACGATGTTGATTCAGGCCGAATCACGATTGACGGTATTGATATTCGTGAGTTTGATTTCAAGCAGTTGCGCCGGATGATCGGTGTGGTGAGCCAGGAGGTTATTCTCTTTAATGACACTATCAAAGAGAATATTGCATATGGCACCCATGAAGAGGTTGATCATCATCGGGTGATGAGCGTGGCAAAAATGGCAAATGCGCACCAGTTTATTGAAGAAAAGCCTGAGCAATACGAGACGATGATTGGTGACAGGGGTGTGCAGCTTTCCGGTGGTCAACGGCAACGCTTGGCTATTGCCCGCGCAATGGTGAAAAATCCGGAACTGTTGATTTTTGATGAGGCCACCAGTGCGCTTGATAATGAGTCAGAAAAGGTGGTTCAACAGGCAATTGATCATGCGATGGAGCATCGGACTACACTCGTTGTAGCACATCGCCTGTCAACGGTCCGAAATGCTGACCGCATTATTGTTCTGGACCGTGGCCATGTTGCTGAGTCGGGTACTCATGCAGAGTTGCTCAACATTGATGGATTATACAAGCATCTTTATGATATTCAGTTTGAAGGGAGAGTGGACGTATAGAGGTGATGTGATGCGCAGTGTCGGGGGAAATTATAAGACTATGCGGAGAAGTTCCGGTGTTCGGACTCATCAGCCATTCACTCCTTGCGGTTATATGGAAAGATGAACAGTTATCAATTGTGATTGTCATGAGCCATTTTATTGGCTGGATCCGTAAAAAAAAACGGGAATGGACCAAGTCGGCATTGGATAGAGTTGTTTTCGGTGTCGTAAGTCTGCTTGGTGTGTTTGCTCGGATGCTAAGTTGGCCTGCGGCTCGACGTTTTGCCTCTCTGATAGGAGATTGTATGCACACTGTTGGTCTTCGGCGTGAGCTTGTATACCGGAATATTGCGCTTACCTTTCCTGCGAAATCATCTATCGAAATCCGGGCTATTGCCACACAGGTATACAGAAATGTTGCCGTTACTCTGCTTGATGTCCTCCGGTTTCCACTTATCAGGGAGCGTGCTGATGTTACTGCGCTTATCGATCTTGATCCCAAGTTATATTTTTGTGGAACAGATAACGGCCGTCGGGGCGCAGTTGTGGTTTCAGCTCATTACGGTAATTGGGAGTTGATGGCAATGGCATTCGGTTTTATGTTCAAACCGATAACCATTATTGTCAAGCGCTTGAGCAACGAGCCGCTTGACCGTAGTATGAATGAGCTTCGCACGATGCATGGGAACAGTGTTGTTTATGGCGACCAAGCAATCAGGGCTGGGCTGCGGTTGCTTGCCGAAGGAGGTGTTCTGGCACTTCTTGCTGATCAATCAGATCCAACGGCAACGTATTTCGGGGAATTTCTCGGCAGACGGGCCACACTTTTTCACGGTGCTGCTTTTTTTGCCCTTAAGGCCAACGTGCCGCTGTTCGTCGGTATGTGCAGAAGTGGCAGTGACGGTAGATATACGGTTGATGTCCATCACATCGACACCTCTGATTTGACCTTTTGCAAGGCGGATATTGCTATACTTGCCTCACGTTATACCCTTGTTATTGAGGAGTCTATCCGTCGCTGGCCAGAGGAGTGGTTCTGGCTGCACAACCGATGGAAAAATGGTGGGGATGGACAGAGTGGAGGATAACGTGTATATTGCGGTTCAAGAGGGAAATCAAAAGTATATATATTGTGCGTTATGCCAAATGCCTGTAATTGCTATGTTATTTTTTTATATCGCTTTAATTTTTTACTTCTATTAATTAGTTTTAAGGCAATCAGCAAAAATATTTTTTATATAAACTTTATGAGTAAGTCATCAGATGAAAAAAAATTTAGTCACGTTTCCTATGAGTGTGGTTACATGCGTGTGATCGTAAAGGTGATTAGTGATTATTACAAAGGAAATATATCTGATCGAAAGATACTCGATATGCCAGCAGGAAATGGATGGGTGGCTGATACGTTATCTGGAATGGGTGCTATAACAGTTCCTGCTGATTTCAACGATGAGCGCAAAGATTACCTACATGTAAACATGGAACAAGCATTGCCATTTGCGGATAAAGAATTTGATTGCGTTGTTTGCGCTGAAGGAATTGAACATATACTTCGACCGGAAGCATTGATAGGTGAGCTAGCAAGAGTATTGAAAAATAACGGTTTATTGATAATAAGTACTCCTAA
Organism: uncultured Chlorobiaceae bacterium; assembly: GCA_903994525.1. GTDB lineage: Bacteria > Bacteroidota > Chlorobiia > Chlorobiales > Chlorobiaceae > Chlorobium. The sequence goes on from CAJEXW010000010.1 coordinate 49,098, forward strand.
TGTACAGAATTTCTTTTCAAGATATCAATTTGCATGCACAGGATACCCATATCAATTCCATCCATTTCATCTAACTCCACCGGATAAAGGCGAAATCATCGATAGGGGTCATATTAGTCCTGTTTTATATACACAGCTTCGTTATTTTGCAAAATTGCATGGTTTAAAAGTATTGAAACCTGATGGAGACAGGTATAAACGTATGATAGGATTACCATTTTACTGGCCATTTATATTGATAGGTTATTGGTGGGTTTCTCGTGACTGGAAGAGGGAAGGTAATGATGAATCAAAGGAAATAATTGAGCATCTCTTTAATATGAAAACATTGTTTTCAAGAAGTTTGGTATTTAAGGCAGTTAAATTATAGAACTGGTTAATCGTATACATCAGGTTTCTGAAAATTATTCTATGATACCTATGTCATGCGTATCTGCTTTTGATGAAATGGTGATTATGATTGAGCCTGTTATAAAAGGCACTATTGTCAGTTTTATCAAAATGAACAGGCGTGATGAATAAGATGTGACAACTATTTGGCGTGTTTCGAAAAAAAATATGAAACCCACTCCACGCAGCATACTTGTTATCGTGCAACGATCGAATGGGGATGTTTTTCTCAGTTCGCCGCTGATAGAAGCTCTTTTTCAGGCTTATGGCAGTCCGCGTATTGATCTTTTGATCAATAGCGATACTTTGCCGATTGCCCGGACGTTGCCGCATATTGTTGAAATACTTCATTTTACCTACAATGGTGACGGGAGAGGGCGGGGGGCCCAGACAACCGACCTGCTCCAAAAGATTGTCCGTCGTTACGATCTGAGCATCAATCTTACGGCGAGCGACCGATCCGTGCTGTTTGCGCTGGTCGCTGGCCGCAAAGCTGTCAGTGCGGTTGAGCACGACAGGAAAAAATCGTGGTGGAAACGTTTACTGCTTTCGGCGCATTACGATTTCGATTCAAGCAGGCACATTATTGAGAACAACACGACAGCTCTTGACTTGTTGGGCATTGGTACCGGAAAGCCGGCGGTTTGTTCCTTTTCTTCTGAGACTGCAGCCAAAAGTGTCGATCGGATGCTGACGGATAGAGGTATCCCTGAATTTATTATCGTTCATCCTGGTGCGCAATACGACTACAAGGTCTATCCAGAAAAACTCCGTAATGAGCTACTCAAACGACTTGACAGACTTGGTATTCCCATGGTCGTCACAGGTTCGAAAAGCGTGCTCGATCTGGAGATTAAACGGGGGCTTCCGAAGCTTGCCAATATTCACGATTTCATCGGTTTGACCAGCATGGAGGAGCTGATTGCGCTCAGTAACCGATCAATTGCCTATATTGGCGCTGATACGCTGACCATGCATATTGCGGCATCTCAGAACAAGCGGATTTTTGCTATTTATGGGCCTACCATGCTCAGTATGTGGTCGCCGTGGTGCAATGAGCTTGGCATGGGTAGCAGTACGAACAGGCCAGTGCAGACTTACGGGAATGTTACTATCTTTCAGGCAGATATGCCTTGCGTTGCCTGTGGTAAGGCGGGTTGCGACGATCATCACGGTGCAAGCGACTGCCTGAACCATATTTCTCCAGACCTTATCTTTAACGAAATCAGAGAGTGGCTGACAACATATCGGTAACTATTCTTACAAAAAATTCAGCCGCCACTCTTGTTGAGTGTTTGACTGCGCTTGAAGCGTTTTCCGAGGTGGTAATTGTCGACACCGGATCTAACGATGGTTCCATATCAATTGCTTCAGGATTCAAGAACGTTATTGTTTACGAACACCCGTTTATTGGTTTTGGCCCAATGAAAAACTTTGCTGTTGACAGAGCATCGAACGACTGGATTTTTTCGGTTGACAGTGATGAAGTGGTGACTCCGAAGTTGGTGCATGAAATCCTGACCCTTAAGCTTGATGTCAATATGGTGTATAAGATGGAGCGCGATAACTATTATCATCGAAAGCTTATTCGCGGGTGTGGCTGGGAGAACGATCAGGTGGAGCGGTTATTTAACAAGCGAAGTACTCGATACAACGACAATCAGGTTCATGAAGGACTTGCCATAGACGGGAACCTGAAAACAGTGCTTTTGTCAGGCAGACTGAAGCATTATCCTTACGATAACGCGTCGCAGCTTCTTTATAAAATGCAACATTATTCCACACTTTGGGCTGAGGATCAGCGCGGTCGAAAAAAATCGTCATTGCTCAAGGCTATGCTGTTCGGAGTGCTGACTTTTTTGAAATCTTACCTCTTCAAACGTGGATGGAGATACGGTTATGAAGGGTTGCTGATTTCGGTTTCAAATGCGAATGGGGTTTTTTATAAATACATCAAGCTTTATGAAGCTGACAGAGAGCATCGCCTGTAGTCTCGTTATCACGACCTACAATTCGCCTGAAGTGCTTGACCTGGTTCTTCGCAGTGCACTTGCCCAATCTGAGTTGCCTTGCGAAATCATTATTGCTGACGATGGTAGCACGAGTGGAACGAAAATGCTTGTGGACTCTTACCGCAGTGGTTCAACAATACCGGTGTTTCATGTGTGGCAGGAAGATTTGGGTTTTCGTGCTGCCGCATCACGGAACAGGGCGATTGCCAGGGCCAAAGGTAACTATGTGGTGATTGTTGATGGGGACATGTTGTTGCATAATGATTTTATTAAGGATCATAAGCAACTGGCGCTGAAAGGAAGTTTTATTCAGGGTTCGAGAGTGCTGTTATCTCAAGAGTACACCCATAGCAGGATTTGTGCAAAAAATATTTCTGTTTCGCCGTTTGAAAAGGGGTTTGAAAATCGTAAAAATGCTTTGCGCTTCCCACTTCTGTCACGGCTGTTGGCGTTGAAAACCCGTTCCCTTTCTGGCATAAGAAGCTGCAATATGTCTTTCTTCAGGAGCGACTGTCTTCATGTTAATGGCTTCAATGAGGATTTTATCGGCTGGGGTCGGGAGGATAGTGAGTTTGCTGTTCGGCTTATCAATAGCGGGATTTTACGGCGTAATGTCAGGTTCAGTGCTCTTGCCTGTCATCTCGGCCATCCTGATAATCCGAGGCAGTCGCTTCTCGAAAATGAGAGGATACTCGAACAGGCTATTACCGGAAAACTGACCTCATGCCCGAATGGCATTGACAAGTATCTGATAGAATAATAATTATGAAAATCAGCGCTTTTACTTTTATCAAAAATGGAATGATACTTGGTTTTCCATTCCGGGAATCAATTCGTTCCGTCCTGCCGATTGTCGACGAATTCGTCGTCAACGTCGGCGACAGCGATGATGATACTCTCGAAAAAATCAGGGAGATTGACGATCCGAAGATACGGATTATTCAATCACACTGGAACGACAGGATGCGGGTTGGCGGCTATGTGTACGGACAGCAGAAAATGGTTGCGCAATTTAACTGTACCGGCGATTGGGCGTTCTATCTCGAAGGAGATGAAGTTGTTCATGAAAAAGATCTGCAACACATTGTTGATGCCTGCCGGAAACAGCTCCCGGATGAACGTGTCGAAGCGCTGACGTTTGACTACTACCATTTTTATGGCAATGCCTACAGTTATCTCGATTCACCCGCCTGGTATCGTCGAGAGGCGAGGATTATCAGAAATTCGATACGCTCGTATGCGCCCGACGGGTTGTACTGGCACGTGCTCAACCATAAGAGCAAGATTGCCCGCTATCCGAATGCTCTCCATACAGGAGCATCAATATACCATTATGGGTGGGTGCGAAGCGAAGAGGAGATGAACCGAAAATCGGAGCATGTGCAGCGGTATTGGAACAAGAGCCATCAGCGTATTGATTATGGAGAGATCGATCAGAAGATTATCCGTCATTTTACAGGCACTCATCCCGCCATTATACAAGATTGGCTTCCGACAGAGGCTGGAGTGTTTCGTGCCAATCCTGATCACCTGCTCACTCGGCGGGAGAAAAAGCATCGTCTTATGATACACCTTGAACGTTGGTTTGGACTGGAGCTAAGCAAAAAACATTTTATTGCCATAAAGCCCTGAGCAGAAACAAATCAGGATCTATCGACTCTACACTGTTGTATATTTGCACACACCCTTCAGCCGAAGCGCTTCTCCGTGTTAGAACCTCCGGTAAATCTTACACTCTGTATTGATGAACTCTTCAATCATTTTACTGCCAAACTGGATAGGAGATATGCTCCTTGCCCTCTCTGTTGTCATGCGACTGCCCGAAAGTCGTCGAGCACAGACGACGCTCCTGGTTCCCGTTCAGATGAGCGGTTTGGTCAGGATGTTGTGCGATTTACCTGTCATTGAGTATAGACGTAGTGATGCTGACAACCGCACACGAACGGTGAATGCCGTGCGTGGGCGGGGGTTCCACACCATGTACTTGCTGCCTTTTTCGTTCTCTTCGGCATGGTTTGCAATGAAGACCGGAATTCCTGTCAGAAGAGGGTTATCTCGGGAAATGAGGCGTTTTCTGCTGACCGATCCTTTGCCAAGAGATGTTGTTAATGTCAATAATGAGAAGTTGCACCACATCACTCATGAATATGCCCAAATTCTTGATACGCCGTTTTCTCTCCCTGAAGAGTGGAATGGCATAACTGTTATTCCCGACAAGAATCATATCGGTTCGATTGTTTACTGTCCAGGTGCATCCTATGGTCCTGCAAAGAAATGGCCTCATTTTCCTGCACTGGCATTGCTACAGGATCGTTATAAGATTGTAGTACTCGGATCAAGCCAGGATAGCGAATCTGCGCAGGAGATCGTGCGCATGGCTCCCGAAAGGGTTACTGATTTGACAGGGAGGACCTCTTTGAATGAGGTGGCCGCGATCATGTCGAGCGCTCGCAGCGTTGTTTCGAACGACTCCGGACTGATGCATCTTGCTGGCTATATAGGCACTCCTGTCGTTGGCCTGTTCGGTTCAACAACTCCAGTATGGACACGCCCTCTCGGGAAAAAAAGCATTGGAATGTATGTTCCTGAGCCGTGTTCGCCATGTTTTGACAAGACCTGCAGATATAATCACTACCGCTGTCTTGGTAATACCACGCCGACGGCTGTGCTTGAGGCCCTCGAAAAGTTATGTGGATAGTTATAGCCCGTTTTTTACAAACTGTTTTCATTTTTGAAATAAATAAAAAAAGAAGTTTGGAATGGACATAGATGTCGATGCTGTTTTTGTGCTCAGTGTGCGTTCATTTACAGAACGGATCCAGCATATTGAGAGACATTTTGCTGAACAAGGGGTCAATTTTGAATTTATTTTTGACTATGATCCACAAGAATTGACAGCCGATTGTGTCGATGAGTATTTTGGTGACAGTGATATGGGATCTGCCCACAAGTCGCTGGTGATGAAGCATATTCAAGCATGGCACCTTGGGCTTGAACGGGGTTGTGGCAAGATTCTTGTTTTTGAAGATGATGCGATTTTGGTAAATAATTTTGCTCATCAATTTCATGGCATAAAAGCCGATCTGGCTAAGTTGGATGCCGGGTATCTTGTGTTTCTCGGTGGTAGCGATACAAAAGTACCTGATGACTTTTTTTTGCAGAAGGGTCCCTTGATTCGTTTGCCAATAGCGACTGCCGAGGGGTATCTTTGCGATGCTGAATCAATGCGGAGGCGCATCAGTTGGCTGAAGGCGCATAAGGTGCGCTTGCCAGCGGATCATCTGATCAGGCACATCGACGAGGCGTGCGGTACGCTGCAGTATTGGCTGGACTCTCCGCTCGTGCAACAAGGAAGCGTTTTTGGGATGTTTGATACCTACCTTGACGATCATCGCAAAAAACATAGCAGATATTACAATTATCTCCGCTATCGCTGGAACCAGTTTGGACGGCGGCATCTTAGGAAGTGGATTGTGAAATTGAGATATTCAATGCAGGCGAAGTAGAATGGCAATGCAGAGAACCAGCATTTGCGGGATTGATTCTGTCGTCTTGAACACAAGATTACCGGTCAAATTTCATGACCAACCGATCGTATCACTCTATATTGCCGTATGAAATAATATTTTTGGATTATTTCTTTTGTATTGAGAAGCCGTCGACCAGGGCGATCCACTCGTTTCTGCCTGTTTGATGAGGGTCAACTGTATGCATACCATCGTTATTCCATCCATCATGGCCTGGTTGCACAACAGGCTGTTTTGATGCCAGCTCTTCGCAATAGCCGGTTTCTGTTAACTCTGTTATCCTGAATGCCCAGACTTTCGTGCCGTAGTTTGGTACCTCATCTTGTGCATACCGGTAGATCGTTCCATTGTCAACAATGACTCTCCCGCCGGGGCGCGCATAATGGGGGCTGTTGCGCACCACGGGACTTTTTGGGTGCTCTTTCCAGGGCCCGGTCAAGGTTTTTGTTGTGAAGAGGTGAAGGTTTTTTGACTTGCTGGCGTAACTGAAAAGGTACCAGCGGTTCTTGTAGTAAAGAATGGACGGATCGATTGTTGCCGCATAGCCTCCTTGGCCGGTGACCAGTGTTGCACAATGTTGCCACTCATCAGGAAAATGTGTTGCCCGATAGAGTTGAACTCCACCTGAGTTCATACATTCAGGAATCATGTAATACTCTCCTTCTGCCCTGAAGAGATAAGGGTAAGAGAGGTGAAAACGCTCTTTCAGAATAACCTGGCGATAGTGCCATTGCAATCCGTTATCGCTGAAGGCCCAGGCAATTTCACCAATATTTCTTTTGTCGTTCAATACCTCAAAAAAGAGATGGTACCCGTCCTCGTTCTGTATCATAAAGGGATCTGCGACAAAACGGGCTGAAATATCAGTAACATCTTTTGCCGTCAGCACAGGATTTGTAACCCCTTTTGGGGGAAACAGTTCAAGGGGTGATGCCCCTTCATAGATGCCGATTGCCCAGGTCTCCTTGCTTCGCCGCACAGCTTTTTTTTTGCAATGCTTTTTGTAACGGACAAGGAAAAGCATGAGGGCTGCAATGGCTGAAAAGCCGAAAAGCAATGAAGTTACGGTCATGATACAGTCGGTTCATTGGCTTGTGAGGCGAGTGTCTGGAGCATCTGTTCCAGCGCAACAGATACTTCAGCAGGTTCAATATCAATCACATTGGGTGTTTGCGATACAATTACTCTCTGCAATGTGCTCAATGGTCCGAACTGTGTGCGATCAGCGAGATATTTCCTGTAGAGCGCGATCAGTGGTGTGTCGGAACAGGCAGCAATATGCACCAGCGAGGTATCAGGGGTGATCAGAAGTTTGAGCTTTTTGACAATTTCGCCTACCTCATAGAGGTTGCGTGTTGAGGGAGATGGAATGACGTTACTATTGGGTTGTTCGAGCTGTTTTTTTTCTTCAATATCATGTGGAGAAGAGAAAATGATAAACTCCTGGTCAGGAAATGTCTGTATCAGTTCCGACCATTGTTGGAGCGTCCGGTGTCCGCCAGCGTGGCCAGTGCTGATGTTGATGCCAATATTTTTGCCCTGAGTCAGGGTTTTCAGGAATGATGCCGTTTCCGCAGAAAGAGGCATTTCCGGCACATAAGGTTTGTGCGGATGCATTGCTCTTTGGGTTCCGAGAAGATCAAGCAGAGCAAGATTTTTTAATGACTCATGGGTATCAGGTTCCATAGTGATGAGCTGGTCGAAAAGCCCTTCATGATGTGGGTTGAAATGCCCCACCTTGTGGTTCGCCCGGATAAGCACGGACTGAATGAGAAAATGAGTAGACGGGTGATCCTTGGGGTTAAACAGCAGATCAAATTTTTTGAACAAAATACCCTTGACATAGCGATACATGTTTCTCTTCGCATGATAAACTGCTGTGACATTTGGGTCAGCGCTAAAAAAATTGAAAATAATCTGGCTGAATGCGACGACGTATATGGAGAGATTCGGATACTCCTTACGAAGGCTCCCGATAAGTGGAGTCAGCAGAATACAGTCGCCATAACACTCCCGTGCGAGAATGACAATGTTTTGTGGACTCCGTTGAAGGGGTTGCCCTGTTTTTCGATGTCTGGCTACAAACTGCAGAGTGCTGGCAAAGCGTCTGCGGAAGAGACTGTGATCTTTTTTTGCTTTCATGCCTGCGGTATTGAGTATTGTCAATGGTTGATAAGCTCTTCTGCTAATTGTACATATTGACTGACAACGTGTTGAAGTGAAAATTTTTCTTCCACTATTTTTCTTGCAGTTTTTCCTGTCTTTCTGTAATCAGAGCACAATAACTGGACAACACCTTCCGCAAGTTCTTTACTGTCATCCGGTTTTACTATTATCCCGGAAATATTGTTGACTATCACATCAACCAAACCGGAACCTGATGTCGCTACAACGGGGCGGCTTGATGCCATTGATTCCAGAGCGCTCATCGACATCCCCTCTGCGGGTGACGGCATCACGGTTATGTCTACTTCGGCAAGTATTTCAGGAATATCTTTTCGGAAGCCTGTAAACAATACCTTCTCGGAAATATTGAGCGAAGAGGTCAGTTCTTGGAGTTGAGTCTCAATACCTCCTGTACCCACAATAAGAAATTTTACTGATTTGCTCTTTTCAAGAATGTGCGGAATTGCTTTGATAAAGCACTCAAGCCCTTTGTTTTTGTCCAATCGACTGATGACCGCCACGACGAAGGGGCTCGGATGAAGAGTGCTGTCGGCCTCTTTATTCTCTTTATCAGGGTAAAGTCGCAAGTCAATCCCGTCGTATACGACACCTATTTTGTTATCGGAAAGAGAAAAATCCTCAATAAGTTCACGTTTGATTTTATCAGAAACAGCAATAACTCCATCGATAAGATGAGAATAGAGTATTCGATTGATCTGTTTTTTCATCCCTTTTTTTCGGTAAGGGACATTTCGTGTTAATATTACCTTTTTTCCTGTCACTTTTCCAGCCAGAGAGGCAAGCCAATAAAATTTGGGGGAGCATATTTCAATGAGTTCTATCTGCTCTTTGGCGATAAGCTGTATCAGCCTGGGGATAATAAGAAAGTTGAGATCAGCTTTTGGTTCGATCGTGTAGGTCGTAATGCCCTCTTCAGGCAATCTTTGTGAAAGTCCACTGAAAGGTAAACAACACACGACTACAGTATGGCCACGTTTTTTGAGCTCCTTACTGAATAAAAATACTCTGTTTGCCCCTCCTGACCAATTGGGAGTTGCATCAAATATCATGATCTTCATCCCTCAGACCTCGTGAAATATTATAAAAATTGACGTTGGCCAAGTATGCGGAATTGTACAGTATTTTGCTCCTGCTTTGCACTATCCTGTCACCGATGTGTTCAATATGGCCTTATGTTTTTGCATCTTTGGAAGATAAATCAAAAATTCACAGATCAGATTGTATATTTCAGGACAGATTACTCATGAACACATCTTCTGTTTCAGATCCTTACGCTGCAAAGCGCCCCTCCTTTTTTGCGAACACATCGTTTTTGATCACCATTATGGTGCTCTATCCTCTCACCGGTGCATTGCTTCTGACGCTTGTTCATGGAGGTACGCCAGTAAGTGGGTCACTGTTGCGTCCAGATAAAAGCATGCTTCCCATTATCCGTGTGGTTCAGTCTGCAGGAGAATTTCTTATACTCGCAGTCCCAGTTCTTTTTTTTGCAGCCCGGCATACCGGTGGTAAAAATCCTTTTTCTCAAGAGAGTCTTGCTTTTTTGGGAATAGGAAAAAAAGTTGATTTCCGCGAAATAGTATTTGGTCTTTGTGGAATTCTTCTTCTTCAGCCTTTGCTTTTGACTCTTACAGCAGTACAGGATCTTTACCTCTGGCCCTCGTTAGGCGATGCTGGCGCTGAGGTTATCCGTCAGCGTGATATGATGGAGTCGTTTATCAGGCATCTTGCGTTGGTGCGAAACTTCCCGGAATTTGTGCTGGTTGCGTTTGTTCTTGCCTTAACTCCGGCTGTTTGTGAAGAGTTGTTTTTCAGAGGTTACATCCAACAGAATTATACTCGCTCGATATCGTCGGGAGGAGCTGTGCTTTTGACGGGATTTGTTTTTGCTTTTTTTCATCTGAGCGCAGCAAATCTTCTTCCTCTTACATTGCTTGGGTGGTATATTGGCTATATTTACAACAGGACAGGTAATTTGGCGGGACCGTTTTCCCTCCATTTTATCAATAATCTGGCGGCATTGCTTCTTCTTTTGTTCACAGAAGCTGGGGATGCTGCGATGGGCATACGGTTTGAATCGATGGTCACTCTCCCTTGGTGGTGGTTGATTGTTTTGGGGAGTTTCTTTCTGTTCGTTAAGGTTATCTTGCGGTTTCGAGGGACATTGCCATCGACGGGTAAGCTGTTGTGAAAGGTATCAAGATAGTGAGTCGTTAAAATGTGAGGTATGGGCAAGCTCCTTAGTTATAATTTATTGCAGCGGGTTATAGTGGCGTTGCTCGGAATTCCGCTGCTCTTGTGGCTGATTGGAACCGGTGGAGCTCTTTTTTTCGCTTTTTTTTTGGTGTTAGCTCTTTTAGCCGTGTTCGAGTTTCATCGTCTTGCGCTACAGAAGGCATATCCACCTCCGCTTTGGCTGGTATTGCTGATGACACTTCTGTTACAGATCAATTTTTATCACAAATATGCTGAAGTTTGGGAGCTGTTGCTTCTCTTTGTGCTTGTCCTGATGGTACTTGAGCTTTTTCTGAAAGATGGTTCGCCATTGCTGAATCTTGGGGCGGTGTTTCCTGGTTTGCTTTACGTCAATCTCTCATTTGGTTCTCTGATTCGGTTGCGTCTTGAAAACCCTGGCGCGAAAGGGGAGCTTATGCTGCTTCTTATGTTTTTTTGTGTTTGGGCTGCTGATATTTTTGCCTATTTCGGCGGGAGTACACTCGGCGGCAAGTTTATTAACCGCAAGCTCGTTGAAAGACTGAGCCCAAACAAGACCTGGGAGGGTTTTTTGTCCGGGTTGGCTGGCAGTATTACTGCTGCGATTATCTACGAGAGTTTTGTGCCACAAGTGCCATTTACGACAGCTCTCTTGACTGGAGTCCTTATTGGTATGGCAAGTCCTGCCGGTGATCTGGTTGAGTCGATGTTCAAGAGAGATGCGGGAGTCAAAGATTCTTCCGGCTTGATCCCTGGACATGGAGGAGTGCTTGATCGGTTTGATACTATCATGTTTGTGTCGCCATTTATATACTTTATTACGTTTTATCTTTAAGCAGCCACCTTGTACGGCATGTAACCCAAATGTTTTTTATATTGATCAAGAATGTTATTTACTATAATGGCCTGTATATCGTCAGGAGAATTAACCGCACAAGGTTGTTGTAATGAAAATTGAAAGCCTGCTCTCCGAAAAATATATTGTTTTGAATCTCGACCTCTCACGAAAAAGCCTGGTGATTGAAAAAATGCTCTCTCTGGTGGCCGATCATCCAGGGATTGCTGACATTGGTAAGCTTCGGGAGGATGTGCTTAAACGTGAACAGGATATGTCGACGGGGATAGGAAAGGCATTGGCTTTACCTCATGCAAAAAGCTCGGGTGTGATTCGACCCGTTATGGCTTTTGCGACTCTGTTGAAAGAGATTGATTTTGATTCTATTGATAATGAGCCGGTTAAAATTATATTTTTATTGGCGACTCCAGAGGAGATGCTGGCTGAGCACTTGAAGTTGCTGGGTCGGATTACGAGGCTTGCAGGTCGGGAAGAGGTTCGCCAGAAACTTGTTCTTGCCAGGTCATCACAAGAGGTGCTTGAGCTTTTCAGGGAAGAGGAAAAAGATTTTCCGCAGATATAATATTCTCATGTCGCAGTACCAGTCAGTCAAAGGCACCAGGGATATTTTTCCCGAAGAGGCCGTGCAATGGAAGTATGTTGAAGATATCGTCAACACTCTTGCTGCACTCTATGGTTTCAGGGAGATTCGAATTCCGCTCTTCGAATATACAGAGCTTTTTCAGAGAGGTATCGGCTCGACTACAGATATTGTCGGAAAAGAGATGTTTTCCTTTCAACCTGATCCAGCAGGTCGTTCGGTGACCTTGCGTCCTGAGATGACTGCCGGTGTGATGCGAGCAGCTCTTCAGAAAAACCTCTTTTCGTTGGCACCTGTTCACAAGTTGTTTTATATCGGAGAGCTGTTTCGTAAAGAGAGGCCCCAAGCCGGAAGGCAACGTCAGTTTACTCAATTTGGAGCTGAATTACTTGGTGTCTCTTCTCCATCTGCTGTTGCCGAGGTGATCACTTTCATGATGCATGTGTTCGATTCTCTTGCTCTTCGGGGCCTTAAACTTAGAATCAATACGCTTGGCGATACCGATGACAGGCTTCGCTATCGTGAGGCTTTGCGTACCTGGTTTTCACCTTTTCACGACCTTCTTGACGAAGCCTCCAAAGAGCGACTTGAAAAAAATCCATTGCGAATCCTTGATTCGAAGAATCCTGCCATGCAGGAGCTTGTTGCAGGAGCGCCGAGGCTTTACGATTATCTTAAAGCCTCATCACTTGATGATTTCAGGAAAGTTCTCTTCTACCTTGACGAGAGGAATATCAAATACGAGATTGATCACCGTCTTGTACGAGGGCTTGATTATTACTGTCATACGGCTTTTGAGGTTACCAGTTCCGAACTTGGTGCTCAGGATGCCATTGGTGGAGGCGGACGTTACGATGCATTAGCCAAAGAGTTAGGCTCCTCTGTTGATGTGCCGGCTTCAGGTTTTGCCGTTGGTATAGAACGGCTGCTGATAATCATGGAAAAACAGGGACTATTTGCAACTCTTCCACAGGGTGTTCCAACCGTTTATCTGATTTTACAGCATCAGGATCTTGCTGATCATGGAATGCATATTGCCTGGCAATTGCGCCAGGCAGGTATAACGACTGAGATAGATTTGGCATCGAGAAGCATGAAAGCGCAGATGAGGGAGGCTAACAAGGTAAAAGCTTCTTATGCTTTGTTTATTGGACAATCGGAATGTGAGACAGGTCAATATTCCCTTAAAAATCTGGTGACCTCTGAGCAGACCACGCTTACTCTGGAGGCTCTGTTTCACATGCTGATTGCGCAGCGTCAATCACAGCCACATTTTTGATGCAGGTCGGGAGTCATAGGGTGACCCTCTTTGGAAAGAAAGAGTGTTGTCTGTGTGACCAGGCTTTGGAGTTGATTGAAAAAGTTCAGCGTTCCTGCCCGTTTGCATTCGAAAAAATAGATATTTCCGGTGATCCTGCATTGCAGGCGGAGTTCGGGCTTAAGATCCCGGTTGTTGTTGTTGATGGTGTTCCTGCTTTTAAGTACAGGGTAAACGAAAATCGCCTAAGGGCATTGCTCCAGTGATGCTGAAATTTATTCTTTTTATTATAGTTCTCTTTTTGGTCATTCGTTTGGCTCTTCGTTTGCTCGTTCGTCTTGTGAGAGGGGTACTATTTTTTTTGAGTCGAGGTGGATTCGATTCTACAGGAGTTGCTTCTGCTCCTCATTCCTCAAAAAGCTCTCTTGATGAGGCTGAATATGAAGTGATTGAAAGCCACCTTCACGACAATAAAGAGATAAAGGGCAAGGAAGCTCAGTAAGGTGTTTTGCTGTTGACTGGATTTTTGTTACATTGCCGTACTTGATTTCGCAAGGTGATAGAATTATCTTATCTGAAAGTGGGGTATCCCCACTTTTTTGTTTTCTGTAAAAGTTTGTAAGAGGTCTGCATGCAAGAGCGTATCCGTAATATTGTTCTTCAGCTTGTTGCTGAATCTGTTGGTACGCGTGGAGAGGGTGCCTACCTTGTTGATGTGAAGGTAATGGGCAAGGCGAGTAGCAGGAAGATAGAGATATTGATGGATGCTGATTGTGGTATTCGTATTCATCAGTGCGTCTGGTTCAGCCGAAGGATTCGTGAGATCATTGAGGCTGATGAAGAACTTTTAGATCTGGCAGGTGACAATTTTGACCTGATGGTCTCTTCTCCAGGTCTCGGTGAGCCGGTTATTCTTCCGCGTCAGTACATACGTCATATCGGAAAACTTTTGAAGATCAGGTATACTGACTCGGAGGGTGAACAGAAAGAGTTGAGTGGTCATCTTCAGGATGTATCACTGCATGAGGAGGGTAAGAGTTGGATTGTTATTCTGACCGAGTCTGGCAAAAAGAGAAAGCCGACATCAGCAGCAGAAGGTATGTTATTGTACCTTGATCAGGTCATTTGTGCGGTACCTGAGGCTGAGTTATAACAGTTTTTATCGGAAGAGCAGGGATTTTCTTTTATAAATGCACAATCTATTAGAGAGAGATGGTCAGAAAGAAGATACATGATGAGGGGCAGGACAGAAGGTTGCAGATTGCAGGTGCTTTTGGTGAAATCGAGCAGTCAAGGATCTTTCTCGACAAACGCACCGAAGTGGCGGCTGTCAAAATGGATATTGCCGATCTCCTGAAGGATATCATCCAGAAGCAGCTTCGAAAAGATTATGATCCTGAAGTTGAGTCCAACATTTTTATCAACCCTGAACGGGGTGATTTTGAGGTGTATATCCTGAAAAAGATTGTTGAGGAGGTGGATATAGAGAGTATTGAAATTTCTCTGAAAGAGGTAAGAAAAATTGATGACTCCCTTGAAATAGGTGATTATTATGAAGAGGGGCCGATAAAGCTTGAGGACTATCTGAGTCGCAAATCTATTCAGATTATAAAGCAGTCTGTGCAGAAAAAAGTGCGTGATCTGGAGCGCTTGGTCGTCTATGAAGAGTGTCTTGAAAAGGTGGGTGAGATTGTTGCCGGTGAGGTTTACCAGATTCGTGCAAATGAGGTTATTTTTACCTACAATACCTCCAAAGACCATCGTGTTGAGCTTGTATTGCCGAAGTCGGAAATGATGAAAAAAGATAATCCTCGCCGTACCCCAAGGATGAAACTCTATGTCAAACGTATAGAGCGCGAGAAAGCAAAAGTAAAGCTTGATGACGGAAGTATGGTTGAGCGTGAAAAACCGGATGGCGGCATGAAAGTGATTGTCTCCAGAGTTGATGACCGTTTTTTATACAAGCTTTTTGAGCATGAGGTACCTGAAATTCTTGATGGCCTGATTGTTATCAAAGCTATTGCCCGGGTGCCTGGAGAGAGAGCAAAAGTGGCCGTTGAATCAACGAGTGCACGGATTGATCCCGTTGGTGCTACGGTGGGGTATAGAGGTAAAAGGATTCAAAGCATTGTTAAAGAGCTTAACAATGAAAATATTGATGTTATTTACTATGCTGATGAGCCTCAGATTTACATTTCAAGGGCGATGCAGCCTGCTAAAATTGATCCGTTAACTATTCATGCGGATATAAAAACCCGAAAGGCAAGAGTTATGCTTAAACCTGACCAGATCAAGTACGCAATAGGAAAGAGTGGTAACAATATTCATCTTGCTGAAAAACTTACCGGTTATGAGATAGATGTCTATCGTGATGTCATTGACAAATCGACTGAAGATCCTACGGACATTGATATTATTGAGTTCCGCGAAGAGTTTGGCGATGATATGATTTATCAGCTTCTTGATGGTGGTCTTGATACAGCTAAAAAAGTACTCAAAGCAGGAATTGATCAAATTGAACTCTCTCTTTTGGGAGTTCCAAAGAGCGAGGAGCAGACCGTTTTTGGAAAAAGCTACAAGAGCAGTGTCAAACCAAGAGAGCGAAAAGTTACTGATGACGAAAAGCGCTATTGGAAGAAAATTGCGGAAAATATTTATAAAACCGTGAAAGAGCAGTTTACAGAGGCGGATCTGGAAGGTCTTTTTAATGATGATTTCTATCCAGAACCTGATGAATCGGCGATTGATATATCATGAAGAGTCCAAGAGACTGATTATTTGGTTTAAGATGTAAAGAGTTTATAAATCCAGAGGAGGATGTAATGGCCCTTGAGGACATGGAAAAGAGATATCGGATAAGTGATATAGCCAGAGAACTGCAGGTGAGTCCGCAGGAAGTACTACTTTTTGTCAAAAAGGAAGGTGTCAAGGTGGCATCGACATCCTCTATGGTCAGTGAAGAGATACATGGGCTGATATTTGGTCATTTCAGTGTTGAAAAAAAGATGGTTGATGAGACCAAAAAGATAAGAGCAGAGAAAGAGAAGCGCTTGTCAAGGCTGGAAGAACAGTCGCGTAAGACGTATGAAAAGGAGCAGCATTTAAGCGAAATACTCAGTCCGCAACCGCTTCATGTAGCTCCTCCTCTTCTTGTCGTTCCAACGGTCTTACCTCCACTGTTTCAAGAGATCAAGTCAGAGCTTGTCAGTGTTTCTGTTTCAGAAGATCATTCGATATCTCTTGTAGAACCCATTATTCCGATTACAGAATCTGCTGAGTTTACTGACAAGCCAGCCTTTCTTGATGCATCAGAGAGTCAGGTAATTGTAGAATCACACACCCTTTCTGATTCAGTGTCTGTTCTACTGCCGGAGCCCTTTCCAGAACTTTTGACGGTGCCAGAGCCTGACACCGAACCGGAACAGGTTTGGATTCCCGAGACAGCACTTGCTCTTGAGCCGCAAAAGGATGAGCCCTCAGTCAATGAGCATCTTGTCTCTTTCGATGCTCCGCAGATGATGGGTGGCCTTACGGTTCTTGGAACTCTTGACATGCATGCCGGGCGGAACAAGAAAAATCGTAAAAAGAACTTCAAAGAACAAGCTGATGCATTAAAGGATGAGTTTGAGCCGAAGGTGACGGAGGAGGTCAAGGAGGAAGATAAAACTGTTTTTGTTAAGAAACCGCTCAAGGCAGTTGCGGAGGTAAAGTCAAAAGTAGTTGTTGCTGAAAGTGGAGCTATCAAAAAGAAAAAAGGAAAGAAGAAAAAGAAAATTGAGGTAGACGACAAGGTAATTTCGGCAAATATTCAGAAAACGATCAGTGGTATAGAGGATCGAAGCAGCACGGGTTCGCGTCAGAAATTCCGCAAAATGCGCAGAAACGAACGTGAACGTGAACATGAAGAGGATGAGGCATTTCGTGAGCTGCAGAGGATGATTGTACGGGTTACCGAGTATGCTTCGCCACATGAGCTGGCAGAGCTTATGGGTATTACCGCAAAGGATATTATCCAGAAGTGTTTTGCTTTGGGAAAATTTGTGACCATTAACCAGCGGCTTGATAAGGAGTCAATAGAGCTTATTGCCCTGGAATTTGGTTTTGAGGCAGAGTTTATTTCAGAAATAGAGGCAACGGCAGTTGTTGTTGAGGAAGATGCGGAAGAGGATTTACAAATCCGTCCTCCGGTTGTTACGATTATGGGACATGTGGATCATGGCAAGACATCTTTACTCGATCATATTCGAAACAGCAAGGTTGTTGCTGGCGAATCTGGCGGTATTACGCAGCATATTGGCGCATACGAAGTTACTGTGGACGGGAACCGCAAAATAACTTTTCTGGATACGCCTGGCCATGAAGCATTTACAGCAATGCGAGCGAGGGGAGCGCAGGTGACTGATATTGTTATTCTTGTAGTTGCGGCTGATGATAGTGTTATGCCTCAGACTATTGAGGCAATCAATCATGCCAAAGCGGCAGGAGTTCCTATTGTGGTTGCTCTTAATAAAATTGACAAGGTCGAAGCTAATTCAGAGAAGATAAAGACTCAGTTGTCCGAAGCGGGAGTACTTGTTGAGGAGTGGGGGGGGGCTTATCAATGTCAGGAAATTTCTGCTAAAAAAGGTATAGGCATAGCAGAGCTGATGGAAAAGGTGTTGACGGAAGCTGAAATGCGTGAGTTGAAGGGGAATTATTCAAGAGATATTCCAGCTAGTGGTATTATTGTTGAATCAGAGCTTGATAAAGGCAAGGGCGTGATCTCCACGGTTCTTGTGCAGCGCGGAATTCTTAAGGTCGGGGATCCCTTTGTTGCCGGCAATACCATGGGTAAGGTTCGTGCCCTTATGGATGAACGAGGGAAAAGAATTCTGTTTGCCAACCCTTCTCAACCAGTGCGTGTGCTTGGTTTTGAGGATCTTCCACAATCAGGCGACGCTCTCACGGTTATGGTGACAGACAGAGAGGCGCGTGACTTGGCGCAGAAACGACAAGTGATTCGTCGTGAGCATGACTTCAGGCGCAGTACGCGTGTCAAACTTGACAGTATAGCTCGTCAGATTAAAGAGGGGTTGATGAAAGAGTTGAGTGTCATCATCAAAGCCGATACCGATGGCTCTATTCAAGCCTTGGCAGATGGACTCATGAAGATTCAGAACGAAGAGGTCAAGGTACAGATTATTCATCAGGGCGTTGGACAGATTACAGAGACGGATGTGCTGCTTGCAGCAGCTTCTGATGCTATCATTATCGGTTTTAGAGTTCGACCGAACGTCAATGCTAAAAAACTGGCGGAGAAGGAAGATCTTGATGTTCGCTTCTACAGTGTTATCTATCATGTACTGGAAGATGTCGAAAAAGCACTTGAAGGGATGCTCTCCCCGGAACTTCATGAGGAGAGCCTGGGTTCTCTTGAGATCCGACAAATATTCAAGGTACCAAAGATTGGTAATGTCGGTGGATGTTATGTTCTGGACGGTAAGGTTTTTCGTGATTCCAAAGTACGTCTTCTGCGTGATGGCGTTCAGATTTACGAGGGTCAGCTTGCTGCGCTCAGGCGTTTTAAGGACGACGTAAAAGAGGTTGATGCAGGGTACGAGTGCGGTATGAGCCTTAAAAACTATGACGACTTTAAGGTAGGCGATGTTGTCGAGGCCTATAAGATTGTCGAGAAGAAAAGAAAACTTTGAACAGATTATTATTGATACATGTCAATTCGTACTGACCGAGTTGCATCTCTGTTGCAACATGAACTGGGGGCCATTCTTCAAAAGGAGCTTCCAAGAAGTGGCCCGATTATCACCGTTGTCGATGTAAAAATTACACCCGATTTGAGCATAGCAAGGTTTTATTTTTCAATTATTGGTACCATTGAGGAGCGAGCTGAAGCAATGGCCGTTTTGAAAGAAAAAACAAAAAGTATAAGGAAAATTCTTTCATCCAGGATTCGTCATCACTTTAGACGTATTCCCGAGCTAGAATTTCATGAGGATCATCTGTATGAACGAGCCAACAGGATTGAGCAGCTTTTAACTGAAGTGAGGAAATCGCCTGTTGAAATTGTTGAACAGGGTGAATCGTCGTAAATCGTGAATAGTAGTGAGCGGATAAGCGGCGAAGCTCTGGCTGGACAGGGTGATTTTCTCCTCATAGACAAGCCTTTTGGCTGGACATCGTTTGACGTGGTTGCAAAAATCAGAAATACCTACAAGCGAAGCGGTTTTAAGTGCAAGGTAGGTCATTGTGGTACACTTGATCCGAAAGCAACTGGCCTGCTTATTCTTGCGACAGGAAGAAAAACCAAAGAAATTTCGGCACTTGAAGTTCTTGACAAGGTTTATGATGGTGCCATAAAGCTGGGAGCAATGACTGAGAGCCACGACAGTGAGACTCTTGAGTATGCTCATTGCGGTATTGCTCATTTGACAGAAAACGAGATCAGAGCGGCAGCTAACGGCTTGATTGGCAGGCATATGCAGCAACCCCCCATGCATTCTGCCGCCTGGCACAATGGAAAGCGCCTCTATGAACATGCTCGCAAGGGAGTTATAATCAAGGATCGTAAAGCCAAAGAGATTAGTATCCATCGCTTTGAAATTACTCGTATAGAACTTCCGATGGTCTATTTCGTTCTCCATGTCTCCAAAGGTGCCTATATTCGGGTCATTGCTCATGAGTTTGGTTCGCTGCTGGGTGTTGGAGGCTATCTGGCTTCACTCAGGCGCGTTTCGATTGGTTCATGGCAACTCAGTTCTGCCCGAATGGTACCGGAGGTCATAGAGAGTATTCTACAGAACTCATCAATCATCAGTAGAGGGGAAGGGGGATAGTCGGTCGTATGTTAGTTATTGAGTATGATACTCATCAGGGATACAGTTATGGTTCACATACTCCTGTAGAGCTTTTGCCGGTTCCATCAGCAGTTACCGTAGGTTCTTATGATGGCGTGCATAAAGGGCACAGGAGCATTATAGCACGGATGGTGGCAGTTGCTCACGCTCTCAACCTGCGAAGCGTTGTCGTGACTTTTGAGCCCCATCCCCGGCGTGTTCTTGGTGGTGACGTTTCTGGTCCACTCGGGTTATTGACTACCCTTGATGAAAAAATTGATCTGCTTGCTGCTCAATGTGTTGATCTCCTGGTGCTTGTTCGATTTACCCCTGATTTCGCTTTGCGCAGTTCCGATGATTTTATAAGAAATATTCTTGTGGGCTCGCTTGGAGCTCAAAGCATTATTGTTGGATATGATCATGCCTTTGGGCGTGACAGGAGTGGGAGTCGAAAGACACTTGAGTGTGTGGGCAGAGAACTTGGGGTTGCCGTTGAGGTTGTTGAGGAAATGTTGATTGACAACGAACATTTCTCCAGTACAAGGATAAGAAAATTACTTCAAGACGGTAAGATTGAGGAGGCCAATGCATTTCTTGGAGCGCCATATATGATTACTGGTACCGTGGTTGAAGGGGAGAAGAGGGGGCGGGAAATTGGCTTTCCGACTGTTAATTTACAGTTGACAGACAAGAACAAACTGCTTCCCTGCCCAGGTGTTTATCTAGCTCAGACAGTGCTCGGTGGCTTTTCATATAATGCTTTAACAAACATAGGGGTGCGGCCAACGATCTCCTCCGCAGGTCAATTATCAATAGAGGCGCATCTTCTAGGATATAATGGCGATCTTTACGGGTGTAACATCAGGTTGAGTCTTCTGAGATTTATCCGAGAGGAGAAGAAATTTTTGAATGTTGATGCGCTGAAGCAACAGATTCAAAAAGACAAAAAAACGGTAGAGTTGTATTGTTAATAAATATTATATTAAAGGCTAATCGATTTATCATATAACAACCGAAGAGATATGAGTTTGACAAAAGAGTATAAAGCAGAAGTTATCACGCAGTTTGGCGCTTCAGTAAAGGATACGGGAAAACCAGAGGTACAGGTAGCTCTTTACACCCGTAGAATCAGCGATCTTACCGGGCATTTACAGCAGCACCCCAAGGATAAGCATTCCCGACGTGGCTTGCTTATGCTTGTAGCGAAGCGGAAAAAAATGCTTAATTATGTTAAGAACGTCGATATTGATCGATACCGCAAGGTGATTGGTGAGCTTGATCTTCGCAAATAAGAGTCGTTGTTGCCTGATCTCTGTCGGGTGATCTCACCTGCGGATTTTCATTTTAACAAGAACGCATCTTGGGGATAAAGCTATGTTGGAAAGCATGACCGGATATGGCAGCGCAGAGGCTGTGAAAGATGGTCTGAAAACTCTCGTAGAGTTACGCTCGGTAAATAATCGGTTTGCTGAAATCAGCGTAAAACTTCCCCGCCAACTACTCACTTATGAGCTTGAAGTGAGGGAGTTAATTCGGGAGCGGTTTCAGAGAGGGAAAATATCCGCTTATGTCCAGATTCAGGTGGATGAGGAGCGTTCCATATCGGCCAATATCAATGTTCAAAAAGTTAAAGCCTATAAAGAGCTGCTTGAGGATCTTATACGTGAGGCTGGTCTTGATGCACCTCTTCAGCTTGAGCATCTCCTGAGGTTTCCTGAAATTTTTGATAATGGTGCTACTACTCTTGAAAGTGTTGCCCATTGTTGGCCTGATGTAAAAGTCCTTGTAAAAGAGGCTATTGGTAGACTCAAAGTCATGCGATGCCGGGAAGGGAAGGAACTCTCCATCGATTTTAGAAGAAGAATGGCTGAAATTGAGTCTACACTTCGACTCATAACAACCCTTGCGGCTGACAATTTTCAGATCGTCAGAAAAAGACTTACTGAAAAGGTTGAAGCAGTTGCTGGAAAGGATTTGGCCTATAGCAGGGACAGACTGGAAATGGAGTTGGTTTTTGCTGCCGACAAGCTTGATATTACTGAAGAGTTAACCCGGTTTGCGAGCCATAACAAGTTCTTTCTTGAAGAGTTGGACAATGATGAGAGCGGTACGGGGAGAAAGCTTAATTTTTTACTTCAAGAGCAATTACGCGAAGCAAACACAATTGCGTCCAAGTCTCAGAGTGCCGAGATTTCCCAAAAGATTGTCCTGATCAAAGAAGAACTTGAAAAAATAAGGGAACAATTGCAAAATATTGAGTAGTCGCATGGTTGAAAAAAAGCAATATCCCGGAAAGCTGATTGTTTTTTCAGCGCCATCAGGTACCGGGAAGTCGACGGTCGTCAATTTGGCGCTCAAGCGTCTGCCAAAAATCAGATTTTCTGTGTCAGCTACAACCAGAAAGATAAGACAAGGGGAAGTAGAAGGGGTTAACTACTATTTTTTGGATAAAGAAGATTTCGAAACAAAGATCCGGGAGGATGCTTTCATTGAGCATGAATTCTTTTTTTGCAATTATTACGGCACCTTGTTTGACAAAACAACCCAAATTATTGCAAAAGGGGAACATATCCTGCTTGATCTTGATGTAAAGGGTGCTTTGAATCTTAAAAAGTTTTTCCCGGATAACTCTTTATTACTGTTTCTTAAACCTCCAAGTATGGAGGTTTTGCGGGAACGGCTGAGAGGCCGTGAGACTGAAAATGAGCGCGATAGAGATGTGCGTCTTGAGCGAGCTGTGATGGAACTCGAATATGCAGAGATGTTTGACGAAATTGTTGTGAATGATATTCTTGATTCCGCTGTCGATACCGTGACAGCGATTATCAACAAATTTATTTCAAAAACGTAAAATAAAGTACAATGTCGGTTAAGCCCGTTGATCTTAATAAATTAAGAAGTGCTCACTCAAACTTGTATGAAACTGTGGTGGCCATTTCAAAAAAGGCAAAAAGGTTACATGACGATGAAAGGGCTGAACTGGAAGAAAAGCTTCTTCCTTACAAAGAGATGATTCGTAATCCAAGTAGCGAATCTGAGTCTGACAAAATATTTCCTGAACAGATAGCCATTAGTCTGGAATTTGAAATACGTGAAAAGTCGTCACACAAGGCGGTTGCTCAGTATTTCAGCCGTAAATATGACTATACTCTCGAAAAACCAGCAGAAAAAAAGGTGGTCCAAACGGAAGATGATGATGAAACTGACGGGGATTAACCAGATAACTCTTCGTGTTAATAATCTGCGACAGGCTGAAGATTTCTACTGCGGCATTCTTGGTATCGATCTTGATCACAGGGTTGGTGCCAATATCTCTTTTCTTCGTCTGCACTCAGATATGCTCGTCCTTGTAAAGGCTGAAACATCCGGATCCCCTGAAGCGAGGGATATCAGGGTTGATCATTTTGGCTTCAGGCTTGCATCAGATGCCGAAGTCGATGCGGCAGCTCGTTATTTGGACGACAGTGGCGTTCACATTGTTACCCTTCCTGCTCGTCGCCGGGAGGGTCGTGCTTTTTTTGTGATGGATCCCGACGGCAATCTTGTAGAGTTTTACTCAATGCACGAAAATGGAATCCAGGATCCCCCCCCCCGATATGGCTGATTCTATTTCATCTTTGCATTCGACAACTGATCGTCAGGTTTCTATAGAACCCATGGAGCCTAAGAAGTCCCGGCGTTCAAGAAAATAGGTTCTTTTTTTGCTGCAGCAGTTGCTCAGCCACCAAAAGTTGTTCCGGGGTATTAATTCCCACGATCTCATCTGCGTTACCAGTTTTGAATGCGCAAACGTGTACACCATTTCCACAGCAAATACTGAAAACATCCGTCAGATAATACTCCTTTTGTGCATTATTTGTGGTGATCTGCCCAAGAGCTTCGAACAGAACCGGGGCGTTAAAAACATATACGCCTGAATTGATCTCCTGTATGCATTGCTCTGTTTCTGTTGCATCTTTCTGTTCAACTATTTTCAAGACGCTGTTTGCGTTCTTTTCCCGCAAAACTCTCCCGTATCCTTTCGGGTCATCAAGTTCCGCCGTCAACACGGTTGCCACGGCATCTGCTGAACGATGAAATGCGATCAAATCCCTCAGGGTGGATGCATGAACCAATGGCGCATCGCCGGAAAGTATGAGTACCTCTCCACCAAAACCAGAAAGCTGGGCCTCTGCCTGCATGATGGCATGGCCTGTTCCAAGTTGAGGCTCTTGAAGAGCTATTGCAACTTCAAATTTGGCAGTCGCACTGATGACATCTTGAGCCAGGTGGCCAACGACCAGCACAATTTTCGCAGGCTCAAGAGCCTGGGCTGTCTCAATTACATAATCGATAAGGGGTCGCCCATTGGCTTTATGCAGCACCTTTGGGAGGTCTGACTGCATTCGTGTGCCTTTGCCAGCGGCCATAATTATTACTGCAAGTGCCATTGATCGGTGAGAAATTATTGTGTCTCAGAGAAAATTATAAGAGTGCCTGAGCTTGTTCGCCGACATAATGCCTGCTTTTCGGGTTGTTTTCTCTGTCAACAATAAGAATCATCGGTTTAAAGTTTCGTGCATCAGCCTCGTCTAAAAGGGCAAATGTCATAATGATTATTTCATCACCAACCAACGCACATCGGGCTGCGGCACCATTAAGCTGGATCTCCCTGGAGCCATGATCACCTTTAATGATGTATGTTTCGAATCTCTCACCGTTGTTATTATTGACAACAAGCACTTTTTCATTTGGAATCATGTTTGCCATTTCGAGCAGCTCACTATCGATCGTAATACTGCCTTCGTATTCAAGATCTCCGCTTGTTACTATAGCGTTATGGATTTTTGACTTCAGGACGTGTAATTTCATGAACAAACCAATTTCATTTTTGTCGTATAAATGCCTCTCCGCTTCCCCGGAAAATCCGGTACCTTTTCAAGGCTTGATCACCCTCAAACCCCTCACCCCGAATTGTCTCTTCTTGTCTTGAAATTGTTACAAATCGATCAGAGCGTACTATAGAATCACAGGCACTTCGCTTTAAATGTTCTGTTTTCATAACAACCCCATCTCCTGACTTCATCACAACATTTCCACTAAAATCAATGTCCAAATTATCATGAATCACAGCTTGTTCAGCTGTGATCACTATCGATGGCAGAGCTTCACTATCAAAAAACATTACTTTGACAGTATGATCAAAATGATATTCACTCCCTTGTTTTGTTTTGTATTCTGATCCATGTTCTGCCTCAAGAATTCCTTGAGAGAGGCCGGATTGTGTGAGAGCAATTCTGATATTCCAACTTTCTTGCACCAGATTACCCTGAACCGAAGCATCCTGTTTGGCGGCACGGTGACCTTTCATTGGCTCGCTGCATCCAGACGTTACCATCATAATAACACACAGAAAAAGAACAATGACTCTTTTCAAATCAGGATGTATTACTTAATATTTAACTTATCCAGTACCTTGAACGTGAGATCATTTTCAGGAGCGACATAATGTGCCGCATTCTTTTCGAGCACGACGGTAAAGCCCTCTTTTTGAGCTATTGATTCAATTGCTGTAATCACTTTTTGACGAATTGGAGCTGAAATCTCCTGTTGTTTCTTTTCAAAAATTCCGCCTTGCTCCTGCTGGAATTTCTGAAATGCCTGTACCTTTGAGTTAAGTTCTCTCTCTTTTTGAGCTTTTGCGGCAGGTTTCAGAGATGCTCCCTGCTTTTTGTAATCTGCAACGGCCTTCTGTAGTTCCACATTTTTAGCGGCACTCTCTTTCTGTAGTGAGGCATAAGTGGTCTGCAGGGTTGATTCAGCCTGTTTTGTCTCAGGTAGTTTCTGCATAATCTTGCCGAAATCCACAACACCTGTTTTTTCCTGCGCAGCAAATGCCGGGGAAGCTGTCATAACCACACCCAGCACGGCCGCCATCATAATATTGCGGGATACAGGGATAAATTTGCTTGAAAAATTCATCAATCTAAAGATTTAGGTTTTTTTGAATAGAGGATCACTATCGAATAAAGCGCAAACGGTCAAAGCACACGTCCAAAGGTAATAATTCCCCTGTAAAAAACTATACAAAGCTTCAAATGCTCATCGTTTGAGAGTCAAGAAAAATTATAAAACTTTTTTCATGAAAAACTGTCCTGGCTGTTGTTCAATAGCTGATTTTAGTTCAAGCTCAAAAAGATGAACAAGAAGGGTGGGTAGATCAAGAGCAGAAGCAGTAACGAGTTTATCAATATGTATTGGTCCTGTTCCCATACAACGGATAATCTTCTGTTCAAGTGAAGTGAGACTGTGGAGAAGTTCGTTCTGCTTGTGTTGTTTGGTCTCTCCCGAAGAGCCTTTTTGCAATGCTACCCCAAGTTCGCTCAGAATGTCTTCTATGCCCATTACTGCCTTCGCGTGGCCTTGTTGGATCAGTTTATTTGTTCCTCTTGAGGTTCGGGCAAAAATACTTCCGGGTAAAGCGAACACTTCCCTGTTCTGTTCAAGGGCTGCTGCTGCAGTTATGAGAGAGCCTCCTTTCAGATCTGATTCAATGACTATTGTGCCCGAAGAGATGCCCGCAATGATGCGATTTCTTTTCGGAAATTTTCCTGGTGAGAGTTCCGATCCAAGCCACTCTTCTGAAACAATTGCTCCATTTTCAATGATTTTTGGCCACAGCTTTCCTTGTGGATCGGTATAGAGGGTGTCTACACCACTTGCAAGTACCGCAACCGTTATACCTCCACTCTCTATAGTTGCAGTGTGTGCAGCCATATCAATTCCATAAGCCAAGCCGCTATAAATTGCGATTCCGTGATGTACCAGTTCCCTGCAAAGTATTGCCGTAGCCTGTTTTCCATATTGAGAGGCATTTCTTGTTCCTACCACCGCCACGCCTGTAGAGTTCATGTCCGGAAGTTTTCCCCGTACAAAAAGGCAGGGAGGAGGGTCATATATTTCCTTCAAAAGTGGTGGGTAATTATAATCAAGAAGAGTAACAATGCTTGCATTATAGCGATAAAGTCCGTTAACCTGTGCTTCGGCCAATCGCATAGCCCCATCTCTGGTTTGTGCATGATGAAGAAAATGGTGAATCTGTCGGGCCAGCGATTCACCAATACCAGGTACTGTGACAAGTGCATCAATTCCGGCATGCAAAAGCTCTTTCAAATCAGAAAAATGGTAAACAATCGACTTGATCCTTGCGGGACCGATACCAGGAACAAGTGTCAAGAGGAGTAGAAGAGCCTTCTGCTCCATTATGTCAAGAGGTGCCATAACCAAAATGGTTAAAAGTCCCTGTTCATGAGTACGTTAGCAAATCCTTTAAGATATTCTCTTCCCTCCACAAGAGGCAGGTTGTCCAATGCTGTAAGTGCCTCCTCCGTATCCTTATTAATCAATGCGGCAGTCTCCTCAAGAACCCCGCATCGCTCAAAAAGAGTTTTTACCTCGGCTACTTTCTCCGCACCAATGCCTTTATTGACAATGATGGAGTTAAGAAGATCATGCTCAGCCCCTGAACTCAGTTCGAGAGATCGAAGCAGTAAATAGGTTTTTTTGCCGTTGATAATATCACCGCCAGCCATTTTGCCAGATTTTCCATCTTTAGCCATAATGTCGAGATAGTCATCCTGTATCTGAAATGCACGTCCTATTTTTTCTCCAAACAGCACCAGGCTTTTAAGCTGTTCGGGTGTCGCATCAGCCGCCACGCCACCAGCTTCAAGTGCGGCTGAAATGAGACGACCAGTTTTTTTTGCAATCATGTCAAGGTAGTCGGCAATTGTTGCATCTTGTTTCTCCTCAAGCTCCATATCAAGTGCTTGTCCTTCACAAATGGTCATATTTGCATGATTAAGGATATGAACAAGTTCAGCATGACGGTTGCTCTTTGCCTGGAGGGCAAGTTCATAAGCATAGGCAATCATCATATCTCCTGTCAGAATAGCAGCATTGATGTTCCATTGCTTGTGAACAGTTGCCCTGCCATGACGAAGTTCAGCCTGATCCATAATGTCGTCATGGATCAGAGTAAAGTTATGAAGAATTTCGACGGCAAGCGCCACATTGAGAGCATTGTCCGATGATCCGCATACGGCTTCTGAGGCAAGGAGTGTCAGAAATGGACGAATTCTTTTTCCCTTGCCCTCAAGAATATATCTGGCCGGCTCATAAAGTGTGACGGGGCTCTCTTTGTCGAAACATTGTCCGAGCGCATCATTGATGTTCTTATGGTAAAGAGCGTACTTCTTTTCAACAAGTTCCTGGGTTATAGGTATGGTCATGATGAAATCGGTCAGTGTTTGATGATAAGTTTTCTCTTCCTGAGCTCGTGGATTGTTGCTGCACCTGTCAGAAACATGATTGCCCTGAGATCGTTCAACCAGGTTGCAACAGTTTTTTCAAGAGTGTCTTCATGCAGTGCTTTGAGAATACATCTTGCAGAGGCTGCAAGATGTGCTCCAAGTGCCAATGATTTTGCAATATCGATTCCGGAGCAGATTCCACCCGAAGCGATAATCTCAATGTCACTGAACTCGGAACGCTCTTTTTTGAGATCTCGGATATCAAGCAGGCATTGAGCTGTCGGGATCCCCCAATTCAGTAATTCGTCAAGAGCCGATTGGCTGAAACGTCTCTCCGGGCCATATTGCCGAGTGTATCGAACCTCTTCCACTTTCTGCCAACTGATACCACCAGCCCCTGCGACATCAATAGCACTGACACCTGCCTCAATGAGCTGCTTGGCCACAGCAGCCGAAATGCCGCAGCCAACCTCTTTAACAATAACCGGAACAGAAATTGTATGCGTAAGAGTTGAAAGTTGGTCAAGTACATGTCGGAAATCAGTGTTTCCTTCAGGTTGAAAAAGCTCCTGAGCGGCATTCAGGTGAACAATCAGTCCATCAGCTTCCAATAACTCAAGAAGAATGGTAAGATCACTCTGCGTTAATCCTTTTGAAATTTCAGGCGCTCCAATGTTGGCAAAAATCTGGACTGAGGGAGCAAATTTTCTTGTAATGGCAAAACTTTCTCTATAGGAAGAATTTTCAAGCGCTTGTCGCATACTGCCGACCCCAAGCGGAATGTTGAACCTTTGGGCTGTCTCAGCAAGACGCTTGTTGAGCATGGCGGCCTCGCTGTAGCCTCCGGTCATGGAGGAGATCATCAGGGGGGCCCCGATTCTTTTTCCAAGAAACGTCGTCGAGAGGTCAATGTCAGAAAGAGCCAACTCAGGTAAAGCATTGTGTACAAACTCAAATCGCTCAAGCCCAGTTGTTTTGCCGTTGAACCCCACTTCCCCATGCAGACATATCTCTACATGACTATGCTTGCGTTCAATTGTTATATTATCTGCCGTGTTACTCATACTGCAGGGGTAGAGAGGCTCGAAAAAGTATTAGTGCAAAATAACCCAACATAATAAAAATATTCCATAACTTTTCACCGCTACTCTTGAAGGGCGGATTTAGATGCTGAAAACATTATTTGATATAGCCGTACGTCATCTCCTTGGAAGGCGACGACAGACATTGACCACCATCTTTGGTGTGGCGATCAGCACGATGGTGCTGATTACGACCAACTCACTGATGAGGGGCTTGCTCGAATCCTTTGTCGAAACGATTGTCAATGTTGCACCGCATATTACGATAAAAGGAGAAAAAATGCATCCGATGCCACTCAATCTCCTTACTCAAGTGGACTCTTCCGTTGTTGCCAGCGTTGATGACAATATTCAGAAGCTTGAACCAGAGGAGGTGCAGAACTATCGTCAAATACTCGCCCTCTTCAGTACGCCTGAGTATAAAAAAAAGATTACCGCAGCATCCCCTTATGTCAATGCACAAGTTATGGCGGTAAAAGGGAGTCGTAATCAGCCAATTCTTCTTAAAGGTATTCTGCTGGACAGGGAGGATGCTATCAGTGGTATCCAAAAAAAACTTGTTCAGGGAGATGTTGCTCTTTTTGAAAAAACAACCAATGCGCTTCTGGTAGGGAGAACAGTGGCAAAGGATATGGATCTGAAGATGAATGATCAGGTTGTTGTCATTCCCGCTTCTGGAAAAAGTCGTCAGTGCAAGGTAGCTGGAATCTTTTTTTCTGGAGTCAATGCAGTTGATAACAGTGTTATGGTCTCTCTCAAATTTGCTCAAATTATTGAGGGATTGCCGGTGAACAAAGTCTCGGGCATAGCTCTAAAGGTCTCTGATCCGTTTGCCAATGCCTCCCTTTCGCAAGAACTGGAACAAATAACAGGCTATCATTGTGTTACCTGGCAGAAGGAAAATGCAAGTTTACTCTCCCTTTTTACCCGTATTGGTTATATCGTCTTCTCTTTGGTCGCCTTTGTTGGTATCGTCTCTGGTTTCGGAGTTGCCAATATTTTGGTGACTACGGTTTTCGAAAAGAGCAGAGATATAGCCATCATGAAGTCGCTTGGATTTTCCGCATCACAACTGGTAAGTCTTTTTATTTTTGAAGGCTTTATGGTTGGATTGGGTGGTGCTCTTACTGGCGGAGTGCTTGCCATTGCCTCAATCAAGCTCCTTGCAAGCCTTCCCATAGAGAGTTCGCAGGGGGCGCTTACCAAGACTGGCTTCAGCATGTCGTGGAACCCGCTCTATTTTCTGCTTATCATCGGTGTAACAGTGCTCATCAGTACACTGGCAGCAGTTTTGCCCTCCGCACGCGCTGCAAAACTGGAGCCGGTCAGTGTTCTTCGAGACAGTAGCCTGTAGTTGGGCCGACACTCAGCGGAGTGTCTGTTCCGGGTGCTGCAGCAGGTAAAGTTTGTGGTAGAGTCCTCTGTTTGCCAGAAGCTTTTGGTGGTTTCCACTCTCCCTGATTACCCCTTTATGCAGCACAATAATTCTGTCTGCTTTTTGAACCGTAGAGAGTCTGTGAGCAATAATTATAGAGGTGCGTTCACTCATGAGACGGGCTGTCGCCGCATCAATCAAGGATTCAGTTTCGGTATCAACCGAGCTGGTGGCCTCATCAAGTACCAGAATTTCGGGATTGTAAAGAAGTGCCCGTACAAAGGCAATTAACTGTTTCTGGCCGGACGAGAGTCCAGTGCCGTTTTCGAGAACCCGGTACTCGTATCCACCAGGGAGCTGTTGAATAAAGCGATCTGCTCCAACAACTTTTGCGGCATTCTGCAACGCCTCATCAGAGACATCAGGATTGCCAAAGGCCAGATTCTCCCTTATGGTTCCAGAGAAGAGGAAGACATCCTGCATGACCACCCCAACAAGTCCTCGTACTGAAGCTTCAGCAATCTGCTGCAAAGAGATTCCATCAATGGTTACTGATCCTTTTGCAAAGGGGTAAAGTTTGGCAATGATGTTGATCAGCGTTGTTTTGCCACTACCTGTTGCGCCGACAATAGCAATCTTCTCTCCATGCCTTATAGTCATTGAGATATCTTTCAATATCCAGTTTTCGCTTTCATAGGCAAACCATACATTTTTGAACTCAATACAATCATGAAACGACGTGAGAGTTTGCAGTCCCTGTTGTTTTTCTATTCCCTCTTTTTCATCAAGAAGCCGAATAATTCGATCGGAGCTTGTAATGGCTGTCTGTATAACATTGAACCTGTCAGAAAGATGTTGCAAGGGGCGGAAAAAGAGCCAGATATACTGAACAAACGAGACCACAACACCGATAGAGAGATTCCCCTTGAGTAATCGAAAGCCGCTGTACCAAAGCACAAGAGCGGCTGCAGCCGAACTGAGCACTTCAATCAAAGGAAAGTAGATAGAGAAATAAAAGACCGAACGAATATTTGCATCCCGATGATCGGCATTGATTGCCTGATATTTTCCAGCTTCACGTTTTTCACGGTTAAAAAGCTGGACAATAGTCATGCCGGTAAGATGCTCCTGAAAAAAGGTGTTCAGTCTTGCATTATGGGTAAGCACATCCTGAAACGCTACTCTTACCTTGTTCTTGAAAGTTATTGTTGCATAGATCATCAGGGGGAGAATCGCAAGCACGATCAGAGTCAGTTGCCAGTCAATCCATGCCATAAGTACCACAATAAAAAAAAGCTGTAAAAGGTCACCAAGAATCGTGATGATGCCGCTCGAAAGCATCTCGCTGAGTGACTCGACATCGCTGGTTGTTCTTGTGATCAGGCGGCCGATTGGATTGCGGTCATAAAACCTTGCGGGAAGCTTCTGCAGATGAGTAAAAATATCCATTCGGATGTCGAGCACCGCTTTCTGACCGATAATCTGTGTCAGCCATGTGGTGATATACTGCTTGATACCATCAAGCAAAATTGCACCTGCAAGAAAAATGCTGACAATGGTTAACCCTTTAAAATCTCCTCGGGCGATATAATCGTCAATAGCAATTTTGGTCAGATACGGTCTGAGCGGGCCAAGAAATGAGCCGGCAATAGTGATGCAAACTGCAATTGCAACAAGCTTGTAATAGGGCTTGACATATCTGAAAAGGCGAGTAATAATATAGCGGTCAACCGAACTCTTTTTTTCTTGTTGCAGGGTATCGTCCTGCTGTGGCGTGAAGCTTTGTTTACTCATCCCTCTTTTCGCCTGGGCATCTTGTTTCAATGCCCTCTTTCAGTGCACAGGCCAGCGCTTCAGCCTGCTCTTTTGATGGAGCTTCAGCATAGATTCTGACAATGGGCTCAGTATTTGATGGTCGCAAGTGAACCCAACTGTCAGCAAAGTCAAGTTTCAATCCATCAAGCCTGTTCGCCTCAGCGTCAGGGTAATGGAGGGCAATATCGGTAAAGATCTTTTCAAGTGATTCAGCCTCTCGCTGGCCAAGAATAATTTTCTGTTTTGACATGAAATAATCCGGAAACGTCCTGCGGAACTGCGACAGCGAGCCTCCCTTGTTCGATGTTCGCCAAAGAGTAAATGCCTGGATAATAAGCGCTATACCAACCAGTGCATCACGTCCATAATGCAACTCTGGAAGAATGACCCCACCGTTGCCTTCACCTCCAATGACCGCATTTTTTGCTTTCATCACCTCGCTGACATTGGCTTCCCCAACTTTTGCACTGTAACACGCCACTCCGTATCGGTCGGCAATGTCGCGAAGTGCCCGGCTGCTTGAGAGATTGTTAGCAACCGCACCTGGTTTGTGCTTCAGGTAAAAATCTGCACAGGCAACAAGGGTGTACTCTTCCCCAAAAAGCGAGCCATCCTCACACAGAAGGGCGAGCCGATCGACATCTGGATCAACAACCAGAGCAAAGTCACATCCACTTTCTTGAAGTGCTGCGATAGTGGCAGATAAATTTTCTGCAACAGGTTCGGGATTTCGTGGAAAAAGCCCGCTGCCGCCGCAGGCAACCTGAACAACGCGTTCAATACCAAGTCGTTTACAAAGTTTCGGCACAATCGAAAAACCAGCCCCTTCTACACAGTCAACCAGCACCTTGAACTGTTCTCTGGCGATTGCGGCGGGGTTGATACAGGGTAACCGGACTACTTTTTCAATATGGTAGTCGTCATATCCTTCACTGTGACGGATTGTGCCGATACCATCCCAGTGTGCTGTGACAAATTGCTCTTTTTCTGCAATAGCGAGAAGTTCTTCCACCTCTTCAGCGTTTAAAAACTCTCCAAGGTGGTTCAGCATTTTCAGGGCATTCCAAGCTACAGGGTTGTGTGATGCTGTAATAATCAGTCCTGCATCAGCCTCTTCAGCGGCCACAGCAATTTCGACGGTTGGAGTGGTGGCGATACGAAGATCAATGACATCACACCCGCACAAAAGCAGGGTATTGCTCACCAGATCACTGATAGCTTTGCCGGTTGGTCTGGTATCCCGGCCGATAACAATACGAGCTTTTTTTTCGGGATGCCGACGAATAGTCCATGAAGCAAAAGCCGTTGCAAATGCAGTCAGAGTTTTGGGAGTCAGGCTTTCGCCAACGATTCCCCTAATTCCGGAGACGCTGATCATCAGGCTCATAAGTGCAAGGTTATCTTGTTCAAGATTTTGCCCAATATAAGAAAAAAATGTGGGCGGATTAGATGAATGGCAGCTTGTTGCTCTCAGCAAGTCCAGATGGAGATAAACATCAGAAGCCTGCTCAAAAACAGCGATACAAAGAGTTCTCATTTTTCCTGCTTGCCTTTTGATTTGATTCTTTTATATTGCATGACTTTTGTTTAGTCAATAACATTTTATCCAAGACCAAGCGTATATGCCTTTACATAAATCGGCCGAAAAAAGACTGCGTCAGTCAGACAGAAGAAATGCGAGAAACAGAGCGCGGAAAAAAGAGCTGAAAGTTCTCGTTAAAACCATGCAAAAATTGATTGATACCAGTGCGGAGAAGGCTGTTGTCGAGGTTGCCTATCGTTCAGCGGTTCAGAAACTTGATCGCCTCGGAGTGAAAAACTACATACATGCGAACAAAGCGTCCCGCAAGAAATCGCAGTTGACTAGGCTTTTGAACAGCTACGTCAAGGTTGATTAAGGGTTTTACTCCGCTGGAGTATCCAGAGTTGATTTTCGTTCCCTGACATCCGGGCAGGCAAGCCTTCCCAGCCCGGGTTTCCATATCATCGATTCATGTTTGCATATTTTCGTGGCAGGCTGGTTGCAGTGATGCCTGATGAAGCGGTTGTCGAGGTCTCTGGGATTGCTTACCAGTTTCTTATTTCTGCAACGACCTATCGTCGATTGCCCGCACAGGGGAGCGAGGTTATTCTTTTTTCACATCTGTATGTTCGGGAAGATGCCCTGCAACTTTACGGCTTTTCTTGTGAAGATGAGCGCCGCCTTTTTCGTCTCTTGTTGCTCGCTTCTGGTGTCGGCCCAAAACTGGCTCTTGCGGTACTTTCCGGATTGTCGGTACAGGAGGTTCATGAAGCTATTTTGGCAAATGCGCCGGAACGTCTTTATGGCATTTCTGGTGTTGGTAAAAAAACTGCGGCCAGAGTTATTCTTGAGTTACGGGATAAAATTCTGAAACTTACCCCGGTTGAAAGTATGGTAACACCCACCTCTCTTCAGATAAGCCGCTTGCGCGATGATGCAATTAATGCTTTGGTGACGCTGGGGTTTGCCAGAAACATGGTACAAAAAGCTGTCATTACTATTATCGAGCAACATGGTGATACTGGCTTAACGATTGAGGATGTCGTTAAATCAGCTCTTCTTTCAATTCATAATAGTTAGCAGTAAAACGGTGACTTACCAGGAAGCACTTGATTTTCTCTATCCGCTGCACCGGTTTGGAATTCAACCAGGTCTTGATCGGATACACAAGCTCCTTGATATTCTTCGGCTACCACAGCGTCGGCTTGGCCTTGTTGTACACCTGGCCGGTACTAATGGTAAAGGGACCGTAGCCGCATCACTCGCGTCAATTTTTAAAGTAAGTGGCAGAAAAACGGCGCTCTATACTTCACCTCATCTGGTTGATTTTACAGAACGAATCCGAATAAATGGCATACAGATTCCCCGTAACAAGGTGGCTTACTACTGTTCACTTTTGCAAAGTGCCGCCAGTGAGAATCATGCAACCTTTTTTGAAGTGACCACCGCGATAGCCTTTGCCTGGTTTGCGGATGAAGGAGTTGATGTGTCTATAATAGAAACAGGTTTAGGCGGTCGGCTGGATGCAACGAATGTCGTTGATCCGCGTTATGTCGTGATACCGAGTATTGGTTTGGATCACACAGAGTGGCTTGGTACAACCCATGCTGTCATTGCGGCAGAAAAGGCGGCAATTATAAAGAAAGGGTGTAAAGTTATGACAGCAGTTTCTGATCCTGAATCTTTACAGCCAATACAGTCGATGGTTACTCTGTGCAATGTTCCCCTTTTTTGTTTCGGAAAAGATGCACGATGCAGCGTAACATCCCAGAAGCCCGGCTTGCTTGAGTTAGACATCAGGACTGGCTCTATGCACTACCCCGCATTGCAAGTACCACTGACAGGTACATTTCATGCCTACAATATAACGCTTGCTGTGATGGTGGCTGAAGATGCCGGTATCTCTCCCGAAGAGATCAGATTGGGGCTGGAGCAGTTATCAGGAAGTGGTTACCGGGCAAGGCTTGAACTGATGAGCAGCCTACCGGCAATTTTTCTGGATGTTTCACATAATCCAGATGGTATGCGCGAGACGGTCAATACTCTTTTGGTATTCCGACATCTTTATAATCGGGTCTTTGTCATGCTTGGTTTGGCCTCTGATAAAGATGCACGTGCTATAGTTCGCGAACTTCTTCGTCTCAACGTCTCTTTTTTGACGGTTCCTCTCCCTTCTGATCGGGGTATTTCGGCTGACTTGCTCGGCTCTTTGTGTCATGAAGAGGGGAGAGAAGCAAAAGTTTCGAAGAATGCAAAAGAAGGGTTAGCCTATTTGCGGAGGAGAGCCGGGGCGGATGATCTGATTCTCATTACTGGATCTTTTTATCTGGCTGGTGATATAATTGACGGTGGTATGTGATGTTCCCTTTTTTATGGATTTTTTTTTATATATATTTTGTCAAGCTACAGAAATTCTTCTGACAAGAGAGAGAATAACTCTCCACGTAATTCCTTTTCGTGATTATCCCTTTTTCAATTATAGACATTCATCCCCTGTTTTTTTCTTTTCCTGCTGTCATGTCACATGATCAAGCGTTAAAGATAATTTCCGTTTATGATCCCTGTTATGGAACATGGTATTGATGCACTCAGCAGGGTAGAGATGTGGTGCTTCCTTTTTCTGTGGCGTTTTTAAAATCAAGCGTTGAACACTAATTAATACAATGTCGAACAATTCGAGTTTTAAAGGTCTGGACATCAATATGCTCCAGAAAAAGAAGGTATCAGAACTTCACGCATTAGCCAAAGAGCTTGGAGTTATGGCGGCGGGCTTGCGTAAGGAAGAGCTGATTTTCAAGATCATTGAGGCCCAGTCACAGAAGAATACCGATTCTGAAAGCGGAAATGTCATGGTTAACACCGGTGTTCTGCAGGTTATTCCCGAGGGTTACGGCTTTTTGAGGTCGGCCAATTACAATTACCTCTCCTCTCCTGACGATATCTATGTCTCGCCCTCGCAGATCAAGCGCTTTAATATGCGTACTGGAGATACGGTTTCTGGACAGGTAAGGGCTCCAAAAGAGGGTGAGCGTTTTTTTGCTCTTCTGAAGATCAATACCATAGATGGCAATGATCCGGAGATTACCAGAGAGCGGCCCTATTTTGAAAACCTGACTCCTCTTTTTCCCCGTGAACGCCTCAAGCTTGAGACCAAGCAGACCGAATATTGTGGCAGGATTATGGATATTTTTACCCCTATAGGCAAAGGTCAGCGTGGACTTATTGTTGCGCAGCCCAAAACGGGCAAAACGATGTTGCTGCAGATGATTGCCAATGCGATCATCAAAAATCATCCTGAGGTTTATCTAATTGTCCTGCTTATTGATGAGCGTCCTGAGGAGGTGACGGACATGGCCAGAAGTGTTCCGGCAGAGGTTGTTAGTTCAACCTTTGATGAAGATCCTGAGAGGCATGTGCTTGTGGCAGATATGGTGCTCGAAAAAGCCAAACGACTTGTAGAGGTTGGCAGGGATGTTGTTGTTCTTCTCGATTCTATTACCCGTCTTGCAAGAGCCCATAACACCATTATTCCCCATTCTGGAAAAATCCTTTCAGGTGGTATTGATGCCAATGCGTTGACGAAACCGAAACGTTTTTTTGGTGCTGCACGTAATATCGAAGAGGGTGGCAGTCTTACTATCATTGCCACTGCGCTTGTTGATACAGGGTCACGTATGGACGATGTTATTTTTGAAGAGTTCAAGGGTACCGGTAACATGGAGCTGCTGCTCGATCGCCGACTCTCAGAGCGTCGAGTATTTCCATCGATTGATATTCTCCGTTCTGGTACCAGAAAGGAGGAACTCCTCTTTTCACAGGAGGAACTTTCCAGAACATGGCTCCTCAGAAAGTATCTTGCTGACAAGAATCCTATTGAATGTATGGAGTTCATGCGTGAGAAAATGGGAGATACGAAGGATAACAAGGAGTTTTTTAAATATATGAATGCCTGATCTCCCTGAGAAAGTTTGTATGTTTAAAAAAACTTCCTATATTATCTGCCTTTAAAACAAGAGGAAAGACACTTACTATATGCCCTGCGGAAAAAAAAGAAAACGCCATAAGATGGCGGTACACAAGCGTAAAAAGATGCGTCGTAAGAACCGGCACAAGAAGCGCCAGAGATACCAGAATAAGTAAGTTCCGGTACTCATGTACCTTTTTGAGGTTGAGAATATAGCTCAGTCGGTAGAGCATCTGCCTTTTAAGCAGAGGGTCGAAGGTTCGAGTCCTTCTATTCTCACTGATTACACGAATGTACTCAGAAATTCGACAGGCCCGAGTGGTGAAATTGGTAGACACACTATCTTGAGGGGGTAGCGCCGAAAGGTGTAGGAGTTCGAATCTCCTCTCGGGCACTTGATCATTAAAAAAGCCGCTTAAAAGCGGCTTTTTTAATGGAGACAACTGAAATCGTCAACATCATTTATGGATATTGCAGTATGCCTCTGCTTTGTGCCTGACACAGCCTCAGTTATCGGATTTTCTGATCAGACAAGCGATCTCTCACGAGTCAATGAGGTGATAAATCCTTACGATGAGTACGCTCTTGAGGAGGCTGTACGTCTAAAGGAGCGCTTTGAAGGAAGTCGTGTTACTGTTTTCACGGTTTCGCCAGTTTCCGCTAAAGATATGCTTCGAAAAGCGCTTGCCATGGGGGCGGATCGGGCTGTGCTTGTCACTCGGACGATGGTTCTTGATCCATATCAAACAGCTATTGCCTTAACTCATTCTATTTCTGACTTTTATGCAGGAACTTTACCTGATCTTGTTTTTTGTGGAAAGCAATCAACTGATTTTCAGCATGGCCAGGTGCCACCAATGCTTGCCGAGCTTCTTGGTATGGGTGCTGTCACCGGGATTTGTGCATTGCACGTTTCCACTGAAGGTCTTGAGGTTGAACGTGAAATAGAGAGTGGTGTTGAGTTTTTTGAGCTACACTATCCAGCCCTGCTCAGTGTTGAAAAAGGGTTGAACACACCTCGTAAAACAAGTATCAAATCAGTCATGGAGGCCAGAAAAAAGACAATTGACTCTTTTTCTCTCGCTTTACATGAGCCTCCTTCTGTTGTCATGACAGGTATCAAGCCGTGTAGCAGAAAAAAAAGATGCCGATTTATATCTGACGAGAAAGAGCTGATCAAGGTTCTTCGAAAAGAGCTCTTTTTACCCTAAGCGGGTTATCAAAAGAGGAGTCACTCACTAATGGAAAAATATCTTGTCTATTTGGAGCAAAGGGATGGCGTTGTAAAGAAGAGCTCCATTGTGATCTGGAACGCTCTTCAGGGAGTGGCTGCGCTTCATCAGGATGTTATTGTGAGTGGTATTCTTGTCGGTGCCGCAGATCTTCATCAGCTTTCCAAAAAAATGTATGGCCAGGGGGTTATCTATCATGCAAGTGATCAGAAGCTCGGCCTGTACAATTCGGAACATTATGCACGAATAGTCGCTGAGCTTTTTCAACGTGGTGTGTGTAGTGCGCTTTTTTTCGCTGATTCAATACTCAGCAGGGAGTTGGCACCTAAACTTTCTCTGCGCCTTAAAGCATCCCTGCTTTCCGGGACTCTACTCTTTGATGAATCCGGTGCAGCTTGTGGCACCGTGCGAGCGGTGTATTCCGCTTCTGCTCTCGCATCATTTTATCCTCAGCATCCTCTCAGAATCTATACCATTGATTCTTGCGCACTACCAAAAAACGCTCTTCCAACTGATCATATAGAGTTTAAAGCCATTGAGCCTTATGGTGCTGACCATCGAGAGGATTTTTTCCCACTTCTTCGCCGGATTGTCATGCGTGAAGGAGTTCAGGATCTTACTGAAGCAGCCATTATTGTGGCTGGAGGGCGAGGCATCGGGGGAGCAGAGGGTTTTGTTTTACTCGATCAGCTTGCCTTCTTGCTTGGAGGTGTTGTAGGAGCTACACGTCCAGTCGTTGATGAGGGGTGGCGACCGCACAGTGAACAGATCGGACAGACTGGCAAAACGGTTGCACCAATCCTTTACTTTGCCTGCGGCATATCAGGCTCTGTCCAGCATTTGGCTGGTATTGCCTCCGACAGTACCGTGGTTGCTATTAACAGTGATTGCCATGCCCCTATTTTTGAAATTGCTGAGTATGGAATCGTTGGAGATGTGCATCTTGTCCTGCCAAAACTCATTGCGGCGTTACATGATTTTTTGAAGAAGAAATGATTTACACTACTTTAGTGTTATAACGAACGGTATTCACATCACGA